>SBGR01000058.1 GCA_006226545.1 Bacteroidota bacterium | reverse complement strand
ACCACAGCATGCAAAACCTAGGCGAGCTACTTCCCGCCAATTGGAAAAAACTCAACTGAAATTGTTTAACAAGATGTAAATGACCGGAGGCTTACCTTTGAGATGCAGATAGGGGATTGGATCATCCTGCCCGGACGATTTGAACGTCTCTATTTCATTGGAGAGCTACTCAGTGAGTACACCTATGTACCTGATGACCCATGGGAGCTTTACCACTACCGCAAAGTGCAGTGGTTCGCTCGCAACCTACCCAAACAGGCCTTCTCTGAATCGCTACAAAATACTTTGAACACCTCCACACTTCAAAAACCCCTTCAACTTAGCACCGAGTTGAATGAAGAGTTGAGCTTGTTGATGAAGTATAGGCAGTAGTATGATAGATAGGTGTAAGGTTATGGCATACAAAGCGTAAATTTGATTCAATTAGAAGAATCAGATAGTTTTACCGGAGATATCATGCCATTCAGATTCTATTACAAAACACCCAAATACAAAGCATCCCAACTAACTTGGCAAATGGAACCGGAGTTACCGGGTTTAGTATGGGCAGATTCAGATGCTAGAGTAAAGGAGGAACTAATTCCGGATTTACTTTCGCTTATAGAGCAACTGCTCCAAGGTGAGCTAAGTCGAGAGAACAGTTTCAATTTCTATCTGAATGGAACCAATGGTTATATCTACGTAGGGGCCTACGATTTGGTGATAGGAGAAATGGTCGGTTCTAACGGCTTTAAGTTATATATAACGCCACTTTGGAAAGAGAATCCGAATGCCTATGATTTAGACGAAGAGGTTTACTCTAGTTTAAAGACGGCCTTGAAAACAGAATTAGGACAAAGGCTTAAAACCGGCCGAACCGTGTATTTCCAAACGGATGTCGAGGAGGCTAAGAAGATTTAATCACTTCTTACACACCGAACAGCTCCCGCCATTCTTAGAGCAGTTTTTACAGTACTTACAATTCTTACAGGCTTTGCAGGTGCCGGTGGGAGAGCAGGTGGCAGCGGCTTCTTCGCAGCAGGATTCGGCTTGGCTGTTTTGGGTGCTGCCCAGGCTCAAGGCTAGGGCGAATAGCACAAACAGAATGGGGGTGAGGAACGGGGTTTTGGTTTTCATTACTTGGGGATAAAGGTTCAAGATAAGTAAATTGGGCTAAGTCACCGTATGCCAATAGGAAGATCCAATGTTCAAACTCCAAGCTCCAAGTTCCAATATTCAAGTTTGTGTTTTTTGGTTATTGGCATTTGGAATTTGTTTTCAGGTTTAAATCAAACTGCTCAGCGCCCTCTGCGAAAAACTCTGTGCACCCTGTGTTTAAACAATCCGCAGCACAACTAGCAGAGTGCCAACGCCCCAGCTATGGTCCATGGTCTCCCGATAGCTATCGGGAGGTCCATGGTCTTTTCTCCATCCCCTAAATCCCTCCCGACAACAGATTGCCAACGATACTAAAAGTTTAACTTTCGATCAAACAGTAAACAATTAACAGTCCTACATCAATGCTCATCACCTAAATCCTAAAGGGATTCCTTAACTTCTCAGCACATATCTTTGACCGGGCAATCGAGGAAAAGAGAATTAGAATGAGAGAGCAGCTTAAACTATCCATACGCTTTTTTGATGATCGAGAGGTGCGAGCCGTTTGGGACGAAGAAAATTCCAAATGGTGGTTTAGCGTGTTGGATATTGTGGGTATTCTAAATGAAGAAAGCGACTACAACAAAACTCGCAACTATTGGAAGTACCTTAAAGCCAAGCTGAAGAAAGAAAACGAGCAAGTGGTTAGTGCCACTACCCAGTTCAAAATTCTCGCACCTGATGGTAAAAGACGTTTGGCAGATATGATGGATAGTGATGGGGTTACAGCCCTCGCTAAAAATTTCCCCAACAAGAGGGCAACGAAGTTTTTAGACTGGTTTCTTTACAGCGATACCAGCCTAGACGGACAAAGTAAGAAGAAAGCATACACGCTTTTTGAAAGTAATCTCATTAACGAATTTGAAGTAGGAACCAGTAAAGGTTTGCAGCAAATACACGCGTATTTGTTTGGTGGATTATATGATTTTGCAGGACAAATCAGGGAAAAAAGCATTTCAAAAGGAGGCTATCAATTTGTTTATGCACAACATTTAAAAGCCACTTTACAGGAAATAGATGCTATGCCGCAAAAAACCTTTGATCAGATTATAGAAAAGTATGCAGCGATGAACAAGGCACATCCCTTTATGGAAGGCAATGGAAGAAGTACCAGAGTTTGGCTGGATTTGATGCTTAAAAAGCAGCTCAAGAAATGTGTGGATTGGAGTAAAATTAGCAAAGAGCATTACATGAATGCCATGATTATCAGTACGGTTGATTATGAAGTATTGGCTCAGCTTATTGCCACGGCCCTCACAAACAAAATACATGACCGTGAACTATTTATGAAAGGCATTGACTACTCGTATTACTACGAAGAATGAAATAATTGCTTTGGAACGAACGGACGCCGCGAAAAGCTCCAATTCCGAAAACTTTCGGAACCAATATTGACCTTCCCTAAATAGTGTTGATCATTTACTACTACCAGCCCGCAGCACAACTAGCAGAGTGCCACTGCCTCAGCTATGGTCCATGGTCTTCGGAACCAAGTTTTGACTATTGCCCCCGGTATTTCGCCTCCGCTATAAAATCCGGAAAATACTAACGCCTCTCTCTGTGCCCACTGTGAAAAACTCTGTGTGCCCTGTGGTTAAACAGCCCGCAGCACAACTAGCAGAGCGCCAACGCCCCAGCTATGGTCCATGGTCTATTTTCCAATTCCAACCAAGGATTCCCTACCGCCACCAACACTGGAATTAACACCTACCGCTATGTAGATTAAAGTTGAATTTCAATGTGTTGCATAGCCGCGTTTGGGAGCTTAGAAATCTTACGTTATATTGAAATGGCTAATCAAAAACCATTGAACTATGAAGCGGTTCCTTTTCGTTACACTAGCCATGATTGGCTTTTTGCCCTTTGCCTGCAACTCTTCATGCGATGAATCACGCGCGTATACGGTAGAACTAAAAACGGTGGATATGGCCTATTCCGGCAATTTACTTTCCAATCCGTCTGCCGGAAAGGATACATTTCGCTTCGATGCGAATGCCCAATTTCAAATACACGTTACGCTTACTGGGGAAATGAATTTTGCGGAAGCTAAACGACCCTTTTGGGATGGAGGAACCGCATGGGCCACGGATCCTTGTCCTCCCGATTACAGCAAGGGTTTTAAGCCCGGCATCGATAGTTTTGTTTTACGCGCTAACCGCAACATCGGACTCGTGCCAGCGGGTGAATCGCTCAACACGGTATTCTTATGCAACTACCACAATTCGTATTCAACTAGTTTACCGCTTATTAGCCTCAAGGCTCTCAATGATTCGATTCAAAAGGGAAGCATCAACTTGACTAATTTCCAGGGAACGAATTCGTATAAACTCATACTTCAACCTCAAAATATGGGGATGTTCGGTAGTCATGTGTTTACGCTTGAAATTTACCGGAAGAACCAAAATGTGCTAGCGAAGTCCTCAGCAGTAGTGATATTTGAATAATTCAATAAAACCTCTCCAGTCAGCTCGTTTATACCGAATGTGTTTTTACGAAGCAGTATACCTCGTATTCCTTCCATTTGATGCCGATTTACGTTTTTGAAGTATGATGCAGCTCAAGGTCAAGTCCATGCTTCCGGTTTGGCTGGTAATTCTCCTCATTGCTTGCCAAGAAAAAGCGATTCTCCAAGTTTGCCCCAACCAAGACCTGCTGTATACCCAAGCAGCAGATAGCCTTCCTGTTTTTAATGTGGGTGAGAATAAAGCGCTGTATCCCTTCTTGGATAGCCTGGTAGAAATCTACAAGCAGAACGAAGACAATCTATCCAATGGCTATTTTGTATGGCGGGATTCGGTGGATTACCTGATTAGATTGAATCCTTTTGAATGGATAGAGCCGCCTGTATGCCATATAACTAGAAACAGGTTTTCTATTTTACTCAATGCGCAAGGACAAACTATGGCTGAAGGTAAATGGATTGCTATTGGCGAATTGGATAGTTTATGGAAATTGAACCAAAGCAACTACGGTCGAGATCCAGACTTTTCCGATAGTCCGGAAAAGGCATTCGCTGAAATTAAAATAGATTCCCTATTTCCCGTTGACAGCTTCAGTTACATATTGTCTCGCCTTCAAAGCGCAAGGAATGAATTAGTAGAAAGGGAAGCCTTGAATCAGTATGACTCCAGTTATTGCCGTTTAAATAGGTTTTCTGCAGAATATATTAGCTTCAAGTTTCCATTGAGACTAATTCTGAATCGAAATCAATATGGTTTTCAAGAAATACCCTTGCCGCCGCCGGTCTCTGATGAGATTGAGTTTTGAAAGATAAGCTGCTCTTTCTAAATGGTCTGAATCAGTCCCGAAAGATTCGGGATACAGGATTCGCAGGATTGACTATCACTAATATCGGTTGAACTAACAAGCCAACAGTCCTACTCCCAATGTATCCGCAGTCCAACATTTAATTCAACCACGATTACAAACAGGGGAGAGCGGGATTTTTTTGGCATTTTTGTAGTCTTGTTAACCTAACTCTGTCCATGGTACTACGCTTCGCTTTTTTACTCTGCTGCATAGGTGCACTGAGTCCGTTGTGGGCCCAAGAGAAAATTGAACGGGAGAGTCGCCTCAGCTCAAGTGAGGTGCCTGAACAAGCTCGGCTCTGCTTAGCCCGAATCGACAGCCAAACACGCATTAAATGGTACCGGGAGGAAGGGCTGACCGGCATGAGCATTGAAGCTAAGTTTAGCTGGCAAAAGCACCGCTACAGTGTTGAGTTTGATAGCCTAGGTAGCCTGCAAGACATAGAAATTGAGCTGAGTTGGAAGGAACTGGATAAGGCCTTGCAAGACAGCTTACATCATCAGCTCGAGCAAGAGTGCAATCGGCACAAAGTCCGGAAAATACAATTGCAATACACCGGGGATACCTCGGATTTGAAGCAGTTTCTGTTGAGCGACAGCGCTTCCCCCAAGCTTAGCACCCATTATGAATTGGTGGTAAAATGCCGCACAGACGGGCGTTACTACCTCTACGAATTTCTCTTTAGCGAAGCCGCTGTGCTCCAGTCGAAATTAAAAATCGTTTTTCGTGATAGCAGTCACCTGGAGTACTAGAACTTTATTTGTCCTGTGCATCCTGCTTGGCTTAGGTCTAGCGAAGCCCTTGCACGCCCAGGATGCTTATCGCTTAGGACTGCTCCCCTCGCTAAACCTGAACGGTAAAATGAGCGAGCTGTGGACCTGGAACACTAAACTGGAAGGTAGGCAAAACCTCAGGGAAGGCGTTTTCACCCGTGAATCGAAATCGGACAGCCGTTATATCTTGAGCGATATTTCCTTGATTGTGGCTAAGAAAGTAGGACTCAACTCCAGAATCGGGATGGGTTACCTGCTTCGTATGGAAGGGCAGGAAAGAGGCCATCGTCTGATACAGCAGTTTCAGGTGGTGCAGCGGTTTAGTGGTTTTCGATTAGCCCATCGCTTTTCTACAGACCAAACCTTCCAAGCCGCCCAATCGCCTGAATACCGACTTCGTTACCGCATCACGGCAGAGCTTCCCCTGAACGGCGACTTTTTGGACAGGGGAGAATGTTACCTCAAGCTTGGCCAAGAACAGTTGCATGCCTGGCAAAACCAAAGCTATACGCCTGAGCTCCGTTTTTTACCCTTCTTTGGATACCAGTGGAACAGCAAACTCAAATTAGAAAGCGGACTCGATTACCGCATCACTGGTCTATTCCAACCCGGCACCCAACATCGCTTCTGGTTAGCCTTAAATGCCTTCATTAAACTCTAAAACCTTATCCGGAAATGGTTCGGAGACGTACCGTAGCTACTCTGAGGGAACTTATATGGTTTCGGGTTTCGAGTTGACGGGTTTCGGGAAATGGCGAAGGGCTAGGGGCGAAGGGCTGAGGGCGAAGGGCTGAGAGATAGAGACGTTGGTGCTCTGCTAGGCTTGCTTCGAAATGACACCGGTATATGTTAGGAGGCTTGAATGATGAATGAACCATTTGAGATTTTTGATCGTTGATTTCTGATTTGGGATAGGGGACACTCTATAAATGGTCTTCGCGATTCTGAAATTATGAGTTAGAAAGGTTGAATTATGAATGGCCACCCTCGCTATTTGGGGTTAATCAGCTACGCTGGAATTCTTCCTGATTTGAAGAGCTGAAACCAAATTGCTCTGCGTTTCTCTGCGAAAAACTCTGCGGCCTCAGTGGTTAAACAGTCCGCAGCACAACTAGGAGAGTGCCAATGCCCCATCTATGGTCCATGGTCTATGGACTATGGTCTTTTCTCCATAGTCTTCGGAACCAAGTTTTGGCTATTGCCTCCGGTATTTCGCCTCCTCATTCACATATAGTTCGGGGACGTCCCGTAGATAACCCGTAGATACTCCGATATAACCTTACATAGGGGGGTGAACTCTTTTGGTTCCGGGTTTCGCGTTGGCGAGTTTCGAGATGGACCAAATCATAAGTTAGGAAGGTTGAATTATGAATGAACCATGAAGGATTTTTGATTTCAGATCCTTGATTTCTGATTAGAAGAGCTGAAACCAAATCTCTCTGTGCTTCTCTGCGAAAAACTCTGTGCACCCTGTGGTTAAACAATCCGCAGCACAACTAGGAGAGTGCCAATGCCCCATCTATGGTCCATGGTCTATGGACTATGGTCTTTTCTCCATCCCCTAAATCCCTCCCGACAACAGATTGCCAACGCTACTAGCAGTTTAACTTTCGATCAAACATTCTTACGATGCTACAGTCCCACTCCGAATGATTATCAGGATCTACAATTCCAGATTCCACAGTCTTACAGAATTCTTATTAAATTGCCTTCCCCTTATTAAACCTATGAAACGCTATTTTATACTATTACTCAGCTTCCTCGGAATACTACCTTATGCATGCGACAAGGGTTGTGATGATCCACGTGCCTATACCGTGGAGGCCAAGACCATCGACTTCTTGTACCACGGCACCAAGCTGACTTCCCCGCCGGTGGGAGATGATACCTTTCGCTTTAGCATGAACAACTTGTTTAAGATTCAGGCGCACTTGAGTGGCGACCATAATTATGCTGAAGCGGCGACCAAACCGTTCTGGGATGGCGGACTCCTAATGGCGCGAGAAGCATGCTTAAGCGATTACAGCACCAACTTTAAGCCCGGCATCGATAGCTTCGTTTTACGGGCCAACCGCAATATTGGCCTGGTGCCTGTGGGCGAATCGCTCAATGAGATTTTCAATTGCGACTATGCCGGTTCCACTAACTCCATCCTTTCTTTGAAGGCGCTAAACGAAGGAATACAAGACGGAAGCATCAACATCGATAACTACCTCTCTGAGGGTCGCTATAGGCTAAACCTCATTCCGCAAAACTTCTCCTTCTATGGTAGTCACGTTTTTACCCTAGAGGTCTACCTCAAAGACCAGAGCATGGTCTCGCACTCTACCGATGTGTTGATTTTGGAATAGCGAGATTCCGTTCGCTAAAGCCTAATTTAGCTCCCCATATGGCGTCACGCGAGAAAGAGATACTGAAGGAGTTCTTGAGTAGCTTCCCTGAAATCAAAGCAGAGGAAGTAGAAGAGCTGAGCGAAATCATGCCGGTGAAGGCCTTCGCTAAAGAAGCGGTAATAGTACAAAGTGGCGTGCAATGTCAGCTGTGCTATTTCGTGCTCAAAGGCTGTTTGCGACAGTTTATCCTCAACGAGGAAGCGGAGGAGAAGACCATTGCTTTGTATACCGAGGGACAAGCCATCAATTTCTACGATTCGCGCAACTTGGGACAATTGACCTCCAGCACCTTGCAGTGTTTGGAAGATGCCGTGCTTTTGGTAGGCGATCCGGAGGCGGATGTATCGCTATACGCGAAATACCCGGTATTGATGGATGTGACCCGGCAAATGTTGGAAGCCGAGCTGCACCTTGCTCAAAATACCCACGCCCGTTTTGTGAGCGCTTCACCCATGGATCGCTATATCAATTTCTTAAAAGACAGACCGGGACTAGCACTGCGTGTGCCGCAATACCAGCTGGCCAGCTACCTGGGCATGACTCCCGAGTCGCTCAGTCGCATTAAACGCCGCATTGCGCAAGCTGAACGCGGTTAAGTCAAACGTTTCCCTTTAATCAAGAGCCAAAAGGCCAAGACCAATTCGCCAGCCGCCATGGGCAAGGCCAAGATGGATTCGAGGGTAGCCAAGCTCGACTTCAGCTCGGGGGCAATCCAATAACTCGCATGAATTACAGAATAACATATTCCGGCAAACAAAGCGAGGTAGCCTAAGGTCTTCGGGATTTCCATCCGTTTCAACATCGCTAAACCCAATAAAACCAGATGCAGTCCAAACACGATCAAGCCGGCAGAGAAGCCTTGGTTGAATTGCGCTAAAGCATGGTATAGCGATTCCGCCTGTAGGCCCTCAGGCACGCACAGCAGCGCGAACAAAGGGTAAAGGGCATAGGCCAATACCGCAGAGTAGAGGAGTCGCAAGCCACTCATCCACTTCACCAAGGCATGCCCTTTTTGTTTCAGCCAATGGTAGAGGGTAATCGATACGAGTATATCCAAAGCCAGGATCAGCAGAAACGCGTTGGCGGCTTGTCCAAAGAGCTGCGGATTCTCCGTATGGTGAGCGAAGGTTTGGGCAATATCTCCTTCCACAAAGAGTCCGCTGATACCGTAGCCGTAGGCAAATCCCGCAAGCAAAGCCATGAGCAGGAGGGCAGTACCGGTGATGCGAGCGTAGTTCAATTGAGTCTGTTTCATTTCGTTCATGATGTCGCAAAACTAGCTTGGCCGTATGCTACCGTGCCTTGACTTTTGGTAAGAAGTGGTTGAGGTTGAGGTTAATTTGAAATGTCTGAATCAGGATTAGCAGGATTTAAAGATTTACAGGATAAACTATCGCTAATGGTAGTTGAACTATCGATCCTACAGTCCCACGATCAAACAATCTTACATCTAAACACACCCCCTCGATCCCCCTTCCCGTATAGACGGGATGCGAGCACTCGAGAGGGGGAAGTCCGAGATTCGTATTTAATCCAAGCCTGAAAGCAGGGGGTGTATCGCGGATTAGGCGATTAACCTATTCCATAAGTACGCCTACCGTTCAAACAGTTAACATTTAACAGTCCTACATCCAAACCCAAGCCCAGATTTATTAAATAAAAAAGGCCAATAACTTGGTGAAAGACATGGTATTTGGTGTTTTTTACTGCTTTCAAACGTCTTCTTCGCTATTTTCGTTATGTGAGTATGACTGCTGTTAAATGGACTTTCATTGTTGTATTGGCTTGGCTAACAACTACACTCTTTTCTTGTAGTTCTGACGAAGTTGTCTATTTCTCTGCTGCCAATTTGAGATTGGAGGATAGTCTAACAGCAAGGTTAGTTTTAAAGAAAAACTGGGCCCATACTCCTGAACGTGTGGATCGCAATAATAGAATTGAATCCGAGCCGGTAGAAGTCCCGCTTAACCCGAGCTACCCCGAATTGAAGGCGCTGAGTGAAGCCAATAGTTTAGAAGAGGTTTGGGTAATTCTAGAGAAATGGAAAAGGCAGCAGGACAAAGACTCACTGCGCTTTTCAATATTAAACAAACAATTTACCCGCGACTACTTATCCGACTATACAGAACACAGAATTAATATTCAGTATGAATTAGCGGATAATGATTCCAATGAATATGTATCTACAGAAGTATGGGTTCAACTTCAAATCCTTTCGTTTAAAGATGAAATCTTGTTCTTATCGCTTACCAATTATATAAACGACGTGGAGACTTTTCCTGAAGTATTCTTTAGGAAAATTAATCGCCCACTTTTGAACAGTTTCTTTGAGCAATACGAACAAGCTTATTCAATAAAAATCAGTCTTACTGATATCATATTTGATTTAGCATATACTGTTTATGGGGAGGAATGTTCAATGAGTTCATTACCGCCAATTTTTCGAGTTAAAATTGAAAAAGCCATTGAGCAAAAGGATACTACTTTTATCAATTTGGCATTGCGTTTACCATCGTTGGAGAAACAGGTTTATGCCTACGAGGCACTATTGAGGATGCAAAAGTCGGGCTATCAATTCTCCTCATTTCAGCAGCATCTTATTCAGCTGTTAGAAGGTAGAAAAGGAAATGTTTACACTTGCAGTATGTGCGAATATGGCGATCGCCCTTGGAGGAAAGCACTGGAATCTCAAATGCAAAGCTACCCGGATAGTCTATAGCCCTGCTTCGTACGCTTACCCACGCACTGGGAAATCGTGTTGGTTAAAAAAGTCTGAATCAGGATTTATTGGATTGAAGGATTTACAGGATACATTATCGCTATTGGTAGTTGAACTATCGATTCTACAGTCCCACGATGAAACAGTCCTACATCTAAACACACCCCCTCGATCCCCCTTCCCGTATAGACGGGATGCGAGCACTCGAGAGGGGGAAGTCCGAGATTTGTTATTAATCTAAGCCTGAAAGAAGGGGGTGTGTCGCGGATTAGGCGATTAATCTATTCCATAAGTACGCCTTACGATTCTACAGTCCCACGATGAAACAGTCCAACAACCATGGTCTATGGTCCATGGTCTATGGTCTAAAACTCCTATTTTAGCTCTCATGAAAGCCGGATTCCTATATTCCATCTTAGTCCTATCCATTCTCCCCAAACTACTCTTCGCTCAAGGAGAGGCTAAACCTGTCTTTGCCAATGGCGAAGCGCAGCGGGTGGCGGCGTTTAGCGATAGTAAAACCTGGATTAGGGAAGAGCTGTGGGTAGAAACGGAATTCGACTCGGATGGCGACGGACTGCTAGACCGTATGCATGTGTTCGTAACCCGTCCGGCGCAAACCGATTCCGGCTCGCTTAAACTGCCGGTAGTGTATTCCTCTAGTCCGTATAACGGATTAAGACTTTGGGCACTCATGGGTTTTGGGACCAAAAAGTTGTTTTGGGATGTAGACCATGAGCTTGGTGAAACACCACCCAAACGCAAGCATAAAAACCTGAAAACACGAAGCAAACGTCCGTTTTTAGCGGATTATACAGACAATATATGGTTGCCCTATGGTTATATCACCGTGTATTCCTCTTCGCCGGGAACCGGACTTTCAGATGGGGTGCCCACCATTGGCGGAGAAAATGAATCCTTGGCTCCTAAAGCGGTTATCGACTGGCTTTGCGGACGAGCTAAGGGCTATACTACCCGTCGGGGAATAGAAGAGCGCAAGGCCTTTTGGAGCACGGGAAAAGTGGGTATGACGGGCACTTCTTATGATGGGACCTTGTGCATTGCGGCGGCCACTACCGGGGTAGCGGGACTGGAAGCCATTATACCTGTTGCACCGGTAACGTCTTGGTATGCCTATTACCGCTCTAACGGACTCGTACGTTCACCTGGAGGCTATCTAGGGGAAGATGTAGATGTTTTGTACGACCTAATCCATACAGGTGATAAAAAGAAACGCAAACGAAATAATAGGGTAGTACGCGATAGCCTTTTAGCGATGAATATAGATCGGGTTACGGGCGATTACAACGATTTCTGGGCGAGTCGCGATTACCTGAAAGACATAGATAAAATGAAGGCAGCCATGATTATGGCACACGGCTTTAACGATTGGAATGTGTTGCCGGAGCATAGCTATCGCTTCTATCTTGCTGCCAAGAATAAAGGTCTGCCGGTGCAGTTGTATTACCACCAAGATGATCACGGGGGAAATCCGCCTTTTAGCATGATGAACCGCTGGTTTACCCGCTACCTGCATGGCGTAGAGAATGGGGTGGAGAAGGATAAGCCGGTTAGGATTGTACGGGAGTATTCTTCTGAGCCATTGGCATTGGATCAATTTCCCCACGCAAAAGCCAGCATGGTGAGCTTCTACCCAAACGCTGCGGAAAACAATACCGGAACACTAAGCCTGGAACAAACCACGGAAACCAAATTGGATACCCTGCAAGACAATTACCGCCTTTCAGCGAAAAACCTAATCCCGGTTGAGAACGCTAAACATCGTTTGCTGTTTATGAGTCCGGTATTGCAGAAAAACCTCCACCTGTCCGGCACACCGAAAGTAACCCTTCGCTTATCCAGCAGCAAGCAGGCGGCGAATTTATCCGTCTATTTGGTATCGCTGCCCTGGGAGGAAGGCAAACACGTGCCTGTGTACAGCAATTTGGTTAACCGCGGCTGGGCCGACCCGCAAAACCATCGCTCTCTCACCCAAGGAGAACCCTTGAAGGAGGGCGAATTCTATGATGTCACCTTTGAACTTCAACCCGACGATCAGATGTTGTTTCCGGGTCAGCAATTGGGACTGATGATTTTTTCAAGCGATAAAGAGTTTACCCTTCATCCTGAGCCGGGCACCTTGCTGTATATCGACCTCGGTGCGACCCGGATTGATTTGCCCGTGGTGGGTGGTAAAACTGCCGTAGATAAGGCGATGAAGAAACCCTGAGTGGTGTTGCAGAATACAGGCTTGTCAAGTTGATACGTGACTCAGTCGCATCCTACATTACCGACTAAACTTTCATCGAGAAGTCAGGACTCTTGTCAAAATCTAATGGATTAGTGACAAGTTCATTTTACCTTAATTCCATGAAGTACACACAGGAAATTATCATCAACAAGCCCATCGATGAAGTGATACGTCTCTTTGATAACCCGGATAATATGACACATTGGATGGAAGGTTTAGTCAGTTTTGAGCATCTCAGCGGCGAGTCCGGACAGCCCGGTGCCAAGTCGAGATTAAAATTTAAAATGGGCAAAAGGGATTTGGAAATGGTAGAAACCATTTTGGTACGTGATTTACCGCGCGAATTCAGCGGCACCTATGAGGCCAAAGGCGTATACAATGTGGTGAAGAACTATTTCGAGGCAGTAAACGAAAACCAAACTCGGTATACTGCAGAAAATGAATTTCAGTTTAGTGGTTTCATGAAATTGTTTGGCTGGCTGATGCCGGGTGCCTTTAAAAAGCAATCCTTCAAATACCAAGAAGATTTTAAGCGATTCGTTGAGGCACAGCCTTAAGTATACTACTGCTTCGAATTTGGAAGCAGTAAACTGAAGGTGCTTCCATGTCCAGGACTGCTTTCAACTTTCAGATCAACACCCAGTTGATCGGTAAATTGTTTACAAAGTTTTAAACCGAGTCCGGAGCCGCTCTCTTTCCTTGTACCTAAACTGGAGTAACGCGAGTTTAAGTCGAATAGGGTACTGAGTTTTTCTTTTGGGATACCGATGCCATTGTCTTGAATATGCACCAACAGTCGATCACCTGCGTGTTCACATTCGATTTGGATGAGTCCGCCTTGCCGAACAAATTTTACCGCATTGCTGAGTAGGTTGCGGAACACAGTGCTGAGCATGGATTCATCGCTGAATACCCGCAGATTTTCAGGAATATTCATTTGCACCTGAATAGTTTTTTGGGTGATGGTAGGAGCGAGTAAGCGGAGGTTTTGCTGCATGATTTCGGCAAGCGAAACATCGGATTTTTCCACTTGGATAAGACCGGATTCGGAACGAGCCCAAAGCAGTAGGTTTTCTAACAGAACAAAGGAGTTTTTAAGCGATCCTGCCAAAGCTTGCAACATGGCACTTCGTTCACTGGAACTGAATTGTTCTTCTTGGCTGTTCAGCATTTCACCTATTTGCGACATACTGCCTAGCGGACCCCTCAGATCGTGAGCAATGATGGAGAAGAACTGATTTTTGGTGCTATTGAGTTCCTGCAGCTTTAGATTGTCTTGCTCAATAATTTTTGCAGCTTCTTTGAGCTTCCATTCATCCTGCTCCTTCAACAGCATGATATACCCTAAGCTTACAATGGTAAAATTGACCAAGGAGACAAAGTTCAAAATGACCCGTGCCGGATTCTCCAAAGAATGCATGTCAAATCCTTCTACCGTCCACAAGGCATGGGCAGCAGCAAAGAGCCAGCTTAGGCCAAAGAGCGTAAAACTTCCAAGGCTTACCTGAGCAAAACGAGAAAGTCGAGGTTTCTGCGAAAGAATATACGCACCGTAGAGAAACACAAAGCCTAAAGGCAGGTTAAAACAAAATATCACAATACGGTCTTCTGCGCGGTAATTGAGCAGCACGGCCAATACACCGAGCAGGGCTAGACCGAACAAAAAAATAGCCTGCTTTCGCTTGAAAATCTGGTCGTATGAAATAAAGGTGAATACTTCTAAAGTTAACCCGATGGTGCCCAAACAAGCACCCAACCAAGGCCCCTGAAGCCAAGTCAATCCTACTTGAGTACTCATGAAAAAAAGTCCGAAACCTTGGCATACTTTACCTACAAAAAAAGTAATCAGAAATAGGTTGGTCCGTGTGCCGGTCCAGAAATAGATAAGGTAGACCATGCCCATGATGAAATTCAACAGGGCGAAAAAGAGTAATATTTGGTCAATGTTCATGGGTTTAACAGGTACTCACAAACATAAGAAATGAGCTTAAGAAATAAGGAGTGAGAATGAAACGGAATTGTTTTTTGTTAGCGAACGTCCAGTTTAGTGAGAAAATCGTACGCACTTAGAAATTGTATTGGCTGTTTGGAACTGAAAAGTATTCCTTATGTGAAGCCAGACCATGGTTTGGTTGTTTCTGAATGGTCTAAATCGGGAATTAATGATTCATCGGAATAACCAACGCTACTGACAGCTGAACTATCGATCCAACAGTCCCACGATCCAACAATCGTACATTCTTGCAGTCCTACATCCATCTAGGCAACATTCCGTACACATTCGGTATCATTGTATTAAGAACCTAATGCGTATGAAACGGAATCTTTTTACCCTACTTGCCTTGCTCTTGCTAGGCACATTCTCCAAAGGCTCCTCAATCCTCTCCGGGGAGCTCACTTACCAGTATAAAGGCAATTACAAATACGATGTATATGTGCGAATAGTGGGCGATTGTACCGGCTCACCCTTAAGTCAGTCGCCTATTACGGCCAAATGCAGTACCGCAACCGTATCAGTTACCACAGCGACCAAATTAAGCACACGCGATATTACCCCGATTGGAGAAAACTGTCCGGATTCAAGCAAATGTGCTGGCGGAAGTTTTACCTATGGGTTTGAGGAGATTACATGGAAATACGAGCTAGACCTGAGCAGCTATGCCAATACGAACTTTTGCTTCTGGACCATCAGTTGGACGCAAAGCAACGTACGAAGCAACGCTATAACCACGGGTGCGGCAGGACAAGATTTTTATACCTACGCTTCGCTAGATATCTGCCATTGGGCCAATAATAGCTCGGTTTCGTATACGCTAACACCTACTATTTTACTTTGCCATAACCAAGATGTCGTTTACAATTTAGGTGCGGTAGACAGCATTGATAATGGCGATTCACTCAGTTTTCACCTGGTAGGCGCTTTAACCGGACCGAATACCATGATTCCTTATACCGGAAACTATGCTCCAACTAGGCCCTTGACCTTTTTTGGATTTCCGCTTACAAATGCTCCAGCTCCTGCCGGATTTCGATTGGATCCAACTACGGGCGATATGGCATTTAGACCGGTAACCTTAAATCAGGTAGCGGTAATTGTTATCGAAACACGAGAATGGCGAACTTTAAATGGAATCCCTACCGTGGTGGGCATAACTCGTCGCGACTTTGTAGTCATGGTGGTGGATTGTTCCAATAACAATATCCCTAGGATAGAACCTCCATTTTCATCGCAGTTTTGCAGCGGGGTGCGAAAGTGCATTGATATCAATACAGACGACGATGACCTGAGCGATACTGTTCAACTCTTTTGGAATAAAGGGATAAAGGGAGCGACGTTTACCAATAACAACAAACAAGTGCGGTTGGCTAGCGGCCAAGTCTGCTGGACCCCCCACGACTCAGACGTGAGCAATATTCCGTATACCTTCATGGTAACTGCCAAAGACAATGCTTGCAATTTCATTGGGCAATCGGTAAGAGGCTACAGTATTTTTGTGAGGCAGAGTCCGAAAGCAGAATTGACTTCAAACTGGCTAAGTTGCGGGGATGTGGCTTATTCCATGACCCCTACCAATACGGTAAATGGGTTTAACTTTTACTATAACCTTCGGGATTCGGCCTACACTATTTTGGAAACCCGGTATGCACAAACCGATACCGTGCAAGTGCCTCCGGGCCGACATTACCTGGAATTGGTGCTGAGTAGTTCAACCCCTTGTCCGATTTCCATTGTAGATACCCTCGATATTCCCAATTACATTCAAGTGCAATTGCCTTCTGATACAACCGTATGCTATGGCGATACCTTGAACTTAAATGCACAGATTGGCGGCGGACAATCGCCGTATACAGGTACGTGGGTTGATGCCTATTCCAACCAAAATTTGAACCTCAACAATACCGCTTGGTCGAGTAGGGTTAGCGATACCTTATTCCTTCGCTACCGCGCATCAGACGGATTGGGCTGTGTTCATTCTGATTCAATAAAGGTGCAGGTGAGAGCCTTGCCTGCGGTGAACCTCGGTCCGGATCAGGCATTCTGTGCCGGAGATAGTCTTCAGCTAGACCGGGGAGTGGATACTTTACAATACCTGTTTGAGTGGTCGAATGCAGACACCGGACAATTCCTATGGGTAGCAAACGGAGGGAATGTTTGGTTAAAGGTGAGCGATACCTTCGGTTGTGTAAATGCAGATACCATCACTGTGCTAGAGAATGCGCCTTTCTTTGAGCAAGTGAGCGATTCTGCCTTGTGTACCGGCGATAGCCTGCAGTTTATTGAGACACAGGTAGACAGTATCTGGTACTATGAATTGCAACCATTGGCGGTTCTGGTAGGACAGGGATTGACTCAGAGTTTCGAGGTGAACCAATCCAAAGTATACCTTGCCATCGCTAATAAAACTGTTCTCAACGCTACCTGCAGCACCACGCAAGTTTTCAAGTTAAATGCCTTAGCCTTGCCTTTATTTAGTCTTCCTGCCGATTTCACTTTGTGCAGCGGCGATTCAAGCCTTGTCACTGCTTTTGTAGCAAATGCAGCATCCTATACCTGGAGTGATATGTTACAGGCCAATCAACGCTGGATTAGCGATAGCGCGACCTATGTGTTGGAAGTGATAGACAGCAATGCATGTGTGTTTAGCGATACCCTGAATGTAGCGCTTAATGAAATCGTGCTTCAAACCTCCGGAGATCAGATAGCCTGTTTGGGTGATAGCATCTACTTCAGTGCGAGCGGAGCAGATAGCCTGCTGTGGTACAATGAAACCACTTATACGCCGGGAGCAAACGCCGATTTCAAAGGAACGCAGTTCGACTATGTTCTGATGCAAGAAAACAATTGGCTGATTACCGGCTACCAAACCCTAAACGGTCAAACCTGTATGCAGTGGGATACGGTTAGGGCTGAGGCCTATCCACAAGTGAATGTGCAAGGCATGAGTGGCGATTTCAATCCGGTGGATACCGTGAGCTCCTATAGCTATTCAGTGAATGGAACCGGCTTATCGGTCTTTTTCTGGACGGTTGATCAGGGCACAATACAAAGCGGACAAGGTACCAGCACTGTAGAGGTACAGTGGAATAGAACGGATTCAGCCCAAATACGGATTCAAGCTTGGACTGCCGATGGATGTGAATCGGAAACGGACTCTACCGTTCAGATTACCCTAACCTCTGTGAAATCCCTACCTGATTGGGGTATTGATGTATTCCCCAATCCATTTAACACGAACTTAAGTATCCGTTTTAAAGCAGGATATGCCTTGCAGAACCTGGTCTTAGTGAATAGTCTTGGACAAAGCATTCTCCTTATTGAGCCACAAGAGGCAGAAACCACGGTGAACCTACAATCGTTGCCAGCCGGAGTATACTACTTACGCTCGGCACAACATAGCGGCGGAGGAATCCGCCTGGTAAAATACTAATATGGTTGGCGGGTATGCCCTAAGGCTGCCTGCCAACTTGTATTGTTTTCCCGAAAGTGTACTGTACTAACAGTCAAGACTTACAGGCGGCCCTGCATAGTTTTTCGTATTTTATTCAGTTTAACTCTGCTATAAAGCCTACCTTTCATTTGAAATTTGAAAAAGATATATTCATGCTTCAATGGGGGTTATGAGCAATTTGAAAGCGAAATTCATGCGAAAGTATAGCGTCTTCATTTGTATAGTCTTGATATCAGCACACGCAACCTTTGCCGGGGAGTCGCCTAAGATCGACTCGCTTAAAAATGCGCTGAACTTGGCAAAGCATGATACGGTACGTGCCGGCATTACCGATTTGATTTCATTTTATTACAGCCGAATCAATCCGGATTCAGGACTCCATTACGCAAAACAATCCTTGGAATTTGCTCAAAAGGCCGATTGGATAAAAGGGGAGGCCTTGGCCTATATGGAGCTGAGCCTCAACTACCGCTCAAAAGGTAAGTTCAGTGAGGCAGTAACGGCGGGAGAGCGAGGTTTAGCCTTGATTGAATCAAGTGAACTGTATACCACCATCTCAGCCTTATACCATAATCAAGCACTGTGCTATAAGGCCATAGGTAATGTGGCCAAGGCAACCTCGTATTATTTGAAAGCGTATAAACTGGAACAGGAACATGGGAAACCCTCCAATGAGGCCATCATCTTGGAGAATATCGGTAATGCTCATTTTGAAGCCAAAGACTACCTCAAAGCTGATTCGTTTATACGGAAAGCCTTGTCAATTAACCAAAGCTTAAACGACACCTATGGTATTGCAAGAAATTACACTAACCTAGCGAGGGTGGCAAGAGCGAAAGGCAATTTAGATCAAGCGAAGGAATGGCATCTGTTTTCGCTTAAGCTCAATTGGCAGAAAGCTAATCTGTATTCCGCTCAAGTCAACCTAGGCAACCTGGGTTTGGTCTATCTAGACAAGAAACAGTACAAGCTAGCGATAGAATACCTCGATTCTGCCATGCTAATGGCCAAGCAGGTTAACAATCAACCGGCCTATTACATCGCTAAAGGAAATTTGGGTATGCTGTGGCTTGACTTAGCAAACCAATTGGATAAAGACAGGCTTGGCTTTAGTAGAGATCATTGCCTTTCTCAAGCTAGGTTGTTTTTGGAAGAGTCGTGCAGTACTTTATATGAACACCAATACAACGACCCCTACTTGGAATTTAGTGATGTTTTATGTAAGGTATATTCAGCGCAAAACGAGTATGAACAAGCCTATAACTTGCAATTGAAACGCAACGAGCTGCACAAGCGATTGCAACAGGATAATATACGCTTAGGCGAAGAGAGTTTAGAAATTGAAAGGCGAGCATTGAATCAACTCCGTGAATTGGAGGTTTCCAATTTGGATTTAAAAATTGAAAGACGTAATCGAATCATTATAAGTCTAATAGCACTGACCATACTGATTAATGCAATCGTTGCCATTGTCTACTGGCGAAAACGAAATAAGTTAAACAAGAAAAGGCTGGAACAAATTGCCCAATTACATTCCCATAATATCAGAGGCCCCTTATGCCGGATTATGGGACTAATCGACCTGTTGGAACGAAACCAATGCACGCCGGAAGAGCAGGAATTCATCATGAAAGGACTCGATAAATCGGCCAAGCAATTAGACAAGGTTATTTCAGATATCATCTTCACCTCATCGGAGGATAAAAAAAGCGTTTAACATAAACAGGCTGGCCAAATACCTTCATTTGAGCCTTGTTGAGAAAGGTTTAACAAAGAGGGTAAACGCAGTCATTTAACCAAAAAAAAAATAAGACTATTTTAAGCATTGCGTACTTTTCTTGTATTAAATTAGCACAATTATGCTCCAAGCCCACAAATCAAAGCTAATACATGTGCTCTATTTTGAAGCGGCTTCCGGTCACCGTTCTGCTGCCCAACATATTGTTAACCGCTTGAATACTGAAGTGCCTGGTTCAGCTGTTATGCTCAACCTAACAGAGGTAACAGATAGAGCACCCCGCTTTGGTTCCATAGTTCGCGCGGGCATTCGGTATTTTAATTACTGTTTGCAGCGAGGCATACTCTTCGACCTAGGTGGTTTGATTAATTTGTCTTTGTTGGTGCAGGATACAGCCAGCAAAAAAACCATTCAGGCCATTGCCGATTTCTGGGCGGAGAAGGATCCGTCGCTCCTCATCTCAGTTACACCCATGTACAATGCATTACTGCATAAGGCGCTTGCCCAACATGACCCAAGCATACCTTACCTCTGTGTACCGGTTGACTTAGAAGAAGGGAAGAGCAGGTATTGGTTTGACAAGAATGAATTGCGATGGTATGCCTGTGCTAGCACCGAATTATACCAAAAGGCGAAAAGGCTAGGTATAGCCTCCTCTCAACTGCGCCAATTATCAGGCATGCCGGCCAGCATCAGTGAAACCAAATTGGATAGAGCTGCCTGTTTTACAGAATGGGGCTTCAATACAGAATGGCCAACCTGCTTTGTGTCATTTGGCGGCCAAGGCACAGTAGATGTACTCCGTGTTGCCAAAGAGGCTAAGAAGCAAAATACCCAAGCTAATTTTCTCTTCTTCTGTGGGAAGAATAAAACACTCTTTACCAAGCTGAAGGCCTTAAACCCAAGCTATCCACATCACATATTTTCCTATCTACCTGAAGCACCTACGGCCTATTTAAGTGTGTCAGACCTCGTTCTGGGGAAACCCGGAGCCATGACTTTAGCAGAGGCTCAATTGGCCCGTATCCCACTGTTTGCTTTAAAGAGCAAAGGTTTGAAACTGGTGCAACGTGGAAATGAAAGGTATATCCAAAAGAACCAATTAGGCTTGGTGGCCAATTCAGTTGCAGAACTGGTGGCTGCCATACCAAACTATAGTACATTTAAGGAGTCTGCTCAAAATTCTGCCCAAAACAATGCCCTTGAAGAACTGTTAGTTTTTATTCATGAAATTATAAAATCCCCTTTATATGCCAAGCTCCAAACCCAAAATGAACCTGTCCAAACCCGGATCACCTCAGAAACTTCAGCACGCAGTTCCTGACACCATAGACCTCAATCAATTTGATTTACCGCATGCCGGTTCTTCTATAGAATGGTGGTATGTAAATGCGCACCTTCAAAATGAAAAGCACGAAGAGTTTGCGCTATTTGCATCCTTCTTCAAGTTAGCCGTCGGGAAAGATGCCACTACCGGAAAACTTCAGTTTGCGTATTCTTTAACTTGGGCCTTAAGCGATTTGAAATCGCGAGCCTATTACAGAGACTCACTTTTAGATCCATGTGCTCCGGCTGTCGGTTTAGAAACCTTAAACAAAGGCAAGCTCACCAGCGATAAACGTATGCAAGCGGCGCTGAAGGAGGTATTGGAACAAAATCAAATTCCATTACCAGATCGCCTAGCGGTAAACAGCGCGGAAGTAGACTGGGAAGAATTCAATATTCAATTTGAAGGCAATACGATTGCAGCCCAAGCCGATGGATCATACCAGGTACTATTGGTCGACAAGGAAAAAAGCGTTTCGCTCGATCTTATTTTTCATCCTCAAATAGCGCCCGTAAAGCATGGTGACAATGGACAAGTACTAGGAACCGGTGGAGAAGATATGTTCTACTACTTCATTCCACACAATGCGGTTCACGGCAGTCTTCAGCTTCAGGGCGAAAAGCACAATCTATCCGGAAGCGGATGGTATGACCACGAATTTGCCTTGGAAAAAGAGTCGACCGAAGCCGAAGTAGAAGTCAACCTCCTGCACGATATCGGTTGGAATTGGGTGTCGTTACAACTTAACAACGGCTATCAGTTAACAGCCTACGATTTATACGATAGAGGAGACCACGCTAAAAGCGAAGGCAGGTGGGCTGTGCTCATCGGTCCGGATGGAACAGCGGAATATCCAACTGTATTCGAGTTTGTGCCGGTAGAATTCTGGACCAGCAGCAAAACTTTCATGGAATATCCGGTGAAATGGTGCTTGAATGTGCCAAGTCATCAAATAGAATTGGAACTGAAAGCCAGCTTTCCGGAGCAGGAATTCATCTCTATGTTATCCGAACCGGCCTTTTGGGAAGGACGCATTGACGCCCAGGGTTCCATGAAAAAGAAACCGGTAAAAGGCAAAGCCTATATCGAAGTGAGTGGATACAATGCCACCCATACCATGGAGCATTTCTTAAAGGCTGTTACCAAAGCCACCCGCAAAGCGGTAAATGTGGTCTTGCCTAAAGAGCCTAGCGATGAGAAATTCATCAGCATGGTGGCTAGTATGAAGAACAGCCATTTTCTGGAAGGTCTGAGCAAAGCACAGTTTGTAGAGCAAGTGGTGCTGCCTATCCGAGAAATCATAGACCGCGGTGGTAAGTCATGGCGTAGTTATGCGGCCTTGGCTTGCATCGACTTAGTTGGCGGAAATTCGCAACCTTATCTGAACTGGCTGGCTTGGCCTGAACTATTGCATACAGGCTCTTTGATCATAGATGATATTCAAGATCAATCTAGCATACGCCGTGGAGGCATCAGTTGCCACGAACAACACGGGGTAGCCATCGCTATCAATGCAGGTAATGCTGCCTATTTCATAGGTCAGCCGCTCTTGTTAGACAATTCCATATCCGACGCCAAAAAGCTCAAACTCTACGAAGTCTATTTTGAAACCATGCGAGCGGCCCATGCCGGACAAGCTATGGACATCAGCAGCTTCCAAAGCTTGATGGATGAAGTAGCTGTGCACGGCAACGCCGATGAGTTGGTGAAAAAAGTGCTTTCCGTACACCGGTTGAAGTCGGCAGTTCCGGCAGCCATGCTTGCCAGACTAGGCGCCATCATGGGCGATGCAGAAATGGAATCAGAAGATCGTCTGAGCAATTTCTTTGAGTCGCTTGGATTAGCTTTTCAAATCATGGACGATGTGCTCAACCTCAAGGGCTTTGAGCAAGGCTTAAAAGACAAAGGAGAAGATATCCGTGCCGGGAAAATAACCGTTCCGTTGGTACTAAGTATGGAGCGACTAAACGCAGATGATCGTAGAGATCTATGGAAAGGCGTCAAAGAAAAACCAAGCAACCATGATCGTATCGGTGAGCTGATTCAGGTAATGGATAAATGCGGCGCTTTAAAGGCCAGTGAAGACTTGGCGGAATCCTTAGTCGACAAAGCGTGGTTTGAATTGCAGAGGAGTATTAAACCTTCCATGACCAGTGTTAAACTGCGTGCATTTTCGTGGTTTGTACTCAACCGACACTATTAAGCTAAATGGACCTGTTTAATTTGGAGTCGGGCTTGGTATGGGGTACCCTGTCTCGTTGCTTAGGTTTGGTCTTTTCTTGGGTTTTTATTCAAAACCTGATTCAAGTTAAGGCCATCTCTTCTGAATTTGGATTTAGCCCGGTTTCACACCACCTAAATCTGATTAGAAGGGACTTTGGCCTACTCAAGGGCTACTTCTATTTTCCAAGTTTGCTATGGATTTCAACACGATTGCGATTCCAGCAGACTCTGCTTTTGTTGGGAGCCTTAGCCGGATTGGCTATTTTCATCGGCCTTCCCGGTACGCCATTTTATTTTTTAGCTTGTTACTTGATTTTCCTGTCTTTTGATCTGGCACTTGGATTCAGCTTTCCTTGGGATTCCTTACTCTTTGAAGCCGGTCTTTTGGGCATCTTTTTACCGCAATTAGCCCTCTTACCGGATTGGTCCTCCCAAGCAGAAATACATCCGTATATCGCATTCTTGTATCGCTTCTTGCTCTTCCGTTTGCTCTTTGGTTTCGGGAAATACAAGTTCTCTAAACCAAATTTCAAGGACTCAGGCTACTTTAAAAATTTCCTAATCAACGTGCCGTTGCCTAGTCCGCTGGCTACCTGGGCGAGTAAGCTACCGAGTTGGGTATTTAGAGCGATGTATGCCTTTGCATTCACGGCTGAAATGATCATGCCTATTGTCTTATTCATTCCCGGGCCAACGAGGGTGATAGCTGCTTGTTTCATCATTATGCTGATGTTTGGAATTCAGCTTTTGAGCAATTTCGGCTTCTTCAATTTACTCACCGCAGTTTTAGCCATAGCACTCTTTGATACCCAGTCATTACTCTGGACTTCCTTGGCTTGGCCAACGGATATCCTCGAATTCGGAATGCTCTCCGTGCTGCTTTTCTATGTGGTTTTTGGTTTGTTTTCCTTGCCATTCAATACCTGGTGTTCCTTTACCTGGTTTCATTGGCCAACCGCTATTTGGTTAAAAGGACATTGGCTCAGGTTGCCGGTAGCCTCGATGCGAGAACTGAGTCGTTGGCGTTTGATTCATGCCTATGGTGTTTTTCCGGTGAAAAGTCAGCCACCCATGAAGCTGGTACCCATCATTGAAGGGAGTATGGATGGCGAAAACTGGGAAACCTATGAATTCAAGTATACGTTGTCGAAAGAACACCACCGCTGGAAGTTTGTAGCACCTTACCATCCGCGTTTGGATCATTTTGTTTTTTACGATGCCTTCGCCATCAACAACACCAATTTCAATTGGAGCACAGTTGGAAGTAGCATTCCTACCGACTATGCCAAAAGAGGGGGATTAGATTGTATCATTTATTCGCTTTTCAAGCATTCGACCAGCGTGCACGGTTTGTTTAGAGAAATACCATTCAAGGAGAAGCCTCCAAAATGGATTAGGGTAGGCTTGACGTATGCTATTCCAAATCCGGAGAACAATCAACAGCACCTGTATTTAGCAGATGTACACAGGCTACCTTCCCAAATCGTATCCAAGTTTGACTTGGATCGAGATGTTCCACCTGAGCTTTACCATTGGGATGCTCATTTTTGGCGTATGCGAAGCAAAAAGGCTGTCCGCTGGAAGGCACTGAGCAAGGCAGAGTCTGTCGCTGAGGTATGTTTTGAGCTAAGGAAAGACCTCGGTCTCACTGAAATTCCTGATTTACCTGCTCTTTCCTCTCAATATGGCTTCGCTAAAGCGAATTGGTCCGAGTGGATGGAAAAGCTGATTCAATTTGAAAAGGACTATTCCCCTGAAGTCCGCCGCGACTTGTTCCGCTTTTGGAATAGCTTACGCATAGTAATCGGATTGCGATTGACTGACTCCTTGCTAGCGAAAGACAAACACGGTTTGGGTACGGATTACTTTGCATTTGGAATGCTCTTAAATACCTATTTGAGCGAAGGGATGGAAGGCTTAGAATCGCTTTGGGTTAGTTCGGAATCGTGGTATGAACGTAGTTTCGACTACGATGCGATGAATGGCTTTTATGCCGAAGCTTTTTTCAAACCGGAATCCTTTATCGACCACTACCGTAAAGCCATTTGGTCTAACCAAGTAACCGATGAAGATGTACCTGAGGTGCTGCCCGGCTTTCAAAAACTGGCAAAACGATTTGGAGAGCTGCCCATCGCTTGCAGCTTGAACGCTTGGCCCAGCATGGACTATAACCCGACAAACGGCGAATGGAGTTTGGGTAATCCTGTTCCGCCAGACCACCATTTCCCTGAGCTTTACCAAGCCTTTCAACATAAAACACCCAGTCCAATTCCGTATTAAATATGCTACGAAACGCTTACCAAATACACCAACACATCAAAAAGAACCCCCGCTGGGGTTGGCATGAGTTGGTGGAACAAAACGGACTCTGCTTTCAAATCGGTAAACACTGGGTGATTTCAGATCCTGAAACGGTGAATACCCTATTGCATCAGCGTGTGCACAACCGGAAGCGTTCGCTCGATTACATCAACGCGGGAAGGTACATTCCCGGTGCGGCCGGAATTCTATTTGAAGAAGGTGAGGCTTGGCAAACCCGATTACAACAAAGTATGCCGGTTTTTACCCGAGCTAACTTGACCTTGTATACAGCTACCTTAGCCAGACTGGTTCAAGAAGAAGTTGAGGCCTTGCAGAACAGGGGAAAGAGTCAAGACTTTTACATGGACATGACCAACCTAGGCTTACGCTGTGTGTTGGAATTGGGATACGGTTTGAATAGCCGGCACGAAAGGGTGCAGAACTACGGCAAGGAATTACGCGATTATAAGCTGCATACGATGTATACAAGCTACCGCATAGATCGCTTAGGTAAGGGCATGTATCAGATGTTCGCCTTGCCTCGTGTAATGCTCGATATGCAACACCTGAAAGGATTTGTAAAACGTCAGAGCAACGAATTGGAGTCGCTCTTGGCCTTGGAAGAATGCCGCAACGGACTACAGCCGAATTGGCCCGATTTATACCGCGAAATAGGTATGAGCGGCCTGGAGCTGGCTACCGAGCTGAACCATGTTTACGGCGCCTTCAATGCCATCGACTATACCGTTACCTGTGGCTTATATGAGTTAAGCCTTCACCCAACTATTGCGCAAAAAGTGAAGCAAGAGCTGAAAGGCCTTGATTCGTCAGAATTAGCGAATTGGCAGAGCGATAAACTAGACTATACCAAAGCCTTCATGAAAGAAGTGTTTCGCTTTTATCCGGTTGCCATCGCGGTTATTAGGAAGGCAGGAGAAGACTTTGAATGCCAGTCGAATCTGATAAAAGAAGATGCTGAGCTGTACTTATTGCTTCAGTCCTTGCACTTCAATCCGGCCTATTGGGAAAATCCACGGGAGTTTAATCCGGATCGTTTTTTAACCGACTTGATAGAGCCCAAAGCCTATATTCCTTTCTTAGCCGGAGCCCGCAAATGCATCGGTCAGCACCTCGCTGAACTGCACTTTTTGCAAATCTTACATTCCTTCGCTCAAACCAAGTTCCCCGTGTTTACGGGCGACTTAGTCATTCAACCGTATTTTATTCCACGCTTAAGCCAGGTCATACATGCCCAATATGTATAAGTCAGTGAAAACACTTCAAAAAGGCCCTAAGCTCAGCGAAGTTAGGCAGGCATTTCGGCTGCATGGCGTGAATGCATGGTCTCATTTGCAAGCTCAGCATGGCGATCATTTTATGTTTCAAGGCATCTGGGTTTGTTCCGATCCGGAATGGGTGGAAAAGCTACTTATGCAGAAAGTGCATACCCGCGAACGTTCTAGGTTGTATAAAAAGAGTCAAAAGCTTATTCCCCTAGCCAACGGCATGTTGTTTATGGATGGCGAAGACTGGCAGAAGCGCTTGCAAGCCGTGATGCCGGCCTTCACAAAACAAGAGGTGGAAGAGTATGCAACCACTATGCTAGACCACCTGGAGCTCAGTTGGGCTGTTTGGGGTGAAGGGGTATGTGAGGATGTGTATGCCCATATCATAGAACTCAATAAAAAGCATCTATTTCATGCGGGCTATGGCTTAGACCTGCAAAATCAGGCAGTGGAAACCTGGGCCAATAGACTGATTGAATACAAATTCATGCGCATGGACCAAAGGCATAGGGTAGATTTTTTTGGGATAGGATGGAAAGAGCTGGGCGCCTTGGCGAGAACCTTGCGGCATACACCAAAACTGCGGCGACTGGAAAAACAGATTCAGCAGGATATGGTCGCATTACACAATCAAGACCTATATAAGGCTAAAGGTAAGGGAATCGACTGGTATTGGCGACTCAAAAAAGCGGCGTTCACCGATACCCAAATTGCACAAGAGCTTAATCACCTTTACAGTGCCTACAATGCTTTGGATTATGCGCTCACCTGCGCCATGATTGAATTGGCCAAAGAACCCAAATGGCAAGAAGCGATTCGAAACGAGTGGAATACCATAAAACAGGAGGGATTCACGATGGAGCGCTACAAGTCCATGAAGTCGCTTTCCAATTTTTGCAAGGAAGTGCTTCGCTATTACCCGGTTACCATGGGAGTAAGCAGAAAGACCGGTGAGGAGATACAGCTTGGAGACCGACGCATCAAAGCCGGACAAGAAGTTCTAATTCTTCTTTACCCACTTCATTACCATCCCGATTATTGGGATAACCCACACGATTTTAATCCGGATCGTTGGGAACAAGGCCCGAAACATCCGGCAGCCTATATACCGTTTTTGAAAGGTAGTCGGCATTGCATTGGCAGACACCTTGCTGAACTGAACATGGCCTTGGTAGTAGCTAGCGCTATTGAACATTTTCACATTAGTTTGCATGGAGAAGTCCCTTCCTTGAATCAGTTTATGATGCCGCGTTTCGACTATCCGGTAAGCCTTAAGTTTGAGGTTTTAGAGGCTGAGTAGAGTCTTGATGCGCATCCCGGAAGCTGGAGCCATTGCGTAATCTGCTTAGGTAGGCAACATGTATTTTGGTTTCAATGTGAGTAGGACCTTTCACTTACACAACTAAAGGTCTTTCTGATGTTTATAGGAGGGGCAGAACTTCGGTTTTGCTCCTTTTTTTTGTGCAATGTATTCAATCTTATTTTTAGCCTAGGCAACACTATGTAGATTTAAAGTATCTCTATATTGAGCTTAAACCACCAAAAGAACCTAAAAGCCAATGAGATCTCATTTCAGATTAATACTAGCGATTTTTCTGTTGTTGCCGTCAACAGCATTGTTTGCCCACACCTTCGGGGGAACCATTTCTTATGTTCAAAAGGGCAATGGCGTATACGATGTCTTCATTAAGATATACCGAGACTGCTCCGGCATTCAGATTTCTCAATCACCACTGGTTGCAAAAGGCAATACCACGGTTTTGAACTTCACAAACCAAACAAAAATCAGTGTAAAAGATATAACAGGCTTGGGTCCATCATGTACAAGTTTAAGTCGTTGTTCAAATGGCAGTTACAATTACGGCATCGAGGAGCATACCTGGCAAGTTGAAGTAAACTTAAGTGCTTATGCTATCTGCGAATGGGAGCTTTCTTGGCAGCAATGCTGCAGATCGTATAACCTGACAACCGGTGCAGCGGGGGAGAATATGTTCCTTTCAGCGCAGTTGAACAAATGTGTCAATAACAGCTCGCCTACCTTCTTCAATACGCCGCAGTTTATAGCCTGCCATCACCAAGACTACACCATCTCTTTTGCCGCCAATGATACAGTTGATTTAGCCGATTCCATAAGTTACCACCTTGTAGGGCCAAAGCAGTCAACCAATAACCTTACTTCGTATGGAGGTCAATATTCTCCTACGCGCCCCTTGAACTTCATGGGATTTCCAAATCAGAATTTGACATTACCGGCTGGATTTCACTTAGATCCGGTAAGCGGTCAGCTTTCATTTAGGCCAACCCAAGTAAACCAATATGCGCCTATTTGTGTGGAGGTTAGGGAGTGGAGATTGGTAAACGGGTTAATGACCAATATTGGAAATACCCGCATTGATTATGTGCTTATCACGGTTAACTGTGCGGGTAATACAAATCCAACAATTCAAGTTCCGGAGATTGTCTATGCCTGTGTTGGTGAACAAGCTTGTGTCTCTATTTCCACTAGCGACCTAGACGCCACAGATTCTGTTTACCTCAGTTGGCATAATGGAATACCCGGCGCCAGTTTGTCGAACAACAGTGGAACAGTTTTGAAAGCCGGTGCTCAGTTTTGCTGGACACCAGATTCCACCCATGTAAGGGCAAATCCGTATTCCTTCACGCTCAATGCAATGGATAATTTTTGTCCGGTAAATGGGCGGGCATCCAAGACTGTAATGGTTTATGTTCGAGATAAGCCGGAAGGGCAATTACACCATGCATTATTAAGCTGCGGTAGGGTAGCGATGGATCAAACCATCACCAAAAGGCCATTGGGATTTTCTTTTGAATACCGAATATTGGATTCCACCCGAACACGCATCTGGACCGGTTTACGAGTACAAGATACACTCGCCTTAGCGCCCGGAAAACACTACCTTCAATTGGTGATGAGCAGCGGAGCTCCTTGTGAAATAATTGTGGAAGACACCTTGCAAATCGCACCTTGGCTTCAGGTTAACCTGCCTGCTGATACCAGTATTTGTTTGGGAGAAAATATTCAGGTTAATGCTACTTACAATGGAGGCGTGGGTCCCTATACTACCACGTGGTATAACCCCGACTCTGGATTGCCAATCAATGGTGGAGCTAACAGCTGGCAAGGAAATATCAATCAGCTTACCCGCATAGCTTATCGCGTTCAAGAAGTGGGTGGATGTACGCATCAAGATTCCATGTCCATCAATCCTTACGCCTTGCCAAAAGTAGAATTAGGTGCGGATAGAACATTTTGCGGCTACGATGGGTATAAAGTAGATGCCGGTGGAGCTGCGTTAAATTGGAGCTACCTGTGGAGTACAGGTGATACGCTGCAACAAGTGAATGTAGACCAATCTGGAACATATACCGTATTTGTTACGGATAGTCTAGGTTGCCTGAATTCAGATACCATTCAACTGACTAAAAACGCCCCTGTGGTTTCCGGACTTTTTGATACCATAGACTGTGTTGGTAATTCGCTGTTTGTTCAACTACCGAACTTGGATTCGGTAAAATTCTATAACCGCATTGGTTTTAAAGGAGACGGAACAGATATACCCTTGCATACAGGCGGAACATGGAACCTAAATTTGAATAGCACGTATATCATTATTGCAGAAGGCGTTCAAACCATTTCAGGTGTTACATGCAAGGCACGCGATACAGCTGCTTGGGTAGCTCGACCATTGCCTTTGGTGAACGTAGGAAATGACTTGCGCATTTGTCCGGGTGATTCAATTTCCGTGACGGCAACATCCAATTCTCTGGTGAACTTTACCTGGAGTGATGGTTCTCAAGGCGCTCAGAAATGGTTAAGCGATGCGGGCGTTTATGCGGTACAAGTAAGAGACAGTTTCCAATGCCGTAACAGCGATTCATTGCAGTTGAGGGTAAATCAGATTCCTGTATTTGCCGGCTTGGATCAGGCACATTGTCCGGGCGATAGCGCATTCCTTTTAGCTGCGGGCGCCGATAGCTTTGCTTGGTATGATTTAGGAACAAACACACTTGTATCGAATACAGAGCAATACCGCTACCTCGTTAACCAAAGCAAAGATTGGTTGGTAGAAGGTTTTAAATCAGAGTTTGGACTTCATTGCAGTTATACAGATACCATTCAAGTTCAAGCCTATCCAATAACACAGCTTACAACTATTTTAGGCGATACCACTCCTTCAGATCAGGTATTGAATCACAATTACGGTATAGATCCAACCGGACAGGTGAGTTTTCAATGGACAGTAACCAATGGAAGCATCGTAAGTGGACAGGGTACTTCTTTAATTACAGTGAATTGGGATAGGGTGGCGCAAGGAAAAGTGAGCGTTAGAGTATGGAGCGCCAATGCTTGCGAACAAGAAATTTCACAGGATATTTCAATTGTGCTCACTTCGAGCCAGCGTCTTCGCGACCAAGGAGTGAAAGTGTTCCCAAATCCAAGTCACGGAGACCTATTAGTTCAATTTGAAAACGATATTGAATCAATGCCGTACGAGCTTAGAAACAGCTTAGGCCAAGTGTGTAATGAAGGAATACTTCACGAAAAAGAGACTAAACTAAGTTTGACGAGTTTACCTCCGGGTATCTACTTTTTGTACATCGATAACTATACACCAGTCAAGTTAGTATTGACTCGTCCGTGATAGAGACGGTTAACGGTAACTGATTTTGTACCTGTAATGATAGCCGGCTCCGGAGAAGGTGACCAATTGAAAGTATTCAGGGCTGAAGTAAATGAACTCATCCAATCGGAAAAGGTCTTCGTATTGGATGGGTTTTGGTTCCAGTTTGGTGAACCAATTCGCATAGCGAATACTGGTATAGTCGTAATTGTCTTTGTACCATCCACGAAGTTTTAAGCTGCTGTCTGCAAGAACGCCAAAGCTTAACTTGTGTTTTTCAACCATTCGCTTCTTTTTGCTATTGTAGCTTTCTTCCAGCTCAGTATAGCCGGCTAATTGACCATCAACCGATTTCCAGGCTTTTTGGTGGTGCTGAACTAGCTTTCCCTGATTGTAAAACCAAGTCTCACTATTTCCGGGATTTATAGTTATCAGGTTGATTATACTATCCTCGCCGCGGTAGTATCGGTCTTCTACCAGAATGCTGTCTGCATTGTAGCGCTTTACCTGAGTCAGTTTAGCGTCTCTCCACGTTTGTTCCAGAAATCCTCCGTCGTCGGTTCGGGTAAGGGTAGTAAGTGCTTCTTTTGAAAAATAGGCGCGGAGGTTATGTTGTTCAACAACTTCACCCAATTCGTTGTAGCCAAATTTGTAATACAAGGCAGTGTCGCCACCTTGGTTGTAGTTAAGTAGGGATGAAATTTTTCCGCTGCGATTGATTGTATAAACGTATTCTAGGTAACTGCTGCCACTGTCAATCCTCTGTTTTGGATCACGGCCCTTCGGCTCTGGGATATAATCTAAGTAGACCTTGGTTAGGCTTACTTCTGTAATGTTTGAATCGGCCAATATACTCAATTTAGGTAGCAAGGTCTGAGCCTGAAGAGAGGCAAAGACAAATAAGCTAAGTGATAGAAGGAGCAAACGCATAAGGTGACTTATTCAGAGACTATACCAAACTGAAAGTTAAAATTTTAACACTACTTGGGTTGTGCATGGTTAATCCATAGGCTGAAAAGATAATTTTGCGGTAATGGAGAAGCTGAGAAAATTTGAAAATGTGCACCTCTTACTTTGGTTGGCAAAAGACCTCAGCTGGGTGATGGATTGGAAAATACTAGGCATGTTGATGATTGTGCCTACGGTATCCTTGGCCATTTGGTTTTGTTGGAAAACTTGGAATGAAAAAAGCGAATTGGCTTTTAACCTAGCTGTAGCTGCTTGGATCATGGCCAATGGAATTTGGATGACCGGAGAGTTTTACCTGGAAGACGGTACTCGTCCAATAGCCATGTGGTTTTTCTTGGCAGGACTCTTCTTTATCCTGCGTTATTACCTCAGACTTTATATCGCAAATCGAAAAGCAAGGTTAGAAAATCAACCGTAAAGCTGTGCTCTGTTTTTATAGAGGTAGGTCGATTTTAAGCTAGCCCTTCTCAAAGGGTTGATTACCGTATCAACGGAGAAGTGACCAACCCATACCTTAAATTTCTCGGTCATTTCAGCATTGATATCGCTAAAACCTGCTGCGCCCATCCGTTGGTACATGGAAACCAAATTGTCTTCATCGGCATTGGTAGAGAAACTCATGCTTTTGGCACCACGAAGTTGGGCATAATGACAATTCAAATAACACATGTAGAGAAAGCTGCTTCCGTTGCGTTGAAATTCAGGTTTTAGGTAGAGGCTGCGAACATGAAAATTGAGGTCCGGACAAGTTGCTTTCAAATGCGAAGCATAATAATGAGCAATAAAATAAGTAGGGTCTTCGGATAACATGTTTTCATACGACATAAACTCACAAAATCCGGCGACGCCCTTATCACGGTGTATTAATTCGGTATAAATGCCGAAAGGCTTTACTTCCGCCAACTGTTGAAATATGGGACTGGAGGTATCCCAAAGTCCTATGGACTGCAATACTTCTCGGCGGTAGTTCAATATTTCATCCTGGTCTCTTTCTGGAGACATAATCCGGAGGAAATACGGAAATTCCGCGTAAGGATCAAAATACAATGACATGGTTCAAATTTTTGGTAAAGTTAGTAGTTGAGTGATAGGTTAAAATTAACCAATACTAAGTATTTAGACAAGGGAAAAGAGGATAGAGCTGCAGGGGGAAATTGGTTGAGGTTAAGGTTGAGGTTGAGTGGTTGTGCCATGGTAGTGCTGGATGTTTTTATTCCGGAATTCATATCCATTGCTTCTAATCAAGTTCTGCTACGCACCACCAGCCGCACATTGCCAATTTTTCGTTTACTTCGAAGCATGTCGTCATTGGTAGCTAAAATCCGTCGCTTTCAGATTATCATGGAAAATTTGAAAAAGCGAAACTGCACAAAACGTGATTTGATGGAGAAGCTTTCGGAGCAGGGTTTTGAGATGTCGGAACGTACCTTAGACCGCGACATAGAAGAGCTGCGGCGGGAATTTGATGCAGATATCCTTTATTCGAGAAACCACCGGGCCTACGTTTTGGAACAAGAATCCGGACAAGCCGACCGTTTGGAGCGAATTCTCGAATTGAATCAGGTGGTGCAAGCGATGCAAAGCAGTTTGCATTTGGACGCCAAATTCCGTGATCGCATCCAATTTGAAGCGCATACCATGAAAGGCACAGAATTGCTGGAGGACTTGATGCGTTTTATCCGAGAAGAACGAGAAGTTGATTTTGATCACCTCAATTACCAAACGGGAGCCATCAAGCCTTATGCGGTTTATCCCTTGCTGTTAAAAGAATACAGTCAGCGATGGTACCTCTATGCATGGGTGCCGGAATTAAGCGATTGCAGAACTTTCGGATTAGACAGAATCCTTCACCTCAAACCGGGAAGGGATACCTTTATCAGCGATCGTTATACGGATAACTTCCGCATGTTTGAACAGGTGATTGGAGTGAATTATTCGGATCATGCTGCTCCGGTGGAAGTGCGCTTGCAATGTACCCAAGTACAAGCCTCCTACTTAGAAAGTGCACCTTGGCATAAAAGCATGAAGCGCCTTGCAGATGTGGGTGAATTCGCTCAGTTTTCACTCAATGTTATACCCAATTACGAACTCACTCAGAAAATTTTATCGCTCAGTAAACAAGTGGAGGTGCTCACTCCGGTATGGTACCGTGAGCAAATAAAAGAGCACCTCGATGATATGACTAAGTTGTACTAACAAGTTATTCCGGTTTGCGGTAAAGTACATTCACAATAAGCTGTTTTCTGTGACTGAGGTAATTCACCATCGCATCAGTAAAGCCTAAAGATTTAAAGTGATTGCGGAGACCTTCTTTTGTGTATTTAATCGGGTCAGATTCAGATCCTAAGGTATATTCCTCTTGTCCGTCAGCTGTAGTATCTACCGAAAGTACGTCGATGTACAGGTAACCACTAAGGAACGATTCATTCACGGCAATCTTAGTTCCGCTTGCCGGAATGAGCCTATTTTCAAAGGGAATCTTACAACTTGAATTTTGTATTACAATACCCACAAAACTATCCAATGGCGTAACCATGCCGTAGCGTCTGTTATACCGTGAATAGTTTGAATAACTCTTGTCAAGCAATAAGGGATAATCTGAAGCGTATAATCCGTTATTGCCTTGCATGCCGCTGGCAATTCTAAACGATTCCATCTGGAGCAAAACACCGGTTGTTCCTATTTCAGCATGCTTAGCGTAAATGGCATTGCTTTGAATGCGAAGCCCTTCCTTGGATTCATATTCTAATCTGTGGGCATCGATTAAGGCATACGCGCCAATTAAGTTTCCAAGCGAATCCCTGCTTGCTTCATTTTTAAGGCTATCCCATTCGTGTAATAGCAATGGCGCAAATCGGAGTCCCACTTGCGTATTACGCATGCTATAGCGGTACCATGGCTTCAGTATTTTGGTGAGTTCCTGGTACTGTTCTTCATAGCCAAAACTCATCAATAGAATTTCCAATGGAATGATTTCATTTTCACGTAACGCATGACGTTTTAATTCACCTGTAATGAGGTAGGCCACGGTAAAATCGACCACGCTAATTTTCTTTTTCTCAAGTTGTTTCAAAAGTTCACCAATAAAGGCTTCTTCATTGTCGTAGTCCAGGAGTTTTATGCCAAACATGGACTTGATTTGAGCGCGGTTGTCGTGGTATTTTTTTAGGTTATTCGAGGAAAGAACTTGGTATAGCCATTCTTCATCATCGGCCTCTTTCATGGTGTAGAGGATGTCCAAATAGGCATTTGCACTGCTGTCGAATTTGGAACGCAGCTTTTCTATTGCGTGGCCGTGAAGCGGGAATTCTACCGAAACAGTAACATCGCTATGCCGGTTACCTTGCTGGTTGGTGCAAGGATTCAATTCAATGGAATAGGCTCCGTTCGGCTCTTGCAGTTGAACCGGACGAAAACTGACCAGATTAAAACTGTAGAAGGTGGATTGCATTGAGCTGCTGGTTTGTAGACCGGTAAAGAACAGGTATTTAAAAAACGAATCATGGGGTAGGACTTGCCAGTCAGAGGCAATCTTAAACTCGTCGAGGCTAATTAAACTGGAAACAGAATTTGCGTAATTGAGTTTTTTATTGGGTTTGGTTTCGCAGGTGCAATCTGTGGCCGAGAACTTAGGCCATTTCTCCATTTGTGCTTCAAATGGTTTGTTTTCACCTTGGTCCCAATACGCCAGTTTTTCGAGCGAAAATTTGGCTTCGTAGAAAAGGTAGCCCCTTCTGCCCGGTGTTTCCTTGCCGTAAAAACGGAACGGGCTATTGGTCCAGCCAAAGGTATGCAGGTACTGGTCTGAAACGGCTATCGACTTGCAGTAGTCGGTGGTTTTGCCGCCATATACCTTCAGCCAACGCAAGTCGCCATCGGAGGAGTAAGAAGCGATAAAGGGGTCTGTGCTGCCAAAGGTCTTATACGTTAGCATGGGCGTTTTTCCAGAACCGAATAGGGCACCATAGGATTCACCGCAGAGGAAAAGCTCGTCTTTGGAGTTGATCAATAACCGATTGGAATACACGGTACCGCGTCCGTTGATATTTCGGGTCCACTTGATTTTTCCTTTTCTGGTGATTTTAGAAACCACGCTATACGAATGAGAGCTGCCTGCTAATAAATAGATATTTCCTTTCGAGTCGTGCGCAAGGCTATTGATTATGTAATTACTTCGTTCTCCGATGCTGTCTATCAACCAATCTGCTTTTCCTTTTTTATTGAGCGATAAAAGGGCCGGACGTTGGTTGCCTTGCTTGTAAGTGAGCCTTTTATTCTGAAAGTATAAGGTATCTGAAAACGATCCGCCTACGTAGACAGTTGAACCAACCACGGTTATGGCATGGCCGGCGCTGTTGCCTAAAGTATCGGCCACATGCCTCCATTCCAGATTCCAATCGCTAGAAAGCTTCATTACCATTAATCGGTTTTGAACATAGACACGTTTATGTGCGCGCCTAAACTGCTCCATGCCACTCAGGTAAATATTGCCCTTCGTGTCGAGTGCCATATCTGTTACTTGTTCCTCATTTTCGCTTAAAAACTTACTCTTCAATAAGATGCCGTCAGGGGAGAGTCTGACTAAATAGATACCGGTCTTTTGGCCTCTTGGCAATAGGCTAATTTGGCCATCTGCCTGGATAAGTTTCATGGTATCACCCATCAGAAATCCGGTTAGCAATACGTTGCCGTCAGGTTCAACAAGTATTCGAGCTGGCCTAATGTGTTTGGTAGCCTGAACCACCCAAAGTAGTTTTCCGGCCGTATCACGCTTGGCTACAAAAAGCTCATCTTGGCAATGCGAACCTCTGCATGAGTAATGACTAGAATAAGTGGAATCGCTCAAGGTCTTTTGAAAATAACCGGTGCTATAAGAGTTGCCTTTAGCGTCCAAGGCAATGTCGAAGGCCCAACAAAAGTCTCCCGATTGCAAGGTGCTTACCCATTCCGGGTCGATTCTAATATTGTTCGATTCCTTTTGCTTATACGGTTGAGCGATACCTGCCAAGCTTACCAAAAGACTCAATACTAGGATCAAAGGGGATTTCATTTCACTAAATAAGGCTTGTTCTGGTATAAATCCGAATGAAATCATGGGTTTTTCACTCAGGTTATGGCTATTAAATAGGGCTAAAACAGGCATTTACCTATATTAGTGAGCTAAACCAAATGAAACTTAAAATAGCCTTTGTATTTCTCTCTGCCTTGGCCGCCTGCACCGGACGCAATGCAGCAGTTAACGAGCAAAACAGCATCCAAGCTACCGCCCTACATTACGCAAGTGCCATGGGTAGTGGTAAGGGAGTGCTTTTTCATTTTATAGCTTCAAATCAAAAGGATAGCCTAATTCTCGATTCGGTTTTGGTGGGCGGAAAGTCCCTCTCATATACTCAAGAATCAGTATGGCCTTTTAAAGCAGAAGCCACGTATTTTGTTCCTGCCCCGGAGCCGGGAGAAGACCATGCACGTAAACCGGAAAACGACGCCATTTTGGAAGGCAATTATGAGCCGGTCAACTTGTATGTTCATGCAGGCACCGCAGCCTACGTATTACCTGTACCACAAATAACACGAACCCAGAACGACAAATGAAGAAACCTATACTTATTGGGAGTGTACTAAGCATAGCCGGTTTAAGCTTGTTTAGTATCTTAAACACCAGCGATTTATCTGAGCGAGATAAATGGCGTAAAATGCTGGCAGACCATCCTTTTTCCCATACGGAAAGAATGCGTCTGGATGCAGAAGAAGACGAAGAAAAGAAAGACAAAGAGGCAACGCCGGATTTGGCTTGGGAACAAGATTATCTCCGCACCATGGATCCTTCTCTTGGAAGACCGGCACCGGAGCGTTTGGCCTCCATCATGGCTCAACTCAATGGTAACAATGGAATTGAGATTGGGGCCATTCCAGGAACACCGGGAAATTCTTGGCAAGAAAGAGGTCCGAATAACGTAGGTGGAAGAACACGTGCTTTGGCTTGGGACCCCAATGATCCCAATCAGAAGAAAGTATGGGCCGGAGGTGTGACAGGTGGTTTATGGTATAATCCAGACATCACCGACGCCAATTCTTCTTGGGTTCCGGTGAATAATTTCTGGGACAATATCGCCATTACCTGCATCGTCTTTGACCCAACCAATACAAATACGGTATACGTTGGAACGGGCGAAGGTTATGGTGCTGCGGCATCACGTGGTGCAGGTATCTGGAAAAGTACCAACGGTGGCAGTACCTGGTCTCAGCTGAGTTCCACGGCTGGTTATTATTTTGTGAATGATATAGTAGTGCGAAATGAAAACGGAAACGGTGTGGTCTATGCGGCTGTTGACGGTGGTTTTTACCACGGACAATGGCATGGCACGAGCAGTGCAGGTATTCGTCGCTCTACCAATGGTGGAAGCAGCTGGTCTAACGTTTCGCCAAACGTGGGTAGTACAGGGTCTAAATACGTGGCTGCCGACTTAGAAATCGGTGCAAACAATGCATTGTGGGCCGGTACAAGAGCCAACCCTTTTGGTACTTCAGATCGTGGAGGCGGACGTGTTTTGTTTTCGAGCAACGGTACTACTTGGACTGTTTCAGATCAGGTTACGGTAAGTAACGGACGAGGAAGGGTTGAAATAGCCTGTGCGCCTAGCGATAGCAATGTGGTTTATGCATTGTACGAAAACGACCGCGAAGTAGAAGCCATCCGCAGCACCACGAACCACGGTTCAAGCTGGTCGGCCTTAAATGAACCTGCAGATGCTGACAATGGAATTCCAAATACCGACTTCACACGCGGTCAGGCTTGGTATGATTTGATTGCGGCAGTTGACCCGAATGATGCCAATACACTGGTTGTAGGCGGTATCGATTTATTCCGATCTACCAACGGAGGCAATACTTGGTCGCAAATCTCCAAATGGTCCAATAACAATAACCTCGCTAGCCTCAGTTGTTCAGAAGTTCACGCCGATCACCATGCTTTGGTATTTAAACCGGGAAGCTCAAGCGTTTTAATTAACGGCAGTGATGGAGGAGTGGCTTATACGAGCAATATAGGTTCGGCTTCTTTTTCCGATGTATTTGGTAACCGAAACAAAGATTATAACGTAACCCAGTACTATTCGGTGGCAATACACCCCGGAACAGGATCAAATGTGATGCTAGCCGGTGCGCAAGACAACGGTACGCAACGCTATTCAAGTGCAGGAATGAACTCCACAAGCGAGGTAAGAAGTGGCGACGGTGGATTCTGTTTTATAGATCAGACCAACGGAAACATCGCTATCTCTTCTTATGTCTACAATACTTTTAATAAAAGCACCAATGGCGGACTAAACTTCCCAACTACTTTATCGAATGATCAAAATACGGGTAAGTTTATCAACCCGGCAGATTACGATGATAACAACGACGTGCTTTATTCGGGACGAAATTCCAGCTCCATCTGGCGAATCCGTAACGTAGGAGCTACGCCTAGTTCTATGGAGGTGGTAAGCATTACAGGCATGTCCGATGAAGCTTCCCATATTCGCAGTTCCCCTTATTCAACCACTGTATTTGTGGGTACCGATGCCGGTGAAGTTTTTAAAGTGACAAACGCTAACGGCAGTAGCTCATCGAGCGATATCACCGGTGCAAGTATGCCGGCAGGTGTCGTATCTTGTATCGAGGTAGGTGCGAGCGATAATGAATTATTGGTCACCTTTTTCAACTACGGTGTGAACTCCGTTTGGTATACTTCAGATGGAGGAAGCAATTGGGTAAGCAAAGAAGGTAACTTACCGGATATGCCGGTTCGATGGGCTTTGTTTAACCCGGATAACCGCAATGAAGTTTTACTAGCTACGGAAATTGGCGTATGGCATACCACCAACCTCTCGGCAGGAACAGTTACCTGGGCTTCCAATAATGACGGGCTTGCCAATGTGAGAGTAGACATGTTACAGCTTCGTAATTCAGATAAGATGGTGGTTGCTGCAACACACGGTAGAGGTATCTTCACCTCCGATGCATTTACGGTTTACCCTAGTCCGGATGCTGCTTTTGAAGCGAGCAAAACGGCGGTTTGCATTGGGGAAGAAATCACCTTGTCGGATACCAGTTCTACGGTTATTCAACAATACAATTGGCAGATTTCTCCAAGTACATTCAATTTCACGGGTGGCACAGACGCCAATTCCAGCAATCCGAAAATCAGTTTCACAGCGAATGGTACTTACAATATCAAATTGGTAGCGAGCAATTCAGGCGGATCGGATTCCTTAACGCGTTCGTCGTATATCACAGTAGGAGGTTATAGTTTGCCTTATACAGAAGGTTTTGAAAACAGTGCCACCTACCGAAACTGGGATACCGATAATCCGGATAACGACGAAACTTGGTTAATCTTTAATACGGCAGGAAATGGTGCATCAGCTAAGTCGGTTGGAGTTGATAATTTCGATTACAGTGGAGCCCAAAACGTGGTGCAAAGAGATGGATTGATATCACCGCCGTTGGATTTGAATGGATACGGAACCGTAAGCCTGAGTTTCAAACATGCATACCGTCGCTACAGCAGCCAATGGCAAGATTCCTTGGCTGTTTATGTAAGTACAGATTGTGGCACAAACTGGACTCGCGTAGCAGAATACAAGGAGACGCAATCGTCAACTCCTTTTGTTTACGTAACCAATGCTCTTTTAACAACTAAGTTTACTCCAAGCACTGCTGCAGATTGGTGCGGCAATGCCGGTTATTCTGCTTGCAAAACCATCGATTTGAGTGCTTATACGAATCAACGTATACGTATTAAGTTTGAAAACATCTCCGGCTTCGGTAATAACCTTTACCTCGACGATATCAGTGTAACCGGTACACCGGCCGGTCCGCCACCTGTTGCTGATTTTGCCGCTTCCAATACAACTCCTTGTATTCCTCAAGTGGTTCAATTCTTCGACTCGAGTAGCAATACCCCGAATGCATGGACTTGGAGCTTTACACCTAATACCGTAAGCTACCAAAACGGTACCTCGGCTAATTCTCAGAATCCGGAAGTTAAGTTCAACGCTGCCGGAAACTATACTGTAAGCCTTAGTGCAACCAACGTAGCAGGAACGGATGCTGAAGTGAAAACGGCATTTATTTCCGTTAGTGCAGGCAATGCGGTTTCGCTTCAGGTAAACACGGCCAATCTATCGGTATGCCAAGGCGAAGACGTGGTATTTGTGGCAAATGCTATCAATGGTGGAAATGCACCGCAGTATAGCTGGACCGTTAATACCAATTCGGTGGGAACCGATAACGATACCTTGGTATTGAACTCACTTCAAGATGGTGATATCGTTAGTTGTTCGGTACTATCCAATGATCCATGTGCCTTGACTTCAACAGCACAGGGCAATAGTTTGATGATGACTGTCTTGGCCAAACCAAGTGTAAGTCTGGTTTTTACAGATAAGATTGCATGTCTTGGCGAAGATCCATTTGCATTGAGTGGTGGAACCCCAAGCGGTGGATTGTATTCCGGTAGTGGGGTAGTGAATGGCGAATTCAATCCGGGCTTAGCGGGCCTTGGTAACCATACCATTACGTATACCATCACAGGTAGCAACGGTTGTGCAGCTTCTACCTCAGCAGTTATGACGGTGAACCAAACACCGGGCAAGCCGCAGATTACGTTAAACGGTACCAAGATGACTTGTACGTTGACAGCCGGCTTCTACCAGTGGTACCGCAATGACCAACCAATCGCAGGAGCGAACTTCAGTACGTTTACTGCTTCCCAAACGGGTACTTATAAGGTGGAAGTTATCGATAACGGTTGCAAGAATATCTCTGATGGACTATTGTTCTTCATGACAGGTACCACCGCTATGCCGGGCGTGAATAGCATTCGCGTTTACCCGAACCCGAATAAAGGTGAAGTGTTCTTAAGTCTTGATTTAAGCGAAAAATCTGCGCTACAGATTCGCGTGATAGACGTAAATGGAAAAACAGTAGTGCAAGAGAAACATACTGTTGCTTCAGGTGAACAACAATTGAAGCTTCAAACAAATCTTGCTCCGGGAACCTACCAGCTGGTTGTTTACCGCGGAAAAGATGAATTTAGACAAAGTTTAGTGGTAATTCACTAGTAAAGAAGTCTTTGCAAGAAAGGAAGGGAATCCCTAGTGGGTTCCTTTTTTTTGTGGCCTGATTTCAGCAAGCTTAATGAAAATTTAAACGAACTCATTCGGCAATCAAAATCGAAGCAGTAAATTAGATGCGAATTCTCAACATGAAAAAAATAGTCCTGATTTTTAGCTTGGTAGTAGTCCTCTTTTTGGGCTTTTTACTCGCTGCCCCATTCCTGTTTAAAGGAAAAATTCTGAGTATCATCAAAGAACAGATCAATGAAAACGTCAATGCTAAAGTCAATTTTAGCGATGATCTGGACTTGAGCCTCATCCGAAGCTTTCCAAACCTGAGTCTTCAGATTAACGATATTGAAGTGGTTGGCGTTGACTCTTTCGCTCAAGACACACTCTTGCGCATGAAGACCTTTGCTGCCACTTTAGACATTATGAGCGTTATCAGCGGTGATCAAATTCGCATTAAACGCGTGCTGTTGGAGAGTCCGGATATTCATGCCGTTATTTTGCCTAGTGGAAGAGCGAATTGGGACATTGCTAAACCTTCTACCGATACCAGTACTACAGAAGAAAGCGACAGTAGCAGCGGATTTCAAATCGCTTTGAAAAGCTACGAGTTGAGCAATGCAAATATTGTTTACGACGACCAAGAGGCGGAAATGTATGCCGCCGTATTAGGACTGAATCACAAGGGTAGTGGCGACTTCACACAAGACAATTTCATCCTTGAAACGCTTACCCAAATCAAATCGCTTACCTACCGCAGTGAAGGCTTGAATTATTTGACTGAAGCAGAATTTGATGCGAAAGTGGATATCGACATGAACCTGCCTCAGATGCGCTTCGGGTTTAAAGACAATAACTTCCGATTGAATGCTTTGGAGATTGGCTTGGATGGATTTGTAGCGATGCCGAATGACGCCATCGAAATGGACCTCAACCTTAAGAGCAACAAAGTTTCCTTTAAAGAACTGCTTTCGCTTATTCCGGCTATCTACCAAAAGGATTTTGCCGACTTAGAAACCAAAGGGGAGACCTCGTTAACAGCACAAGCTAAAGGGGTATACAATTCAGCGATAGAAGCATATCCGGCTTTTAACTTGAAACTACTGGTTCAGAATGCCATGTTCAAGTATCCGGCTTTGCCTGAAGCCTTGAATAATGTGAACATCGATTTGGAAGTAGCCAATGCAGATGGCATCTTAGATCATACGGTAACCAACCTGAAAAAACTACACGTTGAATTAGGGCAAGAACCATTCGATGCGCATTTGTTGGTCCGCAATCCAATGACCGATCCTAACCTCGACATGGGTCTTAAAGGTAGCTTGCAGTTAGACCGCATCGTGAAGCTGGTTCCGCTTGAAGAAGGAACCAAATTGAGCGGAAAACTCATTGCCGACATGGTGGCAAAAGGACGAGTGAGCCAGTTTAGTGGTGATGACTACGAAAACATGAACGTGTCGGGTAACCTTATTGCTGAGCAGCTGCACTATGAAGCGAAGGATCTTCCAACGCCGTTTGATTTGAGTGCCATGGAATTGAACTTCCAACCAAAAGAAGTAAAACTGCCGAAGTTCGAAGCTAAACTCGGACACAGTGATATCAGCCTAAACGGTAGTTTGCAGAACTTCTTTGGCTACTTATTTAAACCGGATGAAGTGCTTAAAGGACAATTGGAGTTAAGTTCAAGTTTATTGGATGCCAATGCCTTTATGAGCGATGAAGGAGATCAAAACGAAACGCCGGCACCGGAAGATACGGTGGCCATGCAAGCAGTGGAAATCCCGGCCAATATCGATTTCAATTTCCGCATCAAAGGAATTGACAAAGTACTTTACGATAACTTAGAGCTTAAAAATGTGCAAGGTACGGCCCACGTGCACGATGCCATGTTGGATTTAACCGGAGTGAGATTGGGCATCTTCGACGGACAAGTAGAGTTGAACGGTAAATACGATACTCGCGACAAACAGAATCCGGCTACAGCGGTAAAAGTAAAATTAAGCGAAGTAGACATACAGCAGAGCTTTAACTACATGAATAGTGTGCAGAAATTAGCACCGATTGCCAAATACCTCAATGGTAAGGTGAATGCTGAATTCGGACTGGAAACATTATTGGGGCAGGATATGTCGCCTGTACTCAGCTCTTTAACCAGCGATGGCTTCTTTAAAACCAGTAAAGCTGTGTTAAGCGGCTTCACACCAATGAATACCCTAGCAGACAGGCTGAAGCTTAACGACCTTAAAGAGGTTTTGTTAACCAATACCAATGTCTCGTATGAAGTGGCCGACGGTAAAGTAAAGCTGAAAAATCCGGTTGATTTTAAAGTGGGCAATATTGGTGTTCGTGTTTTGGAGGAAGGCTATACCACCTTTGAACAAGGACTCAATTACGTGATGAAATTAGACGTGCCAGCCTCGGTTATTGGCGGCAATACCGGTGGAGTACTGGATAATATGTTGAAAGAAGTGAATCGCTCAGGCACCGATTTGAAAGCCGGTGAGCGTTTGAATATCAATGCGCTAGTGGGCGGTACTATTCAGAAACCGGAGATCAGCACCAGCTTGAAAGACATCGGTAAAGATGCCCTCAACCAAGTGAAAGACCAGGCGAAGCAAGTCATCGATAACAAGAAACAAGAAGCGATAGACAAAGCGAATGCAGCCAAAGCCAAACTGATTGCTGATGCAGAAGCCAAAGGGGATGCCCTTATCACAGAAGCACATAAAAAGGCAGATCAATTGAAAGCCGAGGCTAAGAAACAAGGCGATGCCTTGATAGCCGAAGCGGATAAACGCGCAGAGCAGTTGGTGAAAGATGCGGGTGCTAATCCGGTGAAGAAAGAAGCAGCCCGTCGATTGGGTGAAGTAGGTAAAAAAGAGGCTCGCGAAAAAGCAGCTGCGCTCAATGCCGCAGCAGAGAAACAAGGCAATGAACTGATCGGTAAAGCTGAATCAGAAAAAGCACGCCTTGTTGCTGAAGCATCCAAGTAAGAGATAATCGGAGTGTGGGATTAAGTCTTCCACACTCTATTTTATGCTTATGCTATGGTCTTGAAGTGATGGTGCATGCTTTCTTAACTTCATCGATAATCCCGCTTGTCCTAAGCTATTTTAAGAATTATTCATTTTCTTCACCTGCCTAAACAAAAACGGTGATTAGTAAGGATACATTCGTCTACTTCCGAATGCCTGTTTCCCTGTTCCTGCTGCCGGTTTTTCTATTTGCGTGGAGTCAAACGCAGGTGGAAAACGACTGGACAATAGGGGTGGTATTTGCAATCTTACATCTGCTTCTTATTCCTATAGGTGGCGGAATTGTAAGTCTATACGACCGAAACACTGCCAGACCTTCTAAATCACAATGCACAGTACTTTTAGGGTTAATGACCTTTATGGTTATCATTGCCTTAACTGTTAGTTATCTGTTTTTTAGCCTGCAGTTCGCGCTACTTTGTTTTGTGTATTTACTAGCCATACCGCTTTATGCTCATTCGGGTTTGGGTATTCGCAGGATTCCCGTCTTAGGATTTCTAATGTTCATCTTCATGCAAGGGTATTTTGCCTATTACCTGGTTCAGTATGGCTTAGGTGGAGTAGATTACAGCAGCTTTACAGAACATTGGCAGGCAAAGCTATCGTGCTCACTTCTGTTGGGGGCAGTTTACCTACTTTCTTTGAACCACAATCGTGATGCGATTCAGAAGCGTCAATTGGGATATCGCGCAAGTTTTCTCGTGTCAGCCTTGTTCATCGGCGTTGCCGAAGTCTTGTTCTACCTGCTTTTTAAAAGCAATCCCCGCAGTTTTTGGGTATTGCAGCTCTTCCTATTTCCTCCGCTTGCTTACCTTATTTATTGGGCGATGAAAGTATGGAATAACACCAGCGAAGCCAGTTTGCTTCACGCCATGCGCATAACCGTTTTAAGTTCGGTTAGCTTGGGGCTATGTTTCATCAGTTTCTTGTTAAGTAGGTAGAATTTTCTTGTATTTCTGGCTTAAACAGCCTGTTGATTTAGTCAGAAGGCACGGTATTTCAGCTCAAAACTGACTCATTTTAATAGTTTAAATTCTCAGAATGAGCTACTTGTTCTAGGGTGTAATAAGATTAAAATATTGACTATCAGAAAATAAAAGAATTAGAAAATTATGGCGGCAATTTGGTAGTATTGAATAATCAAACGATTGACCATGCAAGAAAATGAATCAACTAACATGAACGCAGCACAAGAACCGAAACGCGACAATATGCGTGTGGTGCTGATTATTCTACTTCTGCTTTCCATCATCTTGAACCTCTATCAGTATTACGATAAAGGCAAACAAGCGGAAGGATACGATGAAACAATTGATAGCCTCACCATCGACATGAATGAGGTTGAGCGTCAATTCCAATTAACCAAGGCCGAATTAGAGCAATTCAGAGGAAAATACGTTCAGGTAGATAGTTTGTTGAACGTGGCCAATTCTGATTTGGAAACTAAAAAAGCGGAGATTGAAGCCCTCTTGAAAAAAGGTCGTCGTTCTGCTGCTGAAACTCAGCGTTTGAAATCGCAGATTGAAGAATACAAATCTCAGATGGAGAAGTATGTTGAACAGATTGACATGCTGATTCAAGAAAACCAAAAACTGCGTGATCAAAACGATTCCTTGAACAATGAGTTAAGCACTTCCAATGCTTCACGTAATAATTTGCAAGCTCGTTTAAAATTGGCCGAACAAATTCGCGTAGACCGTGTGAGTGTTACCAACTATAAGAAGCGTCTGATTGGCGGAAAACTGACTTCTACGTCGTTGGCCAGAAGAACTGTAAAATCGGATGTTTGCTTCACTGTATTGGAGAATGCCGTAGCTGAGCGCGGAAAGAAATTGATTTCCCTTCGCATTCTTGCACCTAATGGCAAACCATTGGCCGGTGCCAGCAACGGTAACTTCCAAGATAACGTTACCGGTGAGTCGCTTACCGCTACAGGCAATAATCAAATTGACTTTGATGGTACTTCACAAGAACTTTGCTTAGCATGGGAAGGTGAGGAAGGCGAATTAGAGCCGGGTAATTACCAAATTGAAATTTACATTGAAGGAGTATTGGTATTCACCTCTACTTTCACATTGGAATAAGAATACACTTTGAATTAAGTCAAAGCCCGGACGAGAAGCCGGGCTTTTTTATTGTGCAGCCTTCGCGCATTTCTTACATTTGATTCAATGAAAGTGAGCTTCTATGGCGCAGCCGGCATGGTGACCGGTAGCAAACATCTCTTGGAGACTTGGGACGGGAAAAAGATACTTTTAGACTGTGGATTATTCCAAGGTGGAGGAGTGGATATCAATGAGTTGAATCGTCATTTCGGCTTCGCTCCAAACGAAGTGGAACACCTCTTACTTTCACATGCGCACATTGATCACAGCGGATTAATTCCCCGATTGGTGGCAGAAGGTTTTAGAGGAACTATCTGGTGTACTCCCGCAACGCGAGATTTATGTGAAATCATGTTATACGATTCCGCTTTCATTCAAGAAAACGACTTGAAACATGTGAACAAGCGGAGAAAGAAAAGAGGCGAAACTGAATTAGAGCCACTTTATACGCCGGATGATGTGCAGCAAGCTTTGTCTATGTTCTCCATCATTGAATACGAACAAGAAAAGGATCTTTACCCTGATTTTAGCTTTTCGTTTTACGATAGCGGACATATCATTGGGAGTGGTGGAATCTATATTCGCTACAAAGAAGACGATTGGAAATCGCTGTTCTTTACCGGCGATATTGGCCGACCAAACGACCTGATTCTGCGTAATCCATCACCATTTCCTCAAGCAGATGCCATCATTTGTGAAAGCACCTATGGAGATCGCTTACACAAAGACCGTACAGACCAAAAAGCCCGATTGCTTCGTACGGTGCGGGAAACTTGTCAGATGAACAAAGGAAAACTGCTTATTCCTGCGTTTTCTGTAGACCGTACTCAAGAGCTCATTTACCTTTTAGACCAATTGGTTAGCGAAGGAGAAATTGAAAATATTCCGGTCTACGTGGATAGTCCGCTTTCCATCAAAGCTACGGCTGTGATGAAGCAACACGAAAGCTATTTCAATCCGGAAATAACCGATTATATCCACAAAGACGGAGACGCCTTTGCTTTCCCCAACTTGCATTATATCGCCAATGTTGAGGAATCTAAGAAACTCAATTTCAAGAAAGACCCGTGCATCATTATCTCTGCTTCAGGAATGGCAGAGGCCGGTCGGATCAAACACCACCTCGCTAATAATATTGAAGATGGCCGAAATACGGTATTGATTGTAGGTTATGCTACACCGAGTTCGCTAGCCGGTCAACTCAGGTTAGGTGAAAAGGAAGTACGCATCTTTGGCGAAGATTACCACGTGAAAGCATCGGTAGAGATAATGGACGAATTCAGTGCCCATGCTGATTACGAAGAAATGATTGAATACCTAAAGTGCCAGAATCCGGCAAAGGTGAAGCAGTTGTTTTTAGTGCACGGTGAAGAAGATGTTCAAGAAGAATTCAAACAAAAACTGATGCTGGAAGGTTTTGTTCACATTCATATTCCAGAATTGACGGATGAATACGAACTCTAAATGAGCAAACAAGACAAAAGGCAAAAGTTGTTTTTAGTGCTCGGTGCATTCTTCTTATGCAATGCCTTGATAGCCGAGTTTATTGGTGTGAAAATCTTTTCGGCAGAAGCTACCTTGGGATTGAAGCCCTTTGAGATTCCGGTTTTCGGCCAAACGTATTCCTTCAACATGACGGCCGGCGTCTTGCTCTGGCCGGTGGTTTTTGTCTTTACCGATATCATCAACGAATACTTCGGTAAAAAAGGAGTGCGCTTTTTCTCTTGGCTCACAGCCGGCTTAATAGCCTATGCTTACCTCATGGTTTTGCTAGCGATGAATACCGAATCGGCCGATTTCTGGAAAGTGAAAGAAACAACAAGCGGTCCGCTGAACATGGACATGGCTTTCAATGCCATCTTCGGACAAGGTTTATGGATTATCCTTGGTTCGCTCATCGCTTTTCTCTTTGGACAGCTTGTAGACGTTTTTGTCTTTCATGCCTTGAAGAAGAAAACCGGTGAAGGGAATATCTGGTTGAGAGCAACCGGCAGCACTTTGGTTTCTCAGCTCTTCGACTCCTTTATTGTCTTGTTTATTGCTTTCTATGTAGGCAATCGCATCAATGCTAACCTTAGCGAAACAGCACCCAATCCATGGTCGATGGAACTTGTTTTGTCCATCTGCTGGGTGAATTACATTTACAAAGCAGTGATGGCCATTGTAATGACGCCGGTATTGTATGGGGTACATTACCTGATCGATAGGTTCTTGGGTAAAGAACTAGCTGAATCCATGAAAAGAGAGGCGCACCTAGGGTATGAGGAGGCTGCTATCACCAAAGCTTAAAAAGCGATAGCCTTGTTCTAAAGCTGTATTGTATACCTTTCTCCAGTCGTCACCGATAAAAGCGGCCACCAGCAAAATCAACGTGGTTTCGGGGAGGTGGAAATTGGTAATGAGCATCGTGCAAACACGAAATCGGTAGCCCGGCATAATGAGTATTTCAGTATGTCCGCTATGCGATTGCAATCCTTTTCGCTCAAAATACGCCACCACCTGTTCAAAGGCTTCTTTTCTGCTCAAATTTAAGTCTGATTGGTAGGGAAGGAGCTTTGGAATAAAGAACTCAGCATCCGGATTTTCTGCCAATTGCGCGCCCCACCAGTAAAGGCTTTCCAGGGTTCGCATGGAAGTAGTTCCTACCGGAATGACAGGGCCGTCATGTTTGGCAAGTTGCTGAACCTGTTCCAGTTGAATTACCATACGTTCATTGTGCATAGGGTGTTCAGTAGGATTGTCAACCTTAACTGGCTGAAAGGTTCCGGCACCCACATGCAGGGTTAAGCTGAGGGTTTTAATACCTTTCGCTTTAAGCTTTTCAAAGACGTTTGCCGTAAAGTGTAAACCAGCCGTTGGCGCAGCTACCGCTCCTTGGTTTTTGGCATACACCGTTTGGTAACGTTCTTTATCTGTTTCCTCTGCTTCACGTTTGATATAGGGTGGAAGCGGCATACGTCCCAATTTCTCCAGAACATCTGCAAAACTGAGATTTTCGTTCCAGCTGAGACTTACCTCGCCTTCATTGCGGTTGAGGAGTCGGGCTTGCAATTCCAATCCTTCATAGCGGGCATAGAGTACTTCGCCTTCTTTCCACTTCTTTAAACCGCCAATCATCGCTTTCCAATCACCCGATCCGGTGCTGTTCATCAGGGTTTCGGTAGGTATTTGATTCAGCGGTTCAAGTAGAAGCAATTCAATGCGAGCACCACTTTCGCGGTATACCAGGAGACGGGCCGGAATTACCTTGGTATCGTTGTAGACCAGTAAGGCATTATTCGGAAGTTCTTCATCCAGCTGGAAGAATTGCTTATGATCTAGGGTACCTTGCCTGTATACTAGAAGTTTGGCCTGATCTCGCTCGCTAAGAGGGAATTCAGCTATGGATTCGGCCGGTAACTCAAAATCGTAGTCGCGAAGTGAAACACTCAACATGGCGCGAAATTAATCACAAAAAAAGCCGCTACAATGAGCGGCTTTCGAATTTAGAAACGACTAATCCTCACTTTCATCTACATCACCACTGTTGTCGCCTCTTTTGTGTTTTCCTTTTCCTTTGTGCTTTTTATGTTTCTCCTTCGCTTTTTCCATGTTCGCTTTGAACTTGGTCATCTGATCTGCGGTTAACACTTTTTCAAGTTTACCGAGGTAGGATGTTTTCAAGGCTTCCTTTTGAGTCTTGCGGGCTTCGCCTTTGGTATCAGAAGCCTTCAAGGTTTCCAATGCCTTGATATGTTCTAAATTGATGGCCTTCACCTGAATAACTTGAGAGTCGCTCAACTCCAACTGCTTTTTCATGCGTTTGGTGAGTTTTTCAGCTTTTTGTTCTGCAGTTGGTTTTTCCTTTTTAGTGCTATCCTGGATGTGTGCTTGCACAGACATTGTTCCGAACAAAGCCAGTGCGATGAGAAGTAATTTTTTCATATCAACTGAATTTGGTTCTAGGATGTTTGTGTTTAGCGATGGTTTAATTCCATCGAAAAAAAGAATTCCAGTCACAGCTAATTCCTGTATTTACAGTAATTTTAATTTCAAGCCAAACCAGATCTATGAATTCATTTCTACGCAAACGGGTATTGCCCCTGATTTTTATTCCTGCAGCCGGTTTTTTAACCGTAGCATCCATACTAAATCAAAACGGACCGGGAGGTGGTTATACCAATGCTCCGGGCGAATCGAATTGTACCAGCTGTCACAGTGGAACCTTAAATGCAACGCCGGCCAACTTAGCCAATCTTACGCTCAGTGCAGGGTTTTCAGCCAATGGCTATATACCGGATAGCATTTATACCGTTACGGTTTCGTATGCGCAAGCCGGAATCAATAAGTTCGGATTTCAGATTACATCACTCAGAACCGACAACAATGCTTTTGTCGGAATCTATACCGCCGGTACTGGTAATACCAAAGTCACCACCACTATTTCGGGATCGAGCCGAGAGTATATTCAGCACAACTCCAGTGGAACATTGGGTTCCGGTTCAAGATCGTGGACCTTTACCTGGCGGGCGCCTTCAACCAATGTAGATACGATAAGCTTCTACGTGGCAGTGAATGCGACGAATTCAAACGGAACTACAACCGGGGATCAGGTTTACGCCAAAGTCTTTAAAATACCGGCCAGCAGTCTATTGCCAACAGCCATTCGAAACGTGAGTAAATCCACTGTTTGTGCAGGCGATACGGTAACTTATTATGGTTCAGGCACCAATTCGCCAAGCTCGTACCGCTGGCGTTTTCAGCTGGGTTCGCCTAGCATTGTCAATACGCAGAACGTAGTGCGCACCTATGCTTTTGCGGGAACCTTCTGGGATACCTTGGTGGTAACAAATGCCAAAGGTCAATCGCAATCTATAGGTAATGTTGTTACGGTAATATCAAGCCCAAGTGCAAGCATTTCGTCAATTAGTCCAAACGATACAGCCTGCACAGGCGACAATATCACACTTACAGCCAATTCAGGAACAGGTTTCCGTTACCTGTGGAATACAGGCAATGCGGCAGATACGCTGAGCACGCTTCAAGTTGGACAATCCGGTTCTTATGCAGTTACCGTTACCAATGCCAGTGGTTGCAGCAAACAGAGTAATCCGGTTGCGTTAACCTTTATCGCGCCGCCATCTCCAACGTTAACTGCTTTTCCTTTGGCCGATTCGCTTTGCGAAGGCGATTCTGTAGTGGTAACAGCCAGCGGAACAGGAGTAACCAATTATACTTTCCTTGATCAAGGAGTGATTGTACAAAGCGGTCCATTTGGCTTCTACAAGACTTCGGCGCTAGGCCATCACAGCATACGTGTTGAAGCAGATAATGGCTATTGCACAGCTTTAAGCACAGACAGCATTGTCAAAGACATCTTACCTCGGTTGTCGGCGCCGGTGGTGAACTGCTCAGCCAATACCGATACCATTTTTTATACGTGGGGTGAGCCTCAATTCAATTATGAGGTGAGTGAAGACAATGGGCAAACTTGGATTCCTTCCGGTGGTTCAACTTCACATCGCATTGGTGGAGTAGGCTTTAGTACTTCCAGAACCTTATTGGTGCGTAAAATTGGAACAGGCCTTTGTAGCGAAGGCAAGGTTTCGGCTGGAACTTGCACCACAGATCCATGCTCAATTCTCAGTTATACGCTGAATGCAAATCGAGACAGCATCTGCCTCGGAGATTCAATTTACCTCAGTGTAGATAATTTGGCTCCGGGCAATTATACGTTCGCATTCAATGGTGGTGCGGCAGGAAGCTCCAACCAATTTGCTTATCTGCCTCAGTCTATTACCGACGATTCCATTCAGGTGAGTATAGTCGATTTGAATTCGCCAAGTTGTCCGCCATTGGTAACGTATAAGCGAACTGTGGTAGAGAGTATTCCGGAAACACAACTGAGTTATGACGATACTTCGTTTTGTGAAAACCAGACAATTTTAATTCGCATTCAAAATTACAATGCGGATTATGGTTATGTTCTTTATCAAAGAATGCTACCAGGGAGTACTTTGTTAGCATTGGATTCTAATCGACAAAACTTACGTATGACTGGATTTAGGGGAATCTATCAAGTTCAAGTCAATACCCATTTCCAACAATGTTCACAAACAAGTCAGCAGCAGCTAATTGTGTCAAATCCAAGACCGCATGCTGAATTCCACTATGCCATGTTGAACAGTAATGAGGTATTCTTAGCTGATTCAACTAGTTCGCACAGCAGGACTTGGGATTTTGGCGATAATTCAGCGATTGATACAGCCCGCTATGTAACCCATACCTATGTCGATTCAGGAGTATACTCCTTTCAATTGATTACAAAAAACATAGAAGGATGCGCCGACACAACCAATGGTGCGGTGAAAATTCAGTTCCGTCTTGGATTAGAGAATTTGGAAATCGGAAACTTAAGAATTTACCCTAACCCAACTTCCAAAGTAGCTACCATTGAATCGGAACTTCCAATCGAATCAGTTCTAGTGCTAGATTTGAATGGAAAGCTATTCATAAGAACTTCATACCAAAGTGAAAATGAGGTGAAGCTGGATGTGAGCGATTTAGCTCCCGGTGTCTACATGATTCAGGTTCAAGTAGATTCAGGAGCCAGCAAGGTGTTTAAGCTGCTCATTGAGCGATAAAAGGATAAAAACCTATATGCGACAGCCCATTTTCATCGGAGAATGGGCTGTTTCTTTTTGAGGAATGAGGAATAAGGTTGAGGAATGAGATTAAGGAATGAGGTTGAGGATAAAGAATGAGGATCAAACGGCTTTGCCATGTTTGGCGCAGCAGAAACAGTAAACCTATAGACTTGTAGAGGTAATGATGGTGATTAATTCATAAGAAACTTAAGTATCTGTTGAAGTAGAGATTTTAGTGAATTAACTTCAATCAGCAAAAAGGGAATGAACCGGGGTGAA
>SBGR01000054.1 GCA_006226545.1 Bacteroidota bacterium | reverse complement strand
AGAGCATTTGCTGTAATAAAAAGAGGAACTCCTTTTGTTCAACTGTATAGCCAAAAAATTATTCAGAAAAACGTTGCGTAAGTCTTAGAATTCAAACAACATTTAACAATTCAGTCTAACAGTTAAACAGTCCTACAGTCAAACAGCATTTGGAACTTCCCCCTCTAAGTCTGCATCTTTGCCTTCACGACTTTAGTCTATAGAACATGTTCACCATGGTCTATGGTCTATGGTCTATGGTCCAATGGATATCTCAATCATCATCGTCAACTACAACGTCGAGCATTTCCTCGAGCAAGCGCTGCTTTCCGTGCGTAAGGCACTGCAGCGGGTAGAAGGCGAGGTATGGGTGGTCGACAATAACTCAGTAGACGGATCTGTGCGTATGGTGCGCGAGAAATTTCCGGAGGTGCACCTCATCGATAACCAACACAACCCCGGATTCTCCGTTGCCAATAACCAGGCTATCGTGAAATCGAAAGGCCGCTATGTATTGCTTTTAAACCCCGATACGGTGGTGGAAGAAGATACTTTTGAAAAGGTTGTTCGGTTTATGGATGAACATCCGGATGCAGGTGGTTTAGGCGTACGCATGATTGACGGTACCGGCAAGTTTTTACCGGAATCGAAGCGCGGATTGCCTACCCCGCAGGTGGCATTCTACAAGATGTTTGGCCTGTCGAAGCTGTTTCCTAAGTCCAAGGTTTTTGGTCGTTATCACCTCGGTTACCTGAGCGAACATGAAACCCATGAGGTGGATGTGCTGGCCGGAGCTTTTATGCTCATGCGCAAGGAGACGCTGGATAAAGTTGGGCTATTGGATGAGACCTTCTTTATGTACGGCGAAGACATCGACTTGTCGTATCGCATCACCTTGGGTGGCTATAAAAATTACTATTACCCGGATACCACCATCATTCACTACAAAGGGGAGAGTACCAAAAAGACCTCGGTGAATTATGTTTTCGTGTTTTACAAAGCGATGGTCATCTTCGCTAAGAAACACTTCTCCGCTTCTTTTGCCCGAAGCTTTGGCTTATTTATCAATTTAGCGATTTGGTTCAGGGCTTCCATCGCCTTGGTTCAGCGTTTTGTGATGAAAGCCTGGCAGCCGGCCTTGGATGGCGCGTTGTTATTCGGGCTGAGTTATGGTCTTAAGCTTTACTGGGAACGCAACCACAAATTCGTTTTGGGGGGCGAATACCCGGATACTTATTTATACGTCAATACCCTGGTTTACATCGCTTGTTGGCTCGGTGGCATCTATTTTTCCGGTGGCTATAGGCGCAATGCGGGTTTGAGGCATATTGCTTTTGGCATGTTCTCCGGCACCATCGCCATTGCAGTATGGTACGCCTTTATTCCGGATCACCTCCGCTTCAGTAGGGCCTTGATTATCTTGGGCATGCTCACCGGCAGTTTGCTGCTCATGGGCTATCGCTTGCTGGCTTATTTTGTGAAACATAAGTCGTTAAACTACGGCGAAAAGCTGGCTTACAATACGCTTATTGTGGGCAAAGGCGATGAGGCCCAGCGCGTGAAGAACCTCCTGCAAGAGAGTCATGTGCCACATACCTTAATTGGCTTTGTTTATCCGGGAACGGAAAAGGCCAAAGAAGATGGTTATATCGGAACCCTGGATAAGCTGCAAGAAATCATTACCATTTTTAAGGTATCGGAGCTGATTTTCTGTGCAAAAGACCTCAGCAGCTCAGAGATTATTCGGTGGATGGGCAAGCTAGACCAGAACGAAGTGAATTATAAGATTGTTCCGGAAGAAACCTTGTACATCATCGGTAGCAATTCAAAGAATACCAATGGCGAGTTTTATACCATCGACCTAAAGCTGGCATTGGCCTCTACTACAGCGCAACGTGAGAAGCGCTTATTCGATATGGCCAGCGCAATAGGGGCCTTGGTTTTGTTTCCATTTTTGATCTGGATTTGCCGCAATAAAGCGGGCTATTTCCGAAATGCTTTACAGGTTTTATTCGGTAAAAAGACGTGGGTTTCCTATGCAGGTCAGCCTGAAGATGCGGAGGGCATGCCAACACTGGCGCCGGGCGTTTTACATCCCGCGGGTGCGGCCGATTTAAGCAGCTTGAGCATTTCTCCGGCGGTGATTAATTTTAGGTATGCGCGCGACTTCAGCGCGAACCGCGATTTTCAGCTCGTCTTGAGCAATTTGCAGCATATCGGTAACTAGGTGTCACAATAAAATTAGGATTTTGCGCATTATGCCTTTATGCGTTCCCTGCTCACCATTTTCTTTTTAGCGATTTTGCTACAGGCCTGCCCAGGGCAGGAGGCAGAGCCGATGGCAGCGGTCGTTCAGGAAGACAGTATTCCAGCTGTGGAGCCGGAAGTACTTCAACTGGATTCAAGTTTCTACCACTTGAATGCAGATACTACGTTAGCCTATTCCATCCGACTTCTAACACACAGGGAGATTGAGCAAAAATGGAAAGGGCATTACCTGTCCGCAAAAACAGATAGCGCTAAAGAGGCTGTACTTTTAAAGATGGGCAAGCAGCTAGAAGGCCTTTTGGTAAATGGTGTTTTTCCCTTTTGGTACGGCACCGAATGGGATTTCAACGGCATCAGTAATAAGCCGGGCGAAGGCCAGATTGCCTGCGGCTACTTTGTGAGTACAACATTAAAACACATCGGATTTAACCTGAATCGCTATAAGCTGGCGCAACAAGCTTCCCAAAAGGCTTGTGAGGTATTGGCTTGTGGCGATACAGTTAGACGATATACTCCCGCAGATATCGCTGAATTTATAGCGAAGACTGCTGCACTACCCGACGCACTTTATTGCGTTGGCCTGGACTATCACGTGGGCTATGTTTTAAAGCGAAAGGGCGAATGGTTTTTTATCCATTCCTCTTTCCTCAGTCCGGGAACCGTGGTGCTGGAGCGCATCGAAAATTCGGCGGCCTTCTACAGCCAAACCTATTTCCTCACCAATCTGAGTCAGAACCCCCGATTACTCAAGAAGTGGTTATTGGAGGAAGAAATTGTGGTGAGTTGAATTAGGATGAAGAGATGAGGTGATGAAGGGATGAAGGGATGAAGAGAAGCTCCAACTTAAAACAGTCGCTTCTTGATTAAGGAATAGACTGAATCTGAAAGGATATCGGATTCCATTCTTACTTCTTCAATCCGGTGGATTCCAATGTTTTTTCCGAAATAGTAGTGTGTTGAGTTATGAGCGTAGGGCGGAACACTTCCAGGTTGTGGCAATGAATCGTAGCTCGATTTGATTACAGGAAAGCTTTTGCCATATTCCGTTTCAAATTTGGCCGGACTGTGAACTGTGTATCGACCAAATTGGTTTTGGTTAATCGTAGTTATGCTATGCTGACTATCCGTTTGAATAGAAGTGCTGAAAACTATGTCCATTAAGGTATACCGATAGCTTCTATCGTATTCCAATAAGCCTCCACCTCCAATTTGCCAATAATGAACTGACTTTCCGAAGTATTGCGGGTAGCTTCTGCTCAGCTCAAATACGGCATAATTTAAACCGAGAAATATAGTGTCGCCAGTGTATGTCCAGCGTTCAAACCCTAAATAATGACCGGTTTCCTTTTGGTAGACTTCAAAGTTCATAATCGAGTCGCGAGGCAAGGAGAGGTATGGATTTATGGCATCCATTCGCTCTTTTAATTCGCTTGGATCAAATTCTATCTCATCCTTCAGGTTACACGCAAAAAAAGCCGGGATTAAGAGAAGTAGGAATCGAATTTTCATTTAGAATTGGTAGAAATAGGCGAGTGATAAATCCATCCAGCGGACATGCGGCGCCAGATTCAAAAAGTACGATTCAGATCTAATTACGTTGGCAATTTCAATGCTGCTGGCTTCCTTTTTTGTGAGCAATGCTGATGCTCGGAAACTGATGAAGTGTTTGCCATAAACACGCATATTAAGTGAAGATCGGATATCACTTCCCAGATTTAGCGTTTGGCTTCTGGCGTTTGCATAGCTTTCGATCTCAGGGTAGTAACGAGCGATTTGGGAATCAGGGTTTCTGAAATTTGCGATGTTCCAAAAGAGTTTAAGGTTCAAAGAAAGGTCGAAGCTTAAACTGGGGTTGAAGAATCGCTTAAAACCCAGGCCGCTGCCAAATACCAAAGACTCTTGTGTGAACTCAAATGGAATCTTATCAGGTAGAGGCATGTTTTCCCCTTGTGTTATCAGGTTATAACTTGATTGGTATACCGAATAGGTGAGGTTGTTTTTCGAAAAGGAAACCGGTAGAAAGAGTTGCAGTTTTGTTTCATCTGCGTTCTGCTCTTTAAGCGATTTGAGATTAAAATCTGCGAAGAATCCCAGCTCGTTTGATTTGAAATCGTTTGCCTCGAAGTAGTTTGGGTAGGGTAGATGAAAGTTTTGTGCTGTGGTATGGCGCAGCGCAGTAGTAAAGAAGCCCACGGCTTGTGCGCCTGTTTGTTGTACAATCGCTAGAAAAGAAAGAAACAAAAATGCGATTCTCATTTATACCCAAGTATAAAACGAAAATCGCATTCAGAATGTATATGTTCTACTAAATGTCGGGTCAAGCACAAGCCCAAGGTCTATCGTCCATAGTCTATGGACTAATTTATAGTGTTTCAATGCCGAGGCGTTTACTGGACTAGAAGTCCAGTGCTGCTGATTTTGTACGATTGAAATTTGAATTCACTTCACCTCCTCATCCCATCATCTCTTCATCATAAATGCCTAACGCCTATCTGGTGTACATCAAGATTATTATAACAACCACGGCGTAGTTCAGAGCCTCCATGGTCAATCGTCCATGGTCCATGGACTTATAAACTACCCTTCTTTCCGCGCTACCACGAAAATGTCCCAGGTATTGTCCAGGTCTTCTTTGGTTAGGAAGAAGTCTTTGGTATCAATAGCCAAGGCTGTTGGGTTTTCCTCAGCCAATTGCTTGCGCATGCGGCTGGTAAGGAAGTTATAAGGTAAGGTTACCCAGCTAGCCGGAACAATTTTATGCAAGTTCAGTACATCCCATTTCAAGATGCTGCGAACCCATTTATTGTTCTCTTTGTAATAGGTATTTACTTTCTCATTTCCTTGAAGTCCAATCATCTCCACATTGCCGAAAACCTTGCGGAAGTCTTTTTCCATCCAAGCAAAGTCGTATTCAAACACGTGGAAAGGGTTACGTGCAAGCGACATCTTGGCATTCACGGTGGTGCACAAGAAAACGCCACCCGGTTTCAAAATACGGTGTACATCACGGATGAAATCTACCGGATTGGGAATATGCTCAATGAACTGAAATGCCGTAACTACATCGTAGCTATCAGACTCCAAAGGCACCGGTGGTACTTTACCGTGCACGAAGTTCAGATTCTTCACATCGGCGTATTCTTTTCTGGATTCCTCCAGGGTTTCAGCGGAGTAATCTACTCCGGTTGCTTGCTCGGCAAATTTGGCTAAGTGAACGGTGCCGTAGCCTGAGCCACAACCAATATCAGCCACTCTCTTACCTTTTACGAAATCTTCCGCAAATTCATAGGCGCAGAAACAACGTTTAACTGTCACGTTGTTAGAGGGCTCAAACGAAGGTCTTTCTCTATCGAATATCATTTTAGGCTTGCAAAAATAGGAAATTATACGGCCATTTTAGCAGCCTCACGCTAGTCGTGTTTTTCAAGTTCCAAAGAAAGACACAATAAAAGGTGTTCAGGTTGCCTCAACCTATTGTAAATTCAAGTATTTGCTTTATTTTTGCACCGATTTGAGTGAATGATGAGGGGACAAAGTCCCCTTTTTTATTGCACATAAAATGGATTTAGCTGCACAGATAGAAAATTGGGCGAATGAGGCCCTGCAAGGGGAGACGGAGTATTTTGTGGTAGAAATACTGCGCAGTAAAACCGGCAAACAAATCACGGTTATCCTCGATGGTGATCAAGGCATTCCAATCCAGAAATGTGGAGAGGTAAGTCGCTTTATATCACGTAAAGTAGACGAAGAAGTGCCAGATGAGGTGGGTGCATTTACGGTGGAGGTTTCTTCTCCGGGTGTGGACAGGCCTCTGAAAATGATCAGGCAATTTGCCAAACACCTTGGGCGCTCCTTGCGCTTTATGGATGAAGAAGGCAAAGAACAAGAAGGGGTGTTTAAAGCGCTAGATGGCGAAACCCTCAACTTGGAAATGACCATCAAGGAAAAAGGTAAAAAGAAGCAGGTCGTTGAGAGGACCTATAATTTAAGTAGCATAACAGACCCTAAAGTGGTCGTATCTTTTAAACGATAGAGAGAATGAGTAACCTAGGCTTAGTGGATTCCTTTTCGGAATTTAAGGAATTCAAAAACATTGACAGAGCCACGATGATGCGTGTGTTGGAAGACGTGTTCCGTAGTATGCTGAAAAAGAAATACGGCACGGACGACAATTGCGACGTCATCATTAACACAGAAAACGGTGATTTGGAAATCTGGAGAACCCGCGAGATCGTTGAAGACGATGCAGTGGAAGATCCTGCCCTTCAAATTGGCATTTCTGAAGCAAAAGAAATTGAATCAGACTTTGAGGTAGGTGAAGAAGCCATCGAGCAGGTATTCCTGTTGGATTTCGGTCGCCGCCTCATCCTTACAGCCCGTCAGACTTTGATGTCCAAAATCATGGAACTCGAAAAAGACGAGTTGTACAATAAATACAAAGACCGCGTTGGTGAAATCATTACCGGTGAGGTTTACCAGATTTGGAAGAAGGAAATGATGATTTTGGATGATGAGGGCAATGAGCTCATCCTTCCAAAACAAGAAATGATTCCGAGCGACTTCTACAAAAAAGGTGATGCCATCAAATGTGTGGTATTGCGTGTAGAGATGTTGAACGGTAATCCACGTATCATTCTTTCCCGTACCGCTCCAGAATTCTTAGAGCGTCTCTTCGAATTGGAAGTACCTGAAATCTTAGATGGTTTGATCACCATCAAAAAGATTGTACGTGAGCCGGGTGAAAGAGCGAAAGTGGCTGTTGAAAGCTACGATGACCGCATTGATCCTGTAGGTGCTTGCGTGGGTATGAAAGGTTCACGTATTCACGGTATCGTTCGTGAGTTGCGTAACGAGAATATCGACGTAATTAACTATACCAATAACCTAAAGCTCTATATCCAAAGAGCCTTGAGCCCTGCCAAACTTACTTCCATGGAAGTAGACGAAGAGAAAGACCGTGTATCGGTATTCCTCAAGCCGGATCAAGTTTCATTGGCTATCGGTAAAGGTGGACATAACATTAAACTGGCAGGTAAACTGACCGGGTATGAGATCGACGTATTCCGCGATTCGGAAGATGAAGTGGAAGAGGATATCGATCTTGACGAATTTGCAGACGAAATCGATAGCTGGATTATCGATGAGTTGAAAGGCATCGGTTTAGATACAGCTCGTTCCGTATTGAAAACCTCAGATGAGGATTTGGTACGCAGAACTGAATTGGAAGAAGAAACCGTGGCTGAAATCAAGAAGATTCTCAACGCTGAATTTGAAAACGATTGAGGCCTTATGTAAAAGATTTAAATTAGAGAAATCCAAAGGGCTTCTGAAGCTGAGCCCCGAGAGTAAAAAGATAAATGACGGATAACAAGCAAACATACAGAATTGTTAAAGTTGCCAGTGAACTAGGGGTAGCCTTGACTACCGTTGTGGAACACCTGAACAATAGTGGTTTCGACGTAGACAGTAAGCCTACAACGAAACTCACACAGGAGATGTACGACCTCCTTGCACGCGACTTTAAGTCGGATAAAGCCGCCCGTGAGGAAGCCAAGCAATTGGAAATTAACCGTCACCGCGACCACCAAGTGGAGGTGACTGAAATTAAGGATAAGAAGTCGACCGATAACCCGGCTACAACCGGAGAATTTGAGGAAGACGTCCTGATTAAAAACGCAACCGTTAATCCGGTTACTACTACTCCGTCTAAAGAAGAGGAGCCTAAAGAAGAGGCGCCGGCAGAAACTCCTGCAGAAAACAAGGAGTCTGACGATCGCATGAATCTGAAGGTGGTGGGCAAAATCGACTTAAACCAAGTTGATTCGAAAGCGAAGAAGGCTAAGGAAAAAAAAGAAGCGGAAGCCAAAGCGAAAGCGGAGGCAGAAGCCGAAGCTAAGAAAGCCAAAGAAAAGGCAGACGCGGAAGCTAAGCTTGCGAAAGAAAAAGCAGATGCGGAAGCCGAGGCTGCAGCCAAAGCGAAAGCAGAGGAAGCTGCCAACAAGGCGAAAGCCAAGGCAGATGAAGAAGCCAAAGCCAAGAAGGATGCCGATGAAAAAGCGGCCAAAGAAAAATCTGCTAAAGAGCAGCCAAAAGCACCTGAGCCTAAGGTTGAGAAACCGGTAACACCTCCTGCTGAAGAGAAATCGGAAGTTATTAAACCTAACTACGAGAAACTCCAAGGCTTGAAGGTATTGGGTAAGATTGAGCTTCCTCAAGAACAGAAGAAAAAGCCTGTTGCATCTTCCGACGGATCGCATGAAGGCAAAAAGAAAAGAAAACGTAAACCCGTTGGTCCGTCAGACAATAACAATAATAACAACAACAACCGTGACGGCGGTAATAACCAACGGAATAACAATAACAACAACCGCGGCGGGCACAATAACCGTGGCGGACATAACAACCGCGGTGGCAACAACGCAAACCCGAACGAGCGTCAGGAAATTACTGAAAAGCAAATTCAGGATAAGTTGAAGCAAACACTGGCTCGCTTGCAGCCGGGTGGCGGTAAAGGTGGCCAAGGCCGTCAAAAACTTCGTCGCCAAAAACGCGACATGCACGCACAAAGCCGCGAGAAATTCAACAGAGAACAGGAAGCAGAGAACAAAATCCTCAAGGTTACCGAGTTCATCTCGGCCAATGAATTGGCAAGTATGATGGACGTTGGTGTAAACGAGGTTATCACAGCATGTTTCTCTTTGGGTATGATGGTTTCCATCAACCAACGTCTGGATGCGGAGATGATTTCCATCATCGCTGAAGAGTTTGGTTACGAAGTGGAATTTGTAGGTGCTGAAGTACAGGAAGCAGTTGAAGAAGATACCGATGCGCCGGAAGATTTACTTCCACGTGCTCCAATCGTAACGGTTATGGGTCACGTCGATCACGGTAAAACTTCCTTGCTCGACCACGTACGTAAAGCCAACGTAATTGCCGGTGAGGCGGGTGGTATCACCCAGCACATTGGCGCTTACGAAGTGAAATTGGAAAGCGGTAAGAAAATTACCTTCCTCGATACACCGGGTCACGAAGCGTTTACCGCGATGCGTGCTCGTGGTGCTAAGCTCACCGATATTGCGATTATCGTAATTGCGGCTGACGATAGCGTGATGCCACAAACACGTGAGGCAATTGCCCACGCCCAAGCTGCCGAAGTACCAATGGTATTTGCCATCAACAAAGTGGATAAAGACGGGGCCAACCCAGATAGAATCCGCGAGCAGTTGGCATCCATGGATATCTTGGTAGAAGAATGGGGTGGTAAATTCCAGTGCCAAGAAATTTCGGCTAAAAAAGGTTTGAATATCGATGCCTTATTGGAAAAAGTATTGTTGGAAGCAGAACTGCTCGAACTGAAAGCCAATCCAAATAAACGTGCATCAGGATCAGTGGTAGAAGCACAGCTCGATAAAGGTCGCGGTATCGTTACAACGGTAATGGTACAAGGCGGTACTTTGAGAGTGGGAGATCCTATCATTGCCGGTGTTCACTCTGGCAGAGTAAGAGCCATGTTCAACGAACGCGGTAAGAAGATTGAAGAAGCAGGTCCGGCAACACCGGTAACCGTGCTCGGCTTTGGTGGTGCGCCACAGGCCGGTGATAAATTCATCGTAACCAAGTCTGAACAAGAAGCGAAAGAAATCTCCAATAAACGTCAGCAGTTGCAACGTGAGCAGGGACTTCGTACACAGAAACACATCACCTTGGATGAGATCGGTCGTCGTTTGGCTATCGGTAACTTTAAGGAGTTGAACATCATCGTAAAAGGTGACGTGGACGGTTCTGTTGAAGCCTTGGCAGATGCGTTATTGAAGCTTTCTACCGAAGAGATTCAGATCAATGTAATTCACAAATCAGTTGGTCAGATTTCAGAGAGCGACGTCTTGTTGGCTTCTGCATCTGATGCAATCATGGTCGGATTCCAGGTTCGTCCGTCTGCTCAAGCCAAGAAATTGGCCGAAACAGAAGGCATCGAAATCAAATACTACTCTATCATCTACAAAGCGATCGAAGAAATCAAAGACGCGATGGAGGGTATGTTGGAACCGGATATCGAAGAGAAAGAGACTGCCAACGTGGAAATCCGCGAAGTATTCAAAATCTCCAAGGTGGGTACCATCGCCGGATGTTATGTGCTTAGCGGCAAAATCAGCCGTAACAGCAAGATTCGTATCATTCGCGACGGTGTAGTTATCCATTCCGGATCACTTGATTCACTCAAGCGTTTTAAAGACGACGTGAAAGATGTAGCTGCCGGTTACGAGTGTGGTTTGAACATCAAAAACTTCAACGATATTCAAGTAGGTGACATCATCGAAGCTTACGAAGAAGTGGAAGTGAAACGTAAATTGAAGTAATCAATTAATTGAAATAGAAAAAACCCCGAGCAATCGGGGTTTTTTTTGGAATTACCTCTACCACATTTTCTCTCGAATTAGGGCCAAGTTCTATTTTTTTAAATTTCGTCAACCCAAGTTTTTGTCTTTCTGAATTCGTCTACCTTCAATGCATGAGCAAAAGCTTTCAGCTCTGGTTTCAACATTATAGAATATGACACTGCGTAATCTTAGAAGCTAGAAAGAGCGAAGAGAAAACAGATAGGCCAAGTGGATCTTTAGCCTTAAGAATACGGATTCCCCCTCTTGCCAAGTCAGCGCTGAGTTGAAAATTTGTAGGTTGAAATGTTAACCCGCTTCCGGGCTCATTTTTGGAGTTTGTTCGCTTAACTTTTGGAATGGATGGGCAAATCGTTAAACTCAGCGGGATTCAAACAGCGACTCAATTACGAATTGGATGTTATTGCGCTATTTGGGTTTGCACGCCTAAATTATTGAAGATTTGTGATCGGTCAGCGGCATCTAC
>SBGR01000017.1 GCA_006226545.1 Bacteroidota bacterium | reverse complement strand
TACTTTTAAAAGTATAGACTGTACTTTTTATTTTCTAGGCTATACTTTTTAGAAGTACAGTCTGGAGTTTTTGGAGCCTCAGATCCGGTGATGAATCTTTCTGATTGTCCTTGGCTGCATGTCCTCGTAGGGATTCTTTACGCTGTACTGATACAAGCCTGACACCGGGCTTAGGATGAGGAATTAGAACTTGATTTAATGTTCACGCCAAAGCAAAAAAAAGACCTCCGTGAGGAGGCCTTTTCAATTGATTGGGTTGTTGTTTATTTGTTAATGACAATCTTAGTCACAGCTTGTTGATTCCCTTGAATCACATGCACAAGGTATACACCCGGTGTTGCATTATCAAGTGATAAAGCGTGTTCGCCGCTAAAGTTTTGCACGTCTTCTATGTGAACAATTTTACTGCTCATGTCGGTTACACGGATATTCACCTTATCGCCACTTAATGCAGCAGCCTTAAGGCTGAACTGACCGCGGTTAGGGTTAGGGTAAACTTCAAGGTCGAGTACTTGAATATCAGCGATACCTACGTTGTCTATTACGTAGATGAAACGAATTTCTGATTTGCTGCTGTTACCTGATGCATCGGTAGCCACATACTGCCAAGTATACAAACCTACATTGAAGGTATTTACCAGGGTAGTAATGGTATCGATGGTGATCTCAGCTGCGCTGTTGTAGTTATCACTTAAGGTATATCCAGCATCAGCATAGGTGCGCAAACGAATCACATTAGCGCTCATATCGCCGCTTAAGCTAATCATTGGAGCCTCAGTATCTACCACATGAATTACGCGGTCTACAGTGCTTGTATTGCCATAGCAATCTTCAACGGTATACGTGCGTGTTTTGTATCCAATGGTGTTTACGTCTACATAGCTAGGCAAGTAGGTATTCACAGCGCAATAGTTGTCGGTAGTGGTAAGTCCCGGATCATTGATATCGCTAAATACTTCTACCGTAATGGTATCAGGTCCAACGAGGTAGCCCATTGGTGCGGTACGGTCTACTACATTTACCACTCTACTTAGGGTAGTGCTTCTGCCGTTCTGATCGGTAGAGGTATAGTTAACTGTATAAACACCTACCACGGCTGTGTCTAATTGTCCACGGTCTACCGTAACAGCCAATTGTTGGTTGTTGAAATCCAAGGCGTCAGCACCTAAATCATTGTATGCGCTGAAAACTTCCATGGTATCATTTGCCAAACCGTTTAAGGTCATGCTTGGAGCATCTGGCAATACGATTACAGTACGCACTAAGGTCGATGTATTACCGGCAGTGTCGGTCACTTCATACGTTACTTGGTAAGTTCCGGCAACAGCAGTATCCACATTTGATTGAATGATAATCGCAGGAGTAATGATGCCGTCGAGGTTATCAGAAGCAGTAGCTCCTTGATCTGTATAAGAATCGTTACGGTTAATGATAATGGTATCGCTGCCAATCATGGTAATCACCGGTGCAATTGGATCAGCATACAATACCAAGCGGTAATCTTCGGTTTCACCGTAAGCGCGGTTACCACAAGGGTCGTTTGCTTGGTTTCCGTAAGAAGTAGCTACACGCATGGTTACGATGCCGTCTACTGCATTACGCGGAACGGTAAACATTTCGCTCAATAAGATGCTACGTGAAGGTCCGTCTGAAGCGATAAGCTCGCCTGCATCATCAAAATCACCGTCGGCATTCCAGTCAACCCATACTTTTCTAGAGATATCATTTGAAGTAGTCTGACGCTGAACACGTACCTCGTAGGTAGCGCCTTTCATCAATTCAGTGCTTTGATCAGGGTAGTCTGTATAGTTAAGATCAGTAGCTGAAGTATTGTCGATATCTTCTAAGGTTACACGTACAATGCCCATATCCGGAAGATTATTGTCAATCTTCGGCATGCAAATAGGGTTGATGGTGATGTAGTTGCTGCGAACCAAAGAGTCTGTGCCTGCCGCATTGGTAGTTACGAGGGTAATCGTATAAACGCCTGCAGTATCAAACATAACTTCAGGGTTTGCAGAGAATTGTGATCCATTTAAGAATGTAGCTCTATTAGGCTCTATTCTCCATGTGAAATCGTCCACGCAACCGTTGGTCTCGTTGTTTAACTGCACCACGTCGTTGGTGGTGTAAGTAGTGAATGGTGAAGAGAACGCAACAATGTTTTGTCCAGGATTGTTTACCACTACAGTTTTGAAAGCGGTATCAGATCCAGCGCATCCTTTTACGATCAAACGAACGATAAAAGTTCCTCCGTTACCGTAGGTAAAGCTAGGGTTAGCATCGGTGCTATTGTTTGAGCCGTTGCCAAAGAAATCCCACTCATAGGTTTGGGCTCCTGTACTTCTGTTTACAAAAGACGTTTGGTAGGTAGCGCAAATGGTATCCGGTACATCAAAGTCGGCTACAATTGTGGTGATTTGGCTAGCTGCACGGTAGTTTAATTCAAAACCAGGCTCATTGAAGATACCATCAGATTCAAATACAAGGGTCACTTTGCCTGAGGTGGCTACAGGTACGGTTGGGATAGCGAAACCGGTGAAACCATCAGGGTCAACGTTGGTGTTCCAAAGTGGAGTTCCGGTAAGATCATCGCCGTCGTAGATTCTCAAGTAATCCCATCCTTGTTCAACCGCAAATGTGCTGAAGTCGAGGTACAATGAGTCGTAGCAAGCAAAGTCAATTACAAACGTACAGTTTTCGTTGTCTAGGTAATTCTGGTTTGGTCCACCTGAGTCCCAGATTTTTCCTTGTGGCTTAACAGCAGCATCAACCCCGTTGCCAGAGCACATGATGGAATCAGCGCCTAATGCAGCAGCGCCGCCGCCAACGATGATATAATCTGTCTTACAAAGCGTATCGCGTCCGACGCTGTTTTCAGCAATCAAGCAGATATCGTATTCGCCGGTTCCAAAGAAGGACATTACTGGCGATTTACTGTTCATATTAGTACCATTATCGTATGAAATGGAAGCCAATGGAAGGTTGGTGATTGGGTCTACCCATACAGCAGGACTCACAAACCACTCGTAGTAGGTTGGTCCATTCTCGCTGAGGTTGGTATAGTTCACAGTACCAAACTGCGCAACTGTGTTAATGTCAGAAACAAAATCGGCAATTGCTTTTTGAGATGGCGTAATGACAATTACAGTTTTTACAACCGAGTCTAAAATTGCACCGCATGGATCAACCGCGCGTAGAGTCAAGTTTTGAGCTCCGCTTGCCGGGAAGGCAAAGTCTAAATCGTAATCTGTGCTTACAATATTGCCATTGTAAATCCAGCGGTAGTTTACGCCTGTTTGAATTGGGCTGGTATTCGTGATTTCCTTATCGTTCAGCGCGTTGATAAACGCGGTGTCAGGAGCGTTAAAGCTCACAGTATAGCTTGGGTAAAGCGTGAAGCTTACATCGTCAATGGCAAAACCATTGTCGTTGCCTGATCCATCGCTTGCAAATCTGAAGCGTATGCGAACATTTGTTAAACCGGAAAAGCCTGACAAGTCTGCCGTGAAGTTATTCCAAGAACCGTTATCACCAGAAAACTTAGGTGCAGGAAGTGGTCCGCTATTCGAATTGTTGTTATAAGCAGGGGTAATCGCCGTAATTTTAGTCCAGTTCACATCATCGGAGCTGGCTTCTAAAATCATCCCGTCCCAGTTGTTTTCTGAATCAAAACGCATGGCCCAGCTGATTAGCGGGTTACAAGAGACACTGAAGTCGAAATAAGGTGAATACAAAGAGGCATTCGCGCCATCTGGGTAATTACCAGAAAGGTTCGTGATGAAGCCTTGGGTACCGCTTGGAGGGTTGTTTAAAGTTCCTTTAGCGATGGTTCCGTGTTGCCATAAGGTATTGCTGTTCCAATCACCTGCGCCCGATTCAAAATCGGTAGCGTAGTTGGTAGCGATACAATTTGGGTTATTCACGGTAATACTGCCGTTATTATTGGTCTTAATAGGGTCAATGTCCATATCAATTCCAAAAGCAATGTTTAATGTGCTAATACCTGAGGTATTGTTGATTTGAATGGTATGCGTAATTGAGCCAAGTGGATTGATATCAGCTGTGAGTTGTAATGAATCAACTACTGCGGTACCGCTATTGACACTGTAATTATAGCGAATATAGCTTCCGCTTGTTAAGGTTGTTCCTCCTGAGTTTTCAATTGCAAATTGCAATGAATAGCTGGATACGTTGCAGCCTGCAAGTAGAGGACTTAATACGTTGCCTACTCTAATATCAGGTATTGGAAGAGGTGTTTTACTAATTTTTATATTAGCTCTTTGGTTGTTTCTTCCCGAACCTCCACCGGTAGGAGGGTTGTTGTCTGCATTCCAATACTGATGCGTATTTGTAATGCTAGAGGTAGAATAGCGTGCTGTAGTTAATGATGATCCATTTCCGTCTCCACCTCCGCCTGTATTGGTTTCCACCAATACCATAAGGTTTTCAGAGTTGTAATACGTGAAAGTATCATCTAATGTGAATTCATTCCACTGTCCAGAAACAAGGGTATAGCCGCTATCCGCATATACCAATCGGGCTCCTGCAGTCTCGTTACTCCAAGTTGTAAGGTTCGCGAAGTTGTTGTTAGTAGTATGCTTAAGGTAGATGCGAAGTCCAGAGCTTGGGCTTCGGTTAATGTTGAAATACCATGCTAAAGAGTCAATTACACCCGATGGGCCTAAATCTGATGCATGGTAAATGGTGGCAGATCGTTCATAACCCCAAAAAGTTCCGAAGGGTTGTCTTTGACTGGTTGTTGTGGAAGTACCCACGGTGACCGAGGTTTGAGCCGTAACTACGACATGGCATAGCAAGGCTCCTGCTAGTAGCAGTGCTTGTACAAGTTTTCTCATAAATTCTGGCGTTGAAGTAAACTTGCTGTTTGCGCAGCAAGTGCAATTCAAACTCAATCTAGAGAATTTTTTTCAGAAAAGAATAATTGTATTAGTTAATTCGACTAATGACGCGTTCCGTGCAAGTCGCTATACTGCCTAGTTTGAGCGAAAGTGTCTGTTCAACTTTCCGGTTACTATAGGTATAAGTATTTAGGCTTGTTCTTGCAGTTTCTTGGGTGATGAGTGGTTCTTTTTTATCAATTAACGCTTTGAGTGCCAGGATTCGCCATGCAATTTGAAGCATCCACGATTTCGCTTCTCTTTTCGGTGCTGGCTTGTTCATCTTTTGTGCAACCATTGTCAGAAAGGCTCTAACGGTTAAATTCTCCGCTACCAAAATATAACGTTGGCCTTTGATATCGCTGTCGGCTAAATGGATTAGCACCTTCGCTACATCCACAACGTCAACATACCCATTCATGCCTCGGGTATAAAAAGAAGAGCCGTCCATAATCATTTTAAAGAACCTGCAGCTGCCCTTGTTCCAATCGCCCTCACCTAATATGATGCCCGGATTTACAATCGCTACATCCAAGCCCTCTTCCTGTCCGCGCCATACTTCCATCTCTGCGAGGTATTTAGTAATGCTGTATTGGCTATTGTTTTTTGATTCAGACCAAGGTGTTTCCTCGGTTATCATCTCGCCTTTTCCGCTGCGGCCTATGGCAGCGATAGAACTCACGTAAAGTAGTTTAGGAATTTGCAATGCCAAGCAAGCATTCACCACGTGAGCTGTTCCCTCAACATTGGTCTGAAATAACTCATCTCGGCGCTTAGGCCAGAAACTCACAACGGCGGCACAATGGTAAACCCGACGAGCTCCTTCGAAGGCCTTGAGCAAGGCTTCGTAATCCAGAATGTCGGCGTCTTCCCATGTCAAATGTTGCATCAAGGCCATGTCGGCACCCAAGCGCCAATCCATGATTTGATTGAACTGGGCTAGCGATGCGCCTTTTCGTTTGCAAGCCTTAACGGTTTTGCCGGCTAGCAATAAACTAGCACAAAGGTGTGCGCCTAAAAATCCATTCGCTCCGGTTACTACTTCCATGCTGTGCTGCAAAATAAGGCATACTTTACGAACAAAAAGGATAATTTTGGCCATGCTCGAATCCTTTCTACGTCCGCTCGATACCGATGATCTGATCTCGTCTGAGAACCTGCCCGGCAGCATGGCTTACCACCTTCGAATGAATACCCACGGCACCATCGACTTAGACGGTGTTCAGGTGGCCATCTTGGGTGTGAAGGATATGCGTTTCGATGGCTTAAATCACGGAACCAGCGCGGCGCCTGATAAGATCAGACAGCAGTTTTATCGCTTGATGAAGCCGCAAAGCTGGGGCACAGTAGCCGATTTAGGCAATATCGAAGCCGGCGACAGCCTAGACGATACCCTCTTCGCACTGCAAACGGTATTGGATGAGTTGCACAATGCCGGCATCGTGAGTGTGGTACTGGGAGGTTCAGAGGTTTTAGCGAAGCGGCAGTATGAAGTATTGAAAGTGGGCAACCTCAATTTGGAGGTAGTCTACGTAGGCAAACAGGTTAACCTGCGTGAAGGCTCTTTGCTCAATAAAATTGTGCTGGATCAACCCAATCACTTGTTCAACCTGACCACCCTGGGTTACCAAACCTACCTCACTGAGCAAGAATCGCTTGATGCCATGGAGCGCATGTACTTCGACTTACTCCGGGTAGGTGAATTCAGAGCGCAGACGGAGCAGGCTGAGCCACTTTTGCGCAATGCGCACCTCTGCGTCTTCGATTGTGCATCGATAAAGATGAGTGAGTTTCCCGGGCATTATGATGCAAGCCCGAATGGCCTTAGAAACGAAGAAGCTTGCTTGCTTACGCGTTATGCCGGTATGGGCAACGCCATGGAGAGCATCGGGTTTTATAATTTCAATCCCGATTTTGATGTACAACATCAGTCGGCAAAACAGGTGGCGCAAATGATTTGGTTCTTTTTGGAGGGCTGCATGTTACGTCGCAAAGAAGATCCACTCAAGGAGCCGGATGGCTTTTTGAAATACCGCATGGGGCTGAAGAGCACCTACGACCTGGTCTTCTACAAAAGCAAACAAACCAACCGTTGGTGGATGGAATTGCCACATCCGCGCAGTGGTTTAGAAAATACCATTCCGGTAATGGTGCCTTGCACCTACGCAGATTACCTCACGGCCAGCCAAGATGAGTTGCCAGACCGCTGGTGGCGATTCTACCAGAAGTACGCTTAGCGCTCCGGCTTTATCTCCTTTTTCAATCGAGCGATGAATTCCTCTACGGCACTAGGTGTGCGCGCATGATTCTCTTTGAGCTCCGGGTATTTCTCCCACTGGTTTTCATTCACCCACAGGTTGAGGTAAACACCCCATCGCTCAAAACTTTGAACGGAGAAGTTGGCCGACAATGAATCGGTATTGATAGTGGAGAACTCACAGGTTAGGTTGCTCTGTAGGATAAACGGAACCGTATCGAGGTTGGCATTGTATAAGTCGCGATGCACCAGATGACGATCTTCCAGATAAGTATGCGGTCCGTTATTGTTCAAGGGCGCGAAACTGTAAACAACGGTGCCTTCAGGTAAGAGTTGCTCTACTTCTTTTTCTAGACTATGGTAGTTGAGAAAGACAAGGTTTTGGTCGCCCAAACATTTGCCTGGATATTGCCAGATGCTGCCACTCAATAAGAGGATGGAGGCTAGGCTGAAACCAATCGCTTGCTTTGTTTTACTCCAGGTCTGCATCTGTTTAACAAACAACAAGGCCATGTAAAAGTAAACCGGCAGTATATAGCGGTGGCTAGGTGGGTCTACAAACAAGACCGAGATGCTAATGCAGAGCACGGCAATGCTGGTTAAGAAGATCTTTTCACTATCGCCATCGCTGCCTTTTCCAACTTTCTTCACAGCAAACCAAAGGGCAGGAAGGCCGATGATAAAGTAGCCAAGGTCGAGGTAACGCCAAGCCATAAGCGCCAGATTATAGACCATGGTGCCAAAGCCGGGTTTGGAACGAGGGAAGTTAGGCGTGATATAGGCCCAGCCAAATTCGAGGTAATGCACAAAACACCAAGCCACAAAAACACCAACGGGGGCGAGGAAGTAGAGCGCCGATTTGATGAGGTTGGGGATATTGAATTTCTGCTTCCAAACTTCGTAGAGTGAAAGCGTTGCAAGCAACAATACGCCTTGCAGGTGGGTGAGTACCATGCACGAAGCATAGAACATGAACCAGACGTAGTATTTTTTTCGCCAGCTGTAAAAGGCTGCCAAAAAGAAGGCAGTTAGCGGCAATTGCAAGGAAATGGATACCCCTTGAGAGATGGTGAGTGGTGAAACGAAAAGCAAAAGCAGCAAAGCCGATTTCCATTCTTCACTCAAAGGAGAAGCAAGCAAATACATGAGTCGGGCGCAGGCAAAGAGCGCCACCGCCATCAAGGCATGAGGAACCCAAAGGGAGTAACCGAAAATTTTCCAGCCTAAGGCAATCAGCCAAGGGAATAAAGTGGGGTGTCCGGGATCTGCATCGGAGTAATTCCATGGATGTTGGAGGCCATCTTCGTAGATGCGGATGGCCGCCTTGGAAACACTGGCAATGCTATCGCCCCAAAAAGGGAGGTCGTAGCTTAATAGAAAATAAGCCAGCGGAAAGGCCAGTTGGAGCAGAAGGCTGAATCGCTCTTTTTTCACTAGGCGGTTTTAAGGTAACGTTGCATCCAGGTTTGCGACAGTGGCTTCTTCCAGTTTTTTAGTTCGCCATAGGTGGCAGCTGAAGTATCGAAGACAGCGGTTTCTGCATTCAGCTCGCCAGCGGCCAAAAGGTTTGGAATCTCTTTAAAGTCGATCCATTCAATGGCATCGCCTTTTTCGAAGGCCACCAAATTGCGTGTGAAGAAATCACTTTGCAAAGCTTTGCCCATCTCTTGTAAGAAATGCACAGATTTATCGATGGAACATCCGCTAGCTCCTGCTTGGGTTTCGTCAACAACCAAGATTATATACCGATTGTACATCACCAATCCGCCGGCATGCAGCTGCTGGTTATGCGCCGTCCAACCGGTGCAGAAATCGTCGATGGCAGGTTCAAGTTTAGCTACATCGGCATCGCTCAATAAACGAGAAGAAGTATAAATCCACACGCGGGATTGCGGGTCAAAGCTATGTGCTTCCATGGTAGCAAATTTAGCGAATCACTTCTGGAGAAGGTCTATTTTTACCTCAGGATATTCTTTGTCTGTGCTGTCTTTTAATTCAAGTAGTCTAATCCTTCCGCGGTAAGCAGGCATGGCGCCGGTACCAAAGCGACGAATTTCTTGGGTAAGCTCGGTACTGTTGGCAAAGGGGATATTGGTGATATCGCCTTTAGACGGAATAATCATGATAAAACCCTTCACATCGATTGGTTCTCCTAGCTGGCAGTATTCCACTTGGGCGATGCTGTCTTTCCACTCCTCGCGCTGGAGTTCGTTGATTTTATGGTAAGATACCTGGCCAAGCGTGTCTAGGTGCGTAACCACGATGCCCGTGAGTTTGTGCTCACGTTGAACATCAGCGAAGGCCAGAGGTAAGAGGCCGAAAAATAAAAGCACTAGCGATTTCAATAGCCTATGGTAAAGTAGATGGGGTTGATCGAAACGGTATCATTCACCTTGCGCAAGTTGTCTAAGATAATTCGGTCTCCTTGAACATACCCGAAGCCGCTTTTTTGATTGGTTCTAAAATGAGCGCTAAGTTCGGCGGTAGATTTGAAACCAAACATTATGGCCTCGCCCACTTTAGGTGCTAATACAAGCATACCTTCAATTTCCAGGGTACTGTCGGCACACATGAAATAAACCGATTGAATGGAATCTTGCCATTCCAGTTGGCCTAAAGTTCGTATGTTTTTTGTCTTTACTTCTCCCTGCTGGTCCACCAGCTTAATGTAAAAATTCCCGTAGCGATCCTGTATGTCTTCACTAGGTGAAAAGCTCAGCATGACGACCAGACCCGCCAACAGACAGCATGTAATAAGAAGTGATTTCATAGGCTCTGGCTAATATACGAAAAACCTAAGTAGAATTGCCGTTGTGATTGAATAGGATTACTTCAAGCGTGGGGCAAAATCTTGCGCCACACTATGAGGAGTAACCAATTAAGTAACGGCAAAAAAAAGCGACCGAAGTCGCTTTTCTGATATTTTCATAGGTCGGATTTTCCGTCTCTCTGTCTCTCCGTCCCTCCGTCTCTCTATTACAAATCCTCCGCTTTCGCGATTAATTCTGCAATGTCTAAGACTTGAACGTTGTCTTCTTGTTCCTTGTTTTTAACACCGTCGCGCATCATGGTCATGCAGAACGGACAAGCCGCAGCTACAATCTCTGCTTTGGTTTCGAGGGCGTCTTCGATGCGTTCAATGTTCACTTCTTTTGTGCCTTTCTCCGCTTCTTTGAACATCTGAGCTCCACCGGCACCACAACATAATCCGTTGGTGCGGCAACGCTTCATCTCTACCAATTCGGCATCCAGCTTTTGAATCAACTCGCGTGGTGCTTCGTAAACACCGTTGGCTCTGCCTAAGTAGCAGCTGTCGTGATACGTAATCTTCTTGCCTTTAAATGCGCCGCCTGAAATGGCCAGTCGTCCATTCGCTAACAGTTCATTGATAAAGCTGGTATGGTGCACCACCTCGTAGCTTCCGCCCAAGGCCGGGTATTCGTTTTTGAGGGTATTGAAGCAATGCGGACAAGCTGTTACAATCTTCTTTACCTCGTAAGCATTGAGGGTAGCGATATTGGCCATGGCCTGCATCTGAAACAAGAATTCATTGCCCGCTCTTTTGGCCGGATCACCGGTGCAGCTTTCCTCTGTTCCGAGAATTGCAAACTTCACATTGGCAGCATGCATGATCTTCACAAAGGCTTTGGTTACCTTTTGAGCACGCTCATCGAAGCTGCCTGCGCAACCTACCCAAAACAGCACTTCCGGACTTTCTCCGGAGGCCATCATTTCTGCCATGGTTGGAACTTGTATACTCATCGTTTTTTTATTTGGTCGATAGTCCATAGACCATGGTCCATGGAATACTCAATTCTATTTTATTGTTCAGTGGCTGAGTTCGAACTATTGTTCATTCATCTTCCACTTTATTTGGTCGATAGTCCATAGACCATGGTCCATGGAATACTCAATTCTATTTTATCGTTCAGAGGTTGAGTTGGAACTATTGTTCATTCATCTTCCACTTTATTTGGTCGATAGTCCATAGA
>SBGR01000003.1 GCA_006226545.1 Bacteroidota bacterium | reverse complement strand
TGAATTCAATTTTCAATCGTACAAAATCAGCAGCAGTGGAATTTATTCCGGTGAACGCCTCGGTATTGAAACACTATAAACCAGAACAGAGCCACCATAGTCCATGGATATCAAATGAAACGAGGATATCATTCTGCTGATCCTTCAATCTTGCTAATCCTCAAATCCTCTAAATCCTGATTCAGACATTTAACAATCAACATTCAACAAAACCAGTCCAACAGTTAAACAATCCTACAGTCCTACTACCTTTGCTACATGGATATCAGCATCAATACTCCGGCTCTTTTGTTTCCTGCTATCAGTTTGGTGATGTTAGCGTATACCAACCGTTTTCTAGCGATATCGTCTGTGGCGCGTAGCCTGCACGACAAATACGTAGACCATCAGGCCAGTCCGATTTTGAAAGACCAGATCCGCAATTTGCGCCACCGCCTGCGCTTGGTGCGTCAGATGCAACTCTTCGGCGTATTGAGTTTCTTGCTCGCCTTGCTTAGCATGTACTTCATCTACCAAGGCAATATGAGCGAAGCCCATTTCAGTTTCGCCACCTCCGTTGTGCTCTTTGCCCTCTCGCTTATCCTTTCCCTGGTTGAAATCTGGAAAAGCACCCGCTCGGTTGAGCTCCACCTTAGCGATATCGAAGACGCTGAACCGCAGAGCATGGTGGATGTGATTAAATCGAAGATTGGGAAATAACCGGAATTGAGTGGTTGTTGTCTAATCTCGAACTAGCGATTAGGTAGGACTGTTAAATGTTTACTGTAGGACTGATGGTTCATTTCTCGGTAGCGTTATAATCCTGCTAGTCCATTATTCCTTCCCGAAAGCTTTCGGGACTGATTCGGACAATCAACAGTTAACAATCAACATTCTACAAAATCAGTCTAACAATCCAACAATCCCACAGTCCCACTTCCATGGTCCATGGTCTATGGTCTATCGACTAAACTCCGAAAGAGCTCATCCACCTTCGCTACCGTAGTGTCCGTATTCAATACCGTATCGATGCGCTCCTGTGAGGCTTTGCCAAATTGCAGGAGGAGTTCCCGATGTGCTTCGAGGTAAAGCAGTGTTTCTTTGAGTTTCTCTACGTTTTTAGAGGGGAAGACCAGTCCGTTTTCGCCGTGTACCACCAATTCTCGGTTACCGGCGATATCGCTGATCACCGGGGTGACTCCTAGACTCATGGCTTCGATCACGGCTTTGGTAATCGACTCCCCCTTGATGCTCGGTAAGACGAAGGCATCGGCCGAAGCCACACATTCCAGCGCATCCTTGCGGTAGCCGGCGAAATGCACCTTAGCGCGGTTTTTTAGGTTGCTGAGTAAAGCGAGGTTCTTCGGATTGTCCATGTTATTCCCAATCAACACCACGTGAATGGGCGCCGATTCGGGCAATTGGTTCATGGCTTTGAGCAGGTACGGGATGCCCTTCATGCGGCGGTTATTGGCCACGTTGACCAAGAGCAATGCGTTTTCCGGGATATTGAATTCTTTGCGAAGGTTACCCGGTACTGTGCCGCTGTACCACTCTAGGCGGTGGCCTTTGTTGATGGTGACGGCTTTGGATTTATCGAAGAAGAGTTGGCGACGAAACATCTCCTCCACCCCAATGGAGTTGCAGTGAATCTTATCGACCCGCGGATGCAGGAACTTGGTATAGGCGGTAGGGTCCCACCAATTGATATTGGCCGAATAGCCGCGGTAGAGCACCACCTTCACCGGCAAGCCTTTGGCGGCGCGAATGCCGTTGATGATCGCCTGGCTATTGAAAAGCTCCACGATATCGTATTGTCCGGAGATAAGCTCTTGGCGTATAAACGCGATTTCCTGTTTATCAAATTTCTTCTCCGGATGCCAGTCGATGACGCGAATGCCGGCCTCTTGAAAGCGCTTGGCGTATTCCGTGTTGCCGTATGTCATGATGGTGATCTCGTAGCCCCCGAGGCGGGCCAGTCCGAGGAAGATTTCCGCTTCCGGACGCACCGAATGGAAATTGGTATAATTGGAGATGGCGAGTACTTTGATCGTCACCCCGCGAAGATAGGAAAAGATGCGGGCCGCCGGCAGAAATAGGCTGCTATTGAAAAAGCCCGCAGTTTTTTCTCGACCCTATTGTATAGAATCCATTTACGCAATACCTTTGCAGCCTCTTAAAAAGCTGCACCCATAGCTCAGCTGGATAGAGCAACTGCCTTCTAAGCAGTAGGTCATAGGTTCGAATCCTATTGGGTGTACCAGAAAAAAAAGCTGCGCAAATGCGTGGCTTTTTTTTTTTGACCATGGACCATAGACGATGGACCATAGTAAAGAAGTTTGACTGTGGGATTGTTGGACTGTAGAACTGAAAGTTAAACCCTGTCAGCGTTAATTAGGCTCGTGGGCCTAGGGTTATGAGCGAGAGAGAATCCCCTTATCTCCATATTCATTCATTATCTGTATAGATTCTACTAATTGTTCTCCAAACTGCTTAACCACAGAGGCCGCAGAGTTATGCGCAGAGTTCTCAGAGGGTGCTTTCTCATACTGCGAACTTCAAACTCAAACTCACTGAAGGCGTTGTCGACGGTCTACAGCATTAGACCATAGACCATAGACGATAGACCATAGCCGGGGCGTTAGCACACTGCTAGACTTGCTCAGAACTGCTTAACCACAGAGGCCTCAGAGTTATGCGCAGAGTTCACTCAGGGTTATTTCTCAAAATGCAAACTTCAAACTCAAACTCGCCGGAGGCGTTGTCGACGGTCAATAGCATTAGACCATAGACGATAGACCATGGACCATAGCCGGGGCGTTGGCACTCTTCCGGGTAAGTTTCGGGTTAGCGAGTTGCGGGTTTCGAGAAGATACATGGGCGTTAGCAATCTGCTAGACTTACTCCGAACTCCTTAACCACAGAGGCCTCAGAGTTATGCGCAGAGTTCTCAGAGGGTGCTTTCTCATACTCCGAACTACAAACTCAAACTCGCCGAAGGCGTTGCCAACGGTCAACAACATTAGACCATTGACGATAGACCATGGACCATAGCCGAGGCGTTAGCACACTGCTAGACTTGCTCCAAATTGCTTAACCACAGAGGCCGCTGAGTTAGGCACAGAGAGCACGGAGGGTTTTGAGTACAGCTCCTTTGCTCCGTTTTCCATTTTTCAAATCAAAAATCAACGATCAGAAATCACAAATCCCCTGCGCTCCTTGCTCTCAGCCCTTCGCCATTTCTCGAAACCGACACTCTGTTGAAAACTTACTGAAAAATACGTTCCAGACTTATACGTAAGGAGAAGCTTAATGACTATTTTGCAGATAATGATATAATACTTGTCAAATAGTTATTGTCATTAAACTTTCAGTTTCACTAAAACTTGGTATTGCAGTCTTTTAAAAATCAACTCAAAGAAAAATGAAAATAATTTCAGTATTTAATAATAAGGGAGGGGTAGGTAAATCGACCTTGACTTATCATTTGGGGAATAAACTATCTGAACTTGGACACAGAGTTCTAATGGTGGATCTTGATCCACAGTGTAATCTAACAATCTGTGCGATGATGGAAGAAGAATTACATCAAATTTGGGAGGCCGAAGATAGTTTTATAGATGATTACCAAAGTGCTTTTAGTCAAAAGCCTGAAATTATAGAAAGTCCAAGAAGTATTCACTTTATCTTGAAGCCAACTGAGGACGGAATTAGCGAACCTACAAACATACCGCCACCCTATAATATTGGGACAAATATTGACCTTTTGCCAGGCAGACTTTCACTGCACAAATATGAAAATAAAATTGCTGAAAGGTGGAGTGGCGTTTATCAAGGAGACAATTTAGCAATTCGAACCGTTACTAATATCAGGAATATCTGCAAACTCTATTCGGAGCAATATAACTATGAGTATGTCTTAATTGATACCTCACCTAGCTTAGGAATACTAAACAAAGTAATCATGTCTACCGTTGACGGATTTTTTATCCCAGCCCAACCAGACATGTTCAGCCTATATGGAATCCGAAATATTGGAAATGCGCTACAACTATGGCAACGAGAATTTCTTTCCATTTACACATTAATATCTGAAGAAAAGCGCTCCAAGTTCCCAGAGCATTTTGTTCAATTTCTGGGGTACACAATATATAATGCAAAAAAATACACTAGAGATAGCGAACCATTTAACGAGTATAATTTGGCTCAGGCACACTACCAGTATGTAAGTCGAATTCCCGCTGTCATCAAGCAGTTCATACAAGCAAGCAACAGAACAAGAGTAACTGAAGAGGTAATTGAAAGACCTATTGGTGGAGATTCAATAATTCATTCTCATAATACCTTTCCTGCAATGGCACAAGCATTAAAATGCCCAATGTGGAAGGTACCTGAGGTCTACGCATCATTAAAAAGAACTAAGCCAGAATATTTGTCGTTGCTAAACGAAAATGGTTTTGAATACAATCAAGGCAATAATGGTCGACTGAGTGAAATTGGCGAGAAATATACAGCCTTCACAAATGATTTATTAACGAGAATAAATTCATTATGAACGAAATCAAACAGCAAATAGACTCTGTCATCAGCTACTACAAAGAAAACCTACATCGGTTTCAACAATTTCAGGCTTCAGTGGAGACTTTTTTTGTAAAACATCCAATTTTAAATGCCAAACCCTTACCAATAATTCATTCTGTAAAAACAAGAATAAAAGACCCCGATCATTTAAAAGATAAAATTGATAGGAAGCTTAAACAGGGAAAAGAGATATCCAAAGATAATCTGTTTACAGATATTACGGATTTAATAGGCTTTAGAGTTTTACATCTGTATCAAGATCAATTTCCAGTCATTCACGAACAAATTCTAAAATATATTGATGAGGGAGATTGGAAATTTGTCGAACCACCTAAGGCCTATACCTGGGACCCTGAGTCTAAAACCATGTATGATACATTAGGAATAGAGAATGAAATCAGAGAAACTTTTTATACAAGCGTCCACTATGTTGTAAGACCAAACAATTCAAATCCAAATTCAGTTTGCTGTGAAATACAAGTAAGGACGTTGTTTGAAGAAATTTGGGGCGAAATTGACCACAGTATAAACTATCCTCATCCAACTGATGATATCGCTTGTAAAGAGCAATTAAGGGTTCTATCAAAATTAGTTTCAACAGGAACGAGATTAGCAGATTCAATATTTAGAACGGTTAATGACCATAATGACATAAAACAGAGTTTATCAGCAGCCAATTAATAAAATCAATACTGCAATATCCTTAGCACTTTTAGTACTCCTTTAACTCTAAAAAAAACTTTCAAATCAAATATTACTTAATGATTAGATCTATAAAAACTAAGCTTCAAATTGCTCAGTTTTCTGGTAGTTAAAAAATAAACCAAATGGGATTTTTCGATTTTTTAAAAAAGAAAGAGCTGGCCGAAATTGAAATGCTGAAAAGTAAACTGGTCCGATACCAAGCTATATCAGACATTGAAGATGAAGTTCAACGGCAGCGCAATGAACTAACCCAATACATTTCAGAAAAAGAAGCTGAAATACAAAGCCTTAAAACCAAATTAACCACACTGAATACAGACTATCAGGGTGCTTTAGAAACATATACTCGACTTAGGAAGGAAATTAGTCTTTTCGAAAACAAGTTAGATCTCATTGAATTTGGGGTTTATGAACCAGTCTATGAGTTCGATAAATCTGATGATTACAGAGAAGAACAAAGTCGCATTAGGGAGCTTCAGAAAGACATGATAAAGGATGAGCTTGCCGCAATTTGTAAAACAAACTGGACAATTGATGGCAGTGAAGCTAAAGGAAGGGCAAGTACAAAGAAATACATCAAACTAACGCTCCGAGCTTTCAATGGTGAATGTGATTCCATGATATCAAAAGTGAAATGGAATAACGTAAATCAGATGAAGGAGCGCATTAAGAAAGCTTACGCAACCATCAACAAAATAGGTGAAAGTCAAACAGTTTCTATTCAGCCTAAGTACCTTGATTTAAAAATTAAGGAGTTAATACTGGAGCATGAATTCCAACTAAAGAAACAAAAAGAAAAAGAAGAATTACGAGCGGCACAAGAAGCCATGCGTGAAGAAGAAAAAGCTCGACGTGAAATTGAGCAGGCTCAAAAAGAGGCTGAAAAAGAAGAAGTAAACTATCAAAAGGCGCTAGATAAAGCTAGGAAAGAAGTTGAACAAGCAACCGGAAGTAAACATGATAAACTAGTCGCACAAATCGAAAAACTTGAACAAGAACTCAGGGAGGCACATGAACGTAAAGAGCGCGCGCTCTCAATGGCTCAGCAGACAAAGAGGGGTCATGTATACATCATCTCAAACATTGGATCTTTCGGTGAACATGTATATAAAATTGGCATGACCAGACGATTGGAACCTGAAGATAGAGTTAAAGAACTTGGAGATGCGTCAGTTCCATTTCAATTTGACATTCATGCAATGATATTTTCTGAGGACGCCCCTGGTTTGGAAAATGAGCTCCACAAAGCTTTTTCTGAAAAGAAGGTGAACATGCTAAACAACCGAAAGGAATTTTTTAATGTTAGCATAAGTGATATCGAAAATAAGGTGGATGAGTTGGGACTTGAAGCAGATTTCATCCGAATTCCAGAAGCGATGGAATACAGAGAAACCCTTGCCATTCTAAATAGATTAAACTCAGAAGAACCATCACATACAATTGAGGAAATAATAGCCGAAGAGTTTCCTACTAGCTTAACTTCATCTGATTCAAATTAATCGATTCACAATAATTATTATTGTTCAAAGACTGACTCATTAAATAAACTTTATCCTTGTTCTTTTAAGAAACTTTAATGCTAAGCCTCCACGAATATATTGCTCTTAAAGAACGCTTAATACAAGGAGAAATTAACACGGATGAAGCTAAAAGTCGTTTATGGGAAAACTTCAAAGATGGAAAACGAGCTTGGCATACCAAGGACTGGAAAGAAAGAAGGCGGAAATTCCTTAAAGACAAATGTGAAATCTGCGACAGTAAAGAAACCCTAACAGTTCAGCACCTCTCACACCCAAAAAAGTTTATTGAATACACAAAAGAAATTACGAGATCCTTAACAAAAGAATTCATTCATATAAACTCCGAAATTGATAAAGCACAGCTTGAGGAGCATGTCAAGAACAATTATACTTATGAACCCATTCAACTCTGCCCAAATTGCCTAAACAGAAAGCCAAATATTAGAACTCGAAAATCTCCGAAATTCCTATGCACGAAATGTGAGCACGAATTCAATGAACCTTCTTATCTCTCAGTTGAGGAACTAATATCAATCTTTTACAGAAATCCCGACGCCATTGAAGTTCGAGATAAGTGTTTCACATCAAAAGACAAATGGCACAATCAACACAACCTAAACAACATCAAATACTGGCATCAACGCAGCTTAGTGCAAAAAAGTCAATTAGAATATATTGAGAAAAAAGCGCTGCTTTTGTACTTAGTCGATACCATCAAATATCTATCTTTTGAAGACGCAATTACCGCTTGTAAAATTTGTGCATCACGCTATGACCTGCATCAAATGGACTTGTGCCCAGAATGTAAAAAACATTACAAAGGTATTAAATATGATACCTGCATTTCTTGTTTACCTGAAAGTCGTAAGAATGAAGTTCTTGAAAAATTGAGTTTTAACAAAGAAATGATGGATATCCACAGAAATTTTGGAATTGATTAATAACACTTTTAAGCTACTTAACCTTCATTTTCATGAACCGCCTTATTCCCCTCCTACTTTCTATCTTCTTCCTCTCCTGCCAAGCGCCTGAGCCGGAAGTGAAGGCCTTGCCCTATGAGGTGAGTGATGCGATTGATTTGAGTGACAGTTTGGTTTTTAAACTCAATGCATGGTCTAATCAGCCTACGCCAATTCAGTTGAAGCATTGCCGTTTGCGGGTAAAAGGAGATACCACCTATGCGGTGCTGTTTACCGGCGATGGATACAAAGGCATCACGGCATTTCTGATGTTTTGTCCGGATACGCTAACCCTTAGAGCCAAACATTGGGGCTGCACCGGCTCGGATATCCATACCCCACTTCAATCTCAAGTACGAATAAGTCAAAACAACATTCAGGTAGGTGATACCGTGCTTCTGAATATCAAGGCATCGCTTATAAATACCACTTTAGTAAAGAATGCCGACTTTCAAGCTAAGTCGGACACGTTGTTTATCCAGGGAGCGGTGAGATTAGTTGCTGAACTGGCAGAAGAATAAAACTGAAACTACACGTAAAGGTGAAATCGAACGCGCTGCCGGCTATTCTCAATTCGCGATTCGCGAATTGCAAATATATAATGTACCTTTACCGCTGCATAAAGATTCAGACATGAAAAAACACAGCGGTATGCGACCTCATGATATAGCGATACTCCTCAAAATTGCGAGCAAGGGAAAAGAACCCTGGTACATGAGTGATTTAGCGCATGAATTGTATATAAGCGCCAGCGAAATCAGCGAAAGTATACATAGATCGGTTATCGCCGGACTTATTTCCAGTGATAAACGTACCTTGAATAAACTGGCTCTTTTAGATTTTCTCAAGCACGGTTTACGCTATGTTTATCCCCTTCAGCCGGGTTCTTTGACCCGCGGATTGGGCACTGCCATTAGCGCGGCGCCTTTAAATACTGAATTTACCAGTCAGGAAAACTTTGTTTGGCCATGGGCTGAAGGCGAACTCAGAGGACAAGCTATACAACCTATGCATCCGAAGATTCCGGAAGCCTGTTTAAGAGACGCTAACTTTTATGAATTCATGGCGCTATTAGATGCTCTGCGCATAGGAAAAGTGCGAGAACAAAATTTAGCTTTCGACTTACTAGAACAAAAGATAAATAATGCTTAAGAACCAATTTATTAACCTGCAAGTCGTTGAAAAAGTTGCCCTAAGCCTCGAAGAGCTAAACGACGAGGTCATTTACGTTGGAGGAGCGGTGGTTAGTCTCTATGCTACAGATAAAGGTGCTGAAGCCGCTCGACCAACTAAAGACATTGACATTTCCGTTCAAATTAGCAGCTATGCCGCCATGGAAGAACTCAGAGAGCGCTTAGCGTTAAAAGGGATTTATCCGGCTCAAGGTACAAATGTTATGTATCGATATCAATTAGGGGATATTCTACTGGATTTTATTCCTTATGCCGAGACCCCGCTTGGACCCACTAATTCTTGGTTAAAACCCGGATTTGATAAAGCCTTCCCCATTCAAATAGGTATAACTACAATACGAATTTTACCGGTATCGTATTTCCTTGCCAGCAAGTGGGAAACCTTTAAAAGCAGAGGTGGTGACCCAAGAATGAGCCATGATTTTGAAGACATTATTTATATCCTCGACAATTGCCTTGAACTCCTAGAAGATTTCCAAAATGCAGAGGCTAAACTGCAGCGCTTCTTAAGCAATATGAGCAAAGAAATTCTTCAACATCCTTCACAAAGCGAAATCATTGAATGTCATATGAACCCCTTCACCGTTTCTGTACGAAAGGAAATTATTCTTGAAAAATTAAGGGCCATGAACCAAATTCATCCAAGCGATTAATCGCCTCACTCCCTGCATCAAATGCCCAAACCCTTCAAACGTATGATAGCCCCTTGGGAGCCATGCTCAATTTTATTCCGGTGTTCAGATTGCTTTTCAAATAAGTGAAAAGCAAAATTGAGCATTCCTAATTTGATTTCAGTCTAAACGTCCAAACGTCTGCCTCTCGGTCTCTCTGCCTCTCCGTCCCTCCGTCTCTCGTAACGTCCTTCCCTACTCCACCACTCGGTATTGTCCACTGCCGGCTCGCGTGGTGAATTCCACTAAAAATCGCTTTCCTTCTGCGGTGTTCCAAGAGCGTTTGTGACGCGCAAAATGAATGTGCAGGACTCGAGCACCTTTAAATTTCGCTAAACTTTCCTTGGGTATGGAAAAAGTACCATTGTCCTCTACGTGGAATGTGAGACTAAGGTCGTTCAGGTCATTGCCGTATGACCTTTTGCCACTGAGGGATATCTCCATTTCACATTCGGAGCATTGGCTTTCCCACTCAATTTTCAAATCTTCTTTTAGGTTCGTTACCCGCAGACTATCGGCCACCTTGACCGGTTGTATGGGGTTCGGAATTTCAAACTCAAAGAAGACAGGTTCCTTTAAGTGCTGCGTTCCGCCACCTATTTTTATACCTGCAATGCCGCCTTTTTCGACTGCTTTGTAAAGACTCTTTACTTCTACAGAACTTGATTTCAAATACCGTGACTCTTCAAATGGAAAGGAATCACCTGATACGTATAGCGTTCCATAGTCGACATGATTAAGTTCTTTCGGAAAAAAGAGATGCATTCCAACAACTCCAAGCATACCCGGCGTATTGTTTTCAAACAAATCGATGTGTAAATCAATGTTATCATAGGCCATTCGGCGACTGCCTGAACATGCCAAAAGCAAAGTAAAAAGAGCGAAGAGGGAAATAGACTTGAAGTTCATACGGCTATATAATGCGTGAAAATACGGAAATAGTATAAGTGAGGAATGAGAAATGAGATTGAGGATTGAGAAGCAACGATTCTATTCACTTCGTGTGGGGGCGACGTGTGTCGGACCTACGGAATTACAATTCAAAAGTCCTAAAGTCTAAAGGTCCAACTTTCTAAATATTGGGATTGAAATCCCATGCTGTTGATTTCACCTCATTAGCATAAGTGGTCATTCATAATTCAACATTTACAATTCATAATTATCTTCGACCCTGTGCGAACTTTACTCCTCTGCATACTGATTGTACTGGCTCTGCCAAGTGGTGCGCAATCGCTCGATTATCGCTTGATGCAGCGTTTGTGCACGGAACGCAACCAAAACCTGGATGGCTTCTTTCGGGTGCAGTCGGAGTCGGTGCCCTTATTAACCGCCGGTATTCCGGCTTTTTTGTATTTCAAAGCCCGTCGCGACGGCAATAGCTCGCTCAAAGAAAAATCGCTTGAACTGGCTAGCTCCGTGGCCTTCGCCTCTTTTGTATCGCTTAGTCTGAAGTACAGCGTGCAGCGTCCGCGACCCTACGAAACGTACCCCAATCTAGGTGCCGACGGCACTTCGCTTACGCCCTCCTTCCCTTCGGCACACAGCTCCAACGCCTTTGCCTTGGCTACTTCGCTGAGCCTGCAGTGGAAGAAATGGTATGTTGCCGTTCCCGCCTTCGCCTGGGCCGGCAGCGCCGCCTATTCGCGTATTCACCTAGGGCAACATTATGCTAGCGACGTCCTCATCGGCTCCGCCCTCGGCATCGGCTCAGCCTGGTTGAGTCATAAGCTGAATAAATGGATGTGGAGCGAAAGCAGACTGTAAGTCGCTTTCGCTGTGGGACTGTTGATTGAATTCTAAGACTTACGCAACGTTTTTCTGAATTATCTTTTGGCTATACAGTTGAACAAAAGGAGTTCCTCTTTTTATTACAGCAAATGCTC
>SBGR01000067.1 GCA_006226545.1 Bacteroidota bacterium | reverse complement strand
GCTGCGGGTGGCTCTGATTAACCACAGAGGGCTCAGAGTTTTTCACGGAGGACACGGTGCGTTTTGGAACACCTGTGCGGGTAGACCATGGACGATGGACCATGGACCATAGACCATGGTTGTAGAACTGTAGAACTGTTTTTAAACTGGAGCTACATGGAGAAATTGACTTTTATTCTCGCCAACTCGAAACCCGCAACACGAAACCTCCCTGCGCCCTAAGTTCCTCTCCTAGCGCAGTAATTATTAAACTGTCAAACAAAAAAAAGGACTGCCTTTCGACAGTCCTTTTCTATTTATGGAATACGACCCTTAGCGGGCAATATTCACTTTTATCGTTTGCATTTGGTTGCCATTGCTCACGCGTACCAAGTAAACGCCCGGTGCCTGGTTGTTCAGGTCGAAGCTGATTTCTTGAGTTGCGTTGCGCAAGGTTTCCGTGCTGATTACTCGTCCAAGTGCATCTTGAACGGTGATTTGCGTTCCTGCCGATAACGGCATTTCGGATTGCAAGGTGAAGTTACCTCGTGTTGGGTTCGGGAATACATTCAAGCTACCACCTGCAATGGTTTGCACTGAATTGGTTCCACGAACATCGATGATACGTTTAGCAGAGAAGGCTACGTTACCTTCTTCATCGGTGGCTTTGTACTGAATCCAGAACAAGCCTTCTACGCTGCTGCTCACCCAGTCGCCCAAGGTTTCAACAAGTACATTGGCTGAATCAGAATAATTATCGCTCAATACATAACCTTCATCGGTATAAGCACCCCAACGTGGGATATTCACCAAGTCTGTTCCTACCAAGCTGATAAGCGGTGCTGTTTTGTCTTGTACAATCACCACACGATCCTGTACCAAGGATACATTTCCGCTACCATCCGTAGCTGAGTAGTTCAAAACATAGGTACCCAATACGGCTGTATTCACTGTTCCGTTTACATTCAGGCTAAAGGCCGTCCAGTGGTTATCCATTACGGTTACACCCGGATCAACGAAATTGGTATTCACTTCCACATACAAGGTATCATCCACGTTCAAAGACAAGCTTGGAGCCGTAGTATCAATCACGTCAACACTGCGGGTTATAACTGTGCTGTTACCTGAAGCATCGCTTGCCTCATAGCTTACGGTATAAGTACCCAATTGGGTAATGTCTACCGTTCCGCTGATGTTAACCGTAAGTGCTGTTCCCCAAGGGTTGTCGATAGCCGTTGCACCGTCTTCTGTATACGCGTTGTTCACTTCGATTTGTACGCTTGCCAAGCCGTTCAAAGCAATGACAGGAGCGGTAATATCCGGAGTTACGTTCACTGTACGGCTGATGGTGTCTGAGCTATTGCCGTTTGCATCGATCACAAAATACTGAATGGTATAAACCCCAACGGTGGTGGTGTCTACCGTTCCGATCGTTTGAATCAAAATAGAGATGTTACCGTCTACGGCATCCAGGGCGGTTGCTCCCAATTCGGTATACCCGTATCCGGCTTCTACGTTCACTGTTGCTGCTCCGTTTAGGCTAATCTCCGGCTTGGTGATATCGCCCAATACCTGAATCAGGTAGTCTTCAAATTCGCCAATCAGAACCGGACCGCAAGGGTTGCTCGGCTCGTTATTGTAGCCGGCAGCCACACGCATACGGGTAAAGCCTAAGGCCGCTGTGGTAGGCACTTGAATGGTAGAAGTGAAAGCAAGGGTATTGGCCGCGATTTCGGAGCTTACCAATTCATTTGCATCGGTAAAGTCGCCATCCTGGTTCCAATCTATCCATACCTTACGGGTAGCCGTTTGGTTGGTTGCGTTTCGAGCGATTTCAATGCTGTACTGTTCGCCAAGTCCCAATTGGGCCACCTGACCGTTTTCGGTATAGTCTGTATACGCTTTTTCACCAATGGTGCTGAATTGGTTGATACCTGCTAAGCTCACATGGCTGATTCCAATCTCTGCAGAAAGGAGTCCGGAGTTTGGCGTACAGTAATCAAACACGTTAATATGTGCTGCCTTCACGGTAGAGTCAGCGCCAATGCCATTGGTTACCACCAATTTCACATCGTAGCTTCCGGTAGTGGTAAAGCTCACCTGTACAACAGGCGCATTCGCATCACCAATAAACTGAACACCTGTTGCCGGGCTAATCTCCCATCTCCAGCTGCTTGGGCCATTACCTGAGATGTCTGTTAATTGAAGCACATCGTTGGTGGTTAGGGTTCTTCTGTTTTCAGAGAAGTCTACCGGATTAGGTGCTGAAGTTGGCGCAATGATTTCGATGATTTTATCGATGGTGTCTTTGCCACCGCATCCTTCAACTACCTGACGAATGGTATAAGTACCGGTATTGGTATAGGTATGGAAAAGTGCCGTTCCTGTAGTAGAAATATCTACGTTATTCGGGAACTCCATATCCCATGTCTCTTGTAATTTAGTTCCTGAAGCCAGGCTTTGTACAAATACCGGCGCATTGGCAAAAGCAGTATCTGCTACTACAAATCCGTTGGTCTGTGTTTGGTTCAGCGGGGTGCTGGTCCATTCAATGGCAAAGCCTTCAGTCTGTGTAGCAGCATCCGATTTCCAAACGATTAACATGGTACCGCTATTGGCTGTAATGCCAACTGTACCGCCCGGATTTTGGCTCGCTCCATTGAAGGTAGCCAAGAGGGTATTTGGATCTTCTACTGCACCATTGTAAATGCGAATTTCATCGTCTACATCGGTTACATCCCAATCGGTGATTACCGCGTTAACGGAAGACGCGCATGGGTTGATCAAGAAGCTACAGTTCGAATTGGTAGAATAAGCACCAAAAGGACCTCCATCGTCGTATAGTTTACCATTAGGAGAGGTAGAACCGTTGTCTGCGCACATCGTAGCAACAGGGAATACTTCCACAAAGGCTGTTTTACAAACTTGAGTTCCTGAACCGAAAGCATTATCGGCTTTCAGGCAGATTTCGTAGGTACCCGGTTCTGAGAAGAAGATAACCGGATCTTGCGAGAATTGAGTAGCAATGCTCACCCCTACTGAAGGTGATACCGACCAATCCCAAGCCGTAGGCGCTTGCGTACTTAAATCGGTCAGCGTAATAAACTCTTGTGAGAATATCTTGGTGCGGTCGGCAGTAAAATCAACCTCAGGCACGTCGAATGGCGCAATGATAGAAACCGTTTTAGTGATGGAGTCTGTATTGAAACAGCCAACGCTTACCAACTTGATATCGTAATTGCCGGTATTGGCAAAAGTATAGAACAGGTTCACGTCGTTACTCTGTAAAGCACCGTCAACATACCAATAATGCAAACGACGCTCACTGCGTAAGCTAGAATTGATAAAGAGACCTCTACCACCCGCATACAAGGTATCCGGAACAGAGAAATCTACTGTAATAGGAATAGCCGATGGCGCAATTTCGTGTGCACCAACATAAGGAATAGCACACCTTGTATTGCCATCGAAGTCTTCTGTAATGCCTTCCGGACTACCCACCAAGACTTCAGAGAAATCGGTGATGTGTAAGTCTTCATTGCTTACAAATGGAATATTTCGCGATGCTGAATTAGCGAATTTACCGGAAGCAGAACGCAAGGCATTGATGTCCGCACGGTTCGCATCCCAATAAGCTAAGTTTGTTCCTGCAGCGAAGAGGATATTGTAATCGGCTTTCACAAAAGAAGGCGTAGCCGATGTGGTCAGGTAAATGGCCTGACCGGCACCTCTGTTGATGAACACATTGTTCACCAATTCATTTTCACCTGCAGCCAAGGTTGAATAGAACAAACGGGCAGCCGTTGAAGTTCCACCTTTGATTAAACCGGTATTGTGCACAAAACGAACGTTCTCCGAATTGGATTCCAGTGAATAAGCATAGGTTGTAGTGCTACCATTGAACTGTACCATATTATTGGCAACCAATCCTTTGTTGGCTACCGAGGCTAATGCCGTTCTAACACGAATACCGTATCCAACAGACTGCCAGCCTACCACTTGGTTTCGATCAATTACAAAAGCTCCTGAAATATTGGAAATACTGATTCCATAATAGGTAGCCGTTGCCAAACGATCAAAACGGGTAACGTAGTTCTGAGTGATGTGTGGAGCATCCATGTATTCAACAAAGACAGCGGTATAACCTACCGAGAAGCTGTTGTTACGCACCAGAACATCGGTGGCATAGTTTACTGCCGATCCGGCAAACCAGATACCATTTGAGTTACCACTAAAGGTGTTTTGAGCGATAGTAATATTATGCTCTTCACTTAAATCGCTTGAGTAGATAAAAGATTTTGTTCCGGTTGTATTGGTAGCCGTACTGTTACTGTCTGAGATGAAAAGGTTGTTCTGAACAGTTAATCCATCAGCCCCTTCCACTTGAATATGCACGGCTTGGTTGTTTGCACCTAGGCGTCTAAAACCCAAGTTTTCAACCACCACACCACTCATGTTCTCTACCAACATGATATAGTTATTGCCCAGACTCGCTGTTGGGAAGTCTAAGGTAACGTCAGCCGCATTGCCGCTCTGTGAGTTTAAGGTCAAAGTATAGGCAGGGTCCGCTTTGGAGATATTGCGCAACGCAAATTGTCCGGTATAGGTTCCGTTCAAGAACGACAAGGTTACGTTATCGCACATTCCGCGGGCTTGCAAAGCTGTAATCGCCTCTTCTGCCGTAGCGAAGTCGCCACCGTTACCTACCGTGAATGTTCCGGATAAACCGGTACGGAATCCGTTTACAGTGATGCTATCGTTGGTTTTCTCCGGGTCATTTACTCCGTTAGGCAAGCTGGTCCAAATTTTCAGGTCGTATGCCTGACCCGTTTGGAATCCATGAGCTGCCAATCTTACCAATGTATCAATGGAGTTAGCGATGCTTGTACCCGTAAAGGCAACCGGAGATTGAAGGTTACCATTCACTGACCAATTCACGGTAAAAGAACTCAGGTTCAATACCCCGTAGTTTTTCACGCTAACAAAAAGGTCGCCGCCAACACAAGCAGGATTCACAGAAAGAATACCGGCATCGTTATTCAAGATTTTCACTTCATCGGCACCCATGTCTACATCGATTGCCGGAGCAAACGGACGTGGGTCGCCGTCGATGTCTACATTCACTGCCACAGTTATGTCGCCCACATCATTGGCCAATGTCCCTTGAATGTGAAGGTCGGTGGCACTGATAAAGATAGGGTCGCCTACCAATGAATTCAAGTCTAAGCTTTGAGCCGATTGCCAAGCAGCCAAGGTATTGTAACTGTTGGTACCGAACTCAATGATATCTGCCGCACCACCGTTGTAGAAGAGGTTATAATCCATGATACCGATAGTGGTAGCGTCTACGAAGTCAACGGCCTGATCTGTTGCAGAAGTAAAGATATTGTTTCGGATATCCATGTGAACGTGATCATTCACGTACAAGGCAGGTTCACCTCTCAAGGTATTGTGGTACATGTTTAAACTGTCCACATCCAATAAGTAAACAGCATAATCAGAGGTACTCAAGATCATGTTGTTCACAAAACGAGATGCCTTAAACGGCAATCCGTTCACGTTCAAATCGAGGATATAAACACCCCAATCTGGAGAGGTAACTTTGTTTCGCTCCATGGTATAGTTGTAACCACCGATGGTATAAATACCGTCAGCCGTTGCACTTACCAAACTATCAATGGTGTTTCCAATCAGCTCTAGGCCATCTTGGTCATCGCTATAAAATCCATAGTCGTCTGCATTCACCATAACGGTATTTAAAACGCGGTTACCCAAATTCGGGTTAGCGTTTCCGCCGCCTTCAAACGAGATATTTGCGGTACCTCCTGAGATATAACAGTTGCTTACGGTGAGGTAATTGGCATTATTGCCTTCAGAGGTTCTGGAGGTTGTGCTTGCCGTTACCACAATGCCGGTAACATCTATGCTGGTGGTTACCGGAACCGAAATAAAGCAGTTACTGATGGTATTGTAATCTGCCTGGCTGGTAAGGAGGATACCATTCACGTCTGTGCCACTGGTGGTATTGACAATGCTTAAATCTTGAATGGTGATGTAATCCGCTCCCATAATTCCGATGGTTGCAGATGAGTTCGGGCTGTGCCCTCTAATTTCAGTTGTTGCCGCTCCGGCACCTCGGATGGTGATGGTATTGGTAGAAGAAGAACCTGCAATAACCGGAATATCAATGTACTCATTGTAGGTACCTGCCCTCACGTCCAATACAATCGGTCCGCAAATGCCGTTCTGCGCTAAGGCATCGATGGCTGCGGTGAGGGTATTGTAATCCGGACTAGCACCCCCAACGGTATAGGTTCCGCTTAATGCCGGAGAATAAACCATGGTAGCAGAGTCATCTAGCGATTGTGCATCGAGTACATTGTTTGGATCTGAAGTCCAAGCCACAATGGTATAAGTCTGTCCGGATTGGAAACTTTGACTACCCAAGTTAAGGTTGGCCGTATTGGCGCCTGCCCCACCCATGGTATCCAATAGCTGGTAAAAGGTGGTTGGCGTTTGTAAGTTGCCATTAAGCGACCAGTTAACTACGAAGGTATCCACTTGCGTGGTTCCATAGTTTTTTACATCCACATTGACATTGTAGGTACCGGCACAAGTGCTCGACGCCGGCGAAGTAAATGCCTGCACACCAATATTATTCGGAATTGGTGGGAACATAGCCGTTACTCTAAAATCCGGACGTTTGTCTGTTAGGGTTCCGATGGAATTGTTGGTAGACGACAAAGGATCAGGGTTAGCTGTACCGTCGCAGATACCGTAAATCCTATCCGGTACTGTTCTCCATGCCCAGTCTAATTCGGCTGATGAACCGTTACCTGTTCCTGTTCCTTGGTTGAAATCCGTAATAACCTCCAAGCTTCCACCTGTATAGAGAAAAGGTGTTGGCAACTGGAATACGATCCAGCCTGCACTTGCCGGCAGGGTAATCAAGGTATCGTAAACCGTGGTGGCCCCTGACGTCAGATTTGCGAAGGTTTCGGTAGCCTGTACATAATCAGATGTACTGCTGTTTTTCAATAAAATCTTGAAAGAGTTACTGCGGGAAGCTCCCAAGGTTGTTGCATTGTTTTTATACCAAGCAACTTCGGTAATAAGCATTCCGGGAGACATTCCCTCGGAGCTCAATTCAGAAGCAGTATACAGATAGGCATACCGCGAGTAGAAATACGTGCTTGCTGCACTCGACCTGTACATAGGTCCTTGATGGTAATCGGCTGCTCCTGGCGTACCGGTGGCAAAGGTATATTGCTGCTGGGCAAATACCGATGACGCACTCAATAAGAACAGGAACAAAGCCACTAAAGTGAATTTTGTCCTCATTTCTCTAGCTTTTTAGATTTAAAAAATCAGACAAACAGAATTAGCCGGCCCCCTATTGCGAGATACCGGCATAGCCTTTTTGTCTTGATTATGGTTTTCTGATAACGGTGAACAGCCGTCTTATATTTAGACTACAATTTTAGAGAATATGTTGCGCTAAAAACCGCTCAGTTGATGAATCACGATAGACGGAAATACAAATTATTGCTTAACACATTAATATTCAACGCTATACCATCAGTCCGCACAAACTACATTTTCGACCAAAATAAATGCCTAGCGATTTTATACCCTTGGCTCCTTCCCAAAAGCAAGTGAATTCTTGAGTTTCTCAAAGCCGGCGCGTTTCAAAGGCGTTCCAGCAAATACTTCGCTAAAAAGGGTTTCGCTTAGTTCTTCCCAGTCGGATTTTGACCAGTTGAGGAAGGCTTTTGGGTGGAAGTCCGGTTCTGAATGTTTTTGAGCGAAACGGTTCCAGGGACAAACTTCCTGGCAGATATCGCAGCCGAAAACCCAGTTGTCCAGCTTACCTTCAAACTCGGCCGGAATCTGGTCTTTTAATTCGATGGTCAGGTAAGAGATGCATTTCTCGGCAGCGATGGAATAAGGTGTAATGGCTTCTGTTGGACAAGCATCTATGCAGGCAGTGCAGGTGCCGCAGTGGTCTTTAACCGGTCCGTCGGGTTCCAGCTCCAAATCGATAATCAGCTCGGCCAGGAAGTACCAAGAGCCCGAACCTTTGTTGATCAATAAGGTGTTTTTTCCGGTCCAGCCCAAGCCTGCTTTTGCCGCCCACTGCCTTTCCATCACGGGGGCCGAATCGACAAAGGCGCGTCCTTCAATGGCCCCAATATCCTGCTCCAAAACGTGCATCAGCTCTTGGAGTTTCTTCTTGATCACTTTGTGGTAATCGCGGCCATAGGCGTAACGGGCCACCTTGGGGGCTTCGGCATCGCTAGGCGATTCGGAAGGATAGTAATTGTAAAGTAGGCTGACAACCGATTTAGCTCCTGGAACCAATTTCCGCGGATCCAACCGCAGGTCGAAATGATTAGCCATATAACTCATGGCTCCATGGTGTCCGGCATGAAGCCAGGCTTCCAAACGAGGCGCTTCGTCTGCTAAAAAATCGGCTTTGCTGATGCCGCAAAACTGAAATCCCAGTTCTGCTGCTTTTGCTTTGACAAGCGCGGCATTCCGACTGGCAGACAGGCTACTCATTGGCCGTCAAATAAATCGCGACTCCCTCTGGGGTTGAGTTTACCAATGTGTTTATAGGCCTTTTCAGTGGCTTCTCGTCCGCGAGGCGTGCGAATGATATAGCCTTCTTGAATGAGGAAAGGCTCGTATACTTCTTCAATGGTGCCCGACTCCTCGCCTACCGCGGTAGCGATATTGGAGAGCCCAACCGGACCGCCTTTGAATTTATCAATTAAGGTCACCAAGATGCGGTTGTCCATCTCGTCCAAGCCGTGCGAGTCTACGTTCAAGGCCGTTAAAGCCATGCGCACAATACCCAGCGTGATGGTTCCGTCGCCTTTGATCTGAGCGAAATCGCGCGTACGGCGCAATAAGGCATTTGCGATACGTGGCGTACCTCGGCTGCGGCGGGCAATTTCATAAGCTGCCTCTTCTTCAATTGGCGTATTTAAGATATCCGATGAACGGCTCACGATATCAGTCAAGAGCTTGGCATCGTAATACTGCAAACGCGCATTGATACCGAAGCGGGCGCGTAAAGGAGCGGTTAACAAACCCGAGCGCGTGGTAGCCCCAACAAGGGTAAATGGGTTTAGCGATATCTGCACTGAACGCGCATTGGCGCCGGTCTCGAGCATGATATCGATGCGGAAATCTTCCATGGCCGAGTAGAGGTATTCTTCCACCACCGGACTCAATCGGTGTATCTCATCGATAAACAAGACATCGCCTTCATCCAGGTTGGTAAGTAAGCCTGCCAAATCGCCCGGTTTTTCCAATACCGGACCAGAGGTGATTTTAATGCTGGAACCTAATTCGTTGGCGATGATATGCGAAAGCGTGGTTTTACCCAAGCCGGGAGGTCCGTGCAACAAAACATGGTCTAGCGCCTCACCACGAAGTTTAGCCGCTTTAACAAAGACCTTGATGTTTTCCAGTATCTGATCCTGCCCTCTGAAGTCGTCGAACTGCGCCGGCCGCAGGGCTCTTTCGATCTCACGCTCTCCTGAGCTGAGCCCTTCCTTATCCGCATTTAAGAATTCGTCTCGCACCACTTCAAAAGTAATGCAACCTGATTGACATTTCCAGCATCCATAAAGCGTATTCTAATTCTATCTCAAAATCGAGACGGTTAGGAATAATTTTTGAAACTTGCATCACCGTATGAAAAGACACCTACGTTTACTCTACTTCAGCCTCGTATTTATATCGTTTAGTAGCCTTTTTGCCCAGACCCGCAAAGAATGGCCGGGAAAAGGCACCTTGCATTTCCGCGATGAAGGCATCAACATGGGTCAGATAAAAGAAGAAGACGGTCCGGCTATGGCTGTTTTCCGTTGCTTTAATATTGGCAAATCGCCTGTGGTGATCACCAACGTAAAAACATCGTGTGGTTGTACTGTTAGCGATTGGTCGCGCGATACTTTGGCTCCCGGAGATTCCGGCTACGTAATTGCCACCTACGATCCAAGAAGTCGTCCGGGCCCCTTTGAAAAAGGCCTATTTGTTTACAACGACGGCGTTCCATTTGAAATATTCCTCACCATTGCCGGTGAGGTTATCCCTAGACCAAAAACCGTTGAAGACGATTACCCTAGTAAGTTTGGTAAGCTGATGATGACCAGCAATTATTTCAATTTCGGGTTTGTCTACAAAAACCAGGTAGATACGGTAAAAGCGAAAATCTACAATGCCAGCACAGATACCATTCGAATCTTGGGCGTGAGCGGCCGACCGCCACATGTGCTGATGAAGACCAGCTCGAATATCCTCTTGCCGAAGTCGCAAAACGAAATCACCTTTATCTACGACGCTCGCAATAGCGGCGATGAAGCATGGGGAGATCAACTGCATTACCTCAAACTTTTAACAGACGATATCAACGTGCCGGAATTGCAGATGCACATCCAAGCCCACGTCTGGGAGCAGTTTCCGAAACAGACCAAACGCAGGGTAAAGAAGAACCCTAAGGTGAGCTTCGATAAAGAACAATTTAACTACGGCAAAGCCTTGGTAGGCGATACGGTTGAAGTTCGTTATACCATTTACAATACCGGCAAGAAGCCATTGGAGATTCGCCGCATCTACGGCAGCTGCGGTTGCACGGTAACCACTTCCGACAAAGAAAGCATTGCCGGAGGCGACAGCGCCACCCTCATCGTGAAATTCAATACATCCGGTAGAAGTGGCGTAGAAGACAAAACCATCACAGTGATTACGAACGACCCAACCCGTCCGGTAGCCAAATTGAGCTTCACCGGTGAGGTGGTTCAAAATCCAAATGCCTTGAAAAACTAAGGCGAGTAAATAAACTATTCAAGAGACTTCGGTTCGCAAGATCGAGGTCTCTTTCATTTAAACATATTGAGCACAAGGACATGAAGAAACTGATTGGAACCCTGCTATTGAGTACCAGCTGTGGCCTCGGTGGCGCAGCCTTATTTAACTGGATTCAAACCAATCCGGAAACACAGACCATCAACTCCGATGACCGTGTTGAAGCACAGACAGTGAGTTACCAGGCTACGCAGGCCATGGGCGGCAATGCCGATTTTGTGCATGCCTCCAAGAAGAGCACAGCCTGTGTGGTCTTTATCAAAACGGTATCCAATGCACCTCAGTCGAATTACTGGAACGACTGGTTCAATTTTGATATGTTCGGGCGACGAGGTAAGGTTTCCAGCTCCGGCTCCGGCGTTATTCTATCGACCGACGGCTATATCGTAACCAATAACCACGTGGTGGATGGTGCGGAAAGCATCGAGGTAATTTTGAACAATAACCGCTACCAGTATACGGCCACCATCGTGGGCACCGACCCTTCTACCGATTTGGCTTTGTTGAAGATCGACGCGAAGGATTTACCTGCCATCGAGATTGGCAATTCGGAGAAAGTAGAGATAGGCGAATGGGTTTTGGCTGTGGGCAATCCCTTTAACCTAACCTCTACCGTAACCGCCGGCATCGTATCGGCTAAAGGCCGCAATATCAATGTGGTGAATAACTCCTTCCCTATCGAGTCTTTTATTCAAACAGATGCTGCTATTAACCCTGGCAATTCAGGCGGTGCTTTGGTGAACCTGAACGGTGAGTTGGTGGGCATCAATACGGCCATCGCCTCCAATACCGGCGCCTATAATGGCTACGGCTTTGCCATCCCGGTGAATATCGTTTCTAAAATCATCAAAGACCTGAAAGAACACGGCGAAGTACAACGTGCTTTTACCGGCATGGAGGTAGTGGATATTACGGCTGAGATTTTAGAGAAGACCGGCAACGTAGAGAACGGTGTTTACGTAGGTTTTGTAGGAAAAAACAGTCCGGCTGATAAAGCAGGCTTGAAAGTAGGCGACGTGATTTTGAAGGTGAACGGACAGGAAGTGAACAGCAAAGCGATGTTCGATGAGCAAATTGCCTATTACCGTCCGGGTGAGAAAGTAGACTTCACCTTAAACAATTCGAAATCGAAGAGCCTGACCTTGGTAAACCGCGAAGGCACCACTGAAATGTTGAAGCGAAAGCTGGTACACTCCAATACTTTGGGTGCCGATTTTGAGAAGATTTCGAAGGTGGAGAAAGACAGGTTCCAGGTTGAAAACGGAATTCGAGTGAGCAATATCAACGGCAATGTTTTGCGCAGGATGAACATTCCGGAGGGATTCATCTTTGTGAAAATCAACAATGTGACTTTCAACGATGAAGAGAAGTTGATTAAAACCATCGAACAAATGCGCGGACGTATTGTGGTGGAAGGCATTCACCCGAACGGCACCAAACAAGTGCTGAGTTACTATTATTATTAGACAACCTTTTCAGAAAAAAATACGTTCTTAGGTGTGAAACTTAAGAACTTATGAAAAAACTGTTTACCCTGCTAGCCGGCATGATGACGGCTAGCTTCTGCTATGCAACCCATTTAGTGGGTTTTGATGGACATGTTACCTACATCGACTCGGTATCACCCACTGAATACAAATACGAAGTCCAAATGTACATGTACCGAGATGCCAATTCGAGTGTAATTCAGTTCGATTCGAAAATAGATGTCGGACTTTATGATTTTCCATCCAAAACACTAGAGACAGTTTTAAGATTAGACCTTGATTCCGAAGAAAAAGTTCCCAATCGCAGTGGTTTATTTAAAAGAGGAGTCTACAAACTAGAATTTACCCGAACTAAAAAAAGCCTATTTATCGTACAATACATTCGTTGCTGTAAAGCAGATGCAGATAATACCCTCAGTGATATGGGTTGGGATTTGAGTATCTATGTTCCAGCCTTTTTAGCGAAAGGTATGGCTACAAGTCGTTTGAAAGGTAGTCCGATATTGCAAAGCAAATACAGCGATACGCTGAAAATTGACACCTTATGGAGCTTTCCTTGGGCTGATTCACTTGTAATAAACTACGGAACCTTTTATACCGGTGGTTCAGAATCAGATCCTATTCCTGTGCCGAGCAATACCTATACAGTAGACAGTTCAAGTACGCTTTATCGACCTACATACAATGCTTCATTCCCGCTGAGTACCGGAGGACTATTTGCTGTGAATGCCTCGAATGAATTTCGGATTAAATCCGCTTCTCTAGGCTCCTTCCATATTCCTATCAATTACAAAGTATACAAGAATGGTGTACTAGTAGCTTTATATAATCAAGTGGTTTTTTACCAGGGCTTAAACCAGAACCCACCTACTTCGGTGCAAGAAGCTAAGCTGCCCATTTCACTCTACCCTAATCCAACTACCAACAGCATCAAGCTCTCAAGTTCAAAAGAGGACAACTATGACATCTTAAACGCAAAGGGTCAAGTGCTCCAAAGTGGGGCTTTGGTTGAAGGAGAAAACGAGATTAATCTAAGCAAACTAGCACCCGGGTTGTATTGGGTTCAAACGACACAAGGCACCCAAAAACTCAGCATCATTCGCTAAGCCAACCTTATTGATTCAAGCCTCGTTCTTTGAAAAATTAACCTATGAAAAAGCTGCTTTTTACCGTTTTGCTTGGAGGATTTTGTGCCCTTATTCAAAACGTACAAGCTACCCATACCTTGAACTACCACGCTTGGTATAAGGTTTTGGAAGACAATCCAACTAGCACCAAGTTAGAGTTTCATTTGAACGTGTTTGCGGAGTGCTATTATTCCAACCCGCAAGCGGCCCGTAGCGACGTGATGATGGGCATCTACCATCCGGTAACGCGAAAGAAAATCACCGAAGTACAGTTGCAATACGTGCAAGACGAGTTTTTGGACGATTTGATGGATGAATCGAAGGTAGCCTGTTACGCCAAGGTCGAATTGGTGAATCAATTTACCTTGCCCAAAGACAGCACCTTGGATCGGTATATTTTTCAGATCAGCACCTGTTGTTATGCCAATTTCTTTCAAAACATACTGGCATCCCAGAGCCCGGGTATCTTTCAAGAATGGGAAATACCGAGCAATTTACCTCAAGGATTCACTTCAGCACAATTGAATTCCAATACCCTTTATCCCCTCAAGTCCAAAACCAGTGCTTGGCTGAATTTTCAAGAAAGCAATGGCAGTTTTGATTCCATTCGGTATGAATTCAGTCCGGCCCTACACGACCCGGATGCACCAAACTACACCATAGGCTACTCATCCCCTCAAGCTTTGGTTCCACATTACGCTTATTACCGTCAAGATTACTGGCACATGCAGCCTTTTGGCGTAAACGTACAGCATACCTTAAACGATACCGGTACCTTATTGATTAGCCGAAACTTCGCCCCAGGTTTTCATCAAGTGGCATTGACCGCCAACTACTATTGGAATGGTAAAGCCTATGCCGGTTTACGTTATATCACAGCTCAGATTATTCCGCAATTGGATCCGCAACTTGATTTGGAGGTGGATGATTTCTCGGATTCTAGCTTGGCAGTGCGGACCAACCTCTACAACTTCAACGATTTCAAATTGGCCCAACTATACCGAGCAGAAAACAGAAACGGTCCCTACCAAGCGGTGAGAAACCTCAGCGTTGCCGATAGTGTTTTTGAAGACTTCCCTTTGGCTTTGCAGGATACGGCCTACTACCGGATTTTCGCTGTGAATGCCATCGATACCTTTTATTCGGATACGGTCTCAGGCGTGGTCATCCCGCAGCAGCTCGATTTGGACATAAAGGCAATAGGCATTGCACAAACCAGCGTGATGTTAGGCTGGACCAAAACCGCCTACCCGCAGTACATCTATTATGAACTCTTCCGTGAAGAGTTGGGACAAGCAGGTTCCGATACCCTGATCTATTCCGGAACAGGCTTTTCCTTTCTAGACCAAGGTCTGCTTTCAGGTACTAGCTACCGTTACCGCATTTGGACGAGAAATCACAGCTTATGGCAAAGCACCGATACCTTGACGGCCAAAACCACAGGGTGGAGAACATCGCTAGAAAAAGCGCCCGAGCAAGCTTTTCAGTTTTATCCCAATCCTAGTCGGGACAAGCTTTATTTCAATTCAATTCCAGAAGAAGGCATTGAGGTCTACGGCATTGCCGGACGAATCATGTACAGTGGAAATCCCGGTGCTTCGCTCTCCATAGCCAATTGGCCAAGTGGCGTTTATCTAATTCGAGCTTCCGGTGAAGTATTCCGGTTTCTTAAGACTGATTAGCGTGTAGCGATTTGGTGCTATCGCGTTTCATCATGGTATAACCCCAGTAAATGAAGCAAAGTCCGATGAGCTCCAAAACATACAATACCTCTGTATAGCTGGCTTTAGCGAAGCCACCACCGATGCCCGGAAGTAAGCCGCCAATGGCAATGAGAATATTGCCCCAAACGCGGGCTTTAGCGCTTCCCATTTTACTGTACTTCACCGCCGACCAAATGGCGCCGCCTGTGAGGAAGATAAAAGCGTAGAGGTTAATGAAAGGTGTCATCAAGCGAACCCACCTCCATTCCAATACTTTGCCTGTGAGTCGGCCCGGCTGAATCAATGTCCAATCGATTGGGCTCAACCACACGGCTACCGAAGCGAATAAAATAGTCGCTACCAAAAGTGCGCTCAGCACATGCGCTGTTTTGGGCTTAAGTAAGAGGTATACTGTTCCTTGAGCGAAAGGCGCTCCGCCCAATAAGGCACCGAAAATATACCAAAGGCGAAAAACAGGTTCTTCCCAACCCAAGAGACCAACCCAACTTTCTACAAAAGTGCCTGCTCCATAAAAGAAGACTCCGATTGTCCACCAAAACATGTAGAGTGCATGTTTTTTTCGCCACCAGTGTTTACCTATCTCGATGGTGAAGTATAGAGAAAAAAGCGTCGTGATAATCGGGAGTTTGGACAGCCAATACATGTGGTCAAAATTCGTTCGCTCAATTGATAGAGCAAAACTTAAGACTGCATTATGATTGTGTTAACTTCCAACCCGATTGACCTGCGCTTCGTATTTTAGCTTAGAACGCCATCAATCCACTTCGATATGAGAAACCTAATAATCCTGCTACTCGTGTGTCTTTACTACAGCACATCACAAGCACAGACCCTTGATTTACCAACTTACGGACAGTTTCTAAAGCTAAGCCAAGAGGAAGTGGTTCAGGCATACAAAGGACAATTGGATTACGGAGCCATCGTGCGACAAAGGCCAGCCATGGACAGCATGCCCTTGCACCAAAATAACCCTACTCAATACCTCAAATCGAAAAGGCATTTTGGCTATTACCTGTATGTGCAGTATCAGGTAAACGGATTGAATTATACCCTCATTGAAGTCCCTTTTGCCCAAACTCAGGTCTTCCAACTGGAGAAGCTATTTCGCTTGATGCTTCTCGACTCAGCCGGATTGGTTGCTGATTACCGAATTAAAGGTCCGAAGGAAAACTACAGTTACGATACCAGCTGCCGCTGTATCTACTTGGAGAAGAAGAAATTGGACAAAGGCATTTATGTATTGGAAAAGGGAAATCAGTTTCTTGTATTTAAACAAAATCAAGTGGCCGCCTATTCTACCGCCGGTGGCGGTTATTACAGAAGCCGCTTTAGTTTCCGGAGGTTTTTTAGGCGATTCCTATTTTGGAAACCCAAAGGCATCGGCTACTCGCAAAGCGGATTCGCCCTTCTCAATCAGGCAGAATACAAACACCTCGATTCATTTTATGCCAAAGCCTACCTCCTAGACCGCAAAGGAAAGCCGTATACCGGAGAAGTAGATGTGGTGATTCAAAATGTTCAAAGCGGACATAAACACTTTTACATGAAGACGGTAGCCAAGTCTTATGGTCCGGGGTCTTATGGCTACGAATGGCAAATACCGGATAGCTTAGCATTGGACCAACGTTATCAGATCAGCTTTCAAGCGAAAAAGAAAAAGGTCATTCTAGAGACAGAATACTTTAAGCTAACGCACTACCAACTAAAGAATTACAAGCTCGACGCCGGACAAACGTCCAAATACCTATACCCGGAAGACAGCTCCTATATCTACCTGAGCGCCGTTGACCAAAATGAAATTCCGATAACCGGCACCAAGGTTACCATGACCTATAGCCTCTATAATTTCGGACTTGTTCACCAGCCTAAGCTGAGCTTGAACAAAGCAGTACAAACCCGTTTATACGACACGACATTCTACCTAGAGCCGCAGAAGATTACTTATATCCCTGTTACGCGGTCAATACTCCCCAATATCGATGCACAATTGACGGTGCAGATCAACATGGTTACACCAAACAACGACCGAAAAAGTTTCCATGTGAGTTTCAGTAAAGCCGATTTGATTGAAGAATATAAGTTGGATGAGAAAGACCGGAGTATTGTGGCCAACTACTACCGAAACGAACGCGTCAGTAAATCAGATACGGTAAGGATTGAGTTTGTAGACCGCTATTTCAGTGAGTCGAGAAGCTTTTTAACCACCCTACCTTATACCATTGAGAATCCAAGTCGTTACCAAAACATCTACATCAAAGATACCTTGGGTCGTCTCAGAGCATCTATCGCACCCAATTACCATGGCCTTAACATCGATGCCAAAAAGAAGTTTGATACCGTGAGCTTTAGTTTAAACAGCAGTGAAAGTAAAAGCCTGTTTTGGGAATTGTATTTCAAAGGCAAACGCATCGATCAAGGCTCAAGTCATACCTATTCCAAAGCTTTTGAAGGGGATGAGCCCTTCAGCTTGATGGTATTCTATCCCGAAGGCAATCAACTCAAGGCCGTTCAAAAATCCATTAGCGCCAAGACAGGCACTTTGCAGATCAAGCCTAGCTTAGAGATGAAGTCTTATCCGGGACAAGAGCTCCGTGCTGAGTACCAGATTCTCGACTTTGAAGGCAAGCCGGTTAGCGGTGCGAATATCACGGCATTTGCCGTAAATACCCAGATGCCGGTTCTGCCGAACCCTACGGTTCCTTACCTCGCTAAAGACAAATACGCCAGTTTGAAGTTTAAGCAGTACAACCTGAATGGCCCGGGTTTTCAACCTGTTCATATTCAAGCTATCGATAGCGCACATTACGAGCAATTTGGCTTAGCACGTTTTGTTCATTACCGCATGTACTTCAATCCGAAGGGCATTGAATACTACCATAGCAAAAGCGAACAGGGCATTACCCAGTTCCAAGTGAGGGTATTTGAGGCCGGCAGTTACATGTTGCCTAGGGAAATTTGGATTGACAATGAGCTTGCTTACGTGCGCCTTCACGCCTACGCTCAGGCAGAGCCATTCCTTATTGAGCCCGGTAAACACAAAGTGGAGATTAGAACCGAGCAGGCGATGGTTAGTTTGGACAGCATCGAAGTGAAAAAAGGAGAAAAACTGAGTATCGGCCTAAATGCATTTAAGCTACTTCACAGTAATAAGCTGAACTACCTGAAGGTGAGAGCCTACTATGAAGAGACTGAACTCGACCAAATAGACCGGCATTTAGTCTGGTTTAATCCAGGGAAATACTACGCCGGCTCTTACTTGAAACAAGGAAATCGCTTGTTTAAACTTAGCCCAAATACGAGTCAACACAGAGCGAATTCCAAAGCTCCGGCACTGCAATACTTCGCAACCGGTCCGCTGAAAGAGGGCATTGTGGAATTCTTACACCCGGATACCAATTTTAGCTTTTACTACCGTCCAGATCAGGTGTTTACATTGAATAAAAAGCTGGAAGTGGGCAATAAACAAAACACGCTTTTCCAGAACCACACCATTCGATCGACTCAGTTTTATTTCTTGGATGAGGATGTTCTGCTGCCGGATACATTATTGCGCAGGTGGTTCATTCAAGACAGCCTCAGCAAACTGAAAAAAGACGATCAAGTGCATCAAGCGATGCGAACAGAGGATCCACAGTATAACCTGTTTACCAATTATAACTACCGCTACAATAGTCAAATTCCGAAGTTGGCCACCTTGAATCTGCAAGATTCCGGGTCGCAAAGGCGCATGAACTACTATTGGCTGGTGAGCCAAGACAGTATGGCTTACAGTATTTACATGAACGCCGACCCACGTACCAGCATGAGCATTATACCGGGCAGGTATAAACTCTTCTACGGCAATTATTTGAAAGACGATTACGTGATTGACGACCTGGTTATCGATACCAATTCTTTGAATTTTGTACGCTTGGATTTGCTAAAACGTGAAGCCAGCAAAGCCGAAAAACAGGAAGCCTCGTATGCTTATTTCAAGACCATTCAAGAGTACGGACACGATAAACCTATCTTGTTTGATATACCAAGGGCTGAAACAGAAAGTGCCGGTCAAAACCGCAAAGCCGAGGTAAACGGCTGGGTCAACCAGCATTTTAAGGCCAGTTACAATACCTATGTTTTGTTTGTGGCGCGCGACGGTAAAAACAAATACCTCGCTAAGACAAATAGTCAAGGCTATTTCAGCTATTTCGACATGGAGCCGGGTGTTTACTTGACAGAGATGATTACCCCGAATCGCCAACTCTACTTTGCCGGTACGGTGGAATTAAAAGGCGGACGTTTGCATTCCTTCAGTTTCAACTGCGTAGACCCTGAGCAAAGCAACAATATCGCCTTCGCTGATCGATTTGCCGAACCACTGAGTGAAATTAAACACGAATACAAAAAATCGTCGGGCACCAAACCACTCCTATCCTTGGAGATCAAGGATGAAAAAGGAGAACCCCTTCCTTTCGTCAATGTGGTCTTGCTAGACAACCAGAATAAGTCGCATGGAGGTATTTCTAACGACGATGGAATTTGTGAGCTAAGGGATCTTCCAAGCGGGAACTACAGAATGGTGGTGAGTTATATTGGGTTTGAAACCAAAACCATCAAAGGCATAGCACTGAAGAGTGGACAGACCCTTTCCATGAGCATTGTGATGAAAGAGTCAGTTGCTGTTATGAATGAAGTTATGGTGAATGAGTATGACGGAAAGCGCTACCGTGATTCAGAAGAACGCAGCTATTCTTACGCAGCACCAGCGGTCAAAGCGGATGCTGCATTGGATGAAGTAGTCTCCTTCAGAGGAACACGCACTGCAGGCACCGCCTATTACGTGAACGGAACTCGATTGGAGGGTGCCGTAACCAACATTGGCGCTGAGTTAATCATTAGTAGGGCTTTCGAAAAGATTAATGGAACCTATAAAGAAAAAGACCGGTTGAACGAGATGCGCCAAGATGAGGATGCCAACCGCATACGCGATAATTTCAAAACCACGGCCTATTGGTTCCCGCACCTCATTACAGACCGAGAAGGTAAGATTGGGTTTAGCTATAGAAATCCGGACGATGAAACCTCTTGGCTGCATTATGCATTAGCGATAGACAAGAAGCGAAATACTGGCTTGAACAAAGTATACAGTCAATCGTATAAGCCACTTAGTGCCGCAATGAAAGTTCCGGAACATGTAATTGCCGGCGATACCTTGTACTTCAAGCCGCAGATCAGAAACCTCACCGGAGATACCATTACAGTTTCCACACAATTTAGCATCGATAGCACTTCTCAAACTGACCAAATTAGCCTAGGAACCTATTACCGTACTACGGCTTACCATGTGTTTAATAATGCAGACGATAGCTCAGTTATTACCTATTCGCTAGACTACGACGGCTACAAAGACGGTGAACGCCGCAAGTTGCCTGTCTTATCGAATAAGACACCGTATAGGGTAGTAAAGACTTTCCTCTTAGACCGCGATCAAAACATCAGCTTCAATTTGGCCGATTCAGCGGAGCGTCGGGTGGTTCGTATTCGCAGTGGTATTGTGGATTTGATTCAACAAGAGATTGACGACCTGCGTCAGTACCGCTACGGATGTACGGAACAAACGGCCTCCAAGCTTATTGCCTTGATTCGCTCAAAACAATTGAAAGCCGCTATTGGCGAACCTTTTAATGAAGAAAATGAAATAGTGATGTTGATTGATCGATTGGAGGACTTTCAATCGCGCTCCGGCGGATTTGGCTGGTATAAAAACAGTCGTTACGATTTAAACTTGACCTTGTATGCTGCCCAAGCCTTGAACCTGGCTGCCGAAGCAGGTTATTCTACCAAAGCACACCGCAGGGCTGCAGGAGTGATGATTAACAGCTTAAAATCTTTAACTGCAGAGCAGACTCTGGCTGTCTTGGTTTTGGCTTCTAAGCTCGACATGAAATACGACTACAACGCAGAAATTCAGAAATTTGATCGCTATAATTTGCCTTTGCAAGCCGAAATGACCTTGATGGAATTGAAGCAATTGCATAAACGTAAACCGGACCTGAAAGTGATTTTAAATGCACTGAAACAAGATGCCAACGGGTTCATTTACCTCGACGGCAATAGCAAGTGGGGCTTCAACTCGCAAGTGCTGGACTTAACCCTTCAAGCTTACCGCATTATGAAAACTGCCGGTGGTTATGGAGATAAGCTGGCCGGTATGCGCAAGTTTGTCTTTGCCAACCTAAAGAACAGCAACCACAATACCTTCGAGAAAGCCAATATCATCAATACCTTGGTAGAAGAAGCCAAAGAAGCGAATACCGCCTTGTTTAAGGTTCAGGTGGGCAATCAGAACTACGTGAAACAAGTAAGCTTACAAGCCCAAGGAGGTGAATTAAACGTGAGAAATGCCGGTGAGCAAGTGAGCATCATTGTGGTGGAAGAATACCCGGATTTGAATGGACGCATGCAAGCATCAGGTATGGCCTTGGAAAGCAAACTATTGAACAGCAGCGGACAAGTTGTTCAGCAAGCGCAAGCAGGAGAAATCTACCGTTTGCGTGTCACTGTCAATAGCAGCCAGACCCGCAAATACGTGCTTACCCAAATCCCACTGCCAAGCGGATTTATTGTATTGGAAAAACCGGAGCGTCTGAGCGATGAAAGCGGCCGAGAATATTATCCGGATCATATCCGCATTTACCATGAGGTATTCTCCAAAGGCTACCATACCTATGAGTTTGTATTGCTTCCGCAGTTCAGCGGTAACTTCCAATTACTTCCGAGCAGAGCAGAAGACATGTACGACCCTTCATTCTATGGATGCAGCACGAAAGCGAGGATTGAGGTTAAGGAGTGAGGTTGAGAATTTGTAGAGGCTGGTTGCGATGGACTTCTGCAGAAAGCAGTTTGAGATTTCAATGATTAGCCTCGGGCTTAAACCCGACGCAAGAATTGTCAATCCCGTCCCTATCTTTGCCCCATGTCTGAAGTCCTTTTCCGCGCTGCATGGGCGAGCCCATCCAATATTGCTTTAGTGAAATATTGGGGAAAATACGGCATTCAATTGCCGTCGAATCCATCCATCAGTTTTACCCTTAGCGAATGCCGCACGGAAAGTCGTTTGGAGCTTTTACCGAAAAGCGGTGAACAACAGATTGAGGTATTTTTGGATGGGGAGAAAAAAGACAGCTTCGTACCGAAGATTGAGAAGTTCTTACAACGCATCGCACCTGAATTTGATTGGCTGAGCGAGTTCAACTTCAGGCTCCATACCCGCAATACCTTCCCGCACAGTAGCGGCATCGCCAGCTCCGCCTCGGGCATGAGTGCCTTGGCTTTGATCATCTGCGATTTGCACGAACAGATTACAGGCGAACGTTTTTCTGATTTTCACCGACGAGCCTCTCACCTCGCCCGGCTAGGATCTGGAAGCGCGTGCCGAAGCCTTTACGGCGGATTGGTAAGCTGGGGTGAACATGCAGCTATCGCCGGCAGCAGCCAAGATTACGGTACCCCATTCGCCGGAAACCTACACCCGGTTTTCCAAGATTTCCAAGACTGCATCTTATTGGTGCACCAAGGAACCAAATCGGTAAGCAGCACCGTGGGCCACGACTTAATGAACGGACATCCATTTGCGGAGAAACGATTTGAGCTTGCCGGACAAAACCTCGCTAGTTTATTGAACATTTTAGAAAGCGGCGACTTGGAAGCCTTTACCCAGTTGGTGGAGTCGGAAGCTTTGATGTTACACGGTTTGATGATGAGTTCGATTCCGTATTTCATCCTCATGAAACCCAATACACTGAAAATCATTGAAAAAATTTGGGACTACCGCAAACAATATGGCATTCCCGTTCTTTTTACATTGGATGCCGGTGCAAACGTACACCTCCTCTACCCGTCTTCAGAAAAGGCCAAAGTGGAAGCCTGGATCGAGGCAGAATTAAGTGGGTATTGTGAGAACAAAGCCTATATTTGTGATCAGGTTGGCAAAGGCCCTTTTAGGCTGAACAATGATTAAAGAATCGCTTTTTTACGCCAAAATCCTCCTGTTTGGAGAGTATGGAATCATCGAAGATTCCATGGGCCTTTCTATCCCCTATAACTACTACAAAGGTAAACTGAGTTTTGAGGCCGATGCCGATGAAGAATTCATCCGTCGCTCTAACGAAGACCTGCGCAAATACCACGCTTACCTCAAAGACCTACAGGTAAAAGGCGAATTGCAAGCAGAGCTCGATCTGGATCATTTTGAACTGGAATTGAACAAAGGCATGCACTTCAACTCCAGCATTCCGCAAGGCTTTGGCGTAGGAAGTTCCGGCGCATTGGTAGCAGCCATTTACAACCGCTACGCTCAAAATAAGCTGGAGCCAAAAGACAACAGTGCCAGAAAAGAAATCCTGCAATTGAAGCAGCTCTTCGCTCAGATGGAAAGCTTTTTCCACGGCAAAAGCTCGGGCATGGATCCACTGATCTGCTACCTGAATATTCCAATTCTAATCAAGTCGAAAACCGACCTAGACACGGTTGGATTGCCTGCTTTTGATGGAGCCGGAAAAGGTGCCATTTTCTTGTTGAATACCGGCAACCCGGGTGAAACACAACCTTTGGTGAACTGGTTCCTCGATAAATTGAAGCAAGACGGCTTCCGCCAAATGGTGAAAGAGCAGTTTGTTGCTTACAATGATGAGTGCATTAAGTCGTTTTTGAAAGGCGACTACAAGCCTTTGTTCAGTAGCTTAAAGAAGCTGAGCAAGCTGGCCTTGGATAATTTCAAACCAATGATTCCCGACCTCTTCCACAAACTGTGGCAGCAAGGTATCGAAACCAATGCCTATTACCTCAAGCTTTGCGGCAGCGGTGGCGGTGGTTTTATCTTGGGCTTCACTCCCGATTTGAAGAAAGCCGAAAAATACCTCAAAGGGTACGAGCTGGAGATCATCCACCGTTTTTAATCCATGACACAATACCTGAATCAGGATCAAAGAACCCTCCTGGTGAAATTCCTCGCCTACCTGGGTCTGGTTCGTTGGTATAATCTATTACTTATCGCGCTAGCACAGTATTTAGCCTCCATCTTCTTATTGAATAAAGGAGAGAAGGTGCTCCATATCTTAGCCGATCCCGGACTGCATGCCATGGTTTTGTCTTGCAGCATGATCATCGCCGGTGGTTACCTCATTAACGCCTTTTACGATATGGAGAAGGACTTGGCCAATAACCCGGACAAGCTCATCATCGGACGTATCATCAGCAAGAGTTTTGCGCTAAATACCTACCTCCTATTCAATTTCACCGCTTTGGCCATCGGACTCATTGCCGGTTGGCCTGTAGTACTATTCCTCTGCGCCTTTTGTTTCTTGCTTTGGTTTTATTCGCATAAGCTCAAAAAGATAACCTTCATTGGTAACCTCACCGCCACCTTCCTTTCTGTTTGTTCCTTCTTTATTGTTTGCCTGTACTATTGGCAACTGAGCTGGGGCATTGTGCTCTACGTGGTCTTTTTGGTCATCACCGAATTGATTCGCGAGCTGGTGAAGGATTTGGAAGTGATCAAAGGCGATATCCTTTACGGATACGCCACGGTTCCTGTAGCCATTGGAATCCCTAAAACCAAAAGGCTGTTATTGTTCATGATGCTGGGAAGTTTATTGCCGGTAATTGGTGTATACAAACTACAAGGCTGGAGTGTGGTGATGTTCTTTTTTCTCTTCGCCTTAGCCTTGTTAGCGATAGCCGGACTCCTCCTCTGGATGGCCAGAGAAAAGAAAGACTACAATGCCGTGAACAACCTACTGAAATTCATCATGGTTCTCGGTGTGCTGAGTATTGGGTTGGTGTAGGGAAGTTTCAAATACCAAGTTCCAAAAAACAAGTACCAAGTTCCAAATACCAAGTACCAAGTACCAAGTACCAAGTACCAAGTACCAAGTACCAAATACCAAGTACCAAAATACTTCACCTCATTGAACCCGTTTTGCCTCTCACGTGTATAGAGAGAAAAACAATCCATGAGAAATCTATTTATCGCAATGGCTTTGCTCCTTTCCATTTCAGCTGGAGCACAAAAGGCCGAACCGGTGTACGGTTATGCACTGGTTAAAAAGAGTCCGGAATGGTACCGCAACCAAGTTAAAGCGTGGCGTACCGAACTGAAGCAGGACCCCAACAAACACATTGGCTGGTACTATATCTACTACGCTACCCGGAATGCGCAACGTACCGATGAAAATGATAAAAGAGCCGATTCGCTCAAGTTCAAAGAGATGGAGCAACTTGTTGCCGAAATCAACGAAAAAGCACCCGACAGCTACGAAGCCAACTTGGTTACTTGGATGCACCACGGCAACGACCAAAAGTACATCGATAAACTGAACCGTGCCATGGAGCTAGGGCCGGATCGCATAGAGCACATTGACTATGTAGTAAATCAAGCAGAGCTTAGCCGAAACCTTAAATTGAGAGGTGAAGCCTTAACCAAAAAATGGAAAGCCGGTTTGCTCTCTCCCGGAATGATCAATTACAACCACAATGTATTGGCCGGTTTAAAGGAGAAATCAATCCTACTAACTGCAGGAGATAACGATACCTACCCTGCCTGGTTTGTGCAAGCTCAAGGCTTCCGCACGGATGTAAAAGTGATAAACCTGAGCCTAATCATGATAGACGATTACCGAAACAGCTTATTCAAGGAGCTGGGCATCGCTAGCAAACTTCAAATCAACTGGGAAGCTAAATCGGAAGACGACCCCAACCACGTGAAGAAATTCTACAAAAACCTCTTGACCGCCTTAATCAGCAATACCCAAGGTTATACGGTAAATGTAGGCTTAACGTCGATGGGCTACAAAGACCTGGTTCAAGCACACGAAGAGAAGCTTTACCTCACCGGACTCGCTTACCAATACAGTGAAAAACCGGTGGATGAACGTGCCTTATTGAAGAAGAATTTTGAACAATATTATAGCTTAGACTATATTCTACAAGCTTATTACCTGGACTTGTCTGCCGACTTGGTGCCTGTGATCAACCACAATTACCTGGTACCTATGTTGAAGCTTTACGACCACTATAAACTAGCCGAAGACAAGACCCGCATGGAATGGCTGAAGCGTTATTTACTTGCCGCCGCTAAAGGAAGCGGTTCAGAAAAAGAAGTAAACGATCACATCAACTGATGCGCTTATCCCGACATACCCCACTGGCGGAAGCCAGCGATGAGCTCCTGATGGAGCTTGTCGTGTTTGGAAAGCAAGAGGCGCTGCGCGAATTATACGATCGCTACTTCAAACTGCTTTGTCGATTTGCTCATGGATTTGTAAAAGACGAAGCACAAGCCGAAGATGCTGTTCAAGAAGTATTTATCACCATTATGCGCAAAGCCGACTCGTATAAGCCGGATAAAAAGTTCCGCACTTGGATGCTCAGCCTCTGCGCCAATCACTGCAAAAACTTGCTACGCAATGAAGCCAACCGTGGGCGAATTATGCAAGAGAAGCTTACGGCCACCGAAACATCCATGGAACTCAACCACAGTCTGGATCGGGCGAAACTGAAAGAAGAAATTGCCCGAATGCTGGAAAGTTGCAGCGCCAAAGAAAACGAACTCTACCACCTGCGCTTTGAGATGGATTTGAATGTAAAAGAAATCGCGCAAATACTTGAAATACCTGAAGGGTCTGTAAAATCCGGACTCTTCTACCTCATTAAAAAACTACGTGTTCCCTTAAAAGCACTTTACCATGAATACCGCTAGCGAAAAGATATACGAATGGCTGGAAAACCGCTCTTTTGAGCAACTGAATCAGCACGAACAAAAAACAGTGCTCCTGGAGATGAGCGCCCAAGATTACAATGATATGCACCAAGCTATTCGCTTATTGGATGGTCAAAATACTCAACACTCCACCCGCGGCAAGGAAGCCGTTTGGGAAAACATCACCCATGAACTGAAGGAAAAGAGAAACCCTGTTCCTGTTTGGTTGAGCTACCGCATGCCGGTGGGTTGGGCTGCCACGGTCTTTTTAGCGATGGCATTCGGATTTGCCGTGCTTTATTTTAGCGAAACTCCTCCGGCACAAACAGAAACGAAACAGATTCTGCACGATACGCTATTGGTGGAGGTTCCGGTAAAGGAATCTGTTTTAGTGCACGACACCGTTTACCTCACCAAGAAAGAATCGGAGGCCAAACCAAAAGCTGAAATAGCCGAAGTAAAACCGAATCAAACGGTGAATGCTTCGCTAGAACCCGAACTGCATATTGAAATGCTGAGCGACAGTAAAAAACCGGCCAACGAACTAAAAGGAAACAGCTTACACTACGATAGCTTAGCTGCTAAAATTGGGTTTGTGTGTTTGTAGCATTTATTACATTCAATTACGTATCTTGCTTGAATTAAACCATTTATTCCATGACCTTTATCATACTTGCAGTAGTCGCATTAATTTGTTTTGGTTTAGTTTTCGTCATGATACAGGATTCCGAGAAACAGACAGATACGGTTAATTCTAAATCAGAAACGTCGTATGAAGATTCTTTTGATTCAAGATTTTCAATTGCTTATCCAGAAGAAATTGAATTTCCTGAATTGAGTGACTGGAGTGCATTTGAATATTATGAAGGTGAGGAATACTTAACAAACTTATTCATGTGGCCTAATTATGCGAACCACTTTGATGTTGATTCAGGTGTAGAATATGAGCTTCAAGTATTCACAAGAAATAAAACTTTAAATCAAAATCATTTGAAGCTAATTCAAAGCCTTCCAAGACTAGATACAAGTTTTTTCAATCACCTAAAAGATGCATTTGCTCAAGATTTTCACCGTCTTTTTCCATCTGAAAATTTAAAGCCAGAAGAGGTAATGAAACAACTAACACTGAAAACAATTCAGGTAGGAAGTGAGGGTGAACTTGTCTTAGAATTCTATGCAGATTACGATGAAGAGCATGGTAAATCAGCCTTGATAATAGATAAAAGAGTTCAAGAAATTCGGGGTATTGCCGAATTCACTATGGAATAGACAGAAGTTCATATTACCAATTGACCTATAAAAAATAGCGGACTTACAACTTCAAAGCCTTCACTACCCTTTTCATGCCCGCGGGGTAACGGCGAGCCATTCCTACCAGTGCATTTTGCAACCATGGCATGTGTGAGAAGCTTTTCATAAGCCATTTGCCTTTGCGTAATTCCGGACCAATTCTACGGTAGACTTCCTTTTTATACTGAAGCATAAACTCAGCATCAAATCGATTTTCTGCAAAACAGTCCTTGGCTTGTCGGGCGGCCAATAATCCGCTCCACATGGCGTGGTGTATTCCTTCGCCTCCCAGCGGACTCACCAGTGCTGCCGCATCGCCACATAACATAAAGTGATTGCCGGATATGGTATATTCTTGCATGCCCAAAGGCAAGGCAAAACCTTTCACTTCACTCAACCATTGAGCTGACTCAAACCTAGCTGCTATTCCCGGATGGTTTTCAACGATGTCCATCAATACTTCCCGCATATTGAGCTTACCCTTTTCATTTGGCGACTCCAATACACCGAACCCGACGTTCACTTTGGAACCTTCCAAAGGGAAAATCCAGAAATAACCTTGCTTGTATTGGCGGATATAATGAATCTCATTAACCCCGGGTTTCACCGCTTTCACATCGCTCAAATAAGCCCGCACGGCGGTACATCTATTGGAATCAAATTCGCCTTCAGGTGCCAGTTTTCTGCGCACCACCGAATTGGCTCCATCGCAGGCTATGAGCAAACGCGTATGAACCTCCGAACCATCGCTAAAAATACAGGCATACCCTGCATCAGCAAATTGAACGTCCTTTAACCTAAGGCCTTCCTTGATCTCGGTTTCCGTATTTTCCCTAACCAGCGAAAGCAAGAAATTATCGAGAATAAAACGCTCTTGTGTCCCCGCAAAATTAACCCAGTCAAACTGCAACATCGCTTCTCCATCCATGCAAAACTCCGTTGAGCGTACTTGGGTAGCTTGAAGCTGTTGCTTTAGCGATGCGCCCCATGCGGGGTTTATAGCCTCCAAGGCTTTAAAAGCACCACCGGGTAAGGTATCGCCGCAGACTTTATCGCGTGGAAAGCCCTCTTTATCCACCAACAATACGCGCAAACCTGAATGATGAAGCTCCAGTGCACAGCTCGTACCTGCCGGACCGGCTCCCACTATCACCACATCGTATGCATTGCTTGTTTTCAAGGAAGGCGAATATAACCAGAGTTTCCTAGTGCGTGAACAGGATTGCTCCTGTCTACGAAAAAAGCCCGACAACAAGGCCAATCGGCGGCTGTCGGGCTGAGGATTAATCTACTTCCTTGAAGAACTCATCGCCGCACATGCGTACCACCTTGGGTAAGAAGGTGCCCACCACATCAACGAGGTCTTTCTGTGCATCCATTACTTCGTGGATGTTCTTGTAGGCCATGGGTGCCTCATCCAAGCCTGAACCAATCAGGTCTATTCCATGGTCTTTCAAATGTTTGGCTACCTCTGAAGCATCCAAGGAATTTTTTGCTTGGGTTCTAGACATCGCCCTACCGGCACCGTGGGAAGCCGAATTCAAAGCGGAGGCATCGCCTTTTCCTCTAACTATAAAACCGGGTGCTGTCATGGAACCCGGAATGATTCCCAGAACGCCCTTGCCGGCCGGAGTTGCACCCTTACGGTGAACAATCACTTCAGTTCCATCAGCCAAGGTTTCCTTCCAAGCGAAATTGTGGTGATTCTCCACCCTAGCCGCCGGTTCCACTTGCAGATCGCGCGCTACCTTAGCGTGAATCTGGTGGTGACAAGCGCTGGCATAATCGCCCGCCAAATTCATCGCTAGCCAGTATTCTTGTCCGGCTTCGCTATTTAAATCCAACCAAGCCAAATGCCTTACCTCATCCGGTAATTTGGTTTGTGCCATGGCTAATTTAGTATAGTGGTTTGCTATGGTAGCACCAAAGCCCCTAGAACCGGAATGACTTAACAGCGAGAGGTATTTACCCGGTGACAGATTCCATTCGTTGTTTTCATCGAGGATCTCACAAATTCCAAATTCCACAAAATGGTTTCCACCACCTGAGCTACCAATCTGTTCAGCTGCCTTCTTTTGCAATCCTTTCAATAGCGGATTCTCATCGAAAAGCGGATGCGCCAATACCTCGTGGTCTTGCGGCTTTTTAAAGGTAGCGCGACCAAACTTGGTGCTTCTGTTCAACATCGTCTTTAGGTAGTCTCGGTTTGCTTCGATGAAATCGGCTTGGATATCAAATACGCTCAAACACATTCTGCATCCTATGTCCACCCCTACCCCGTAAGGAATGATGGCATTCTCAGTAGCTAAAACACCGCCAATGGGAAGTCCGTAACCTTGGTGGGCATCTGGCATTAAAGCACCGGCTTTGGTAATGGGCAAACGCATGGCATTGTTCATTTGCCTGAATGCCCCTTCTTCAATTCCATCGCCTCCGTACAAAGCAAATTCCTTAGGCACTTCTGCAATCTCCACCACATCCGATTTTCTACGTTCCAAAACCAAGTCGCGAAGCGCATCAAATTCAGGATGTCCTTTCACGGTTGGATCTGCAAAAACCATTTCCAATTCTGCTTTTATCTTTTCATTCGTCCACGTGGTTTCATCCAACGACTCTATTAGCGTTAGGCAGAGTTTAAACTCCGGACCATTGGGCACATTCCACGCGATCAGTTCTTTACTTGTAATGTTCATTCTGCAATTACTTTGGGGGCCGCCCAATGCGGCCCCGGTTGCTTATTTATTTACGAATATCTCTTTCAACTGAGCAATCAAGTTACCGTTGCCGGCAACACTGATGCTTCCGATTTTTTCGGCGATACGCTCCACGTATTCCATCTCTTTCAAGCGGAATAAGACTTCGTTTTCTTCCATCAACTTGGCGGTATTCAACAAAGAACGCGTTGAGGCCGTTTCTTCTCGGCGCATAATGGTATTGGCCACAGCCTGTTTCTCGGCTACCAAAACGCGGTTGAAGATTTCACGCATTTCACCCGGTAAGATGATATCGCGCACCCCACAGCTACTCAATTCCACACCGGTATTGGCAATGTCTGCTTTACACGATTTCATCACATAGTCGGAAATCAACTCCTTGTTCTCTAAGATTTCATCCAAGGTTTTGGTTCCCACAAATTCGCGGATAGCCAATTGCAAGGTGGTATAAACTTGCTTGGAATAGGCATAGTTTTCCGACACGGCTTTCTTAGCATCCTTCACTTGAATGCTCGCAAACAAACTCAAACGCAAGCTCGCCTTGTCTTTGGTCAGTAATTCTTGTCCGGAGACCTCGATCATTTGCACTCGCATGTCTACTTGCAACAAGGAAATTACCTCGCGGTTATTCCAGAACACATATTCGCCGGGATCAACCACTTTCACACCTTCCTTAGCGATGCTTAAAACACCTTTGTTATAAGACTCTACACGGTAAGTTTTAATCAAGGTAGTGAAGGCCGGATGGCGTAAAACTGATTTATCGATTTCATCGCTGATATAGGTATTCTCCATGTTATCGATAATGAATCGGTAATCGATTAAGCCTTTCCAGTAGGCGTATTTACCCGCAAAAAGCACCTGTTCAAAACGGTTGTTCTCATAGCGCAAAGCTATTTCACCCTCCTTCACCTCGATAAGCTCCAAGTAAGGCAAAATACAATCACTCTGTAAAGCGATTTCCAAGCCCTGAGCCGGATTGAATGGAGCTCTCAAGGAATGCATGCGGATGTCTGTCCACAAACCAACCCAGTAACTACCCTCGCTTAATACACGTTCAATTTTTCCGTTTTTGTAAACCAGACCAACCAAGCCCGGCATTACGATTACTTTTTTCATATCAATCTATTTTACATTTTCATTCAATTGGCGCGAATGGGGAAGAAACCGGTAAACAAAGCGGGAACCTGCTTGAGTAAAACTTGGTTTGGGTTCATAAGCTTCCAGATTCTCGAAAGAGCCTTTTCAGTTTTGAACAGAAACTTCGTTTTGCGGTATCTGCCGTTTCCGGCTTCCTCTACCGTGAATCAGGCCGAAGCCCTTTTCTGTTTCTTCCTTCTTCCGCTCCGTTAACACTGCCTTATTTATTGTGGGACAGGCGGTCCCGAGATGGATTTGAAGTCCATGGATGTTGATTTACCAACTAATCAAACTCAGGTTGTAGCTGAGTGTAGGATTCGAACCTACGTTCACATCGCTGCTCTAACCAGACTGAGCTATCCTAATTCTAGGAGAGGGAATTGAACCCCCGACACGCGTTGGACACAAATCAATTTCAGGTTCAGCGGCATACTCCAAAGAGCACCTTCCGGCTATACAGAAACCGGAAACAGGTCCTAGCCTGAAAACATCTGTGCTTTCTTTTCAGAAAGGTCTTTCTATCACTTTGCGGATATTGTCAATGAACTGGTGAAACTTTTCTATTGCGACCCGCTCCTCCAGTTGAAGAGCGGGGCCGAAATCAATTTTGTTCGTGTTTCACAATTCAAAGGTTTAAGGGAAGTGCGCAGTCTTTTTGCGCAGTTGAATTTTTTTTCAGATTTTTTCAAAAAATATTTCCATGCCAGCGAACCGGAATGCCCTCTTGCGTTACATGACCATCGATAATTGCCTGAAAAACAGGTTCCGAAAATGGACTTTAGAAGACTTGATTGACGCCGTATCTGAGGCGCTATACGAATACGAAGGCATCGATAAAGGCGTGAGCAAACGCACCGTTCAAATGGACATCCAGATGATGCGCAGCGAAAAGCTTGGCTACCACGCACCCATCATCATCACCGAAAAAAAGTACTATACCTACGAAGACCCGGACTATTCCATCACCAATATTCCGTTGACCGACCAAGACCTGTACAAATTGAATGAAGCCGTAAACCTGCTCAAACAGTTTAAAGGCTTTTCGCATTTTGAAGATTTAGGTGCCATGGTGCAGAAACTGGAAGACAAAGTGCAGGTTTCCAAAACCAAAGGACGGCCTATCATCGACATGGAATCGAATGAGCACCTCACCGGCTTGCATTGGATGGAACTACTGTACCAAGCGATTTTGCAACGAAAACAAATCGATATTCAATACCAGTCGTTCAAAGCCCGTGAAGGCCAAAATATCCGCTTCCACCCCGGATTACTCAAAGAATACCAAAACCGCTGGTTTGTTCTCGGGCATCGCCACAACGAAAAAAACTACCAGCTATTGGCACTAGACCGGATGCAAGATGTGGCAATACGAAGCGAAGAAGCTGAATTGGGAAGCGAAGAATTTTTTCTAAACTACTTCAAAGACGTGATTGGCGTGAGTGTAAATTTGGATACCCCGGCCGAAAAGGTGCGCTTCTTTGCCAGCATGGAATCTGCCCCATACCTGCTTACCAAACCCTTGCATGCCAGCCAGAAGTTGGTTGAACGCAATCATTTCGGGATGCTCTTTGAAATGGAGGTTCAGCACAATTTCGAATTGGAAAAAGCCTTATTGGGATTGGGAGAAACCATTCGCGTATTAGAACCTAGCCGCTTGAGAAGAAGGCTCTTTGACCGAACCGAAGCCAGCTTAAAAAACTACCGACTGGAGATGAACAAGGAAGTTTTGGCCAAGCTACCGAATATCTTATCCAAGAATGGGTTTATACTTTTGAGCGATGTCTTCTCTGAGCGAGCCTGCCGTCACCTGCTGAACGTAGCCAAACGCTTGAGTACAGAAAACCCCAACCTCACCCCTCGCAAGCTTGCTGAACTCACACAAGCCTATTGGCATTTGGAATCGCTCGACCGAGTGCTGCAGCGGCTGGAATTAGATCCTGCTTTGGCCGATTCGTATTTCAACCTACGCTCTATGAAGAGCGAACAAAGCCTTGCTTGGCAACAGTCCAACCCTTGCCATTCTTGGATTATTCGAATTCAATTGAAAAAAGAGCAGCCGGGAGAAAAGCCTTTGCACTTGTTCAGAGGAGTACACCGACGCACTTTGAGTGAAAATGAGATTGAGTTGTTGTTGGAACAAGGCGCCGACTTCCCGGCCAGCATTCCGCACGGCGGGATATTAATTATGCATCCCAATTTGGCGCATCAAGGCGAACTCTTCGGACCCGGTTCACATTCCAATACCTTTCAATTGTTGTTCTAGCCAGGCATCTTATCTAGCGAAAAGGCCAAGGTAAAGGAATCGCCATTCTCGTCCAGCAGGCTGAACCCAACTTTCGTATAAGCCTTTACTGCGGCGATGTTGGATTTCTCCACTTCCAAAAACACAGCAGAGCCACGGTAATCGTAATGTTCAATTCCGAACCGTATACCGGCTAAGATAAAATCGCTGGAAAGCCCCTTGCCTACATGCAACGGCGATAATGCTAAGCCGAGTATCATCCGTTCATCGCTAAAAGAAAACTCAAACAAACCAATAAGTTGCTGATTCAAGTACACTGCAAATCCTTCACAATCTGCAGGACCGCGCAATGGCCTGTTGGCACTTTGGCAATCGAAGTAAGGTTGCATAAACAGCGTTTCTCCCGTGGCATAAACCCATGAAGCAATGGCGTTTAAACTTGCCGCCTCAAGCTTACGAAATTCAAAGTTGTTGCTCATCCAGTTGCTTTAATATTTTAAGCGCATAATGCCGAAACACGTGATTCTGCACGGGCATTTGCGACTCGATTGAAACCCGCAACTCTTCAGCAAAATCCGGGTATTTCTGCACCACCTTGGCTAAAGTGCGGAGGGTATGGTAGCGGCACGATTTACTGGTATCAAAATCGTTTAACCAATGAAACAAGGTATCGATTACCTCCCCTTCCATTTCCTCCGGGATACCGCAGTATTCCATAAACTTGGCTAGCGATCGCTGGGTATCCGGAACCTGAACTTCAGGCAAACGTTGCCATAAAAAAGGCAAAAAAGGATACAATTGTTCCGGCGCTGTTTCGGCCACTTCACCCAGAAGCCAAATATACCTGGAGGCGGTGCCGTAGTCTCCATCCAAAAACTGCAGACTATCTTCCAAAAGTGCCGAATCAGATGCCAGTATTGCTGCCCAAGGCTTCCGCTCAGCCGACATGCTGCTGGCCAATCGCATTGCCATGGTTTGGAGGAAAGGGTGCTTTGCCATTTCACAAATGAACAACAATTAGCAAAAGCCTCGAACGCAATTGAAGGTGAAAATCTGAATTCAATGATTAATTTGCAGTATGGGTTTAGCGATGCCATATACCATTGATGCCTTCTTGGCTCCATTTCTACGTTTCCATTTTCCAAATTTAAAGGACCAAAGTCTGCTTTGGCTTTTGGACAAATGGCAGACGGAGATTCGCTTGAAAAAAGGTGAACGTTTGGAATACGAAAGCAAAAAAGAATCGATGTTATACCTGATTCTGGAAGGCAGTATGAAGGCCGCACAAGAAACGGAAGATAGGGAGCTGATCCTTGAATTTGCTTGGGCCGGACATTGTTTCTTTAACCTGCCACACTTTCTCAACCCACAAGACCAAAGCACCTATTTGGAAGCCATTCACGCTTGCCGACTACTCGCCATTCCGAAGTCGGATTTTGAGCAAATACTAGCGCAAGACCCTGCCCTTCAGCAGTACTGGAACGCCAATCTGCAAAGCATATTACTCGAGCGGCTGAGTAGGGAAAGCCTCTTTATGCATGCCGATCCGATGGAAAGGGTAAACTGGTTGAAACAAAAACACCCTGAAGCCTTTAAACATATTCCCAAAGTGCACCTTGCCGCCTACCTGGGCATCAGACCCGAAACTTTGAGTCGGGTTTTAAAGCTTGATTGAAATCAAGGTTTTGAGATGAATCCTTAGCGCAACTTGCGGTATGGAATTTAAACGACCACAAGATTTGGTAGAAGCAAGTCTGCTACAGCAAAGAACCGTTTTACTCTGGGGAGAAGTAAACGACGATTCGGCCCGTCATGTAGTAGAACGTCTGCTTTACCTAGAATCGCTAAAGCCTCAATCTCCCATCACATTGCTCATCAACAGTCCGGGTGGACATGTTCACGCCGGCTTTACCATATACGATTGCATGCAAAGCATCAGCTCTCCCGTAGCTACCCATTGCACCGGCATGGCAGCTTCCATGGGAGCGATATTGCTCAGTGCCGGAGAAAAGGGAATGCGTAAAGTTTACCCGCATGCCCGAGTTATGATTCACCAACCCAGCGGCGGAATTGGCGGCCGTTATGCCGACATCGAAATACAGTTGGAAGAACTAAGCAAGGCGAAAAAATTGGGTGCACAGATTTTGGCAGACAATTGCGGACAAACCATTGATCGCATTTTGGCAGACTTTGACCGCGACCATTGGATGGATGCAGAAGAAGCCTTGGCGTATGGAATAGTGGATCTTTTATAGGTATATTGGCCTTTGATCATAAACCCACACCTTGAAACTCAACCTCTCTTATAAAGTTCTCGCCTATATAGTATGTATCATCCTAAGCCTATTGAGTTATAAGCTGATGGCTGCTGGCATGTCTGTAGCCAGCTCCTACCATCCCATTGTTTTAGTAGCTTTCTTTCTTAGCCTTTTGCAGTTTGGCGTATTCAGTTGGCTTCACTTCTTTACCGGAAAGGTGGGTGCTATCGCTATGTTGATAGGCTTTATAGCGATTTTCTTTACCGGGCCATTTTTCATTCTTCGCTCCTATTTGCAGAATGGCGATTACCTTATCGCTCTCTATTTCATCAGCATTCCGGTGGTGGGCATACTCACCTCAACTTGGTTGGCTTGGCATGGAAGGGAAACGGAATTGAAAACACCTGTAAAATGGGGACTCGTATCTGCTGCTTTTGTGCCGGCAGCTTATATCGCATTTCAGATGATAATGAAGCTAAGCTCATAAGTCATTCTTAATTTTACATAAGCGAATAATGCCTATCTTAGCCATGCCTATGAAACTACTCTATCCCTTGAGCTTGGCACTGGTCTTATCAGCCTGCACTCAGAAGAAATCAAATCCTGCCGCTACCGAATTGGTCTCTAACTTTCTGGAGAATCCGAAAAGCTTAGAAAACATTGAATCGAAGAACCCGGTAGAAGAATTTAAATCCGCTGCAGAATCCAGCGCCGCTAAAGTAGTAGAACTCAACAAAGACAATGTAGCCGATGTACTAGGCGAAGCCAAAGACCACAAACACGTGGTAATCGTAACGGGCAACCATACCGTGGTGAAAGTAGACGACTTAGACGATTGCAAGACATCCGGTTCTTGGGGTACCTGCATGCCACATGCGGAAGGCTATATCCAACGCGGAGGACTAGAATACCAAGAAGACTATATCAACAATATCATCGGCAAACCCGATGAGCAAGAGCGATTGGTATTTTTCTTTGATTAGAATACATGAAAGGCTCTCAATGAATACACCTTAAATAACAGCACAAAGCATCCCAGAAGTCATTACTCATTTAATCCTCGGTAGCGTTCCTCACATTATCAAACATCATCTCATTCTTCACCCACATGCCTCGGCGAAGTCGGAAATAATCGTAGGTGCCATCCGGGAGGTAGAGACTGTAGATGCCTTTGGCCTTTTTATCGGTAGGAATCATGTTATCGAAAGCGATGATATCCTTTTTCGGTTCGTAGCGCACCATCATGGCGGCCTTATCGGAATAATGCCAGATTACCCTTTTTTGTGGTGAGCGATTGGAGTAAACCTTAAACAATGGAGCCCCGAAGTTGATATCCTCACGTTCATCAATCCACAGTACATCCAACACTTTGGTATTGGCTGCTCTTGAGCCCGGGTCGTAGCCCAATAAGGTATAGTGGCGTTGTCGTTTCTTCTTCGTGATGATGATATCGTAGTACAAAGCCCCGTACCAGTTTTCCGGATTCAATTCTTTGTAGACCGGATCTTTCTCGGCAAATACATGCGAGGAGTCTTGAAGGTAAACCACCTCTTCTTCCCGGCTTCCTTCCGGAAACTGAATAAAGCCGTAGAGCAAAAAGCTATCGTTATCGAAGCGGTAAGACCAGGTGAAAATACGAAATGCCTTATCGGGCGATACTACCTTACTCACATTGCGAACTGAATCGAAAGGTAAGTCCCAAGAACCCTCCATGTGAATGGCGGTATCCATCAAGGCATTGAAACGCTTTAAACAAGAATCACGGTCTTTCTCTTCCCTGCATTCTACCAAGTCGAAGCCTACCGCAGCCAATTGCCGTTCTAGCGACAATAAACGAGGAGAAGGTTTAGACCAAGCCGTGAAAGGCAGCAAAAACAGGAGTAGAAAAAGGTTTTTTGTCATGGCGTATAAAAAGAAAATACCGTTCCGATATAAACCAGAACGGTATTCTATAAGTGTATCGTATTAAACCAACTCGATAGCTAAGGCAGAAGCGCCACCGCCACCGTTGCAAATACCGGCCATACCGATTTTGCCGTTGTTTTGTTTCAGTACGTTGATCAAGGTAACCAAGATACGTGCACCGGAAGCGCCCAGTGGGTGACCCAAGGCTACTGCTCCACCGTTCACGTTCACTTTATTGGCATCCAAGTTCATGATTTTGTTGTTTGCTAAAGCAACCACAGAGAAGGCTTCGTTGATTTCAAAGAAATCTACGTCGTCTAAGCTGATACCTGCTCTTTGTGCTGCCAAAGGAATAGCCTTGGATGGAGCTGTTGTAAACCACTCAGGAGCCTGAGCTGCATCAGCAAATCCGGTGATTTTAGCCAAAGGTTTGATGCCCAATTCTTCTGCTTTTTCTTTGCTCATCAAAACCAAAGCTGCTGCACCATCGTTCAAAGTTGACGCGTTGGCCGCAGTTACAGTTCCTTCTTTTTGGAAGCTAGGACGAAGTGTAGGGATTTTATCGAAGATCACATTGCTGTACTCCTCGTCTTTCGCAAATTGAATTGGATCACCTTTACGTTGCGGTACTTCTACCGGCACTATTTCATCGCTAAATTTATTGGCTTCCCAAGAAGCTGCCGCACGTTTGTACGACTCAATGGTATACGCATCTTGCGCTTCTCTTCCGATATTGTATTCTCGTCCGCAAAGCTCAGCAGCATTACCCATGTGGTAATTATTGTAAACGTCAGTTAAGCCGTCCAATAACATTCCGTCTTTCATGGTGATATCACCGAATTTGGTACCGTTGCGGGCATTCATGTAATGCGGCACAGCCGACATGTTTTCCATACCACCGGTAACCACCACGTCGTTTAAGCCCAACATGATCGATTGTGCACCTAACATCACAGACTTCATTCCGCTAGCACAAACTTTATTTACGGTAGTTGCAGGAACTTTATCACTCAAACCGGCAAACAAGGCAGCCTGACGAGCCGGAGCTTGTCCTAAACCGGCTTGCAATACACAACCCATAAATACTTCATCAACTTGATCAGCAGCTAAACCTGCTTTGCTTAAAGCACCTTTGATTGCACTTGCTCCCAATTGGGTAGCCGGAATAGATGAAAGTGTACCACCGAAGCTACCAATTGCGGTACGAACGGCTGACACGATATAAACTTCTCTCATAATAGAATGAATTTTTTCTTTTAAAGTGCCGCGAAGATAAGCCTTTTCAAGGTGGATTTGGCGACCAGAAATTGATTGTTTATCTCAACCTAATTTTTTAAATTGAGGTATTAATTTTTCTCTGATATATAAACAAAAATCAAACTGCCTATGAGGACAGATTTTACCAAAATCGCCGTTGGGCTCCGGAGTGACACTGTACACTCCGGAACTCTTGACGCGGCAATCAACCTCTCAAACGTTTTCGACTGCACTTTACACCTTATTTGTTTTGATGACAACTGCAATGTTTACGAAGAATTAGTTGCAGAAAAATCAAATGCTGCTCAGGTAAAATTTGAAATGGTGCGTCGAAGCAATGAATCAATTAAGGAAATAGTTAAAGCAACCAATGAGCTTGAAGCTGACTTATTGATTATTCCTGCTGATAAAAAGTCGCAGAGCATCGTTAACATCCTGGAGATTCCGGTTCTTACCGTTAAAGACGAGTTTGAACCTCATCCGGTAAAACACATCGTAATGCCGATGCACGACAAAGCAGAAACGCGCCAGAAGGTTCCGGTTGCCACTGAGATCGCTAAACACTTTGGCGCTACCATCGATATCATTCTGGTGAGTGGAAAAAATGGCGACGAGCAAAAGAGGTTAAAGTCTTATGCTAGTCAGGCCATGGAATACATTTCCAAAGCCGGTGTAGATTGTAGCTATCACTTTCACGAAGGGGGAAAAGTGGATGAGGTAACGATAAACTACGCACAAGAGAAAAACGCAGATATGCTGATCATCATGAACGATCGGGATGCAGGCTTCTTCTCTATGTCGTATTCGGAGAAAATCATTCGCAATTCCGGCATACCTGTAATGGTAGTGGAACCACGCGACTTGCATAAAGCAGGTGCTTCAGGCTACTAAGGTTGTTTCCCGAAATTTCTACCCTGTATTTCGGAATCAATTAAAAGCGAGCCAAGCGACTCACAAATAATTCACGGCCTGTGCCCTCAATCTTGAGAATGTACAGGCCTTTTTTAATGCCTTCTGCCTCCAAATTCAAGGCATTCTGGTTGTGGATTATTCCGCTGCGAATCAACTGACCATTCACAGCATACAGCGAATAGGTACCGCTAATGAGTCCGCCACCAAAGTAAACCTGTACCGATCCACCTTGGGCAAAACCCAAACTATTGTAAACAGTCCAGTTTAGGCCATTGTCACCTTGCTGTTCTACTCCTAGGGGATAAAGAATACGGCGGCGGTTAAAGGAGGTACGTAGGGCTTGCTCGTGCGCGCCGTTGTATAAAATCGAATCGGTTTGAATCAAACTGAGGGCCATGTCGCGAAACGACATATTTGCATATTGGTAGTACAAACCAGACATCACCAATTTATCCGCTTTATCACGGCCCATGCTATCGTAGATTTCAGTTAAAGCTGAAACCCAGATTTCGGCATTGGAGTATTTGTTGGTGGAATAATCGTCGGGCATAATCTTAGGCCCATTGGATATCCTACCTTGCCAAGTCACGTTTCCATCCCAGTTAAAAGTCTTTTCCCACATGGTGTCTTTCACATGGCGCGAATAACTCATCGCAAAATAATCGCATTGCCCTTCTTCAAACGATTCTCGCTGCAAGCCATTCACTGTATTAGGCGCTGCTCCATGGGAAAGAGCATGACCAAACTCATGCACAATCACATCAGCATCTTCGGCATCGTCTATACCTCCATCGCCAAAAAGCAAGGAAGGCGGTATGGTTGAAATGCTAAAAGCCGAAATATCCAATCCATTGGCCGCGTGTGGATCTACTTGAATCTGGAAGCCTGGCAGATTGACGCCCAAGCTGTCTACCCTACCCTTAAACTGATTTAAGTGGTAAAATGAGTTTACAAACTCAAATTGCTCCTGACTGCGGGTATACTCAAAGGTTGGAAACAAAGAATACGGTGTAAGCCTGGCCGGACCTTCAATTTCGTTGAAGTAAAAATTGTTATTGTAGAGCATGAAGGTATCGTTCTGCAACTTCACCTTTAAGCTAACCGTTTTACGCTCTTGGTTGGCACCGGAAGAATCGGCATCGTTGTAATCTAAATAAGTATAGCCATTCTTTACGTCGCCATAAGCTACTCCGGCTGAGGTAAGTGGATCAGGTAAAAAAACAGCTGCCTGAACGAGGGTATCCGGAGCGGTATAATGAAACGATAAAGGAATGCGGTGCAGGGTTCTGCCTTGTTGATCTACGATGCGTTCTTCGGCAAAGGCAAGGATACTGGCTTGCGGACGAACCACCCATGCGGCTTTCCAGTCGGTGCCGGTATAAAACCAGATTTTTCGAGCTTCTTGTTCGCTAAATCCGCTATGCGATGGAAACACAAATTGCTCCATTGGAAGTTTACGGGCGCCATCCAACAAACACGCTACTTGCCTGATGGTTCCCTGTTGGTCTTGAAAGATTTTTATAAAATGAGCGAAAGCCGGAATTCCTTGCGGCTGGTAGGCCCATTCGGTATGTGTGCCAACCGGGGATTCTTTGGTATACGCTATCTGAAAATCGGTTAGGGGAAGCTGATGTTGACCTACCGCTGCCAAAGCCAAGGCCAAGATATCGGCTTGCGTGGCATTTTTGGTAACCGACTGCGAGGTAAAGACCTGTGTAGCCTTGGCGGTATCTGCCCAAGACAAACGAATCACTTCAGCATCCGATTGCCATTTCTGCGCCTGCACCGAACTGATACTCAGCAGCGCCATCAATCCAATCCATATTACTCTTCCCATAATTCTATCTTCAGCTGATAATAGGTTTCCTTCCAATTTTCCAGTTCCGATTCTTTGTCGGCCGGAATACGAAAATACAATATACCTGCATTCCCACGTTCTAAACGATCCGGCTCGGTTTGAAGTTGCCTCACCAAACGAAAAGCCAATCCTTCATCCTGGAATTCGTATTCTATCGTATACGTTTTACGTAAATCGAGTTCTACTGTTTCAGACAGCTCCAAGGCCATTTTAGTTGCCCCGCCATAGGCCTGAATTAATCCCGGAACACCCAATTTTGTTCCGCCGTAATAGCGCACCACCACGGCTAAAACATTGGTTAGGTTAGCGCCGTACAATTGCCTCAGAATGGGCCTGCCTGCCGAATTATTGGGTTCACCATCGTCGTTAGCTCGCTCCCGCTCCCTATTGGCGCCCAATAGCCATGCATAACAATGATGAGTCGCATCCGGATACTGCGTCTTTAAATCGAGAAGCTTTGTTTTAATATCAGATTCGTCCACCACAGGAAACACAAAAGCCAGGAACTTAGAACCTTTTTCTTTGAGTTCGGCTTGGGCCCCCGACTTGAGTGTGCAATACTGCATTAAATCCGACATGTAAAGATAAATTGGTGTTAAGCTGCAAGTTTAAGCAAGCGAAGAATTAATTCCAGATTTTTAGGCGAATCGCTATTTTGCCAGACCTATGACCGAAATCGAAACGCACCGACTCATCTTTCTGATTTCCCTTGGCGTTCTGGGCTTCTTTCTGCCTTATATCGAAACCAGTTTTCGCCGCAGACTCGACCGAAAAAAAGAACATCGCTTTTTAAACAGCGAGAAAGACAAGGCCATGACCGAGTTTTTGGCCGGCTACTCGAATTTCTATAAAGACCTGGATGAAAACATGCAAGCCCGCTTTCGCTGGCGTATGCATGCCATACAAAAGCAGTGGAAAGTAATTGTGAGCGATGAACTGGGCGAAGACCCTCGCTTGATCTACCCACTTTCAGCTGCGGCGGCACAGCTAACCTTCGGACTGGATTCCTTTCGCTTTCCATACCTTAAAAAAATCTTTCTGGTAAAGGAACATGCCTACAGTAAAAGCAGAGGTTTTGGCGATTATATCTTTCTCCCTTCCCACCGCGAATTGAAAATCAGCATGAGGGCCCTACTCGGTGGTGAAGCCAATGATCACGATGGCTACCATCCCGGTTTGAAAGCGATGACTTTGATTTTACTGGAGATGGCCTTTGAAGATGAAACCAAAGACCGTCTATTCGATAATTATATCGAAAAGGTATTGTCTGATCTCTATACCGACTACCTGCACCTAAGCAAAGAAGACCAAGACTTTTGGGGTAAAGATGCCATAAGCGATGAAAGGACCTTTATGGCCGAAACGGTGGTGCACTTCTTTGAGATGGCTGCAGAAATGAAGACTCGCTTTCCGGCCATGTTCCAAGAACTTTGCCTCTTGCTCCAACTTGATCCCTTAAACAGAAAAACCAATTATAAGCTGAGCGAACATTTCGACGATGAAAGCAATAGAAACGAAAAAACCGATCGTTTCCCCATCGTCTTTCGCTTCATGCAAAAAGGCAGCATGGAAAGTACCAGCAATGCCTTAGACCTTTCTGTATTTTTAGCGCTGATTCCATTTTCGCTGATTGCGGCTAAAAACGGACTCTTTGCACCTTGGCTAGCGAAGTATTGTTTTTATGGCGGACTAATTTACGGATTCAGCACCCAGCTTCTTCCTTTGCTTATCGGACACGGTAGAGCCTGGCCTAAGCTCATTCTAAGCATTATGCATGGCGCGGGCTTATGTATGATTTTCGTCTTTGCCTTGCATTACCTAGGTCCGAAACAAGAAGTACATATTGACCGAATTCTTGATTTGAACTGCCGGGTTTATTGCCCTATTCCCGAGTTGGAAGGACTGCCTAAAGAAATGCATCAAGCCAAGTTCTTCGGGTTGAACGACGATAACCTTCGTCGTAAGAAAGACAAAGGCGAACAAGTTGTTTTGCATGCCCATTTCGACTATGATTACTTAGGTATGCCGGTAAATTTTAGATGCGATTACGAATACATCAAGCTTGATCCGCCTGCTGAAAATACGCCTGAACAATTTTAGCCTTTGCCTTGCCTAAAACAGACTCCAGCTCAGCCAAGGAAGCGGATTTTATTTTTTTAATCGACTTGAAATGCGCCAAAAGCTGACGGCTGCTTTCCTCACCAATGCCTTTGATTTCAGTGAGTTCCGTTTTAAAGGTATTTTTACTTCGTCGGTTACGGTGGTGGGTAATACCAAAACGGTGGGCCTCGTCGCGCATCTGTTGAATGATCTTTAGCGACTCCGATTTCTTATCGATATACAGCGGCATTGGATCTTCCGGATAATAGATTTCTTCCAATCGTTTAGCGATGCCCACGATGGCTACTTTGCCGTAAATGCCTATTTCTTTTAGTGCTTCCACCCCGGAACTCAACTGTCCTTTACCCCCGTCTAACACAATCAACTGAGGGAGGCTCTCCCCTTCTTGCAACATACGTCCGTAGCGGCGGTGCAAAACCTCCTTCATGGTTGCGAAATCGTTAGGACCTTCAACCGTATTGACGTTAAAATGCCGGTAATCTTTCTTGGAGGCTTTGCCATTCCTAAATACCACGCATGCCGAAACCGCATTAGTGCCTTGCAAGTTGGAGTTATCAAAACACTCGATATGGTAAGGAGGCTCGGTCAAACGCAGGTCTTGCATCATCTGGTTCATCACCCGCTCTACCTTCACATCCGGGTTGAGGCGTTCGTATTGTTCCAGTTTCTCCTTTTTGTAGAACAGCGCGTTTTTGGTACTCAGCTCTAGAAGTTTCTTTTTGTCGCCCAACTTCGGAATGGTAAAGCGCAGGCCATCGATGTCTATATCAAAAGGAACAATAACTTCCGTGGAGGTACTGTTATAACGATTTCGCATCTCTACAATAGCATAAGCGAGTAGCTCTTCTTTGCTTTCGTCGAGTTGCTTTTTCAACTCTACCGTTTGCGTTTGAATAATCATACCGTTGGCCACCTTCATGAAGTTGACAAAGGCATAACGTTCATCGGCTGCAATGCTAAATACATCCACATCGTGAATGGTTTGACTCACTACCGTGCTTTTGCTTTGGTAGTTTTCCAGCATATCAAGCTTCTGTTTGTACAGGGCTGCTTGTTCGTAGCGAAGCTCAGCGGCCTCCGCCTGCATCAAGTGTTTGAGGTGCTGCACGGCTTCACCAATATTGCCTTTCAAAATTCGACGCACCTGCTCCAGCGATTCCATGTAATCGGCTTCCGACTGCAGTCCTTCGCAGGGTCCCTTGCAATTGCCAATATGGTATTCTAAACAGACTTTAAACTTCCCGGCTTTGATGTTGGCATCGCTCAAATTCAGGTTGCAATTGCGCAAAGGATAAAGCTGCCGAATCATGTCTAAGATGGTATGCATCATTCGTCCGGAGGCATAGGGACCAAAATATTCTGATCCATCTTTGACCGGCTGTCGGGTTGGGAAAATCTTTGGAAACCGCTCTTTGGTTAAGCGAATAAAGGGATAGGTTTTATCGTCTTTGAGGTTAATGTTATAGCGAGGCTGAAACTCCTTAATCAAGCTGTTTTCCAGCAGAAGTGCATCCACTTCCGATTCAACGATGGTAAACTCCAATCGCTGAATCTTACTCACCATCAGCGCCGTTTTTCGGCTATCGTGTTTTTTAGTGAAGTAAGAGGAAACGCGTTTTTTAAGGTTTTTGGCTTTACCGATGTAGATGATCTCATCCTCTGCATTGTAGTACTTGTATACTCCCGGCAGATCGGGTAATTGTTTGATTACCGATTTGAGTTCATCTTTCGCCATACTTAAAAACTCGACTGGTAGGCTTGCAAGGCAGAAAGGATGGCTAAGTTCACCTGACGGTTATAGGCTTCCTCTTGCAACGCTTTGTATTTCGATTCTTCGTTGCCAACGGCATTGAAGAAAGTCATCATAGGAATAAACAATTCCTGTAGCTCATCGGCTTTCACCTGCTTGCCCGCTTTCACAATTTCGTTGATGCTTGAATCGGCTAAGGCCGCTTGGCGAATTACTTCTTCGTAAATGAAGTACTCATCTTGGTAAAGCTCATCGTCTGTCAGCAAAAACTCCTCTAAGAAATCAGCCAAATCAATGGCTCTTTCTTCTTGGGCTGCCTCAGTGATGTAAAGTAAGATATTCAGCAATTCTGATCCTCTGTCTGCAGTGTCGTCTTCAATCTTCATCCACTCTTCAGACTCCAGGTAATCCGGATCCAGCTTGGTTGAATCAGAGCCTATGAAGTTCAACATGAGCAAGTCGAATAGGTATTCTTCCAAAGGCGCAAATACCGGCTTATTGCGGATGATGACGTGTAAATCATTCATCTTGCGTGGGAAATCGCCAATCTGTGTAAACAGGGGAATCAGCTCATTCTGGAAGCTCTCAGCATCCGCTTTGCTTATTTGGTCATGCCCATCGGCAAATCCTTTGATCATGGCCACCAAGGCCTCTTTTACCGGCGGAAGAATATTGTTCATGCGTTAATCTGTGCTTGTCCTTTAGTGATGATGCCAATACACTTGCCCGGCATCTCGGCATTTAAAAATGGGTTATTGCGCGCTTTCGATTTGTTTATTCCGCTGCTGAATTGTGTCTTCATACTGCGGCTAAACATCGTCAAATTCGCTTCAGCTCCTTCAGCTATGCTATCCAGGTTTTGGTTAAGCAAAGCACGTGGATTTAGCGAAAGCAATTCCACCAAACGTTCATCGCTAAGTTGGTCTCCCATCGCTAGAAGCAAAATATTATACGTCTGCTGCATGGCCGACATGCCAAAAGCGGCATAATCGAATTCTACGTCTTTGTGTTCCGGATCTTCCGGATGGTGGTTGCTCACTACGGCATCGATGGTTCCATCCAATACCGCTGCTTTCATGGCTTCCACATGGTTTTTATCGCGCAATGGCGGGAACACCTTGTACAAGGTATTGTAATCTTCCATGATGCTATCATCTAGCAAAAGCTGATAGGCCGCTACATCACAGCTCACAGCCAGTCCGTCTTTTTTCGCTTGGCGTATCAAATCAAGACCCTCAGCAGTGCTTATCAGGTTGAAATGCAGTTTGCCACCCGTATAACGAAGCAGCTCAATATCGCGGTGAATGGCAATGCTTTCGGCATGTGCCGGAATACCTTTCAATCCGAGTAAGGTGCTATAATAACCTTCGTGCATTTGTCCGCCGCGCACCAAGCTTCCTTCTTGAGCCAAAACTTGAATGAGGCCATCAATGCCTTTAGCATACAATAGTGCTCTTTGCATGGTGCCGCTTTTCACACTATTGCCTGCATTAGAAAAAGCCACAGCTCCCGAGTTCTGCATATCGAACATTTCGGTGATCTCCTCACCAGCCAAATCTTGGGTTAAAGCGCCATAAGGCAAAACATCAACTCCTAAGGTTCTGGATTTATTAGCGATGAATTCAATATCGGCTTTGGTCTGTGCTACCGGTTCGGTATCGGGTAAGAGGGCCACGGCAGTAAATCCGCCCGAAGCGGCTACCTGAGCTCCACTTCTTAAGTCTTCTTTGTATTCAAATCCCGGCTCTCCAAAACGCGCTCTCATATCGAGCCAGCCCGGAGACACGCATAGTCCATCGGCTTGAATCTCTTGATCTCCACCCGATGAATCTAACTTATCACCTATGGCGGTAATCACTCCATTCTCAACGCGTATATCGCATGTTTTCTGGTGGAACTTTGATTTCGGGTCGATGATGCGAGCTTGGCGAAGAAGAATTGGCATGTGTCTTATTTTAGAAATCTTAGCAAAAGTATTTCAATTGTGAGAAAGAGCAAGGCTAAAAGCAGAGCTTGTTTCCACAGCTGTTTACTTCCGTCTTGTTGAATCAGCCGTTCGCTTACGCTGGCTAGCGAAGCATCAAATACCGCAATGTGCATTCCCGGCGCAGCGATGGCGCTCAGTTCTTCCAAACTGCTGTATTCCATATCCGACTCAGTTCTAGCATAGTTAAACGCCAACTCAGCCAACAAACGACCGTTGTCTTTTTCTTTTAGTTGATAGAGCCCGGATTGACTCAATAGCTCTTGTACCCCGATGAACATCTTTTTGTCGCGCACCAACATTTCAGGTACACTTTTGAGTCCATTGCCTTCCAGCTCAAACAGCACTTTATCGCTGCTTCGTTCAGCATCTACCGGCACATAGGCCGATTCACCCAATACATAATACAACGCGGGTACTTCTTTACTGAAAATACCCAAACGTAATAGTGTACTTGGAAACAAATAATGCAATGCGAAATCGCCCCATTCCGCTTCCAGTCCGGTGCCCAACAGGTAGAGATTCCCTTTTTTATAGGCTGTATGGCGCAATAAGGCTTGTTCGTTTTCCAATAAGATTAAATCGCTGGCCGAGGCCGAAGCCGCTCCCAAAGGATAGCTTTTTTTAATGACCGGCATGGCCGTGTTTTGGCTAGCCGATTCTTGTATGTCTTGGAACAGTGGATGTTCAGCTTGCAGGCTTTTCACCTTCAGACTTTGGGTTTGCAGCGGACCAAAGGCTCCTGCACCTACTTCAGTCAAAAAATTGTTAGCCGCATCTGCTTTGAGCGATGAGGGAATAAAGTAGATATCACCACCACGTTCCAGGTATTTGTTCAGTTCCGTTTGAAGTCCGCTAGTCCACTCTTCGATTCCATTGGCTACAATCAAATCTGCTTGCGCGAAACGTGCATAGTCCAATCCGCGAGCATCTACTTCTTCTACCGAGAAATAAGCATCGGTAGCAAATACGCCTTTGATGTATTTGGAAGACGCTCCTCCATTGATCACCAAAACCTTTACTTGCTCCTGAACCTTCAGACTGAAGAAAAGCTGATCGTCGAATACCACCGGGTAATCTTGTATCTCAAGTTGCCCACTATACCATCCCGGCGCATCCAAGGTGAAATTGACTTCCACCTCCGCTTCTTTGCCTGCTTCCAAGTTGAGGTTTTGCAGTCCCTTTTGTTCGGAGGCGATTTTAAGTACCAAGTTAAGATCGCTGATATCCGTTTCGCCTCTGTTGCTGAGTTTGACCCGCATGTTAAGTGCTTCGCCGGCACGAACGTACGGCGTTGAAATCCACGCACTATCGATGCTGATATTGTCTCGGCTATTGGCCGTTAAAGGAAGGAGATAGAGGTTGATAGTGGAGTCGCCGGGCAGCTCGGATGCGTTGGCTTGCGACTTTTGGAAATCGGAGATTTGTACCGCCACTTTTCTAAAATCGCTGGTTTCCGATTCCAATCCGTCTTTTTGGCGAGCGAAAACATCGCTCATTTTCCTCGACTTCGGACTAAGCTGCACCTCGTCTACCCACTGCAGGAATCGCTCTTTGCTTTCAAAACGTTGGTGACGGCCTTCAAAATCGTTGGTCAACAGTTGAAAACGATCGTTGGCAGCATAGGCCTTGGCTAGGTCGCGCGCGCGCTCCTTTGCTTGCTCCAATAATTCACCCTGATCGGATTGGGCATTCATGGAAAAAGAGTTATCGAGGTAGATGCTCACCAAGTTGCCTGCAAAAGTTTGTTCTGCTTGTGGACCCGGGAAATAAGGACGAGCAAAGGCCAATACCAAAAAGATGAGCATGAGGCAGCGGGCCACTAAGACCAGCCACTTTCTCAGCTGTTGTTTGCTTTTATTCTGTACTTGAACCTCCTGTAAAAAACGGAGGTTAGGAAAAATGACCTTCTTGAATCGACGGAAATTAAAGAGATGCAGTAAAATCGGAATCGCTAAAACACCGAGGGCCCAGAGAAATTCAGGATACAGAAATTTCATTCGCTCAAAAATAAGAAAAGCACAGACAGTATGGTAGCAGAACGGAGAATATAGGCTTGGGATTTTGTCGTTGCCTAAAATCTTAGCCACAAAGACTTGAACTGTTTGTCTCGGAATTTCGTTTTCTTCGTGCCATGAATCGGCTCCTTCTTACCCTGTTTGCCCTTTGCAGCTATTTTGGATTACAGGCACAAAGTGCGATGGCTCCAACGGATGCATGGTATTATAACCTCGTTCAGCGGTTAGAGATTAAGTCGGGACAACTTTCACCTTATTTCCACAGTTCGATTCAACCTATTTCTAGAGAGCAGCTTGCCAAGTTCGCGGTGAAATACCCGGTAAGTGGAAACCGTTTGGGCGTAGGCGACTACCGACTCTTGGATTACCTCTTATTGGACAATGCCGATTGGAGCGGGTCTGAACTAGGCAAACGTAAGCCGCTGTTTGGATTTATTTACCCAAGTCAGTTGGCCATACTCTCGCATAAAAGTGAAGATTTTGAGGTGTTTGTCAACCCCATTCTAAACTTGCAAGCCGGCAGAGATTGGGGACAAAGCGAAGACCTGTATACCAATACCCGCGGTGTGGAAGTGAGAGGAAGCATCAGCAAGAAATTGGGCTTCTATACCATGTTCACCGAGAATCAGACTCGGGCTGCGTCCTATTTAAGAGACCAAACTTCTTTAGCGAAAGGGGTATTTCCATCCGCTGGTTTGACTAAAGGCTTTAAAGGGAATGGCTACGACTTCTTGCAAGCCCGTGGATATATCACGTTTACACCAATCAAAAACATACACATGCAGTTTGGCCACGACCGTAACTTTATTGGCGACGGCTACCGTAGCATGATTTTGAGCGATTTTGGGAAAGAATACCTTTTCTTGAAAGTAAATACAAAGGTTTGGAAGTTAAACTACCAAAACCTGTTTGCTGAGATGGTGAGCGACAGAGGAAGCGATTTCACCTTCACCAAAAAGAAGTACATCGCTATGCACCATTTATCGATGAACCTCTTTAAAAACCTGCAAGTGGGTTTGTTTGAGACCATCGTATTTGACCGCACCGACAGCAATGGTGTAAACCGTGGATTTGAACTCAATTACTTAAATCCCATCATATTCTACCGTTCTGTAGAACACGGATTGAACAGTTCAGACAATGCCATGATTGGAACCAATTTCAAATGGAATTTCTTGAAGCGATTCTCCTTGTATGGCCAGCTTACTTTAGATGAATTAAAGTTTGGCGAATACACCGATAACAAAGGTTGGTGGGGAAACAAATACGCGGCTCAGCTTGGCTTGAAATACGTGGATGCCTTCTTCATTCCTAACCTTGATGCCCAATACGAGTTCAACGTGGTTAGGCCTTATACCTTCACCCATTTTAAGACCTCGCAGAACTATACGCATTTCAATACACCATTGGGCCATCCGCTTGGCGCAAACTTCCGCGAGCATATCGCCATTTTGCGCTACCGCACCTTGAAGAAACTTCACCTGCACCTCATCTGGATTCACAACGAGAAAGGCCTCGACAACGATACCAGCAATTGGGGCGGGAATATCTTAACCAAGACCTACCTCGACCGCGAGCAAGAATACGGCAATAACATCGCTCAAGGCATTTTGCAGAAAACCAATATTGTTGAGTTGCAAGCCTCGTGGATGGTATTCCACAATGTATGGATTGAAGCGGCTTGGCTTTTCCGGGAGGCACGCATCAAAGAATTGGAAAGCATTCAGAAGAACCACATCTTCCGTCTCGGCTTCCGCATGAACATCGCTCAGCCAAGGCAACTCTTTTAACTTGGCAAGTCGCGATGCGGCTGCTATTTTTGCGCACATGAGTGCAACGATCATCCGCAATGCCCGAATCGTGAACGAGGGCCAAATCATTGAAGGCGATGTTTTAATTCAAAACGGACGCATCGAAAAAATTGGAGCGAACATTCATGCTGTCGCAACTGAATTCGATGCACAGGGTCATTTTCTCCTTCCCGGCATCATCGATGATCAGGTGCATTTCAGAGAACCCGGCCTAACCCACAAAGGCACCATTGCTAGCGAATCGAGATCTGCCGTAGCCGGCGGAGTAACTACGTATATTGAACAACCCAATACCAAACCTGCAGCAACCACCCGTGAGCTTTTAGAAGACAAGTTTGCCATCGCAGCGCGCGATAGCTACGCCAACTACTCCTTTAACATGGGCGCGAGCAACGACAATATTGAAGACTTGCTCCGAGCCGATTACAGCACCTTCTCCGGCATCAAAGTCTTTATGGGATCGTCTACAGGTAACATGTTGGTTGACGACCTGCGGGTATTGGAACGGATCTTCTCTGAACTACCTCATTTGATCATCACTCATTGCGAAGACGAGGCTACCATTAGAGAGAACCTAGCGCATTACCAGGCCCGTTACGGCGATGATATCCCGATGATATACCATCCGGAGATTCGCTCGGAAGAGGCCTGTTACCTTTCCAGCAGTTCGGCGGTTGAACTAGCGAAACGCCACAATACGCGTTTGCATATTTACCATATCAGCACCGGAGCTGAGACGGCACTGTTTGAAAATACTATTCCCCTGAGTGAAAAGAGGATTACAGCAGAAGCCTGCATCCATCACCTTTGGTTTAGCGATGAGGACTATGCCGAAAAAGGCAGTTTCATCAAATGGAATCCGGCCGTTAAAACAGCCCTAGACCGCGAGCAGATATGGAAAGCACTTTTGGATGGTCGCATCGACGTGATTGCCACAGACCATGCGCCGCATACGCGTGAGGAAAAAATAGCTCCTTATACCTCTGCCCCATCCGGCGGACCGCTTGTACAACACGCAGTGCAGGCCATGTTCGATTTTGTGGCGCAAGGCAAAATTAGCATAGAGCAGGTGGTAGAGAAGATGTGCCATAATCCGGCAATCCTGTTCCGCATCAAAGACCGCGGCTATATCCGAGAAGGCTACCATGCTGATTTAACCCTGGTAGATCCTGCTTCACCCTATACCGTCTCAAGTGGAAATATTTTGTCGAAATGCGGATGGTCGCCTTTTGAAGGGCACCAATTTAAATCCACAATTCGCGCAACTTGGGTTAACGGAAATTTGGTTTGGAACGGCCAGAAGGTGCATGAACAAAGGTCTGCGCAGCGTCTTGAGTTTTTGACATTCGGGTGATAACTCTTTCTAGGAATGCATTTCCACCTGTATTACTTTTGAATCATGAGTTTAGATGTAACCGGAAGAATTATTCAGAAAATGGACGTGGTAACTGGAACCAGTGCCCGTGGCGAGTGGAAAAAACAAGAATTCGTAATTGAAACCGCTGAGCAGTATCCGAAAAAAATCTGCTTATCCCTTTGGGGCGATAAAGTAGATGCGCTGGGTAATTTTAAAGAAGGTGACTTCATTCAAGCTTCATTGAACTTAGAATCGAGAGAATACAACGGCCGCTGGTATACCGAAGCCCGCGCTTGGAGATTACAAGCTCCGCAAGGCGCTCAAGACGGTAACAACTTCGCTGAAGCACCGCAGCAGTTCTCCGAGAATGATGGCATCGACTTTAGCTCTAGCGAATCAGACGATCTACCGTTCTAAAACTGAAAACATTAAAACCGAAGCTCCCCTCACCGGGAGCTTTTTTTATGCCCCTATGTGTGCATAAAATACTCGGCCCGAAAAGAACCTTCTTCCTTCTAGCATGTTATTATCGGAACATGAAAAAAGTACTTCTCTTCGGTCTACTCGGTTTCTTCGCTTGCCAGCCTAGCGAAACCCAATCGGATACAGCTAACTCAAAAGTGGAGCATGCGCTTGTAAGCAAAGAAGTGACTTACGAATCAGATGGCGTTAGCATGAAAGGCTACCTCGTTTTTGATTCGCTAAAAAAAGGAGAGCGACCAGGTATTTTGGTAGTACACGAATGGTGGGGACACAATGAACATAGCCGGAATTCTGCCAACGAACTGGCCAAGCTGGGCTATACAGCCTTTGCGGTAGACATGTACGGCGATGGTAAACTGGCAGAACACCCGAAAGACGCTCAAGCCTTTGCGGGCGAGGTGATGAAAAATTTTGAATCAGCGAAAGCCAGGTTTAATGCCGCTCGAGCCATTTTAGAGTCTGATCCACATACCGATAAATCGAAAATTGCAGCCATTGGTTATTGTTTTGGCGGAGGTATCGTATTAAATTTGGCTCGTCAATCCGCTGATTTGAAAGCTGTTGTTAGCTTTCACGGCAGCCTCGGAGCTGTAAATATTGCAGAGCCAGGCAGCGTTAAGGCCAGAATGTTGGTCTTGAATGGAGAAGACGACCCCATGGTGGATGCAGCTTCCCTCACTGCATTCAAGTCTGAAATGGACTCTGCTGGCGCAAATTACCTGATAGTCAACTACCCTAACGCCAAGCACGCCTTCACAAACCCACATGCTACCGAAAAAGGTAAAGCCTTTGGCTTGCCTCTGGAGTACAATAAAGCTGCTGCTGATAACTCCTGGAAAAGAATGGAACAGTTTTTTCAGGAAGTATTTCTATAAAGACATTTAAGAGCCCCTACCTATGGGTCTGGAAGTAAAGGGTTATCCCCACTTTCAGACCCTATTTTTTTTTTAGGCCTCCGGATTAAACGGAGCTTCCAGCAAGCCATTCAACCAAAGCACTTTCACTCGTTCTCTTGAATACACGTAATGGCCAAGTATCGATATTCCGTATACCAGGGCAATGGCCACTTCTTCTCTGGCCAATAAGGCCGCTACGGAAAAAGAGAAAAACAAAAATTCAATCAGGAGTCGAGTTTTGCCGTGTACTTTAACTTTGGGTGTGCCTCCATCATTTGGAACGCGAAAGATTCCCCAAACCAAGGCTGCCGTGAGCGGGAAACAGGCTGCTGCTACCACATGCCAAGGCGAATCAAAAGCAAATAATCCGTATGCCCCCAAGGCATAGAATCCGAATACCTCCAAGATAAAACGGAGTCCGAGGTTAAGCGGTTGATTGTAAGCTTTAACGGTCATGTTCTACTAATTCTAAAACCCAAGTTGCCAGGTTCACATCACTGAGTCGCAAAGCCTCCGCACTGCGAATACCCGCCAGCCAAAGGATTGTACCTTCTGAATTGCATACGACCGGAATCCGTTCTTTGGTAGGACGGTCGATTTTAGCATCGATCAAGATATCGCTCAACTTCTTTTGTCCCTGCATTCCAAAGCAGCGCATCTTATCGCCTTCTTGCCAGGAGCGAACATATAAACCGGTGCTTACCAAAGTATCGCTTAACACAATGGCCCTGCTTGCCAAAGGCATACGCTCATCTGCCTCTCGTTTTCGAAGTACAAAATGGTAATCGCCAAACTGAACCAACTCCTCCGGAGAAATTTCTTGTGCAGATGGTTTTTCTTGCACCTCCCGAATCACCCAAGCTCCCCTGTCTGCCACCAATACATGGGTTTCCGAACTAAAAATTGCCCCCGGCCTAGCACGTTCTTTCAAGATAAAGCTGCTTTGGTCTTTTAGTCCGAAAGGCTCCAATACATGACGCATTAAAAGATGGGCATCAGGATTATTAAATAAACTGTAATCTATCTTTATTTCAGCATCGTTCTGCACCACATATTGTTCAGCCATTTGTTTAAGCTGACGTTGGGTAAAGGCATTGCTCTCCTGCATCAACTGGGTGCTTTTTACCAGCTGGTCGATGGTACCGGGAAATCGCTCTTCCCAGTTTTTCAAGATGCTATGCCGTAGAAAATTCCGACGGTATTTCTGTTCGCTATTACTGGCGTCTTCCCTGAACTGCACATATTCTCGCTTAGCGAAAACCTCCACCTGTTCATACGGACAAAATAATAAGGGACGCAGTACTTTACCGTTATCAGGTAGCATCGCTTGCAAACCTACCGGACCGCTTCCGCGCATCAAGTTGAGTAAAAGTGTTTCCGCTTGATCTCTACCGTGGTGCGCCGTAATAACCCTTTTGCAGCCCAAATCCTTGGCCAGGGAAAACAGCCATTGGTAACGCAACCTGCGGGCCGCCATCTGAATGCTTTCGTGGTGTGCATGGGCCTCGTCTTGGGTTGGAAAGCGTTTGCTGTGAAAGGGAATTCCTAAGGCCGTGCAACGCTCTTGCACAAAAGCCTCATCTCCTTCACTGGCTTCTCCACGCAACTGAAAATTAGCATGGGCCACTTGAAAACGGCACCCCATTCGATGCAATAGCTCCAGCATCACCATGGAATCTCTGCCACCACTGCAAGCCAGAAGCACTTCATCGTTCAATTGAAGTCCGGCATCCAAATAAGCTAACTCAAGGTACTGTTGCAGCGCTGGCATAGAATCTGAGCAAAGGTCGGCAATTGAGTAAGCATAAAACAATACTTTTGTGAACGCATGAAATACCTCTTGTCTCTGATTCTTCTCTGCAGCTCGCTCATTGGCTTTGGACAATCTAAAGTTGAAATCCTTGGAGCCCAAGAGTTAACAGGCATCAAAAAGGGTGGCAAGGAATTTCAGAAATTGGTTGGCAACGTGCGTTTCAAACAAGAAAATGCCACCATGCGTTGCGACTCGGCATTTCTAGATAAGGCGGATAACTCCTTTGAAGCCTTTGGCAATGTGCAGATCAACGAAAACGATTCGCTCTTTCTATACAGCAGTTACCTCAACTACAAAGGCAACGAGAAAAAGGCTTATGTGAGGGACAATGTTCGGCTCACCGACGGCGAGATGAACCTCACCACAGAACAACTCGATTACGATTTAAAAAGCAGGATAGCTTATTATACCGTTGGCGGACATATTGTGAACGGAGATAATATCCTCGATTCGAGGATTGGTACTTACGATGCCAACAGCAAAGTTTTTGGATTTAAAAAGAACGTGGTCTTGACCAACCCCGATTACGTTTTAAAATCGGATACCCTGCTTTACAATTCCCTGAGCAAGGTGGCCTATTTCTTTGGGCCAACTACGATACAAGGCGAAGACGGTTTCATTTACTGTGAAAACGGCTGGTACCATACCTATAGTAAACGTGCGAGGTTTAGTCGCAATGCATATGTAATCAATGCAGAATACTATTTGAAGGCCGATAGCCTGATGTACGGTGGTGATTACGGCATCGATACCGCTATAAAAAATGTGTTTCTCCGCGATTCAGTTAACAATACCGTTTTAACCGGGCATTATGGTATCTACAATCGGAATACCTCCAGCGCCATGGTTACCCAGATGCCGCTGGTTTCTGTGGCATCGGATGACGATAGCCTGCACATTGCCGGTGATACCCTTTTAAGCATCAGCGATAGCAGCAAGCAGAAATCCATTTTTGCTTACCGCAACGTAAGAATGTTCAGGCAAGACATGCAAGGCCTCTGCGATAGCATGCATTACAGCCAGGTAGACTCCATGATCTACATGGAAGGAGCGCCGCTCTTGTGGAATGAACGCCAACAGATGAAAGCCGACAGCATACGCATGCGCGTGATTGAATCGTCGATTGAAAAAGCCTGGTTTAACCAAAATGCCATTGTGGTGCAAGACGCCGATTCTCCGCTGTTCAACCAACTTCAAGGCAATGCCATTACCGCTTGGTTTGAGAATAAGAAAATTCAGGTTGTTCTGGTGGAAGGCAATGCCGAGAACATTCATTTCCAAGAAGACGACTCTGTAACCTTGAGTTCCATGAATAAGGTGGCTTGCAGCAGTATTCGAATTGTGATGGATACTGCAGGCAAACCCGAAGAGATCAATTACATGAAAGAGCCGAAAGGAACAAACTACCCGATAGACCAATTGCCTGCTGAATCTGAGCAACGTCTGCGCAACTTTATCTGGCTGGAACATTTGAGGCCAAAGAGCAAAGCCGATTTACATCCTCAAAAACCTTAAGGGAATTTTTATCGGCCTATTTTTTATTTACAATTCTCATCTTATCTTTGCAGCCCTTAAAGAGTAAAAAATGAAAGCTGATATCCATCCATCGAATTATAGACTTGTTGTTTTCAGAGACATGTCATGTGATTACGAGTTTCTAACTCGCTCTACAGTTGAGACGAAAGAAACTACTACCTACAAAGACGGAAACGAGTATCCTTTATACAAGTTGGAGATTTCTCATAAATCTCACCCATTCTTTACCGGTAAAGCCAACTTGGTGGATACTGCTGGTCGTATTGACAAATTCAAAAGACGTTACGGAAAATAAGCTTTCCGCTATGCCGATATTAAGAAGCCTTCTCATCCGAGAAGGCTTTTTTATTGCCCCAAACTGTCTACAAATCGTGGATAAAGCCAAGGCATTTAGCAACTCAGTTTCAAGCCTTTTCCTTAATTTGCATGCCCTTAAACTACCCTAGGCATGAACGTAATCTTCTTCGACGATAATCAACGCATTCACCTCCTACCGCTATGTTATACCAGACCCGCTGCCGACTTACGCTGCGGTATCTTGACACTGCGGGAAAAATGGGAACTGTTTTACGGTTTGAGTCAAAGTGGATCCTTAACCGAAGACTACCTGCAAACGAAGTTTCCTTTACGCGCAGCTAGCGAAAACATTTGGATTAACGGACGTTTATTTCCATGTGAGAAGATTGGCAAAGCCATCGAAAATCTCCAAGCCGGGCAATCTTTGGTGAAAGACGGCATTGTGCTCGCAGCCAAAGGAAGTGCTGAGCAAGCGCAAGACTTGCGCAGTTCTGTTGGTTCATTTGATGCCCAGACCTACGAAGGCGACGCTACATTAATCAGATTTCCATGGGATATCTTCAGCATGAACCATGATGCATTGGAGGCCGATTTCGACCGTATCACGGCTGGTCGCACCTCTCAGAAACTACCTTCCACCAATACGGTTTTAGGTGATCGCATTTTTGTGGAAGAAGGTGCAACCGCTGAATGCAGCATTCTCAATACCCGCAGCGGAGCCATCTACCTCGGCAAAGATTCTGAAGTGATGGAAGGCTCTGTGGTAAGAGGCGGCTTAGCGCTATGCGAACACGCTGCCTTGAAACTCAGTACTAAAATTTACGGCGCTACCACCATCGGCCCTCACAGCAAGGTGGGTGGTGAAGTGAATAACTCGGTTATCATTGGCTATTCCAATAAAGGCCACGACGGCTTCTTAGGTAACTCCGTTCTTGGCGAATGGTGTAACCTCGGTGCCGATACGAATAACTCTAACCTGAAAAATAACTACGCCGAAGTGAAGGTTTGGAGCTATGCCCGCAATGGCTTTGCGCGTACCGGCTTGCAGTTTTGCGGCTTGGTGATGGGCGATCATAGCAAATCGGGTATCAATACCATGTTCAATACCGGAACCGTGGTAGGCGTTTCAGCCAATATCTTTGGCTCGGGCTTTCCTCGAAACTTCGTCCCTTCATTCAGTTGGGGTGGAGCGCAAGGATTTGAAACCTTCAGCCTGAACAAAGCGGATGAAGTAGCCGAGAAAATGATGGCTAGACGAGGTTTAGCTTACGACGAAACTGAAAAAGCCATCATGAAACACTTGTTTGAAACGAGTGCGGAATACAGGGTTTGGGAGAGTTAGACGATGGACAATAGACCATGGACCATAGACCATAGTCCATAGATGAGGAAAGTTAAACAACAGAGCGTGGTTATGAGGTCTGGATTAGAAAGTAAACGACTGTTTAAAGTCAAAACAAAAAATTGAAGTTCA
>SBGR01000063.1 GCA_006226545.1 Bacteroidota bacterium | reverse complement strand
CGCATATCCGTAGCTTGCCGGTAAAGAAAATACGCATGGCCGGAACTTAAGGCAAACATGGACTTACCAAAGACGGATTAACTGTGCCACCAATTCCACGTTCGGTTGCTGTCCTAAACCAACACGAACCCCATTGGGAAATCGTAACTCGATATCTACGCTTGGAATAAATGAGTCGCCAGTAACCCGAACAAAGCCGGGACCGGATTCATTTTGCCGCCTATAACGATTCAGCCAATACCGGAAACAATGAATCTTTATCCCAACATGATTACAAAATGATACTTGTGACTCTGAACCTTGCTCATATTTCTCAATCATAGCAAACATCCGCTCACGTTTTGTTTCTCTATCTTCCATGCACGCAAGGTCAGGCATGCTCGTATTTCAATTCAAGATGTGGATGGCTGGAGGCTTACGAATATGCCACGATTATTTAATTCAACTTACTCGGCCCATGCATGCAGAAATTGGCCCCAAGAAATGATAAAATCTCATCTTTACCGGATACAGAATACCATTCAAGTTCGCCTTTAAGGTTTTTAATATATCGAGAGTAAGTCTGCGTTGGTTCTGGATTATTCATATACAATTCAAGATACGTTTGGAGCTCTTCCTTCTCAAGGTTGAGCTTTGAGACTTGGCTATAAAGCATTTCCTTCTCGCCCCATAATTCCTTTATTTGGTGGCGCAGCTCCTCATTTGTATCTTCTAATGAACTTAACTCTGACTCTAAATCCGACAATTCAGATTTAAGGGTGAAGGAATAAATAAGCAGTAGAATAATTAAAATAACACTTGCGCCAAGCGATCCGTTTTTAATTAATTCATTTCTAGCCATGATAATGTAACTTACTTTGATTTTGAATTAGCTGATTTTATCTGGAACCCTAAGTTCTATTCTTCTTAAAATTCTCAGCCTGTTCGAATATCTCTACATAGACTTCGTCGCGTTCCACAGGTGGGTAGCCGTGTTCATCTAGAAGTAATATGAGACCAACTTTTAAGGCGGATTTAATGTCTTCTCGTTTGTTCCAGTCTGGATACTTGGCCTGAGAATCAACAAGGTCTTTGACAGCTTTTGAAAGGCTGATCAATTTATCTTCCGGGTACTTGAAATCGTATTTTACACAGAGCTCCAAAAGGATATCGTAGAATGCTTTCTCTTCGAAGTCGATGCCTAGTTCATCACCCGCGTTGAATTCTTTGTGCACATCCCAGATGAGATTGGTAAGTGCCTCGGCCATTTCTTCATAAACCTCGCTTCGTAGAATATCATTGGCATCACGGTCATTGTATCGCTCCACTATGGCTTGCATCTTCTTGCTGAAATCGATTCCCTTAATCTTGTTGACTTTCCGAATTTCTTCTATTACCCGAGCCAAGAGCTGTTGGAGTAATTTAATCTTCGTATTGGGCAACTTGATCTTTTCGATCTTAGCAAGGTAATCAGCATCAAAGAGGTCTTGCTCTGAGGAATTCTCATCTCCCATCTTGAAGATTTCTTCTACCCCATCACTCAGCAATGCATCTTTGATCATTTCTCTCACCTTGGCATTCATCTGCGCGGTATCCGGCGCATCTCCTTTGGTCAGCTTGAAAACAATGGAACGAATAGCGAGGTAAAAATGGGTATGGTCCTTATCGCTTTGAGTCAGTTTTTCGCTACCAGAGCAGATATCATATGCCGCTTTTAGTCGCTTGACTAAACCCATAAAGCGGGTTTCCATCTCTTTGGTTTGTTGGACGAATTCGGCGGCATTGTTCAGTGTGTTCAGCTGCTCAAGAGGACTTCCTTTAAAATATAAGGCGTTGTCGAACTTGTGAAGAAGTTTGCCTATCAAATCCAAATGATCCTTAACCACTACGAGCGACTGTTCAATCTCTTCGAAATTGTCTTTATCGCCTTTGTTGTATTTGGCTAAGGCCATATTCATGTGGTTTTTAATTCCGATATAATCAACCACCAAACCTTTATTCTTGCCTTCATACTTGCGGTTTACCCTGGAGATGGTTTGTATCAGGTTATGCTGTTGAATGGGTTTATCAATGTAGATACTGTCTAAGAATGGAACATCAAAACCGGTTAACCACATATCCACCACAATGGCAATTTTGAAGTTGGATTTCGGGTTTTTAAACTGCCGATCTAATTCCTTCCTATCCTCCTTCGTTCCAAGCGCCTTGTACATCTCCTCAGGATCATCCTTGCCACGCGTCATTACCATTTTAATGCGCTCAATTGGCTTTAACTCACGTCTATCTTTATCCGTGAGCTCTGCGCCTTCTTCAGCTTCTCTGATTTCAGCCCATTCCGGACGAAGCGCCACGATATTCTTATAGAGCTCATACGCTATTTCCCTAGTACTGCTCACAAACATGGCTTTGCCTTTTACTGTTGCTCCTTCGCTTACACGACTTTCGTAATGTTTAACAAAGTCCTCTGCAATCGCTTTTAATCGATCCGGATCGCCCAAAATGGCGTACATGTTAGCAGTCTCTTGTTTGCTTTTATCTATCTGGTATTCGTTTGCACCAAGTTCAGCAGCTTCCTCATAATAGCGTTCAATTTTTTCCAGTTCGCCATTTTTCAAGGCTACTCTGGCTGCTCGGCCCTCATAGACGATACGCACCGTAATTTCATCCTTAACCGACTCCGTCATGGTATAGGCATCCACTACCTTACCAAATACGTCTAGAGTAGCATCTATCGGCGTGCCGGTAAACCCAACGTACGTAGCATTAGGCAATGAATCATGTAAGTACTTAGCAAAACCATAGCGTTTGCTTACGCCTGATTCAGTGATTCTGATTTTTTGGTCTAAGTTCACCTGACTGCGGTGAGCCTCATCGGATATGCAAATCACATTGTCGCGTTCCGTTAATAACTCGGTGTCTTCCGTGAACTTATGGATGGTAGTTAAAAACACCCCACCACTTTGCCTATTTTGAAGTTTCGCTCTCAAATCCGCCCTGCTCTCCACGCTTTCCACGGTATTATCACCAATAAAATGCTTGGCGTTGATGAATTGAGCTGAGAGCTGGTCGTCTAAATCCGTTCTATCCGTTATAAGCACTATAGTTGGGCTGGCGAAATACTCACTCTTCATCAAAAGCCGAGTGAGGTAAAGCATGGTAAAGCTTTTTCCGCAACCGGTTGCCCCAAAATAGGTTCCGCCTTTGCCATCACCTCCGGGCTTTTGGGCGAGTTTAATGTTGTTAAATAAGGCTCTGGCAGCGTAGTATTGGGGATAGCGACAAACTATCTTCTCTTCCTTTTTGCTGTTATCGGGCAGGTAAACAAAGTTCCTCAGAATATCCCGGAAGCGGGTCTTATCGAACATGCCTTGTATCAGGGTGAACATGGAATCAAATCCATCTACATCTTTGGCTAAACCGGCCACCCTGCGCCAAGCATAATAAAATTCATAGGGAGCGAAAAAGGAACCCGCCTTGGTATTGATACCATCACTAATCACACAAAAAGCATTGTAGATGAAAAGTTCCGGAATATCTCTGCGATACCGCAAGGTGAGCTGTTTGTAGGCATCATAAACCGTGGCCTCCTCCCGTATGGCGCTTTTGAATTCAAATACTACTACCGGTAAGCCGTTGATATAGACTATGCCATCCGGAATGCGCTTTTCCGTGCCGAAAATTTCAAGTTGGTTTACAAAGCGGTAGATGTTACGGTCTTCGGTGTAGTCTTTCAGTGCATCAGTACTTATCGAGAGCAGGTCTTCTTCTGCCGGTTGACGCTGTCTGTCTAATCCCGAATAATCAATTAGCTGAATGTATAAGTCCTTTTTACTTCGATCTTCTCGTTTGAGAATAAGTCCATCGGCCAAGAGCCTTAGGAAGTTCTTGTTGCTTTCGTATAAATCAGAAGAAGAAAAACTCTTTAGTTGTAACAGTATAGACTGGATTTCACTTGGCGTGATGCCTTGGCGGACATAGCGTTGTTGAAGATAGTTTTTGAAATCCTCCTCGATAAGCACATCCTCTATGTGACGAACGATGGCCTCCCCCTTTAAATGAGGATAGCCTTCCTGTCCTAATAGTTCTGTAAAGGTTTGCTCAAGACGTTCTTCTGTGAATTTCATTATTTTCTTTTGATAATCCAGACGCCAGTAGTTTCACTAGTTCTTTCAAGTACGCCTTTCTTTTTCATCGCATCAGTGTGCTTTTGAATTGCTGATTCATTGATACCCAATTTATCAGCCAGTTCTTTTCTTGTAATGGCAGGATTAGCTTCTATAAGAGCTAATACTTCAGCTTGTCTTGTTGTAAGACGCATAGCTTGACCACCAACTTGACCACCATCTTGACCACCAACTTGACCACCAACTTGACCACCATCTTGACCACCAACTTGACCACCATCACTGGGATACAAAATAAGCTTCATCCTGATACCATCTATCCCGATACATATCTGCCCGCCAATGGAGTTTGCGAAACTACATACCCATTTAAGGTAATCGTCGTTCCAAGATTGTCTGCATTCTATGTTCTGGGATTCGGGCATATAAAGGTTCTTTACAAGGAAAACAGATTATCTATGTTTTAGCCATTGCGCAATTGGCACTACCTTGCTATTGCCATTTAAGGATGGAAAAACAACATATGTTCCTGGTGATCTGTATTCGCCTCTAAAATATTCAAGGCTATCCATATTATAGATGTAAGGATAAATTTCTAAATATTCACTTCCAGAAAAACTCGAAAAGTCCTTTTCTATTGGGAAGATGGCTATATGATCTATGTATTTCGCAGCATCTCCTAAGCCAAGTTCCCAATTACACCATTTTGAGTTTATGGCACCTTCGGATGCAAGAAGAATAAACTTCTGATTTTCTTTAATTTTCTCCTTGATTCTCACCGCAGTTTGACCAGAGGTTGATTTCGGCATACCATCATCAAGCCAGTCTACATATACATCTACACCTAATGATTTTAAGAAGGAAATAGAGCCTTCTAACAATTCCGTCTCATCATGTTTATGTGATAGAAATATTTTAGTTTTATACGACGACGACTCATTTCTAAAATTTCGAAGACTTTCATTAAGAGACATGTAAGCTTTGGAAGCCCTACTCTTTCCTTTAAGTTGTGATTCTTTTAAATAGCTCATACTTATTTCAGATTTTTAACGACATCAAATTCCGATATCCTATCCCTAAGTTCAATTGCTTTATCAATATATTTTGTAGGACTCACCATGAAATCTTCCCATTTAACAGAATCGATATAAGAATAATCACCGCTGTAGATCCATTTTCCATTGCAAATACTCCGGTTTGGATTTTTAACGTTAAACATATTTTCTCTTAGTATTTCAAACAAAATTCCGGTGTTAAGCATCCTACAATTACACTCAGGGTCATGGGTAATGTAATAAGAGTACGAACCTAACTCATCAGGCAATACAACTGCGATTACTCCGTTTGTTTTGCTTTTTTGTCCTTGTCTATCTTGTTGCTTTAAGGAGTAAGAAATCTCCCAAGGAATCCATTGGTCTCTTTCTGCTTTGAATTGTTCTTTCATTCCCTTAGAGATTAAAACAATAGTAACACTACTATCAAATATTTTATCCCCTAATTTTGAACCAATTGTCGAGTCAGCAAGACTTTCCATACTTTCATCATCATCTTCACCTTTATAAATGTGGTCATCATCTTCAAGAATATCAGTTAATTTATCAACGTAGTGTCTTGCAGTGGTTTGGATTTTAATTTTACCGTAAAGACTATCCTCGTAAATATTTAAATCCTGAACTTGTGAATCAAAATATTTATATGAAACAAAAATTTTTCTTCCCATTATTTTACCCAATTAGAAAAGTTATTATATCCGTCATCGTCAACCCAATCATAGATTTCATAATCACTGGAAAGTCGATAAATTTTATTTCGATATTTTTCTCCAACTTCTTTTACACTCCAACCTTCCAAATCAGGATACTTAATCCACTTTCCTTCCACATAGTCGTGTAAATTCAGTTTCTTTCCATCAGAACTAAATGAGTAACCAAGATAATATAATGGATTGTTACCCTTAGATTTAGTTTTCCCATCCTTTCCTTTGATACAATTAATATGAACACAAAAAATATGGTTTCCTTTTTCTAAACTTTTCATTATTTCGTAGGACACCCATCTTCTATTAAAAGTGTCTGTTCCAACAAGCACGCAAGTATTACTAGTATTTTGTAGTTCCTTGTTAATTAGTCTTTTTAATGCAAGATCGCTGGTCTTTTTTGCATCTTCCCAAATTGATGAATCAAAAAATCCTGCTGCTTGTCTGTCCGGCTTTGTCAGCCAATGATTTCGAACGACATTAGCTCTAAAGTCAATAACATCTTGATAGTGAAAACTGAAGAAAACTTTTTTTGCCATTAGCTTACAATTTTATTGATTAATGTAATGATTTCTTTTACTGACTTTTGAATATCGTCTTTGTAAAATTTAAGCTCTCCAACTTCTTTTATAAATTGTTCAGGAATGCCGTGATTTTGGTATTCACTTAGCAGGAAATTGTATAATTCAGAAGCCATATAGCCAGTATAATGAATAGGGATAGGCCAAAGACCTTTTGATAATGCAATTTCAAGTTCTCTTTTTACTCCTTTAGCATACTCAATTGAACCATCATCAATCTTTTTGTTCCCAAACAGAATTAAGATGATACCCGCCCTTGAAATCATATTTTGACGGTATTCTTCCCAAAGTTCACCTAATTCCTTACCACCGCTTGGGAACTGCGGAAAAGGTTTTACTACAAGTTGATTTTCTGAGAACTTTTTAGGATTCGAATAAACGGCATCAAGTGCTCCATTTATCACCGCACTACCAACGCCTAGCCCAAAACCATTGATTACTGTTAGATTGTTTTTGACAATTTCCTTTGAAACAAGATGGATAAAATTATGTGCTTCTCTTTCGGTAAACTCTCCATATTCAGCAGCACTTCCCGAGATAAAGACCGAATGTGAATTGAACCTTCTTTCGATTTCTCCAAGTAGTAATGTTAAATCACTATATTTTTCAATGAATATTGTTTGAACTCTATAGCGGCTTAGTTCTTTGACGAAAAGGTCTTGCTTTATCTTTTCATACTCGTATTTCTCTTGAACATTTTTCCAATCTTCAAGGGACGTTCTCTTCATTATGCAGTAATGGTCTTTACTTTTATCACTATATCTATGAGTAAGTCGCCCAAAAATATAATTGATATTGGGGTCTGTGAAACTAAAGCCTACAAACAGGAAGGATTTTGTAATTAACTCGGAGTTTAATATCGAGATAAATGGTTCGTGAGTGTAGTAATATTTCTCATAATCCTCTTTTAGCAAAACAGCCTTACTTGGTTTGTCTTTGTCACCGTGCATTTTATACAAAATACAAGCACGATTGTCTCGATTTATAAAAAGGTCATCAACCTCACTTTTTACATCAACCTTTTTGTGAATTTTTGAATGTGCGTCTTCAATTAGGTCATCGTAATTGGTTGTCCAAATGGTATTGAAGGGTAGCCTCGCAATTATTCGATGGTTTTCAGTTTCAACATCTGAATCAGTAAACTCATTAACTATCTTCTCGTCAATTTTATTCCGATTGTTGTTTTTGTTTTTATGAAATTGAGCAACAGAAATTAAATCAGGTTCATCCTCTATTTTCAGACCCAATTCAGTGGCCAAATCCTTTAGTAGTCCTTTCCAATCAACAAAACCTGCTGCTTTTGACATACCTGCTCCAAGAAAAATGGTTGCAGTTCCTTGTCTTAGCTTTTCTACATAATCATTGATGAATGCGTTTATTGATGCTTCTTTAAAATCCATTTTTTGTGTTTTATGCTTGTGAATATTCGTTCATACTCTCTACCACACCTTTCATCAGCACCGGACAAAGTGGTTTAATGGTATTTTTCAATTGTTCATTGATTCGTTTTCGAGTTTCCAACGTGTGATAAATCGTTACAATGGCTTCTTGAACTTTGATGTCGGGAATGGGCAATTTTACATTGCACATATCAGTCCAATCAAATGTTTCTCTTGCACTGCCCCATGAATGAAATCTTGCATAACGGTCGAATTCTGACCGTTTGAAAAACAAGAAAAGATATTCGGGCAATAGAATAGAAGTGTCTTTAACTCTGAAAACTGTATAAGTACTGGAAACAAGTCCTGCTTCTCCATCTAAAATTGCAATTGAAATTTTCTCTCCGTTTCTTGATGTAACCGAAACATAACCAAACTCCCTTGGACGAACAATTTTGTAATTTGATAAGTCAAGTTGGTCTTTATTGGATTTGGTTTCCATAAAAACCTTGTTAACACTTATTCCAATAAGATTATCAATTTGCAAATCGTTATTCCTTTCATCCGATTGCTCAATGAATTCACCAAGTGCTTCGGATTCTTTCGTTTTTATCAGCTTTTCAATGTAGCTATCGCAAATCAATTGCAAATCAGCCAAACTGTTTTCGTAGGTTTTTTGGTTAGTGAGTAAGCCATTGTAAAGAGCAACAAATTTGCGTTGTTCGTTAATATCAGGAATCGGGATTTGTATTTCGCAAAAGCGTTCCCATTCTAAGCTTGCTCTTACGCTACTGTCACTGATAAACCAACCGTATCTGTCTGATTCTGGTCTTTGAAACCACATCATCATATATTCGGGCAAAAGCTCATTTTCATCATTAACTTCAATTACCAAATAAGCGGGGGAAATAATGGCAGGCTTATCATCTGTATATAAAGCCAAACGGATTGTTTCGTCTCTACCAACTTGCATTGTACTATATGCGAATTGTCCTTTCTGAATGATTTTATATTTTGATAAATCCGTTTCAGATGTATTGGCAACCGAAGGCATAAAATTCTTGGTAATGTTTATACCCAATAAGCTTGTAACCGCTAAATCTTTATTGCGGTTGTCCACCAAATGAACATAATTGCCAATACGCTTATAACTCATAGCCCAAAGTTTTAAAAGCGTTAATCAATTGTTCCTGCGATTGTTTTTCTTCTTGCAAAAGGGTTTTAAAATCCTTTTGGATGCGTTTCATTTCTGTGTCAAAATCTATTTCGCTGTCACGGTCAATAAATTCAATGTATTTGCTTGGCACCAACGAAAAATCGTTTGCCTGTATTTCTTCAAAACTGGCAGAGTAGCAATACTCAGGCACATTTTTGTAAGTTTTCTTGTAATCTGCTTGTTGCCAGTTGTGATAGTTCTCGGCTACTTTGGCAATATCTTCTTCTGTGAGTTCAATAAACTGTTTTTCAAATTCCTGTCCCCAACGCCTTAAATCCATAAACAGGATTTCTTTTTCACGGTCACGGTAGTTTTTCTGTTTACCGTTTATTTCAACCGTTCTTGCTTTTTTATTTTTGTTCAAAATCCAAAGCGTAACGCTGATGTCGGTGGTGTAAAACGTATCTCTCGGAATAATCACAATGGTTTCCACCAAATTATTTTCAATCAGTTTTCTACGGATTTTATATTCTTCTCCACCACCACTCAAAGCACCATTTGCCAATATAAAACCTGCAATTCCGTTTTCGGAAAGTTTGCTCACCATATTTAAAATCCATCCGTAGTTGGCATTGCTTTTAGGGGGCACATCGTAACCACGCCAACGAGGATCATCAATCAATTGATTTTCACCTCGCCAATCCTTTTGATTAAAAGGCGGGTTTGCCATAATATAATCGGCTTTGAGGCCTTTGTGCTGGTCGTCTGTAAAAGTGTCTGCATCTTTTTCACCTAGGTTGGCAGAAATTCCTCTGATGGCAAGGTTCATCTTTGCCAGTTTGTAAGTGGTTTTGGTGTATTCCTGTCCGTAAATAGAAACTTCCTTTTTATTACCGTGGTGTGCTTCAATAAACTTGATAGACTGTACAAACATACCGCCGGAGCCACAGGCAGGGTCATAGATAATCCCTTTGTAGGGCTCAATCATTTCGGCAATCAGATTCACAATTGTCTTTGGCGTATAGAATTCTCCTTTGCCTTTTCCTTCAGCAATCGCAAACTTTTTGAGGAAGTATTCGTACACACGTCCAACCAAATCTTGTTCTTTGTCTTTGAGTGTATTTATGCTGTCAATTTCACTAATCAAGGAAGCCAGTTTGGTAATATCCAAGCCCAAACGAGAAAAGTAATTGTCGGGCAAAGCACCCTTCAAAGATTTGTTGTCTTTCTCGATGGTGTGCAGGGCAGTGTCAATGATTAAAGCAATATCATTCTGTCTTGCTTTTTTTACAATGTAACTCCAACGTGAAATCTCTTCTAAGAAAAACACGTTGCTCATATTGTAAAACTCAGGCTTTTCAATGTATTTCACTTTGCCTTCAGAAATCAGTTTGGCTTTATGCTCCTCAAACTTATCGCTAGCAAATTTGAGGAAGATTAAACTCAACACCACATGCTTGTATTCGCTCGGTTCAACGCTACCCCGCAGCTTATTAGCCGCATCCCATAAACTTACCTCAATGGGTTTCTCTTTAGGTTCTTTCTTAGTCTTTGCCATAATTCTTCAACACAAGTATAGCCGTGAGCCTCGACAAATTCCGACGTAGTTCTCAACAGGCTGGGAATTCCTTGTATCTTGCTTTAGTCAAACTTACGTATTACGATGGATAAAATTCGCGCTTATTTAAGACAACCTGTTAACTGGATAATTCCATTGATTATCCTATCGGCTCTATACTACCCATTCATTAAATGGCTCTTGTGCCTTCATGAAACAATAGAGGTTATTCAGGCCTATGGCATATTTGCAGCAGTAATATCAGGACTTGCCTTCATCGCCTTTCTTGATGCGACGCGGCTTCAACGGATTCAGCTAGAAAAACAGGCCGAGGAAATTCAACTTCAGCGCGATGATTTAAAAATTCAACATGAACTTCTTGAACAGACAATTCAAGAAAGCAGGGAGCAAAACAGAACGATAGCATTACAGAGGTTTGAGAATACGTTTTTTAATCTCTTAAGAAATGTACATACTGGTTTAGAATACGTACAATATTTTGAAGGAAAAGTTGGTAGCCGTGGTAAATTATGTTTTGTAAAGGTCTATGAGAAACAAAATAAAACATGGTGGAATTTAGTAAAGTCCGAATTGAACCTTAGTGAAGAACAATTACAACTTGAGCGTCTTGGAAATTTCAAAATCTACAACGAGAATTTCAAGTACTTACTGAACAATTATCTCATTCATTTAAAAAAGAGCTTTTTTAATCAAAACCAATCTTATTTTGATACCATTATTGCAACTATAATTTTGGTTAAAAATAATCAAAGTTTATTGAAATCTGATGTTAATATATATCTTCAATTTATTTCAGCACAACTTACTATCTATGAAAAATGGGCATTATTCTTATACTTAGAAATTGAAAATCACCATTCTAAATCTACTATATTTGGTATGAATTTCTTTGAACACTTGCAGGATTTACACTTCGCTGATGCCCGAATTTTGCATGATATTCTCACATTTAAGCATTCAGAAGAAATAAATAACTTAGACTTTTTAACCTAAAAAAGATTAACACTCACAATTCAAATTCGATCTAAGTAAAGAATTGCTAAATAACATGACCAAGGCAGATAATTAGCCAAACAGCCACAGTTTTGAAGAAAAACTGGCGCAGTTTCAGAGTAAAACAGCCACAGTTTTGAGGTAAAACCGCTACAGTTTTAGAGTAAAACAGGCACAGTTTTGAAGAAAAACTGGCGCAGTTTCAGAGTAAAACAGCCACAGTTTTGGAGCAAAACAGGCACAGTTTCTTTGTAAAACTGCTGCAGTTTTTTGGGTGGGGAAGCATACAGTTTTCAACACAGAATTAGACCGATTGCACGGAAGACACGGATCGCGGATTATAGGGATTGCGCGGATTACGCAGATGAGGATTAAAAGGATTTGTAAGGATTGAGAAGGGAAATCTGATGATCTAGGATTTTGGGCGGGAAAGGATGAGGCGGCGGAACTCCATGCTTTTGCTACCGAAATTGATAAGTAGGCCAATTTCTAATTTGTAGGCTTTGAGGTAATTCAGGGCTTGGGCTAGGTGAGCATCGGTAAGAGCGGTCACTGCCTTCAACTCAACAAGAATCTTACCTTCAACAACAAAATCTGCCCGTCGAGTTCCTATGGGTTCAGGGAGATTCTTGTAGTAAATCTCTTGTTCCAATTCTCGCGCAAAGTCTAAACCCGCTTGCCTCATTTCGTAAGCCAATGCCCGCTGGTAAATCACCTCTTGAAAGCCATTGCCCAAGAATTTGTGAACTTCAAAAGAAGAACCAATGATCTTTTCAGTGACGTCGCGATATTGTAATTCCATGAGGCTAGCTACTTAAAACCTCAATCTACACCCAAGCCTATTTCCTAACAACAGCTCCTTCCCTCTTTGACACCCTCATGACCTAAAGAGGAATAACCCCTTGCATAGGTGTTGTTTCTCTCCACTCCATCACAAAATCCGCGCAATCACCTACCCAAAGACCACGTAGTAGAAATCCTCGAATCCAAAGACGGCTGGGTCAAGGTGAAAACCACCGCTGTAATTGAGGGCTGGGTGAGTGAGAGGTTTGTGGGGGTGATGGCTACTATATTAACCAACTAATTGTCAATCTATTTTTCAGAAGGACAAGCATTCCAGCATCTATTTTCACAGTCGTGCCAGCACTTGTTATGCTCGTCTCTGGCCATCTCTTCTCCAAACAATTCGAGATAAAGGTCTTTGGTATTTTCAAAAGAATTCTTGAGATCTAATGCATCTTGTTCTCCTCGCATACCGAAATATGGATAGTGATGCATATATCCACCAAACAACTTATCACAGTCTTTATGGTATGACCTTGTATCCAAAATATGATAATGCCAAGTTTGATCCATAATCTTGTTTGGAACAATCCCTTTCCCGTAAACCATACAGAGATTCAAATATCTCTTGTACTCAACTTCTGCGCTGTCTACCTGATCAAAATTCCAGCCCATTCCCTCTTCAGAATCGCGCAGCTTTTGTTTCATTAATTCAAAATCCAACTCCGCTACCTCTGGGGCGATGCCTTTAATATTGATTAAAAAAGAAATTCGTTCTGAACTAATAGGATCCGGAAATATCAAATCCGTAGCAGTGTGAATGGCCTGTGTTTTCATGGGTTAATATTTAAGTTTGTGAATATAATTTTCGTGTCGGCAGGTATTCAGGATTGAGCCAATACCGTTTCAGGTAACGTTCACCAATGATCTCAGTTCTTCCATGTAAGATGCGATGATTATCAATAATCAGAACATCGTTTACATTCAATAGTATTCGAATATGATTCGCATTCTGAATCAATTCTCTCCATTTTTTAAATACAGGTAGCTCTCTATACTTTTCGCGAGCTAACCAAAAGGAATAATAGAAATTATTTTCACCATCGACTGTCTTTACAATAGGGTTTGAGTTTCTGTTTTCAGGATACATCTTATGTTCATAAACATGAATCCCAGATAGTTCTTTTTTCTCCTCATTTGTTAGCCGCTCAAATACCGATTCAGCATCGCAAAGCAAAGAAATACCACCTTCCTTTGCTTGAACTTTACAGTGCCAAACAATGTACTTAGCCAGATGATTATCAGTATGAAAGTCAAGGTATTTATCAGATGTAACCAAACTCTTACTATCTGATTTGGCAATCACATCTGTTTCATCAATTATATTTCCTAATTGATTTAGATGTGTTTTCAAATCATCCTCACTTGTATTAGGTAAATAACTGTATCCAAACTCTTTCAATTGATCACGTAAAAAGTTCATCAAAATTCAAGTTAATTACTTTGCAGCTTAATACCAATAGCAGCAATGAATAGCAATACTAACGTAGGTAACCTGCCGTAACTTTTTTATATAATCAAGAACTTCACATACCGTAAGTATCAATCGTTAAACTGTTGTTTACCTACCAGAACATAAATAAACTTGACAGAAACCCCGAAATAGTATTTATCTACAAACAATCGATTATCTGTAATATCTAAAGCATTCATTGTTTCATTGTTAACTACAATTGGCTTATCACGGAAGTCATTCACTATATAATCCCTAAGTTGCCGTACTGAAATCATTTCCGCAGTTATTCCAAGGTGAAAATCATTATTTAAGCGAATTCCCAGTCCGAGTCCCCCGTCAATTTTCTTGTTAAAAGATGTTGCTTGAGATGATCCAAACTGAGCAAGGTTAACCGTAGCAATAAATGATAATCTTGAGGGGACAGAATAAACATCACCATAAGGTTTCCTATTCGCATCAAGCTTTCGATAATAGGAGCTAATTGGGTTTACAATAACTGTGGTTGAAAGTAAAAAAGACACCGGATTAATTGTTTGAAGTCTTAAGCTATTATCTATTGGAGAAAGTGTAGCATCATGAACACTTTTAGTTAAATAATTGAAACCCAGACTCGCTCCAAACTTGAATACTTTCATGTTAATTGTAAAGCCATTGTCCTTCAATTCTTCAGCTTCTTTTTTTGAAATTTCTACTGAAGTGTCTGCTAACTGAGCATTGACATTCAATGCCACAAACATTAATAAGATGGTAAAGAAATATTGATTTTTCATATTGCAGGGATTTAAGTTCACTCGAACTTAGCTTGTAAAGCCCTCAAAATCAGTACTGAATATTGAGTAGATTTAGAGAATTAGGATTAAGGGGGTGAGATTGAGAATGGAGGCTAATTAGACTGATTTAGTTAACTATAAACAGAGCTAGAGTGTGGCCTATGAATGAACAACCTTATGATTATGGAATCGTACGAATTCTCCAGGTTTAGGTTAATCGCTTAATCCGCGACACACCCCCTTCTTTCAGGCTTAGATTGAATACAAATCTCGGACTTCCCCCTCTCGAGAGGGGGATCGAGGGGGTGTGTTTAGATGTTGGACTGTATATCCCGATACTAATCGGTAGTAGGACTGTAGGATTGTTAATTGTAGAATCGATAGTTCAACTACTATTAGCGTTAGCCAATCTTGTAAATCCTTTAATCCTGCTAATCCTGATTCAGAAAGAATAACTTAAATGAGCCAGACCACCTTTAAAACCGAAACTGAAAACAAACAATACTTTAGATAGCGAAGAAGCTACTTTAGCTTTTTCCAATCTTCAAAAACCTACTCCTTCCACTCAAGCCATCTAATGCAAAGAGCTGCCCATCTATGGCTACAGGGAGTTGGCATATCCATTTGAGAACTTCGTTGGCGGTGAAGGAGGCTATCTGTCCGCAAACAGGTGCGGCGATGCCCAGACTTGCGCAGTTCTGCTCTTGCCCCCGCAAGGCTTCTTCTGAAAAGAGCTGAGTAAGGCCTATGCCTTGTTTACCGTGCAGTAGACTCGCATACGCTTCCCAGCCTACCGCTGCGGTATAAAACAAGGGTTTATGCTTGGTTGCGCAGTGGCTATTGAGCAAAAGGCGACTCCCTGCATTGTCGGTGCAATCGCAGATGAGGGTATAGTCTGCGGCTATGCTGTCGAGATTATCGCTAGAAAGAAAGGAGGTGATGGTTTCTATACGGATAGCCGGATTGTTTTGCCTCAATCGAGCTGCTAGACATTCGGCTTTGGGTTTGCCCAGGTCTTGCACCGTAAAGGCAAACTGCCTCGCTAAATTGCTTTCCTCCACTACATCCCCATCGGCTATGCCCAATTGCCCAATACCCATGGCAGCCAGATAGGTAGCCAAGGGATTACCCAATCCACCGGCACCTACCACCAAAACTTTGGCTTCGGCTAACGACTGCTGCCCAAGCAGGCCAATCTCTTCCAGCAGGATATGTTTATTGTAGCGCGTGCTCATCGCATAATCTGACTGGTGATGGTGCCATCCTTGATCTTATCATCCTCGGCTAAAAGGAAGGCCTTGGAGATGATAATCGATAGGCCATTATCTCCTTCAAAAGGCAAAAAGACCTGTTTGTTCTCTTTGGTGCTACCCGGTACAATGCAGAGGTACTGGTCGTTGGGCTCCATCAGAATATTGGTACTGCCCAAGTGGATTTTATAGGTTCTGAGTTTGCCCTTCACCACCAAGAATCGCTCTTCCAAACGGCATAAGGGCGCTATCTTCAGCTTCGGTATCAGCTTGCTCAGAATCTCCTTGCGGTTCTTCCCTACTTCGCTCAGGCTACCAAAAGAATACGACTGCCAGTAGTGGCCCAGCGCTTCCGTTCTTCCGCCGTCCATCCAGTTCGGGTCGTTGCCCACGCTGCATACTGCCACAAAAAGGTCGAGGTCGCGCATCACCTCTGAAAACAGCACAGCAGGGATTTCAGCTAGTGGTAAGATTTGCCGCGTTTCGGTAGAATAAAACTCCAAACGATCGGTGGTTATATAGGTATAGATTCCCATGGCCGATGCCTCATCCAACCCATGCGCAATATCAATATCGTATTGCGCATAAAGGCCGTATTCCGGCAAGTCCAGGGTGGGTATCGCATCGCCATAGTCCCATGCTCCTATCAAAGTAGCCTTCCAGTTTCGCTGCTTGGCAATGCTCACAAACTGGTGCTGCTTGAGGATATGCGAGGCCATCCTATTGCTATAGGTCTCGGTATTCAGTTCGGCATCGGTTAAGATATAGATCTCGCGGTAAGCCTGCTTCAGACTCTGCACCCACTCCTTCTCCATCAGCATATCGCGCCACTGCTTCACCTCTGCAGTACTGGCCATGGCCGGGTGCCATAGGGATAGCTCGGCCGATTCATCCAGCTGCACTTCCTTCAGTTCGCTGCTAAGCCATTTCCCCTCCACCAAGATGCAGGCCTGCTTCTGCTGCCCCATCTCCACATTGAAAATGAGCTTCTCTATGAGGAACTGCATCAGCGGATGTTGAGCGAAATAGCGCTGGAAATAGTCACGCTTCATGCGCCTTGGCATACGGAACATACGCTCCAGCCTGGCCTTCTGGGCTGTAATGGTTTCTTTAAGCGATTTAAACTCGGCTTGCATGGCCTTCAGTTCTGCTGCACGGTTCTCCTTCACCTCTGCCGGTGTCGACTTCAATGCTTTTTCGCCATTGTACCAAGATGAACTCACGGCTCCACGCGCTTGCAAGTTCCAAACCGCTGTATACGAACCAAATTCAAATACCCTTTTACCGTCTTTCAGCTCAAAGCTGCGCACGGCAGAGTCTTCCAGCTCGTCTCTGCTGATGCCCCTTTCCTTCGCTCCCTCGTCTAAATAGGCATCAATCAGTTTCAGAACACTCGCCAATTTGAACTTGGTTTTGAGTCGCGAGAGCTCCGCCAATCCCGATAAACCGGAGAGCTTAGCCAGTCCAAGTAAGCCGGCATTGCAAATGGCACCCATGCCGTAGGAATAGTTATCGTAGGCCACTTTTACCAACTCCGTCAGAGCCGAACTTAAGCCTTCGTTTTCTTGTCCGGCTTGCAGCCACATCAGCCCTTTCAGTTTAGGGTAGTCGTCATCGCTAAAGTAAATCTCACTTTGTTTGTCGGCAAACCCTTTAAACCAAAGCATACATTGTTCGGTAAACACCTCGCTACCCAATAGGTCTATCAAGGCTTTGCCTTCTTTGAGAAACTTAGCTGAAGGCTTGGAGGCCGTGGCCTTAGACGCGAGGCGAAGAATATCAAACCAGATTTGCCTTTGTGCTGTAGGGTAAGCGTCGAGCTGTTGGTTCAGCAGATCTTCTGCTCCACCTTCAAAATAGACCGCGCCCGTCTCCTGTTGTTCAAGCAAAGCAGGATTCAGCAGCAATTCTATATTCGCTATGATTTTGTCTTTCGACTTAACCGCATTGCCCCATTCTAAGTGATTCTTCTGAACATAGGCAATCAAGTCTTGCAGTCCCTTGCGGGTATCAGGCTGTAAGGCTTTCCCTTTAAACTGCCTGCTAATCTGTTGCACCAGGTAACTGAGTCCGAGGTCTTGAAAATTGGGCTGTTCCTTGCCCCTGTTTGCTGTAATCAGGGCACTTACTTCCACCACCATCGCTTCGGTCAAGTCGAGCTTATGGCGCGACAAACTCTGGCAGCAGCTTTTTACTATCTCAATTTCAAATCGTTCCTCCTCCGGAAGCTTATAGAACTTTGCATAAGGCATATACCGGTTGAGCGTATAGTTCAGGCAATACAGGAGGAAATTCCAGCGAGCCTCTGAACCTGCTTCTACCAGTTCCTTTTGGTAGACTTGCGTTTGCGACGCTTTGGGTTCATAGTAGTGCCTGCTTGGAAAGAGGGATTTGTAATCCACCAGTATGCGGGAAAGCAATTGCCATTCTTCCCCGGATTTATCGAGCGAGGTATCGGACTTCCCAACCCATTTGCTCAGTGTTTTGAATAGACCCATGCTTAGCCTCCTACCAAAGGAGTGAGTTTCACAAAAGAGAAATGATCGTTTGCATGCAGGGTGATGCGTTCTTCTAGCGATTCGAGCTGGCGCTCGTTGTGCAGGATGAAAAAGCCGTTTTTAGCGAAGGCATCCAGCGCCACATAAACCTGTTTCTCGGCATCCACCGGTTTGAATTTTCGCGTTTTCTGATTCAGCTCCTGCTCTTGCGGCGATACAAAGCCAGTAAAACGTTCTTTCTTTTCGGCATTGTGTTTAGCCACCTCTTGTTCTACCCTTTGAGCGATGAGTTCTTTAACGGTGATTTCTTCCGTTTTAAACTCCAGCTCCACCTTGTTTAGAATCTGGCCGGCAAAGGTTTCATCATTGATGTATAATCGAATCATGCGGTTCAGGTTTTTGTCTAGGCAAGATAAGGAAGTGACCTAAGAATGCCTTAGCGATGTAGTCAAATGATACAAAAAAAAAACACCCCACGGGCGGGGGTGTTCACTGGGTTATAGGTAATTAAAAAGAACTTACTGTTTTAAAACGGGCTGGGCTTCGCTTAGGTTGTCTTTAAAGCGAATAAAATAGAGCCCGGCAGGCAAATCGCTTAAGCTGAGGCTTTGTTCCTTGCCTTCCAAGCTAAACCGTTTCAGCACTTGCCCTGCTGTATTGGTGAGCTCCATCTCCAGCCGACTATTCCAATCCGGGTAACGGATGAAAAGTTGTCCCGCTGTTGGACTAGGAAATATGGTGAGTTGGGGTTGAGCGATAGACTCCATGCCCAAGCCTGGGACCAAGGCTATGCTCCCTGTATCGGAAAAGGCTTCGCAATTCAATAACTGAACCCTGCACATGAACTTGGCTTTATCCAAACTCTTGATCACATTGTAAATGAAGAGGTACCGATCTTTGACCCCCACAACCGGAAATGCGCTTTGCAAGAGCGGTATAAATCCTTGGCCGGTATCCACCAGCCATTGGTATGCTGCCAAAGGATGGTAAAAGCCCACATTGAAGCTTGCCGAATCGTATAAACGCAATTGGTAATCTGCCAACGGATCTAAAACAATCTCCGGTTCAAGGGTTACGATCAAAGTATCTTCGTGTACGCAGCCTTGCTGACTGATGGTTTTATGTCGGGCCAAATAGGTTCCCGCTTGCGTATAGAAGTGTATCAAGTTTAAAAATTCCGAAGAGTCTCCATCGCCCAAATACCATTTATGTGAGGCTATCGGGGTTGGATTGAAACTGGTATCGGCTGTAAATTCCATAGGTTCTGAAATACAGCCGTGGTCCAATACATTATTAATCTTCACATACGGCGTTTGATGCCAGGTTATGTCTAAGGTGTCTTTGATAAAGCAGTTATAGTGATTGGCTTGAGCGAAGAAAGGTCCCAAATACCCCGACTGGATGGTCCAGGTTTTTCGTTTACCTAAATAATGAACTTGCTGTGTTAGATCTTCCCAATACCACGAATACGTTGGTATACTATCGCCTTGCCGCGGTGGCAAGCTTAATTCCTCACTCCCTCCCAAACAGAATATATAATTGCGGTGTTGGCCAAAGCTGTCTATGCCGGCTACGTTGATAGCCTGCACTTGGGAGCTATAGCAAAAGTTATCGGCTGAAGCATTGAAACTTAAGGAATAGTTGCCGGGTTTGAGGTAGATCGAATCGGTGGTCAATTCTGAAATCCAGACTATCCTATGGAGGGAGTCGCGCAGCACATAATGCGATTGATACCCGGGGTATGCGTAAGGCAAAGTATGGTCAATGCGGTAAATGCCACAGCCGGTATTTTGCACATCCAATACCGCTTGAACGGATGAATCTCGGTTGGCTACCCAGATCTCGAAGGTATCGGTTGTGGTGAATGAATTGCTGCAATAGTCGTCGGTAGCAGAAACGGTAAAGCGATGCGGTTGAGTACTAATATCGCCAGCCGTTGGTGTCCAGCAAATTTCACCCTGTGCTCGTTTTTGTGCTCCATTGGTATGCGTAAAGGTGGCAGCGGCAATGCCTTGGTTCCAACTGAGTTTAACGGAGTCGTAAGTATTGGCGTCGGAGGTTAAGATTGGTATACACACTTTATCGCCCACACAGGCTTTGATGCTTTTAGGAGCCGATATAACAGGCGGCACATTATCGGGACAGTCTACTACCATGTAAATCATGTTTCGGTAGATACTGCCAATGACTTGCATGTTTCCATTGATCATGCGCCATTGCCTCACTTCCACATTGATGATTCCGGATTGATTTAAGACAGCCGGGGTAAACCGCAATTCGCCCACTGAATCCAAATGTAAGCCCCATGGCGAAGGCAAAGTCGCTGCAGGGAATCCCATAAAGGTGATCGGACGTGTGGCACTAAAAGACTGTTGATAGGTAACATAATTACTAGCCGAAATGCGAGGTGTAACAAGGTGGTAACTAAGTGAATCGCCGTCCAAACTATCGGTAGCGCCAAAATCGTATACAAACTCTTTTCCTTGGCACAAGTAGGCGAGTTTTCCAGCGTTTTGGTTAAATACAGGCGAATTATCGCATGGACTCACACATTTATTCAGCTTGGCTTCAATCACCAATCCACCTGAAGAGTTTACCGTTGTCATGGACTGCCGGCAGCATTGCTCCCAGATTAAGGTCCATTCACAATCAGAATACGAACTTAGGTCTAAGGTCATTTGCCAGGTATGCTCCTCCGTTCCAACTATGCCAACTCCATTGCACCTACTCCCTGTTTGGCAAGAATTGTAATACGACGTGATATCCCTAACTCCTATTTTGGTTTGGCTGTATACGTTAACTGTAGTGTTGGCTGAGCGAGCCATTACCTTTTCCTGCCCTACTTGAATGCCTTTACAATCGCGGTATACTTTTAAAGTGAGCAGGTATTTTCCGTTTCCCAAACACGTATAGGTGATATCTCCACCGATGCCATGATCTGCTTGTGCACTAGCTAGCGAGAATAAGAGTATACAAATAAGTAAGGCTATACGCAGGAGTACGCGTATACTTGATTCGAATAGGGTCATGTAGCTTAGACTCCACCGTCTAAGTATCTGTTGCCTAGCTACATTTCGTTTATCTAAAACAAAAAAAACACCCCACGGGCGGGGGTGTTTTCTCTGCATAAGGAGGGTATTCTATTGTTTGATGAACCGTTTACCCATTTCTTCAGGAGTGCCCAGCTTGAGGAAATAAACTCCAGGAGCTAGGTCGCTAATATCTATTCCTTGCAGACTAGTTTTTAACTCAAACCGCTGAACAAGCTGACCGGCATTATTAAATATCTGAACACTCATTGGCTCAGTTAACCCCGGGTAATCCACGTACAATAGGTTTTCTGCCGGATTCGGATAAACAGTGAACTGCTCAAACTCCGGATTCAAAGCAGCAGTTCCTGAGCTCACAGAAAGTGTCGACGTATCGCTCCAAACAGTACATTCCAATTGATGGGCTATACATCGGTAGCGGTATCCATCCATGGTTTTGTTTGGCTTTGCAATCCATAAACTCGAACTATTTACTCCTCTGTAAAAGGTATTGTTTTGTATATCAAAGAAACCTGTTCCTGTATCTGCTTGCCATTGGTAACTTACCCCAATTTGCGCAGCACCTAAACTAAGTAACTGACTGTCTGCAGGGGTTAGAAAAAGATTAGGTAAAGTATCCAATTCAATCTCAGCTAAAATCCATATCTGGATGCTATCCAAATCAACACAGTTATATGGATTCCGCACAGCTAGTCTAACCCATAAGCTAGTATCGGCTGTCCAAAAACGAACGCTCAGCGTATCTTGCGTTGAGGTGTCTATCGTATTCCAGTTCCAGAGATGCTGTAAAGGATATGGGCTATAATGCGGATCACCGAACGTCACCTCACTGCCCGGACAAATTGTGTCTTTATCGCTCCAAAGTTGAATGTTAGGCACATGCCTAGTGACAAGGTCAAATGTATCTTCAAAAACACAATTGTTCCAGTTAGCTTTAGCCAGAAAGCGCCCTGAATCGCTAGCTGATAATGGCCAATTTTGTCCAAACCCTAAAGAGTCTAATGTTCCATTTGCCCGGTACCAAGTATAATTCAACATGGTATGGTTAATCAAACGGTTTGTATTGAGGGTTACACTTGAACCGATGCAATAATCGAGATAGCTGTATTGACCTTGGGTACTAGTGTCTGCAACCGTAAACTGAATGCTTGCAGTTCCTAAACAGAAATTGGTGGCCGTGCTTTGGAGGGAAAGTGTATAGGTGCCCGGATTCAGGAAGAGACTATCACGCACTCTGTTTGTACTCCAGATTACTGTATTCGTGCTGTCTTTCAGCAAATAGTAGGATTGATACCCGTCATACTCTGCCGACTTACTATGCGAAAAATAATAATAGCCACAATCTCCCGGAATGGCCTGTAAGCTCAGCTGCATTTGCGAGTCGCGCTCTTGCACATAAACCGTGTATTCTCTTTCCGATATTCCATTGTAAAAGCAATCGTTATCCTTGGCAAAGACCTTAAAGCGATGCGGTAAACTGTCAACATGAGAACTATCTGGAGTCCAGCAAATCTCCCCTTGTGGTAACCTACTAATGTTATTGGTTGTGGTAAAACTTGCACCCGGCAAACCATTGTCCCAACTCAATTTAACCGAATCTGCTGCGTCTAAATCATTGGTTTGGATCGAAAAACATATTCTATCTCCAGGGCAAACTCTTGCCGAATTGAATCCTGATATAAGCGGTGCTTTATTGTTTGAGCAATTTGCCACAATAACCTGCATATCCCGTCGAATGCTCCCAATCTCGGTCATGGTTCCGTTGATATTTCGCCACTCCTTCACTTCCACCACAATAATGGCCACCTGATTAATTTGTACCGGTCTAAATCGCAGAATTCCCGTAACCGGATCCAAATGAAAACCAGCGGGTGCCAATAAATTCGGATTAGGATAACCCCAGAAGGTCAAAGGACGAGTAGGAGAAAACTGTCCTGAATAGGTAGCATTGGTATTGTAGAACTGAAGCGGCGTTGCCAGGTGGTAACTTAACGAATCATGATCCAGTGTATCCATTGCGCCGTTATCGTATACCACATCTCGATTCACACATAAAATGGTAACTGCGGAGGGGCTATTTTTGAAAACCGGAGAGCTATTGCAAGTAGTCAGGCATTTATTGAGTTGTGCCGTGGTATAAAAATTCTGACTGGCTTGGCCAGTTGTGATATTACCATTTCTGCAACACTGCTGCCATATCAGCGTCCACTCGCAGTTAGAATAGGAACTGAGGTCCAAATTCATTTCCCAAACATGTTCTTCTATTCCATAGGGATAGGTTCCAGTACATCTACTCTTAAGTTGGCAATCGTTACTAGCAAATGTGATATCCTTTACTGAGATTTTAGTTTGGTTTGTTACCGTAACAGAATCAAGCATTGATCTGGCCACCAGTGCAGATGGACTCACATTAATGCCGTTGCAATCACGGTATACTTTAACAGTCACCTTATACGTGCCATTGCCGGTGCATTCGTATAAAATCTCCGACCCCATCACATGGGAAGCATCAGAAGGTAAAGCTAAAATAAAAAGTGCAAGCAGAAACAAACACCTGAACAATTGGGTAAATCTCATAGGCTTAAAATAGGTTCTTAAGATGAACGAAAGTTAAGGCAATAAGCTCACAAGAGCTAGCCTCAACCAATAAACTATGACTAGATTATCCTACTTGACAAAAAAAAAACACCCCACGGGCTGGGGTGTTTTTAAGGTTTAGGTATTTCACAACAAACGGCTATTGTTTGAAAAATCTTAGGGCCGGGCCTTGCGCGTCTAAACGAAGGAGGTATAGTCCCGGTGCCAAGTTCTTAATGTCAATATGGTGTAGAGGAGAATTCAGATCAAAACGCTGCACCACTTGTCCGGTACTGCTTAAAATTTGTCCGGAAACCATACCGGAATACTCCGTCATCTCAATGTACAAATCGCCTTCAGCCGGGTTAGGGTAAACTTTAAAATTCGCTAGTGTCGCACCCTGAACACTTGTTCCCGGCGTAACCATTAAGGTAACCGTGCTACTGTTTTCTGTACATTCCGGATTTGATGCCTGGCAGCGGTATTTGTTTCCCGACATATTGCTTAAGAGAGGCTTAATCACCAATACAGGACTATTCACTCCGTGGTAATTGGCATTTGCAATAAGATCTACAAATCCTGAACCCGTATCCACTTGCCATTGATAGCTTACCCCTGTCTGCCCTTGACCAATGCTAAGATAACATGAATCAACAGCACTTGCAGTATAGCTAGCAGGCAACGGATCAAACGAAATGGCCGGAAGGACCCAAATGGCAATGCTATCCAGGTCGTAACACCCTTGTGTATTGTATGAAAGATGGGTAACCCAGTAGGTACTGTCGCCTTCCATATAAAAGTGTTGTGGATTATGTGATGTGCTGGTATCGCCATCGCCAAAGTGCCAAATATGCGAAGCCACGTTGCCGGATAAGAGCGTATCGCTAAACTGCACATATTCGCTAACACAAACCGTATCATTCAGTGACATACTTGCCACATTCGGCGGATCAATCCAGCTCAGGCTTACAGAATCAATGAAAACGCAATTGTATACCTGTCCGGTGCCGTAGTAGAGTCCAGCGGCGTTTTTAAACACCCCTATCGGGTTTCCGCTGCCTTTGGAAATCACATTTCCTGGCGACGTTTCCCAATCCCAGGTTACGTAGCTGGCCGTTGTTCCAAAGACCGAAAAACCAAATTCCAAAAACTCGTGATCCGTTTTACAGAATTGCTTCACCCTGTACTGGCCTATGGTGTCTACCGGCGCAACTTGCACGGGGTATTTAATACTGGTATAGCAGAGACTATCGGAATAAGCAGCCAATGTCATTTCATAGTTACCGGGCTTGAGCCAAACACTGTCGGTCATTTGATTGGAGAACCATACGTTCTGGTTTGCGCTATCGCGCAGGAAATAGAAAGATTGGTATCCGGAATAATTGCCTTGAACCGTGTGGTTAAATCGGTAATATCCGCATTGGATGTTTTGGTAGGTGAAATTAAACTGAGGCTGCTGGAAGCCGGAACGTACCCAAATGGATATGGTATCGGTGGTGGAATTATTGGCCTTACACCAATTGTCTTTGGCTGTAATGGTAAAGATATGCGGGGAAGAACTAACATGTGTTGAATCCGGGGTCCAGCATACTTCGCCTTGCGCTAATCTTGTTACCCCATTGTTGTTGGTAAAGGTGGCACCCGGTAAGGAGCTATTCCAGCTGATTCTCACGGTATCGTATGGATCTAAATCTGTGGTTCGTATAGGGAAACAAACTTTATTACCGGCACAAACACTTGCCGAGTTAGACACGTCAATTAAAGGAGCCGTGTTGTTTGGACAATCAATTACAATCACCTGAATGTCCCTTCGAATACTCCCAATATGTGTCATTTGGCCATTCACCATACGCCACTCTTTTACTTCCACCACGAATACGGCTATCTGATTGGATTGAGTAGGCCTGAACTGCAGCTGACCTGTTGTAGGGTTTAAGTGAAATCCGGCTGGCGATTGTAGGTTACTATTTGGAAAACCTAGGAAAGAAAGCGGTCGCATGGCGCTGAATACCCCATTATACGAAGCGGGGTTGCTCACGCTTTGCAAAGGATCAACTAAGTGATAACTAAGCGAGTCATTGTCTAAGGCATCAATGGCCCCGTGGTCATAAATCAAATCTTTATTGCGGCAAACCAAGGCTACAGCGCCCGGATCATTTTTAAATACCGGGGAATTATTGCAACCGCTTATACATTTATTAAGCTTGGCTGTGGTAAAGAAATTCTGATCGGCTTGTCCGGTTGTAATCGCTGAGTTTCTGCAGCATTGTTGCCAATACAGGGTCCAATCGCAATCGGCATACGAACTTAAATCGAGGGTCATTTCCCAGATATGTTCTTCAATACCGTAAGGTCCGCCACCGGCACAACGACTCAAAATATAACAGCCGTTTGGATTAGTTGTGATATCGCGAACAGATACCTTGGTTTGATTTGATACTGTTACTGTATTACTACCGGAATAAGCTACAAGCGGAGTTTGAGCGAGAAATATACCGTTGCAGTCGCGGTAAACTTTTACGGTAACCTTATACGTTCCATTACCCGTGCATTGGTACAGAATTTCAGACCCCATCACGTGGGTGGCCTGCGATTTTGTAGCGAGAAAAAGGAAGGAACATAAAAAGAGAATGGCTAGAGTGAAGGACTTTTTCATGGTTTTTTTACGTAGGTTCTAACCCCTTGACGAATTTGGATTGCAATTCGTTGCTCCGAATAATAAAAACAATTGGATTAGCTTTCTGTGTGCCCCTCCCAATGTGGAATAGGGGAAGTTTAGACATGGAACGTTATGCTTTCATGTTACGAAATCTCTTCCTCCTCCTCTGCTTCATCCCAATGTTAACCAGGGCACAACATCCCGAATTCCATGTGCAGGTAGCAGTATGTCCGGTGACAGAACAACCACAATTGATTCAAGAAATAAAGTCGTGGTTAGCTAGCGATAGCCAAAGCAGCTACCGCGATACCGCACTCGAAGTATTGGGAACCCTTTATTGGGGAGCAAAAGATTGGAAATCGCTCGATAGCCTTTACAGCCACGGACAATACGACAGCAGCGAGCAAGGCATGATCCACTTCATTCATGCCATAAGTGAAGCTCCGGCAGAAACATTTAGCATTCCCCAAGAAAAAGTAAAGCTGCGCACCGGAGGTTATACTCGTTTGGGCCATTTGAAGCTTCCATGCAGGGTGAACGGTAAAAAGACCAAAGGGTATTTCGATACCGGAGCAGGTATCAGCTTGGTGAGTGAGTCGTTCGCTAAGAAATACGGCGTTCAAGAACTTGATAGCGTTGCTACTAACGCGCTTGGCGCATCAGGGATAGCCATAGGTCTGCGGCCGGGAATCATTCCGGAATTGGCTTTTGGCGACTTGAAAATCAAGAATTGCGTAGTGGGCATTGTAGCGGATGAAGTGCTGGAATTTAAGAAGCTCGGCATCAAATGGGTAGACATGGACCTGATTCTAGGCTGGACCATCTGGCAAGAATTGGGTTTTTCCTATAACCCGCATAACCAGCGTTTTGAACTTGGTTCAAGTGAACTCTTTCCGCATTCCGATGCTAATATGAGCTGGTATTCCATTCCCATGACCAGCTTCTCACTTTCAGGAGATACCACACAGCTCTTGGCTGAGCTCGACTTCGGCGGTTGGGAGAGTAATTTCTATCCCGCTTTTTTTGAGCGATACCCAGCACTCGAAACCGGTAGAAACCTCGACATCATGGGCGGGGCCGGAGGCTATACCACCTATGAAAACCAAACCAGCGATGCCGCATGTGTCACCACAGGAAACAAAATCCAATGCTTGGAAGAATTGCGCAGCAGACCCTTCTTTCCTCCCTACCGTTTTATACAGCCGCACGCCGTCTGGGGAACCTCCATTGGCAGAGAACACGGTTTCTTGATCAATGCACCGTACGGATGGTTTGAAGTGCGATAGCATAGTGCGTAGAAAGCGTTTTCGGATTGGTGCTATTTGATTTAAAGCTGAAACGCTGTGTGACCGCTGTGGTTTGATAGTCCATAGACCATGGACCATAGACCATGGTTTATAGTGTTTCAATGCCGAGGCGTTCACTGGAATAAATTCCAGTGCTGCTGATTTTGTACAATAGAAAATTGAATTTTCCTAACCTCTTCATCTCTTCATCATAGAGAGACTAACGCCTATCTGGAGAACATCAAATTTATATAACAACCACGGTGTAGAACAGAACCACCATGGACCATGGTTTATAGTGTTTTAATGCCGAGGTGTTCACTGGTCCCGATGTGATTTATCGGGAGAATTCCAGTGCTGCTGATTTTGTACGATTGAAAATTGAATTCTCCTCACCTCCTCATCCCATCATCTCTTCATCATAGAGGTGTCTAACGCAATACAGATACCACCTGAATTATCATAACAACCACGGCGTAGAACAAAACCTCCATGGTCTCTCGTCTAAACTCACAACAACAGACTCACTCCAAAATGCCAAACCGGCATCTTCCATTTCAATTGCTTGCTTGAAACTTGTCCGTTGGCTTTCTTGAGGTCCAAATTGGTATTGGCGATGGAACTACCGGAAAGCATACACCTGATGCTGTATGCCATGCTAAACTTAGCGTATCGACGGTAAAAGGAAGTTTCCAACTGCACATTTCCCAAAGTATAAATTGATTGATCCTGCTTATCAGAACGAGCTGACAACTGCACCATAATATCTGAAGGGTGGCCCAGGCTGGTATCAGATGGTGAAGCAATCCCCGTTTTTGTATCAATCGGTCGATAAAAGTTTAAGGCGTAATGAATTCCGCTACTCAGATGCCAGTGTAGGTGTGTATACCAGGTAAACTCAAAGCCGGCACTTAGCTTCGCACCAAGTTGGTATTCACTTAACCGTCGGCTAATAGGTGATGTCAAGGCTGTATCGTTGGTATGGTCGAGGTTTACCTCGGTTGAAAGGTAATTAAAGGTAATACCCGCACCCGGAACAAGGCGTAAGGGTCCGGGTCCAAACAAATAACGGTAGCCCATTTCCCCCATCAGCTTGTGTTGAGTTGGTGCTTCGGTAAAGCCCCAATCGCTGCGTTGCTGTCCGTACGACCAAGTAGCTTGATGTTTATGGCGGTTAATCCAATTCCACTCCGTTGCTCCCGGCATTTTAAGCTGAGCCCGCAACGGCATAGCCGAAACAAACAAGCAAATACAAACCAGTATTGATTTTAAAGAAAGGCGCATAGTACTTCAAAAATGAAAGAAGCATTTTAGACATCCAAGAAGTTTATTTACCGGACTGTCGGGTAAATACTAGCAATTCACGTTTTAGATGAAACGGACTAGCATGCAATAGTTGAGGGTTACGAAATAGACTAATTTGACTTATGAAGGTTGAATTATGAATGAACCATTGGGAATTTGGTATTGTTGATTTCTGATTTAGTTCTGAAACGCTCTGAGACCGCTGTGGTTAAATAGTCCATAGACCATGGACCATAGACCATGGTTTATAGTGTTTCAATGCCGAGGCGTTCACTGGAATAAATTCCAGTGCTGCTGATTTTGTACGATTGAAATTTGAATTCTCCTCACCTCTTCATCCCATCATCTCTTTATCATAGAGGTGTCTAACGCAATACGGATACCACCTGAATTATCATAACATCCACAGAGTAGAACAGAGCCTCTATGGTCTATCGTCCATGGTCCATTGACTCCTCCAACAACTTCTCCCAAATTCTCACCATCGCTAAAGTATCCAGCTTGCAATAAGCTAAGAGCGCTTCACGGGTTTGTTGAGCGGTGTCGGGTGGCATGGAAGCCAGCTGACTGTATTGGAAACTGGCTGTGTTTCCTTCTTTGATCTCTAGCGCGTCGTAGCTGAGTTCAGGCACCATGACAGGCAAGACATTTTTTATGGATGAACTACCGCCAAAAGCCTCAGAATTGACCCAGCCGCTTTGAAAAGGAATCATTAAGTCGTCTACCCTATCCAACAAAGCCAGAAGCTCCGTTTCATAGGATGGGAAGTCGCGCGCCAACTCTTTTATTCTACCGCATTCAAAACTCTTATACCACGCGAGTATTGTTCCTGTTGTGCCTAAGTCGCGCAACATGGCTTGAATAATACCTTCCCTTGGATCGCTTCCAGCCTCCGCCAAATATTCCAAATGCTTCACTTCCTCACCGGGTGCTTCAATCACATGTAAGCTATACTGAAAAGGCAACTGCTGGTATGGTCTGCTTTCATCGTATTCCGGCACCCCGTACATCACCGTCTCAAAGTCGAAGAAATAAAGCGGGTACTGAAAGGATGACAAGAACGTTTGGATCTTAGCATCAATGAAATGAATTCTTGTATTAAATGGGGACGTAACGCTTTGTGTCTCTTCAGCAATTAAACTGCTACAATACCCCTGAAAATTACAAGCATAAGGCGAATTGCATTGGGTTCCCATGGCCAGATTCGGTTCTTTACCTTTATCGAGCATTTTGTGCAGTTCACCAACCTGAGTGTCAACCCACGACTGCAACTCCACACATTTTTTAGTGACCTGGGTAGCGGCAAAAAGTTCTTGAACATCAATTTCACCTCGTCGCACATAGGTATTATTGAAATGCAGGATATAAAACCGCTCAACCGGCATTCCGGCACCCTGTAAGACATAATACTGCAAGGCCGCGTCTTGGGCATGTTGTGCTTTTGCGCTATTGGTGCTCTTCACCTCAAATGCCGCCCAGCCTTCGGCCGTTTTGACCAGAATATCTACCGCACACAAAGTATTGCGGTATACAAAAGTAGCTTCGTAGATCACCTCATGTCCGGCTTGAAGGTAGGCTTGCGTTCGTTTAGCAGCCTCAAATCCAGGATAAGGGTCATCGCCCTGCGCATCTACCCCACCGGGAAAACGTTCCTGTGCTAAAATTCCAACATTAGTTCCTCTAGCGAAGATGGCCATGGCCTGCTCATCGTAGGGATCTGCCAATTCCGGACGCTTCTTATGTAGGTATAGGCGTTTGGGGCATTGACAACCGTACATGAAGGTGGATTTGGAGAGAAAAGAAGCCATTGGATGTGAGACTGTTTTATTGTGGGATTGTTTAACTGATTTGTTGAATGTTCAATGTTGAATGTAACGCTATGGTCCATGGTCCATGGACAATGGTCTATGGTCTATTAGCTAATTCTTGCTAAACATAAGCATTTTACTAGGATTGCTGGTGCTTCTAAAGAAGTAAACTCCCGGACTTAAATTTTCTATATTCACATGAGCCTCTAAATCTTGTGTTTTTCCATTCAATACAACCTTTCCCAGTTGATCCAGAATTTCAAAATCGAGGTTAAACGTAGCCAACACGTGAAGCACAGAACTTGCTGGATTCGGGTACAGTTTTATTCCCAACTCAGAATCCATCGCATAAAGTCCCAATGTGGATTTTAACACTTGCAAGACTGCTTCATTCGTAGTGTCTAAACACCCGTGACGGGTAATTATACATCGAAAAACACTACCACTATCGGCAGCCTGAACCTGCAGTAGGTCCAGCTTAGCGGCATCCATTCCATAGATGTCAATTCCGTTGATTACCGGAATAAAGTGTGTGCCTTGCCAGCCCTTACGTTCCCAGCGGTAGGCGGAAATTGATTCGGCACTGACTACTTCAAAAAGTGCGGGATCACCTTCTGAGATAGCCAATTGATCCGCTACAATGGGATTTCCCATAGGTCCATCTACATATACTGAATCACTGTAAGCTGATTCACACCCCTTATCGCTCAAAACGTTAAGACTGGTGGTGTTCCAAGCACCTTTAAGCATTACTTGGGAATAGAAAGAATCGCTAGTAGAATAAGTGTTTCCATTCCACGACCAGGCTTGAATGATTCCTTCTGTCATCTTACTTGAATCGCTGATAAACAAGGTATCGCGGTAAAAACATAAGGTATCATCAGCTAAAACAAAACGAGCTTGTGGCAATGGGTTGATGTGAATATTTACAGTATCCTGCATTTGACAGAGTCCCAAATCAGCACTTACAATAAATGTTTGGTTAGCTCTGCCTACTAGCTTAAGATCTTTGGATCTCCAACCAAGATCCAGCAATGTTGATCCATCCAATTGCGACCAATGAAGTGAATCTAGTGCATTTACTATTCCTCCACCCATATTCAGCAGAATGGAATCAGCAGAACAGTATTCCTTTAACAACACATTATTTCGATTGTCGTTTGGCGCAATATGAACCGTATCGTAAATCAGGTTTTCACACATACCTGAGGCCGTTTGAAGCAATTCTACACGGTACCAACCGGTATCAAGCAAGGCGGTATCCTGCCACTTAAAAGATTCAAACCTTAGGCTGTCTTGCATGTTGAAGACACGGTAGCGAAAAGAATAATTTGGATAAGATGAATTCGCTTGATGCGACAAGGCCAATTCGCGACAACTTAAAACTTCTGCATTTAAAACACCTTGAGGTCTGTTATCGCGAGGAAACATAATAAAAGTTCTAGATGCCCTGCCGGGTAAAGAACAGGCATTGTCGCTTGCAGTCACCATAAAAGTGTGTTGGTAAGCATTCAAATCGTCTGAAGTCGGAGTCCAACAAACCTGAGCCCATGCATGTTTAATGGTATCCGGACCATACGTAATAGCCAAATTCTTGAGGTGATGCTCAATCTTTATTCGGACGGTATCATCCGGATCATTATCATCTGTGGTGATGGTAAAACATAGCTGTTTACCGATACACACAACTCCCGAGAAAGGAGGATTAATGCGGGGTAAGTTATTATTCGGACAATCGATTACCCGGTATTGAATATCTCGCACCGTGGAGCTAATAAGCGTCATGACGCCATTGATCTTCCGATATTCCAAAACCTCCAATACAATAACACCTACTTGATTGGTTACAGTTGGACGAAATCCCACATGTCCCGCAACTGCATCAAAGCTGATACCCGCTGGTTGTGGCAAGTTATAGTGTGGGAATCCGAAAAATGTTACGGGGCAAAAAGGTGCAAAAGGTCCGTTATAACTGCAGTTCACACCACTGTCTTGCATTGCACTTTGAAATCGGTAAGCAATAGAGTCTGCCTGATCTATCGAATCTACAGCATTGATGCTATAGATTAAATCCTGATTCTTACACATCAACATCATGGTGCTTGGATCCGATAAAAGCTGCGGAGAGCTGTTTTGCGATTGCAAACAAGTATTTACAAAATTCTGAATGTAAAGCGGCTGATTAGCCATCCCAGTAGCGATAGCTCCGCTTCTGCAGCAATGTTTGAAGGAAATTATCCACTCGCAACTTGAAGTGCCGCTTAGATCGAATGTGTCAATCCATAGTTGCTCTTCAATTCCATAAGGAAAGGTGCCTTGGCATTTGCTCTGTACAGGACAATTTACCGGAATTCCGGTAATGTCTTTCGTATGAATTAAATGCAAAGAAGAATCGGTAAATTGACTAGAAGCCGATTTAGCTTGTATAGCTAAATCTTGAACCGGCCCACCATTGCAATCGCGGTATACTTTCAAATAAACCACATACCTATTGGAATCAATATGACGGTAAGTTAGCTCAGCGCCCATCAGGGTGAAACTGGCTTGAGCTGTATAAGCTAAAACTAAGATCAAACTTAACAGGAGCCAACGAAGTACGATTCTAGAAGGGTTCATAAACTCAAGAGCCAAATATACCACTTAGCGAAGCCTGGCATAGCAGAAAACTAATTGGGCGTGTTTAACGAAGTTTGATCTTACTGATCCAACTCCTTATTCCAAGCATGCAGGCGGTCTAGCAGCTGCTGCGCCTTCTGGGCTTCTTCGTAGTATTGGGCTTTTTTAAGCTTGAGGCTGCTGTTGCGTAGCTTAATTTCAAAGGCTTCCAGCATCTCCAACAGCTCGTCTGATAAATGCTGATACTGTACAAATGGTGAATTCATAACTCGAAGTTCGAGCTAGACTACGCCAAAACTTGTCGCGTAAAATTAAATTCGAAACAAACGGCTAATGATCAATAATATACTTGCGGCTAAAGCACAGCTGAACAAGAAATTAACCTGAAGTGGTTGGGTTGGGCGACTGTAATCACCGCCCTCTTGCCAAGGGTTTAGTTTCAATAAACCTTGACCGATTTCTTGTCCGGTTTGTGTATTCCGAATGGACACCACCAGTTTACCTACAAATCCGGAAAGGTGTTTCCGGGTGCCAATGTCCCACATCCATTGCCCGGGTGCGAAACACGGACCTTCTGTACAGTCCGACTTGCGGGCTTTTAAGCTCATTGGGGTATCGGGTAAGGAAAGGTGAAAGCTATAGCGAGAACCTAGTTCTACATGTTTTGAATCGATGGAGAGTTTGATGCGGCAATGGTCCATCTCCCGCATATACCACTCACGGTAAGCTAAGGCGCCTTGAAGCTGAGTGAATAACTCCTCGCTTTCGGCTGAACGAATTTCTACGAAGTGCCAGTTTTCTGTTTGTTCGTTTAGTCTGAATGTAGACAGGCTTGCACAAGAAGTGAATGTCACAGCAACCAAGGCTATCGCTAAAAAGCGAAACTTAGTTAGAGCAGATAACAACATGGGCTTAACAGGGTTTTGGTTTGAAGTATTATCGCTAACAATTCAAGCAGCAAGTTCTGTTTAACCCTGCTTTTCGGAACTACTTAGTTTCTGTAGTTTGTGAAGCAGCAAGTCTAGGGGATTTGGAGGGTAGTTGGAAACAATAAAAGCCACCCGAAAATTACGGATGGCTTAGTTGGATTCTGAATAAGTGAGCGTTATTCTTTTGTAATTCTTCGAATGGTTTTATTCCCTGCTGCATCTTCTATTTCAATAAAATAGATGCCCGGTGTCTCTGCAATAACAATGGCTGCCTCGTTTACTGAATGGAAATCCACTTCACTCAACAATTGACCAGCAATGGAACGCACACTTATGGTTACACTTGATTGGTTCTCACTAAACACCAAATGAATGGTTCCTTTTGTCGGGTTTGGATACAAAAGCACTGAACCTTTAATGGGCGATTGGCCAAATCCCACCCCGGTAATGGTAACACAATCAGACGTATCGGTGCAGCCATTCTCTGTAATCTGAACAGCGTAGTTTCCATTCGCATCGGCTGTAAAAGACTGACCGGTTTCACCCTCCATTTTGCTGTAATTATCGTCGCAATTCAGCCACTGATACGAAGCATTTGCAAGTCCTGCAGAAATGGTAAAGCCATTTACCGAGGTTGATCTATCGCTAATGGTGTCGATAGTAAGCTTGAGGTAAATAATGGAATCGCAGCCATTGGCTGAAGCACCCGGAAAAATAAAAGTTGCCGTAGTATCACTTTCTGTATACACATTACCATCTATCCAAGTAAGGGAATAACAGGCAGTTTGAACATCCACATATTTTGAAACCGGGATTACAGTAACCGATTGTGCCTCACTGCGAAGCGTGTCGGTGAATCCACAGGTAGTCATAGATGGATCAGTAAACTCAACATAATAGTACAAAGTACCGGTATCATTTGTTGGAGGTGTCCAATCAATTGTGTAACCAAACAGTTTCTGGGTCGACATTAAATACTGCTGGACCGGTGTTCCATTCTGGTTGGAATTGCTTGTGTTTGCGTACCAAGTAGCCATCACTGTGGTGGTATAATGGGGCTGGGTTATCCCGCCTGAGCATTGTTCAATTCCTATGGTTAAAGGATTGGCTGTAGCATATTGACAATAGGTTTGGCCACCGCCTGTGGCTGTAGTAACTTTGGTCATTTGCCAATAATAGGCTGCAAAGGAGTTTTGAACGGCAAATAGCAATACCATCAGCATTGCCAATTTAGCAAACATGGCGAATCGCCTCGGTTTCAATGGTGTAGAGTGTAGTTTCATTTTATATGGGTTAAGGGAAGCAATGTAGAAGCTAACTGAACTACCTCGACATATTGATTATTAAGAGAATGTGAATAATCAAGCCTAACAGAATTCATAACTAGTCACTTGAACAACTAAATAGAAATGAAATATGGGCTATAGTTGGCTTGCTTAATCCTCAACATCAACATCAACCTTAACCTTAACCTTAACCTCAACCCCATTCCTTATCTTGTCCGTATGAAATGGATAAATGCCCTTGGACTAATCCTCCAATTTTTGGCTTTTTGGTTTGCGGCTCCTGAGTTGCTGGGGGCAACTACCATGGGGAGATTGGAAAAAGGACTCACCAAGTTTTTCAGTCGCCTGCCCTTGGTTCTCATTCTAACCTTGATTGGTTTCTACGTGGCCTTTTACGTGGTGGGCGCACTTTTCAAAGGAATCAAGGCCGGCAATGAGGGTATAGAAAAAGCGGAAATCATGCAGTTTTATATTGAGCTGGGCATAGCCTCTACGCTCTACTTTTTACTCATCGCTTTTTACAAGAAAATAAACAACTGGCTCTACCATAAAATGGCGGTTCCTTTGATTCTCCGTTTGATACATGAAAATGAAACCCGACGCATTGCCTTGTTTATTGGCGCAGTGCTCTTTACGCTCGGGTTCTTGATGCAGTTGGGTGTGGTACTTTTAACTTGAGAACTACCAGTAAGGTAATTTTTTAACTAGGTCGTAGCTGATGCTAGCAAACGTGTTTCCCGGCGTAGCGGCATAACCCCTCGCATATTCTCCTTTGTAAGTCCAGATTGCTGCTTCACGAGAAGGCTCAAACAAGCTGGCATAGTAAGTTGTGCTTTCAACCACAGCTTTTCGCAGAGCCGTAGAATCCATGCGACTAATATCCCGGCTGCTCATCAATTGATCTGAAAAGACCTCTAGCTTGATAATGGCATCTACACCAAAGCGTTTGCAGAGCTCTTGCGGACTATAAAACGAATCCGTTTTCATCAGTTTGGCATAGACTGCACTAGTTTGTTCGGTATTCTGAACCAGCAGACTTGAATTGCTTTTGGCAATTTTCTCAAGCAGCTGCCAGTAGAGTTCCAGGCTTATCCGTTTACTTAACGATTCCAATTCCTGTTTATCATAGACAGGCGAAACGCCTCGGCTATACGTGAGGTGAATGCCTGTCGGTAAAATGGCAATCTTCGTGTGTTTCTGAGCTAAGGCACGGGTCTGCGCATTCGTTTGAACCTTGGCTGTGGAGCAAGAGGCGATAAAAACACCACACAAGGCGAATGCAATAAAATAGGATTTCCACATAGGCGAATGCAATTTTACTCAGAAAGACAAAAGCCATGCAAGAAATCGCTTAAAAACCCACTGCCATTTTATAATTACTCAATACCTCTAAGCTTTGTTTAGGTTCTAACATCAAAGGCTCATTTAGCGATGCAGTAATCGTAGTGATAAGCGACATTGGCAAAGCCGAAGCAGGCACATCGCGTACAAACCAATCTACTTTGCGTGAATGGTGTAATCCGTAATCTGCATCGAATTCGTAGGTATAGTCGCCTTGAATCTCTCCCATGTGGTACAAAGTCTGAAACTTACCCGGAATGATAATCCAGTCGCCCGGTTTCATGCCGTTCGCTAATAAATCAATGCTTCTCGCTGCAAACTCAGGATTACTCAAGGGTGGATCCAAGTCTTCCAAGGCAAGGCTTACCAAGGTTTCATTGCCAGCTGCGCTAAAGTCGATGTTTACATCTTCAAAAGGGAAAAACAGTTTTCCTTCTTCAAGTGATCTGCGGGAAGTCCATGCTTCACGTGCTCCCCAGTATAGCCATATCATGTTATTCATGATACAAAGATTGGAGCAACTATACGACAGAACGTGGCGTAGTTAAAAAAGGAGATTTTTTTAGTGATAGTTTTATTTAGAATTCAGTTGTGACGCCACGCTTGGCGTCTCAACAAGGATTTATTCTATTCCGGACGCCAAGTGTGGCGTTCCAACAAGGATTTAATCTATTACAGACGCCAAGCGTGGCGTCTCAACAAGGATTTATTCTATTCCGGACGCCAAGTGTGGCGTCTCAACTTGGAAAAGTATAGGCTATTCCGTATTTTTACTTTATGGAAAAACCAGATTTATTCGATTTCATTGCTTTCATGGTGGAAGTCTTTTATACCCTCATGCTTTTCTTATCACCGGTTTTTCTTGCGATACTTTTAGCTGCGCTCTTTTTTAGCCATCAAGATTCCATTTGGAGCATTCCGGTAGTCTCGCTTTTGGTCTTAGGTTGTATTGGTGGCGTGCTTCTGAATGTCTACGTTTGGAAGAAAGAAAGACCGAGCACCTTCTTCGGCCGACTGATAGGTAGATCAGATGATTAAGCTGCCAAGCGCCATTGTTCAACTCAGAAAATGAGTCATTTACCGATACACACATTCCCGGTTATCGTTTGCCGTTTCAAAACTGTGTTTCGTCAATTTTTCAATTCTTAACATTCCACATTTACTAGTTTCACATTTGCATTCCGGTAGGGATTGCAAAACAGGGAGCAGACATACTATTACCCAGGTTCGCTTGGGGGGTTCATTCTTGAGAAAAGCCGTTCATTCGGCTTTTCTTGATTTTAAAGTTCTCAGACCCATTCTTGAACTGCCACTAAGTCAGGATAAAAGCCTAGAGTTAAGCGTAATTCAACTCAATTTTAATTGAAATTAAAAAAGTTCCCATTCAGGTATACCATTTGCTTAAAGAATGAATACAAACAGGTTGTTCTTGTCACGTTTCGGACATTATTCGTTCAGTTGATGTAAAAACAGGCCTGCATAAGTTGATTAAAACATCGGAATAAGTATATTTCGGCAGGAAGTCAGGAATGGCTTCATTGAAAAGAAAAATAGTAAGTAAGTACACCTAAACTTACAGAAGATTTTGGCCGGTTTGGGCCGGCCAGAGTGGGGATTGGTTTTTAATGGGTTTAAACCAATCTGTGTGTAATCCTCCTTCGGGAGTAAAATGAAAAAGCCGCTTTTAGCGGCTTTTTCTTTGAATGAGAAAACGGGATTAAATAAGCATTCAAGTTATCCCCCCCTCGAATGCATTACGCTTTCTCCTGAACCTAATGAAACCAAGTGTAATAAGATTTACCTTGGCTTTGTATAGTTCAAGGCTAGTTCCAGAATAGGCCAATTAACACATCTTCCTCATTCTGAACAGGTTAAGTCAAACGCATTTTCGAGCCCATTGTCAAAAGTCTATCAGGCTGATAGCGTGTATTCTCAGGCTGAGAGAGTGGTGATAAGGAATAAGGTTAAGGTTAAGGTTGAGATTTAGGTTGAGTCAATGCGATATTCAAGAACCAAATTCCAAGTTCCAAAAAACAAGTTCCAAGAACTAAAAAACAAGTTCCAAGTTCCAAAAGCAAGGAGCTAAGAACCGAGAGCAGATCAGTCAAACGGTTCTACAGTCCAACGGCAACGTTTACGCCTTGCCCTACATGTTACGGCGGTACTGTCCGCCTACTTCAAACAAAGATTGCGTGATCTGTCCCAAAGAACAGAACTTCACTGTATCCATCAATTGCTCAAACATATTGCGGTTTTGAATAGCCGCCTCTTGCAAGTCGCGAAGCTTATTGCTTGCATCCTCTTCACTGCGTGCATGCAATTTCGCTAGCATATTGATCTGGTACTCTTTCTCCTCCGTAGTAGAACGGATAACCTCTTGCGGAATCACCGTAGGCGAACCCTTGCTGCTCAAGAAGGTATTCACGCCAATGATTGGCATCTCACCTGTATGCTTCAAGGTTTCGTAGTACAAGCTCTCTTCCTGAATCTGGTTACGTTGGTACATGGTCTCCATCGCTCCCAATACCCCACCTCTTTCAGAGATGCGATCGAATTCAGTCAAAACAGCTTCTTCTACCAAATCAGTTAATTCTTCAATGATGAAAGAACCTTGCAACGGATTCTCATTCTTCGCTAAGCCCAACTCACGGTTGATAATCAACTGAATGGCCATCGCTCTGCGCACTGACTCTTCAGTCGGCGTGGTGATTGCCTCATCGTATGCATTGGTATGAAGCGAGTTACAGTTATCGTAAATCGCGTAAAGGGCTTGCAACGTAGTGCGGATATCGTTAAAGTCGATTTCTTGTGCGTGCAATGAACGACCTGAAGTTTGAATATGGTACTTCAACATCTGACTACGCTCGTTTGCTCCGTATTTTTGCTTCATCGCTTTGGCCCAGATGCGGCGTGCCACACGACCAATTACCGCGTATTCCGGATCGATACCGTTGGAGAAGAAGAAACTCAAGTTCGGCGCGAAATCGTTGATGTTCATACCGCGACTCAAGTAATACTCCACGTAGGTAAAGCCGTTCGCTAAGGTAAAGGCCAACTGCGTGATAGGGTTTGCGCCCGCCTCAGCAATATGGTAACCGGAAATGGACACCGAATAGAAGTTACGCACCTTGTTGTGGATGAAGTAATCCTGTACGTCGCCCATCACTCTCAAGGAGAATTCGGTAGAGAAAATACAGGTATTCTGCGCCTGATCTTCTTTTAAGATATCTGCCTGAACGGTACCACGTACCTGGCTAAGGGTTTCTACTTTAATCTTGCTGTAAACATCGGCAGGCAATACTTGGTCGCCGGTAACACCGAGCAACATCAAACCTAAGCCATCATTACCTTCCGGCAACTCACCTTGGTAACGCGGACGCTCCTGCCCTTTGGCTTTGTAGATAGCTTCAATCTTTGCATCTACTTCTTTTTCCAAGCCATTGGCTTTGATGTACTTCTCGCACTGCTGGTCAATCGCGGCGTTCATAAAGAAAGCGGTGATGATGGCAGCCGGACCGTTGATGGTCATGGATACGGAAGTTTTTGGATCAGCAAGGTCAAAACCGCTGTAGAGTTTCTTGGCGTCGTCCAAACAGCAGATGCTCACACCGGAGTTACCTACTTTACCGTAGATATCCGGACGGTATGCAGGATCTTGTCCGTAGAGGGTTACTGAGTCAAAGGCTGTCGACAAACGTTTAGCCGGCATGCCTAACGACACGTAGTGGAAACGTTTATTGGTACGCTCCGGCCCGCCTTCTCCGGCGAACATACGGGTTGGATCTTCTCCTTCGCGTTTGAACGGATAGATACCCGCAGTGTAAGGGAACTCACCCGGGAAGTTTTCTTGCGCACTCCAGCGGATGATATCGCCCCAGCTTCTGAACCTAGGTGTGGCCACCTTTGGAATCTGGCTATGGGAAAGTGATTCGGTATGTGTTTTAACCTTAATTTCTTTGTCGCGCACCTTAAAGATGAAGAACTCATCCTTGTACTGTTGGCATTTATCTGCCCACGACTGCACCAATTGTTTGTTGCGTGGATCGAAGTCGAGCTCCAGCTTGGCTGCTTCCTCTTGTAAGATTTTAATGAGGCGGTCTTTGTCGTCGATAGTAGACGAAGCCAGTTGCGCCATGGTACCGTTCAAGTTGTAGAGTTTATCAGCGATATCGGCTTGTTGGGCCACCCACTGATCGTAACCGCGGTTGTTTTCTGCAATCTCAGAGAGGTAACGTGTACGTGCCGGTGGAATGATGAAGATTTTTTCCGACATCTCATCCGTAATCTCAAAGGTTGACGGCAAAGTAGCGCCAGTCTTCTCCACGATTTTATCCATCAATGCCTTGTAGAGGCTGTTCATGCCCGGGTCGTTGAACTGAGAAGCGATGGTGCCGTATACCGGAATTTGCTCATCCGGTGTATCCCACAACTGGTGGTTACGTTTGTATTGTTTCTTCACGTCGCGCAAGGCATCCAAGGCGCCGCGTTTGTCAAATTTATTGATGGCAATCATGTCGGCGAAATCGAGCATATCGATTTTCTCCAACTGCGTAGCCGCACCGTATTCCGGCGTCATCACGTACAAAGCCACGTCGCTATGGTCCATGATTTCGGTATCGCTCTGGCCAATACCGGAGGTTTCGAGGATAATCAAATCGAAGCCGGCTGCTTTTACGATATCAACGGTTTCTTGTACGTTTTTACTCAAGGCCAAATTACTCTGACGCGTAGCGAGTGAACGCATGTAAACACGAGAATTGCGAATGGCATTCATGCGGATACGGTCGCCGAGCAATGCTCCACCTGTTTTACGCTTAGATGGGTCTACGGAGATGATAGCGATGTTCTTGTCTTCAAAATCGATTAAGAAACGACGCACCAATTCATCTACCAAAGAAGACTTACCTGCTCCACCTGTACCGGTGATACCAAGTACCGGAGCGGCCTTATCTGTCAGCTTGTGAATATCATCCTGTACCTTTTGGTATTCTTCCGGATTGTTTTCAGCTGCTGAAATCAATTTAGCGATGACCTTCGGGTCTTTTTCGCGGATATGTTTAACCTCGCCGTTTAAATCGCGACCGGTAGGGTAATCGCTTTTCTCCAAAAGGTCGTTGATCATACCTTGGAGTCCTAAGGCACGTCCGTCATCAGGTGAATAGATCCGCGTGATTCCATAAGCATGCAGCTCTTCAATTTCTTCCGGAAGGATTACGCCACCCCCACCTCCGAAGATGCGGATATGCGGACAGCCCTTTTCCTGAAGCAAATCGAACATGTATTTAAAGTACTCCACGTGACCACCTTGGTAGCTGGTCATGGCAATGGCGTTGGCATCTTCCTGAATGGCACAATTCACTACCTCTTCTGCGCTGCGGTCGTGACCGAGGTGAATAACCTCAGCACCGGAAGCTTGGATGATACGGCGCATGATGTTAATCGCTGCATCGTGACCATCAAAGAGGGAGGCGGCTGTGACAATACGGATTTTGTTTTTCGGCTTGTATACTTCAATACTGGCTACAGTCATGGAATGTTCAATTTGCTGCAAAAATACCCTTTTACGGCAGAATCTGACAGTCTAAATTCCAAGATTAGCGCTAAGCTATTGGCAATGGCTAGTCTGCAAAGACTTCACACTAAGTAAAGCAGTTTCAGGCTAGGCGGTTGAAGGCCAAATTTTCATTCATTTTTACCGTTCGCTAAAATGAACTACGCTCTAGCTTATAGGTTTCTACGCGGTGGTGCACTTCGTTGCCGTACACCTTATTGCCTTGAAAGGAAAACTCAAAGCTATTTTTCTTCAGTCTATCCACGGTTGCTCTGAAATTATAGGGTAAATCAAGTTTATAAAACTCAAAAGCAATGCGGTAGTTATCCGGACTATCCGATGTCCACAGGCCTCTGTTTGAAGCATAGGTACCTTGTGAATTCAGCGCCATCACATGCCTAAAATAACCGGAATAGCTTGGTATAACCTGCATTTCTACACGGTTCATAAGATCGTTCGCATAGATATTATTGTATAAGGTGATGTAACCCACGTTTTTGTAAGTGCTATCAAATTGAATTTGACCCTTGTAAACTTCTTGAACCTGGTATTCGGAGATGGTCCAGCCTCCGGCGAACTTATTCAAGTTTCGTTCTTCCTTGTAGCAGGATGTTAGCAGTAGGGTAAAACATAAAACCGCCAGGTACTTGATCGCTAAATTCCTCATCAGTCTTCTGTTATGTTAAATCTCACCCCTATTTCATAACGCATACCTGAGAAATTGGCATTGGTATTTCCAAGGTAATTCACGTTTATCAAATTATCCGTTAAAGGACTGGTATCGCTGCTACCCGATTTAGATCCAAAGACCTTTTCAGCTGCAAAAAACACGTAGAAGATGCTGGCCTCCGCTCTCAGGTTATAGCCAAAAAACAATCCTCTATAGCGGTTTTGAATGAAACGCTTATCCAATCCTGTTATCTGTGTGGATTTGAGCACTCTATTGTTGCCAAAACTTAATCCACCGCTCAGTTGAATATGGTAGAAGTTACGTTGATACGCCAAACCTAAATAAGGTGTAAAGTGAAACTCGCTCACCCGCATCTCCGTTTTAAGTCCATCTTTGTCTAGCGCTGTTGCCGTGTTCCAAGCCTGACTCACCCGAACACCTCCACTTACAAATGAAATATAATAGTCGGCCCCAATGGTATAACCTCCTCGACTGCCCCGGAAGGCCAAAGGCTCCACATAATTTGACGAATTTGAGCTAGCGAAGTAGCTGTTAAGTTCCGGACTGGTTACCATGCCATTTCGGTAAGCCAAGGTAAATCCCAAACCCTGAAAGGGCTGTGCAAATGCCAAACTAGCTGACATCAGTAATACAAAGAGTATCGATAATTTTCTCATGGCTAGTCTTGTCTAAAAAGGTCAACATAAAGGCTCAACCCAAAATGAGTGGTATTGTACCCGTAAGTGAAATCTGTTTTTGCATCTGAAATAGAACTCATCCCGATTGGAAGCATGGCAAATGCGCGGGAATAAAAGTTCCCGGTTAGTCTGTACTCCACAAAGAAACTAAAGCCTGCGCTGAGCAACCCTCCATTAAACAAACCTCCGCCATCGTAAACCAGCTCCCATTCCGTAGTTTCATTGGTTTGATTGTCTTTTCGCTTAGAAAAGAACTTAACCGCACCAATGTCTACGCTAGCTCCACCTTTCAATTTTTCTCCGCCCGCACCAAATTCAGCCGTCAGGTAATTGGAACGCACCCTCCACTTCTCTTCAGAGGTGCTGTTTTTCGCCCAATTTGTTTCCAGTTTTCTGGTGGTAAATGTGCCCGCAATAAAACCGAAATCATCCATTAAGTTGATTCGAATTCCGGTGGTGATGCCCCTAAAGAAAGGATTTACTTTCATAGGCACGCTGGCTTCGGAAAGTAAGTTAAATGACTGGGCGTGAGCTTGGAGATTATTGGTAAACGATGGGTAATAGCCTCCGTTATAGCCTATCACCCAACCGGCATGCGACCTTGCGCTCAGGGTAAGCAAGAGTCCCAATACTAGGGTTTTCACGAGTTTCATATATGGGTTTTAACGCAAATTAACTTTTTCATTCAAACGATAGAATAGGCGATAAAAAAAAATCTTCTCAACTGTTCACTTCAACTTACCAAACACATTAAGTATCTTCGGTCCATGACACTTAAGAACATCTCCCTATCCTTACTTATGTTGAGCTTTATCGCTTGCAAAGACCAGACTCCTGAAACCGATAACAAACAAGTGGAGACACAAGAAGAAAGCGTGAAAGGTACTGACCTACTCAGCGCCTATGCCGACACCTTAACTCAAGTGGCGGATAGCTTGGAAAATGTATACAATAGTGCCATTTCAGAAGCTGCCCGCATGCCGGATAGTGTTCGTGTTATTGAGGTGAAATACAAAATGCTGGCTGGCGATTTAGACAAACGTTTGGTCGATTTGAATGAGTCGATTCACAAGCTTTTGCTCGATAGAAAAGTAACCGAAGAGGAATACCAGCAAATCACCATGGACATTGACTTAACCGGAGTCAGTGCTGCGTTAGATAAGCTAAAACTGATGGGATTGAACTTGTTTGAGGAGAACAATGTATCCGAGAAAAACGCTGACAGTCAGGAGAAATAAGAGCTTCATGCCCTTTGTCCTGCGCCTTCGATTAGGCTTATCCACAGTCTGTGTCTAATTTTGCACAGGGAGAATCCTGCTTTCCTATTTAATTTGAGGCTTATGGAATTAAAAGATGTAGTTTCCATTGGTGGTATTGGCGGATTGCACAAGATCATCGGGCAGCGTCCAACAGGACTGATTGTTGAATCGCTGGATAAAGACAAAAAACGTTTTCCAACCAACCTATCTCAGAAGATTTCGGTTTTGGAAGACATCGCTATCTATACCGTAGAAGGTGAAGAGCGTTTAGGCAAAGTATTGTTGGCTATTCACGAATTGGAAAACGGTGGTGCCACTGTTCCAGGAAAGAAAGACGACGAAGCTGCCATTCGTTCCTTCACTGAAAAGGCTTTGCCTAACTACGACAAAGAGCGTGTATACATTTCAGATTTGCGCAAGTTGTACCAATGGTACCATATTCTAAAATCAGAATTGGATTGGTCTAGCTTAAGCGATGATAAAGTGGAAGACGCCGGCGAAGAGAAGAAAGACGCTAAAAAAGCAGCTCCAAAGAAAACAGCTACCAAAGCAGCAGGAGCTAAAAAAACCGTAGCCCCGAAATCGGCTAACGTAAAATCCAAAACAAATACACCGCGTAAAACCGGTGGCGCTTAAGTTAGACTTAGACTTAATAGTACGAAAAAAGCCTTCCACTGCAGGGAGGCTTTTTTTTTGTGTTTTATTTAGCGATGCCAAGCACCTGATAGAATGAGTCCAATCCCTTATATTTGATTAAGACGAAACCCATGAAACGCAGTACCCCCCTCCTTTTTAGCGGCATTTTAGCCTTAGCTTTGATTGCTTGCCAAGACAACTCCAAAGAAGTAAAACTTATCGAGCGAAATTATGTCGTTGAAGATTCGAGCCAATACTTGGCTATGAGTCCAACGGATCAAGCAAAGCACTGCATCGCTAAAACACAGGAATTCTTACAAGACACCTTAACCGATTTGGAAGAGTTTCAATTGAATTTCTATTATGAAAACATCGAAGACTCCGCTGCCTTACAGCAATTAAGAACCGGTTTATTGAGCACAGAATCGGGAGTGCCTTTGATGAAGCGACTCTTTGACCGCATGGATGAAGAAGCCATTTGGAATAGCGAAGGAACCTTGAGCTATCAGTCGGAAAACAGAACCTCTCCACCAAGTTTCTTCCGGAGGTTTCTAAACAAACCTTACCGTGATTCGAGCTTCTTGGAATCCAGCGTTCAGCTCTTCGCAGCCGAACAAACACCATTGGCTTACCAAAGTACGATTTACCTCAACTTGCTTATTCCCAGCTCTGATATGCACCACTATTCCAATGCGGAACTAGCCTACCTTAAAAAGACCTTTGAACAACGTGTTGGCGTTCCCAGAACCAAGTTCAAAATGGATGAGCTCCGTAAATTGATCGACAAAGAAATAGAACGTAGAAATGCCCAATAAGGGCTAGTCCGCCTTATCTATTCTGTTGTTGTTTGGCAGCGTAATTTGAAAAGCTATTGTAGAAACGGGTGAAATACTCCATCATTTGTTGGTTGGTATTCTCCGACTTATTCGGAAATTTCACACTGTAGGTAGATCGCGTACCGCTGGAATGGTAAAAGTAGATTTTAGCCTTGCAGGTAAATTCCACATACTTATTGATTTTGTCTGCATAGACTTCATCTAAATCAAAGAAGTGACATGCATAATAGGTTCCATTCGGCTTGTCGAAAATCAATGAATCACTTCGAAGAGATATGCCCAGGTATTCGCTGCTGTAGTTCGCTTTAATGTGTTTGTTTACCTTGTCTATTTTCTTCTGCAAGTCAAACCGCTCAACGTTCTGAGGTGTATTGTCTAAGTTGTTTTTGTTTGTCCAATCGTAAGCCACCACATCACCAAAGAAACTACGCAGTTTCTGATACAGTTCATCTACGTTACCATCCCCTCTAACTTCAAACGTAATTTCCTTATTTGAACCATGCTTTGGCCTAGTGAAATAACAACCTGTTTTTGTTCGAAGTGTTACTGATTTAAAGTTCTTTATAACACAGAGTGTATCATCAAAATAGCTCAAAAAAGCATTGTAAGGATCATAAGATCCTTTGGTTCCTATTTTAATGGAGGAGCCTGTAACTTGCATCACCATGCTGGAGTTTTTCTCCAAATAGGTATTGAGGTCATAGCATTTCTGCTGAATCTCGTCCTCCGTAATTACCTGTTCTGCAAATGCATACGTACGTGGCAATGCGGTGCTGTAAATACTGAGCGAATCCATGTTAAGCTTAGTGCTTTTGAGGATTGTATTGTTCTGTATATCGTAAACAATAAAATAATCGAAGTCTTCGGTGATGTTTAAAAACGTTAGGCTGCTTTTTTCAAAGAACCCATTTAAAGCAGTTCGTTCAGACCAAACCCCATTGACTTGAGCATAAGGCTTTACGGTAATGGAGTGATGCCCTTTGGGAACAATAAGGCTCACCTTAACCGCTTCAGTTTGGTATTTAGCAACCGTTGTTCCTTTTGAAACGGAATTGACAAAAACCTCATAAACAGTTAAATAATCGTGGCCTTCCAGGGTGCCGGAATAGCCGATGGTGAGGTTAAGCCTGCAACTATCGTTTGCATACAGTCCGGCGTTCAATGCTAGAAACAAGACTGCCAAGAAAACTCTTTTCATGTGGGTTTAATTAGGTATTGTGGGGTAAGTGCAAGATAAAATTTCTACCGATTAGAATAGGCCATGCCTATTAAATTTTGATGGTAAATTAATCAAAGCTCCAACCTTTGTCGATACGCACAATGCTACGGTTTGAATCGAAATGAATGCTAGAACGGTACCAAGCAAAATCGTTGATTGTATACTCCCTAGTGCCTTGCCTGCGCAAGTACCCGTCGTTGGTATAAATAAAAGTAAGGCCGCAATCCGTTTCGTCTTAAACTGAAAATAAGGGTTCACCCAACAAGTCCAATACTTTTTCAGGACTGAAACTTTCATCTACCAAATCAAACTTTGCTGGCGTATAACCTTTAGCGAACTCAGTATCGATAAAAGGCGCGAAAACGTTATACCCCTCACCCAATTGTAACTGAGCCAGGCTAAAACAAAGGCAAAAGCCCAGTACAGCAATACAGGCGAGACTAAATCCAGCTACTTTTCTCAAGGCAGAAGAATGGGTTCTAAGGCGGCTACGGCATAGCCAATGAGGTAAAAAAATGAGCTCATGCCAAAGCTATACAGCAAGGAACTTTTGAATCCTTCGGCAAATCCCTGCACAGAATACAAACCCACAGCGCTCGAAGCAAAACAGGCCGTAATGCCAATCAATAAAGCAGTTCCGATGAGTTGAAGACCCAAGTGGGGTGTGAGGAATTGCACCAATAAGACACCCATCATGAAGAGTAAAGAAACCAACTGAAGCAAACGTTTCATTGTTGGAATAACGCAGCTAAGCCCAGATTAGTGTTGTTTAGCGATAGCGGTACTTTAGGGCGTTTTCAATCGTGCTTTTCACAGCTGCTTTAGCCAATAAAAAAGTGATAATGTAAAAGAGTGGAATGATAAATAGAAAAGGCCATTTAGAAATATCCATGGTACTCTTAGCAAGAATCACCATAAGTATTGTTAAAATGATGATCCGGAATGTAAACCTTAGTTTATACTGAATTGTAATATACCCACTATCTGACTTGGTTACAGAAATTAGTCCTGAATCTAAGGCTGTATTCAAGGAAGTTTGATAGAGGTCCTGCCCAAATGGAATAGTAGTAATAAAATCCACCTCATTCCCACTCACCCTACAATTGCTAAAGTAATCCTTGTCCATGTCGGCAGCAATCAAATGCGGCAGCCGCTCCAAGGCTTTTTCATCAGCCGGGTAAATCGTTTGGATGGTTTTACTGTATTGGAGTTTGAATTTCACGCTATCGATGGTTTAGATTAAAACACCCGCTTTTGCCATTTTAGTGTTGTTTAGCGATAGCGATGCTTTAGGGCGTCTTCAATTGTACTTATTACGGCAGATTTTGCTAGAAAAAAAGCCACTAAATAAAAGAGTAAAAATAAGGCAACTGTTGGCCATTTTGCGCTGTCAGAGATATTAAGAACAATCAATAACACGACAGTTGACCACATGGCCACACGATAAGTGAAATCAAGTTTATACTGAACTTGGATATGCCCTTGATCAGACTTTGAAACTGTAATTAGTCCAGAATCTATAGCTGCATTTAAAGAAGTTTGATACGGATCCTGTCCAAATGGTATGGTAGTAATAAAACTCACCTTATTCCCCTGCACTCGACAATTACTATAATAATCCTTTTCCATGTCGGCAGCTATTAAATAAGGCAGCCGCTCCAAGGCTTTTTCATCCGCCGGGTAGATGCTTTGGATGGTCTTTGTGTATTGGAGTTTCAAGTCTATAAACTTAGTAGTCGTTCCAAACGATCAAAATTCTCCTCATTTGCCGGGCCGGCAAAATTCTTCACCTTGGCACAGCTTTCCGGTGTATCAAAAATCATTCGAAAGGAAATCCGGGAGCTGGAATCGCTGATGGCTTCAAATCGGATTTCCATTTTAAAATAAGGTTGCGTTTGACGTGTCCATGCCACAAGATTTTCCTTTTCTACCACATCAAAGATGGAGGCATTTTCATAATGGCCTTTTTCCGGTCCATGCATGGTTAGCTTCCAATGTCCACCCCGCCGCAAATCAAACTCGTGAATGGTATTGGTTAATCCTTTCGGTCCCCACCATTGAGCCAATTGTACCGGATCTGAGAAGGCGCTATAGAGCTTTGAAACCGGAACCTGAATTATGCGTTCATTGTAGATTTGAGTATCGGTGTTTTGCATCGGAAAAAATTAATTTGATACGCCCATAAAACCAGCTTATTACCTAGCGCAAGTAACCTAATAATTTGACTTCTTTCATCAATATCAAAATGCAAGGCTAGAACTTCATATTTCTTGACTGAATCAAGCAAGTTGGAACAAGGTAAAAAAGCATAATAGCTTGCCTCGAAAGTATCTCGAATTGTTCTTTCTATAATCAGCCTGTTATCTGGGCTTCTGACGCTTAGTTTGGTGACAGCGATGTCTGGTAGCTCAGTGCAAAGTTCCACTTCAGCATACAATGTATCGTTAACATGACTCGATAATAATTCAAATGTATCTGGTTTCAGTAGCGGCAGACTTTCATTGATAAGTGCCCTACTTCCCAGATTCAACCTTAAGAAATTATCGTATTGTATGGGTATAAAGCTGAATATAAAGAAGATTACAAAACTGTAAAGTGCCACTTTAAACGCAGAATTCAGGCTCATATTTGAATTAACCTATTCCTGGACTATTCTAGTATCCATCTTTAATCAATTATCGCATGATTTACCATCATACACACCCCCTTACTTCCGATTTGAGTTCATTTCAAATCCGTTTCTTCCCCCTCTCGAGAGGGGGCTGAGGGGTGTGTTTAGAATCTAAGCGGTTTATTGCCGGAATGATTACAAAAAACAAAAAACCCCACCTTTTCAGGCAGGGTTTTCAATATGAGTTCCACTGAGTTTACTCAGTTGGCGTGTCTTTCGCTTGTTTGCCTTTCTTCACTTTAAACTTGAGTTCTTGTCCGTCTTTATCCAGACTTGCCTCTAAAGTATCCCCTTCTTGGATATCCGATTTCAGAATTTCTTCTGCCATCGGATCTTCCAGGTATTTCTGAATGGCCCTGTTCAGCGGACGAGCTCCGTATTCGCTATCAAAGCCTTTCTCAGCTAAAAATTCTTTCGCTGTTTTGTTCACTTTGATATGGTAGCCGAGGCTTTCTACTCTGCTCTCTAATTTGGCAATCGACAAATCGAGGATTTGAATGATATCGTCTTTCGCTAAAGCATTAAACACAACCACGTCATCAATACGGTTCAAGAATTCAGGCGAGAAGAAACGCTTTAAGGCAGTTTCAATCACGGCTTTGCTGTGCTGGTCTGTACCCGTTTGCTTGGCTGTGGTACTGAAACCAACTCCTTGTCCGAAGTCTTTCAACTGACGAGATCCAATATTGGAGGTCATCAAGATGATGGTGTTTCTGAAGTCTACTCTTCTGCCCAAACTATCGGTAATGAAGCCTTCATCCAATACTTGCAAGAGGATATTGAATACATCCGGATGCGCTTTTTCAATCTCATCCAATAAGACAACGCTATACGGCTTTCTGCGAACCTTTTCGGTAAGCTGTCCGCCTTCTTCGTATCCAACGTATCCCGGAGGCGCTCCTACCAATCTGCTCACCGCAAACTTCTCCATGTATTCACTCATGTCGATACGGATAAGCGATTCTTCGCTATCAAAAAGGTAACGGCTCAAGGCCTTCGCTAATTCGGTTTTACCAACCCCGGTCGGACCGAGGAAGATGAAGGAACCGATTGGGCGATTCGGGTCTTTTAAACCTGCACGGGTTCTCTGAATGGCCTTGGTCAGTTTTACAATCGCTTGATCTTGACCAATCACTTTGCCTTTCAACTCTTCACCCATGTTCAAGAGGCGCATGCCTTCACCTTGAGCGATACGTTTAGCCGGAACACCGGTTACCATCGCTACAACCTCAGCCACATTGTCTTCTGTAACGGTATAGCGAATATTTTTGGTTTCCTCCTCCCATTTCTCTTTCTCGGCATCCAACTGCTCCAGGAGTTGCTTTTCTTTATCGCGAAGCTTGGCTGCTTCCTCGTATTTCTGACTCTTCACCACGGTATTCTTCTCCTGCTTGATGTCTTCCACCTTTTTCTCCAGGTCGAGGATTTCTTGCGGAACGTGAATATTGGTGATGTGTACCCTAGCGCCGGCTTCGTCCATCACGTCGATGGCCTTGTCTGGCAAGAAACGGTCGGTCATGTAGCGGTTACTCAGCTGCACACAAGCCGCAATGGCTTCCGGTGTATAGGTTACGCCGTGGTGCTCTTCGTATTTCTCGCGAATATTATTCAAGATTTCAACGGTTTCTTCTACCGAAGTAGGTTCCACCATCACCGGCTGGAATCTGCGTTCCAAGGCGCCGTCTTTTTCAATGTACTGACGGTACTCATCCAAGGTGGTGGCACCAATACATTGCACATCGCCGCGGGCTAAAGCCGGTTTAAACATATTGGAGGCATCAAGCGAGCCACTGGCTCCACCAGCACCTACAATGGTGTGAATCTCATCGATGAAGAGGATAACGTCTTTCGACTTCTCCAACTCATTCATCACCGCCTTCATGCGCTCTTCAAACTGGCCGCGGTATTTAGTACCTGCTACCAACGAAGCCAAGTCTAAAGTCACCACACGTTTGTTAAACAATACGCGCGATACTTTTCGCTGCACGATGCGCAAGGCCAAACCTTCAGCGATGGCTGTTTTACCAACGCCCGGTTCACCGATGAGTACAGGGTTGTTTTTCTTTCTGCGGGAAAGGATTTGCGAAACTCGTTCTATCTCCTTCTCTCTGCCCACGATTGGGTCTAGCTTGCCTTCTTCGGCGGCGCGGGTTAAATCGCGACCGAAATTATCCAATACCGGTGTTTTCGATTTAGCGTCGCCACGTTTTGGTTCTTGGGAGCGCTTTTCTTCGCGGTAGAAGTCTTCCGGAGAATCGGTAGGCAACTCGCTGCGAACATCGTCGATATTGTTTTCCAAGGCAGCCTTGAATACGTCGTAGCTCACCGCATATTGATTTAAGATTTGTGAAGCGATGTTTTCTTCATCGCGTAAAATGGAAAGCAAAAGGTGTTCGGTACCGATGATGTCGGCTTTGAAAATCTTGGCTTCCAGGTAAGTGATTTTTAAGGCTTTTTCTGCCTGTTTGGTCAGGGGTATATTGATCAGGTTACCTGAAATGGTTGCGGTTCCCTTTATCGCATCTTCAATCGATTTCTTTAATCGAATAATATCGACGTCTAGTTGACGCAAGGCATACAAGGCCTTTCCTTCTCCTTCACGGATAATGCCCAGCAAGAGGTGCTCTGTGCCGATGTAATCATGGCCCAAGCGAATCGCTTCTTCCTTACTGTACTGGATCACTTCCTTAACCCTGGGTGAAAATTTTGCTTCCATATGGATTACCCTTTTCTGATTAATACAAATATAACCGCTTTTATTGCCTCTAGGCTTTGTACAAAAAGCGAATTATTGTGGATTTATGCAACTTCTGTACTAAAGTGTAAACAAAAAAAGCTGCCTATAGAATAGACAGCTTTTGGCAGAAAAGGTTGATTCGCTTAGCGAACTATGGCGAATTTCTCTGTCATCTGAACCGATTCACTGTTAATCTGACAGATGTAAATACCTTGTTGGAGGCCGCTTAGCGCGATGCTCAGGGTTTGTGTGCCTTCGCTTAAAGACCATTTACCACTGTACACCACTCTACCGTTCATATCCAATAAACTCACGTTCACTTCTTCGGCTTTGCCGGCCAATCCGCGAATGTTCAATTCTTCTTTAGCAGGTACCGGATACAAGCTGAAGGCAAATGGTGCTTCAGCGATACCTACACCCGGACTAACTTTTACCACTCTGCTTAACTGGGTAGCTGCATTCCCTTCGCTGTCTTCTACATCGTAGGTCATGGTATATTCTCCCGGTACACTTACATCAACCGTAGAAGAGTCTACCATCACAAAGCTGCTGATATCCCCTTGTTCATCGTCGCAGGCGCTTGCTCCCGGATCATTGATATTGGTACCGCGCAAGATGAATAAGGTATCTGCACCGTTTAAAGTCATGTATGGAGGAACCAAATTGCCTTTCAGGCTGATATCGGTTCTGTTACGTGGAAGTAATTTCCAGTTACCGTAAGAGTTCACCAACATACCGCGGAATACCGGTAAGAAATCGATGTCTCCATCGAAGTTGAATGAATCGCTCACACGGTTTACAAAAAGGTCTGAAGAGTAGTCGTCTGCTCTGAAACCGAATGGAGAGGTCACATCCGGGTGAACAGCAAACTCACCGTAGTTCGCACCAATGATGGAGTCGGCGTTCTTCTGAACCACCCATACATCGTTTAGCTCAATCAACATGTTCTCGTAAGGCTCTTTGTTGAAGGTTTGCGACATCAATGAGTCGAATGGTAATTTCACCACTTCCGGTTGGCTTACGCAATGACCGAGGTATTGCCAGCCGTCTGCGCCAATTTCTTCCAGGTAAGTGATACCTACGGTACCTACTCTACCAAACGGATTGCTTCCCAAAGGAATGCGTTCGGTAACAATACCTTTGGTAATCAATACAGAGTCGCCACGTTTCCACGAATTCACACCGTCGCCATTGGTATAGCGAATGGAGATGGATCCCCAAGGACCCGCTTCTGATTGAATAGAGATTACACCCAGGTCGTAGCTGTTATTGGTTGAAACCACTACACCTCTTAAGTTCATGTTCATCAAGGTATCGTTGGTAAACATGGAAGCGCCATTGGCAAAAGGTGTTTCTTGAATGTGACGCGCTGAGGTCAAATCGTCAATTACTTTATACGCTGAACTCAAACCGATTGAATCGGGTGCATAAGCTGTATAGGTATCGTTATCTACAGCAGAAATGAAGTACTTCACAATGCTGCCATCGGCTTGTGCCGGAACAGTAGCTTCGTACCAGTCGCCACCAACATTGTTCATCGCTAAAGTGGTGAAGCTGTTATTGGCATAACCAACTGCATAATGCAAAGTTGCTGATGTTACGCTTCCTCCATCTGTAATTTCAGCACGGAAAGTAACTTGATCTGAAGAGGTTGCCAAAGCCGGTGTACGTGTGATATTGGTAATTGCCGGTGGTTCTACCGGAGCTGCCACATCGCTAGGGTATAAAGGAGCGATATAGTATGATTTCACGCCGCCGTTACCTGATTCAGTGATAATACCGCGGATAAAAGGTAATACCGATCCATTGGTTGGAGGGGCGAAGTTTACGGGCGTATTTGGATCGTCATCGTAGTTCTCATTTCTGAAATAACCGGATATGTCGCGAATTGGAATACGGTTACCATTAGCATCTTGAACAGACCAGTTATAGCGAAGCTGACCGGTTGGAGAACCCGGATTGTAGACAATCACGTTTTGCAATTCAACATATACACCTTCCAAAGGTTCGCCGGTTACAAACTGAGGAGTCATGGTTCCACCCATGTCTTTCATAAAGTCTTCTACCTTGGCCACCGTTGGGTTGATGGTGGTTGGCGTGAGGCTGATAACCTGAGTAGGAACGTTGATTACGGTCAATTGAGTTTCACCTTGAAAATGGCGAATTACACCGGTAACGCGAACGGTTCTTCCTCTGCGCATGTTCTGTTTGAACTGAACCACACTTTGGTTAACCGGAACAACGCTTGAGTCGTACATGATTTGTACGCCACTCCAGATGTCGCCACCTGCACGTTGAATCCAAGCTGCTTCACGACTCTGAGTTGAGCTCAAGGCGTAAGTGTTTGGTTCAAAAATAACAACGCCTTCTACCGAAACAGTATCGCCGTAGGTAGGGTTTTTAAAAGTTGGAGCGATGTAATCCGGGTCCGTTGCATCGTTCGGAGGCGTATTGTATTGGACATTGGCCAATCTTGCCGGACTCATGTACTGAATGGAGTCGATCGGAACGAGCGGGTACTGAGCTTGTGCGCCAAAGGCAGAAAGCAACAATACAAGTGAAACGAGGTACTTTTTCATGGTTTTTATTGAATGATCACAAATGTGCCGGTATGACTTCTACCGGTGTTTTTATCTTTAACAGTAAATAAATACGTGCCTTGTGCTACAGTCGATTTGGTGGTGGAAAGTAAATCCCAAGCATGTTCGCCCCCACTGAAAACTGCTTTTTCGCTATCGCTTAAATTTTCAAACCAACGGATATCATCTCCCACATAAGTGGAGGCATCGTGTTCGATGGTGGTAACCAAATCGCCACTGATGGTGAAGATTTGAATGGTGCACAACTTAGGCAGGTTATAGAAGTATATTTTTTTGGTACGGGAGGTTGAACCATCCCAGGCTGCACCGGTCTTGTACGGATTTGGGTAAACGCCAATTGGCGAATTCTTCCCACTAATTTCTTGGGGAGTAGTACCGGCAAAAACGCGGTATGAGTTTTCCGTAAAGGAAGATTCCAATGGCGGCAAATCCAGCTCATCATCACCTTCATCAAAGGAGGTCAGTATGAAGAGGTACTGCCAACCGTTGAGCAATCCGTTTACTTCCCATTTATACCAGTAGGCGGTGGTATCGCCATCAAAATACATTGGGGTTTGCAGGCGAATGCTTTCAAATCCGTTGTTAAATCCAATGGCATTACCGGTACTGTCCCATTGAGCGATGAGTTTGGCATCGCCACTCAGGTTCAAGTCTAAATCATCACCTGCATTGGAGCGGTAAAGTCTAAACCCTTCAAAATCTTGTTTTTTGGAAATGGGATCAATGGAATGCAAGGCCGCTTCATCCCAATACAAAGTCACTTTATTGCTTTCGGCAATCATCTTCACCTTTGGCGTGGCCGGAGGCTCAGGCAATACAAAGCGATCCAGTTTTCCGTTGCCGTTCAAGTCTTCTTCAGCATCCAAGATTCCGTTGGCATTCAAGTCTTCGCCCAGATAGGTGCGGTACGCCCAACCGAGGTTACGGTAGAGTTCTTCTCGGGCTGCAGTATTGTCTTGAGCTTGCCCTCCCACCGGAGTGCTCATCTGCTTGGCTGCCACGTAGGCAACCGTATAGTGAATGCTTTCACCCGGCTCAATGGAAATAAATGGTCCGGTAGAAGCCAACTGAATCAAATTAGAACCGATGCTCAACTGTGTTTGCACTGCACTGGAACCGAAGTTCATGCCGTTGCGAAGACGGTCGTAGCGCGAGGCATCATCAAAAGGAGGTACAAAGTCGTTAGACGATGAAGAACCGAAAAGCCAGAAATTACCGTTCACCTTGGGTATTGGCAATGCGCTATCGGCAAAAGGTTTGGCATTTCCGGGATGGAAAAACTGTCCTCGCCATTCGGCTCCCAATACACGCAAAGCAGCATAGTTACCGGTATAGTCAATGTCGTCGCCGTATTTTTGGTAAACCACCAAACTCTGTAAGCTGTCTAAATAGAAGCCTGCGCCTTTGTTGTAAAATGCCGAACCACCGTCTTGGGTGATGTTCAGGTTACGCACCACCAAATCGTTCCAATTGCCTACCCAAACAGAATCCCAACGGTCGGTTGAGTTATTGGTGATGGTATAGTCTACAATCACGAAATAATCTGCAAAGGAGAAATTCCACGCATAGGTCTGCATGGTGATATCGGCGTAGAGCGGGAATTGGTGACCGGTAATGGGTGTTGAGGTTCCCGGTATGATGGTATTCTTATCGGTAAAGGAAACACGGAAATCTTGGTGTGATACGGCCGAATTACTAAACAAGGGACTCGAAGTGAGCGAGCTGCTTTCGGTAATCATGCCGTTGGGAGTAAACTCAAATCCGCTTAAGCCTGCACGGTAACCGGTAGAGGCATCGGAAGCTGAAGTGGAAACCCGGGTTTGTCCGTTTACACGGGCGCCAATCCAAATTCCGGCTTCAAACAAGTGATTTATACCGGAGCCAATCGGGTATTCCATAGACGGGATGCCTGCGTTATTGCTTATCACCTGAGGTCTGCCCAAGGTTCCAACATTGGATACGGCAAAGCCGATGTTTCCGATATTGGTTGCCTTTTGATCAAAAACCGCCTGAGCACTTGCTAATTGAGTGAAGCTTAGGAGCATCCCCAAGAGGCCAATGCGGGTGAAAGATGAACTGATTCGCTGCATGTATTAACTTGCGTTTTGAAAGGCCACAAAGTTAATCTTTCCCCCCTAGCCATACATTACCTTTGCGTTATCAGTTAGGGCTAATCCCCAGCTAAAAAAATTTCCTTGCCCACAAGTAGGCGTGAATAAAATAGAGCTTGCTGAAATTCAGCTATTTAAGAAAAATGCATTCCTTGTAACTCCGCCTACCCTCTGCATAAATTTTGGCGGAGGTGTGGAAAGTTTTATCCCAATTCATGCATATTGCGCCCCCCTTAAGAAGGCTTATCCACATTTAGTTCACAATTGTTTTGAGCGATGTGAATAAAGTATTCTAATTTGAAGGGAGAAGTCTAACTTCTATTTTAGCAACGGGATGAGTGAAATCGAAAAACAAAAACAAAGCAGAAAGCGTACATCGGATACCAAAAATACCGGTTTAATTCAAGGCAAAGTTCAGCCGCAAGCCCCTGATTTAGAGGAAGCTGTACTGGGCGCTATCATGTTAGAGAAAAATGCCCTGAACGAGGTTTTGCAAATCCTCAAACCAGAGCATTTTTACATTGATGCACACCGTTATATTTGGGAGGCTATCGTAAAATTATTCAACGATTCGAAGCCTGTGGATATCCTCACCGTTACCCAAGAACTTCGCCAAGCAGGCAACCTTGAGTTTGCCGGTGGCGCATATTATATCACTCAATTAACCAACCGTGTGGCCTCTGCTGCCAACGTAGAGTTCTATGCTCGTATCATCACGGAGAAATACATCCAACGCGAGCTCATCCGCATCGGGTCAGAAATGGCTACCGAAGCCTTTGAAGAAACCGCCGATGTATTGAAGATGTTAGATAAGGCGCAGGGACAAGTATTTGCCATTGCCGAAGAAAACATCAAGAAAAACGCCGAAGGCCTTGATGCCATCATCAAGAAGGCGATAAAAAACATCGAAAGCGCAAAAGAGCACGAGAGCAGTTTAACCGGAGTTCCTTCCGGGCTACTCGGGTTGGATACCCTGACTTCGGGTTGGCAAAAATCGGATTTGGTGATTCTAGCGGCTCGTCCGGGTATGGGTAAAACCGCGCTAACACTTTCCGTAGCCCGTAACGCTGCGGTGGATCACAACAAAGGTGTGGCGGTATTTTCACTCGAGATGAGTTCGGTGCAGTTGGCTTTACGTCTGATTTCTGCCGAAGCCGAAATCAACCAAGAAAACCTGCGTAGCGGTAAACTCTCCCAGCAAGATTGGGAACAGCTTACCAGCAGAGTAACCAAGCTAAACGACGCCAAACTGTTTATCGACGATACCCCGGCCATCTCCATCTTTGAATTAAGAGCCAAGTGCCGAAGGCTGAAAGCACAACACGATATCAACCTAGTCATCATAGATTACTTGCAGCTGATGCGTGGCGATGAAAAAAGCAGCGGTAACCGTGAACAGGAAATCTCCCTCATCTCCCGAAGCCTCAAGGCCATGGCCAAAGAGTTGGATGTGCCGGTAATTGCCTTGTCACAGCTGAGTCGTGCGGTAGAAACCCGCGGTACCAGTAAACGCCCTATCCTTTCCGACTTACGTGAATCCGGTTCCATAGAGCAGGATGCAGATATGGTATTGTTTATCTACCGTCCGGAATACTATAAACTCATGGAGTGGGAAGACGGAACGTCTACCATGGGCAAGGCTGAGATCATTGTAGCTAAAAACCGCCACGGTCAAACCAAGGAAATCAGAACACGTTTTATCGGACAATACGGTAAGTTTACAGACGATGATGATAGCGCTATGTTCGGTGGCGATTTTGGTTTAACCGAAGACTTCCGACTGCCGGAAACCATTACCCTATCATCTAGAATGAATGATATGGATGATGAGCATGCAGAAGAGGTGCCGCCTTTTTAGACCATAGTCCATAGTCCATGGACCATGGAACTATATTTTGTGGTTGCATCTATAATGCAGATGGTTTCTACTATGTAGGAAAGCCCTTCTGTGATGAAGAGATGAAGGG
>SBGR01000046.1 GCA_006226545.1 Bacteroidota bacterium | reverse complement strand
GCTTGTCTTCATTACTAAATTTCCGTTTCATATCGTAGTCTAAAGTTATAGATTTCTATCTATAATCCTGTCCGACTTAAACGGGGGCCAATTCAATAGTAAAATTTGTCCTTAACTGCAGAAGGTTTTGGATTTGTAAATTGAAACGCTCTTTTATAGATGTCCATTCAGCGAGAATAAATTCTAGAACCCACGCGCTGCGGAAAATTCGTCTTTTACGAGAGTAATGTCCGGAAGATTGTAAGTATTTTTAGAAACTGAATTTGAAATTATTCTAAAAGTTCGGCGTGTCTTGTTAGGGCTACTAAGTAAAGAATTCAAGTTCAGTTCCTAAATATCAACAATGAAAATGAATAAGATAATAATTTGGATAGCTATAGTAACTATTTATTCATCCTGTCATAGAAGTCAGATAATTGAAATTGAAAAGCAATTGTCTAGTCATAAGTTCTCTAAATATGATCCCGAAATTTCGAGTTTTATCGATAGGGAAGGAATTTTAGAAATTTCTTTTGATTCATTGTTGCTGAAATATCGTCTCATACGTGAGTCGCGTAGAGAATTATATAAGGAGTTGTATAGTAGATATAGTGATGCTTTAGAATCTGAATATCTTAAACGGCGTTATATTGAGGAATACTATGAGGATTGGACGCTTACAATGGAATTAATTGATAATGAAATAATATCACATACGTTTCATGTTGGTTTTGTTCCGGATCCTTACCCGAATCAGCCAAATATGTTAAGAATTGAAGCTCGAATAGATTATCAGGAACACAATAAGCTGCCTTATTTTGTTCAGGATGGAACTTCAGACACCACGGTATTAGATGTGGACGAAGATTCAATTCTAATACCAAATGAAAATGCTAATGATACAGTTAGTGGAAATGTATGGATATTCGATACTCAAAAGAGGATTTGGTCACCATATTGGATACAAATAGTGCCCACATACTGAATTAATGATTGAAGGATTTTGGTCATATTCTATCCTGCTGAGCCGAAATTTTATACCAGGAATTTGAGAATTCTTTCTATTCAGACAAAATCCAGGTTTAAAATCTCTACAACCCTTACCCTCGGGAAAATTCGTCTTTTACGTGAGGCTGTTCGGTTTGACAAACGTATGTTTAGAAAAACTTAATTTGATACTGCCCTAAAAGTTCGGCGTGTCTTGTTAGGGCTATCAACTAGAAAATACAGGCATTGTGAAGTTTATAAGTTTAATCAAGCTGTTATTTTATATCCTGCTGGCAATTCTGCCAATAGTTTTTTGGGATCCAATTGTTCGTTCATTGATGGATGTTTTTGACATTGAAGATAATCTACAGACACATCAACTATTTAAAAAGGTTTTAATCGTTGCTGTCTTAATTCTGCTAGCTAGAAAATCAATCATCGAGTATCTTCATGAAAGAGAAAGTTTGTCTATCAGAGTTGCCTATTTGATGTTATTGGTCATAGCGGTTTTTTTGTCTATTAGGTCTACCTTGTCAGTATTTATGGTTTAGTATTGTATAGTCTATTTACCTTGTTGACTTGATAATGAATAGGGCTAGGTTCCAGTACAGCCAGTTTGCCAAAATTACGTTAGACCGGATGTTAGGGAAGGTTTTAGTTTTTTCTGTTTTAACTGTTGCAGGTTTGCATTCTTGTAGTCTCAGAACAATTGATGCAGAACAGATAAGTTGCGAAAATCTCAATACAGAAGATTCGTTTTATTGTATTGTTGATGCGAATCGATATCCACTCAATATATCCGATAATAATCCTAAGCTTCCCTATAAGCCACACTTAAATCTTGAGTTTAATACAATCTACCTGATTCCCGAGGGACTTGTCTCGGATACCATGGCTTTGCGTAAGTCGATTTTTTCAATATCTGAGAAGGTATTCAATGGTCTAGCAGATATTGAAGATTTCGCTCATGAATATGCTAAGTTAAACGCTGTGAATGGTTTGTGTAAAAGCCACAGATGGGATGAGAATTTCAAAAAAGAGATAGATGATAGTCCAACGATTAAAGAGCTTGTATATAGTCACGAAGGAGTTGATGGTCAGGTATATGTGTTTAGGTATCATTTAAAAAGATTAAATCTTTCAAATGTTATTTTTTCCAAACATTCAAGTCCGAAGGCTCATTCACAAGAGACCAAGCAATCCATTGTTGATTTTAAACGAATGGTCATGGAGACAGACAGTGGCGATACTTATCTACTCGGGACATGTGAATTGAATGGCCGTAAAATTCAAATTGGCAATCCGACGGATTTTCCACTTGCCGGAGATTGCGATACTTGTCTTGTTGAGCAGTATCTAGCGAAGGAAATTGTGAATAGTTCGAAGATGGTTCTCTTCCTACACGATAAGGTTTATAAAGTAGCTTGTCTGCAGGATGAAAGAAATTTGGTGCCATTTTCGATTCAAGAATTTTCTCAGAATGATTCGCTCACCTATGTAATCTGTTTTCAGTTCTTGAGTCATATTGGCCATTCGGGGTATAGCTACCTTGTACTTAAATACCCAAATACCGATTTCGTATCTGAATCGTGCTTCAGTTCTAAAACGTATTTGTTGAAGGAGAATGAACTGCCTGATTTCTTGTTAAAATAATGTTCTGCTGAATTGGTCCTGAAAAAGTAGTGAAGTGTTAACTAATCTTAGTCTTTATATTTGTTTGTCAACCAAGTACAGTTATTAATTATAAAACTGTCAACCTTTTTTAGGAAGAGACAAAAATGGAAAAACCAGCTCTCTTCATCTTTTCATCTCTTCATCTCCTCATCTTTAAATTCGTCTGCGACTCTGCCGGGATTACTCCTTCCGCTGCGCTCCAGTCGTGATCCCTGAATGGGGGGGCGGCAAAGAAGCGTAACAGAAAACCAAGGCCTTCGGTACCTGAACTCAAGCTCTGTACTCAAACTCAAACTCGCGAAGCGCTACGGGATTACTATCTCACTGCGTTCGCTCGTGATCCCTGAATGGGGTCGTCAAACAAAATGGAAAAACCAGCTCGCTTCATCTCTTCATCACCTCATCTTGAAATTCGTCTTCGACTCTGCCGGGATTACTCCTTCCGCTGCGCTTCAGTCGTGATCCCTAGAGAGGGGGCGTCAAACAAAATGGAAAAACCAGCTCGCTATCGCTCGTTCTGCTTTTTTGCATTTGCCCTCGCTTGAAAGCGCTGCCAATTGAGGTAGTTCTACGGTGTATCCTGGCTTTCAGACTCGGGTAAATGCAAATTCTATAACTCCCTTTATCTCTTCATCTTTCGATTCGTCCGCGTCTCTGCCGGGATTACTCCTTCCGCTGCGCTTCAGTCGTGATCCCTAGAAAGGGGGTCGGCTAAACAAAATGGAAAAACCAGCTCGCTATCGCTCGTTCTGCTTTTTTGCATTTGCCCTCGCTTGAAAGCAATGCCAGATTCAGAAAGTTCTACTGTTTATAGGGGCTTTCAGACTCGGGTAAATGCAAAAAACCAGAGTCTTCGACCCTGGTTTTTCCATTTTGTTTGCGGAGAGAGAGGGATTCGAACCCTCGATACCTTGCGGTATACACGCTTTCCAGGCGTGCCAATTCAACCACTCTTGCACCTCTCCAGTGCTTTTTTTTGAGGGACTGCAAAACTAGTAAAAAATCACGTTCCGAAAAGGGTCAATGCATTTTTCGTGGTAATTCGGGCGATTTCATTTAGGCTGCAGTCTTTTACCTCTGCTAACTTCTGCGCTATCAGTGGAATATACATGCTGTGATTGCGTTTGCCTCGGTAGGGTACCGGTGCCAAGTAGGGGGCGTCGGTTTCCATGACCATGATGTCTAAAGGAACATTCGTCAAAGCTTCGGCTACACCGGCATTTTTGAAGGTAACCACCCCGCCTATGCCAATCAAAAAGCCCAGCTTTTGGATGCGTAGGGCCTGTTCTTCCGTGCCATTGAAGCAGTGGAAAATGCCGGTCAGGTTCGGGTATTTGGATTTTAACTCTTCCACAATGCCGATATTCCAATCCAAGCTGTCTCTGCTGTGGATGATGATAGGTTTGTTCAAATCGGCGGCCCAGGCGGCTTGCTCCCTGAAACAAATCTCCATCTCGCGTTCAAAAGTTTTGTCCCAGTAGAGGTCGGTGCCTATCTCTCCAACGGCAACGTAGTATTCCGGTCGGGCATACAATTGCTCCTTGATTTCAGCTAAGACGGTTTTCCAGTCGGCTTTGACGGAGGTAGGATGCAGGCCCATCATCGGGAAGAATAGTCCCGGGTCTTTTTCGCTCAAGGCATGCAGGGCGTCAAGCGATTCTAAATCGACATTGGGCAAGTAAATGCGTGAAAGTCCGGCGTCTTTGCAGTCTTGGATCACTTGGTCCATGTCTTCCTGAAAGGTGCCGTCGTATAGGTGACTGTGCGTATCAATCCACTCCATCACCAGCTCAGTTTTTCTTTGTTTAAAAAGGCGGCAATACCGCTTTTGCAATCTTCGGTGGCGCGGGCTTCGGCATTCTTTCTAGCTGCTAAGTTCAGGCCGGCTTCGATATCCAAATGCTGTACTTCGGCCATCAGCTGCTTGGTTAATCTCAGCGAATCAGCGCTGGCTTCTGTGCAGAGTTTGCTTGCGAAATGCTTCACATGGGCTTTCAGCTCGCCGGCTTCCACCACTTCGTTGATTAAACCAAAGTCTTTGGCTGATTGGGCCGAGATAATCTTGCCGCTTAAGAGTAATTCCTTGGCTTTGCCTTCGCCAATCTTGCGAATCAGGAATACCAAAACCATGGCCGGGATAAAGCCAATCTTCACTTCGGTATAGCCCAGCTTGGCTTCCGGAACGGCGAAAGAGAAATCGCAGATGCCGGCTAGGCCGCAGCCACCCGCAAGCGCATGACCTTGAATCTGGGCGATAAACACCTTCGGACTGTTGTAAATCATCAGAAAGAGTTCTTTCAGGTGTTCGGAGTCGGCGAGGTTTTCTTCAAAGGTATTGTGTTGCAATTGCTGCAAATAAGCGAGGTCGGCACCGGCGCAGAAGGCTTCTCCTTCGGCGGCCAATACCACCACCTTGCAGTGGCTGTCGGATTCTGCTTGGCGAATGGCGGCTTTAATACCGTCGACCAATTCGGTGCTCAATGCATTGCGTTTTTCCGGTCTGTTTAAGGTGATGTAGGCGATGCGGTCTTCGCAGTGGTATTTAACGAGTTCTTCCATAAGCTATCAACACCTGCTTGGGATTTTCGCGTAAATCGAAAAGGGGAATTCCCCGTTTGGAAGCAAATTCTTGCCACCTTTTTCGTTGGCTAAATCGGCAGGTGCCATCGAGCACAATGTTACGAAAAAGCAGGCGCTCAGCGAGCATTTCAGGCGCCTTTTTCATCCTTTCATTCACCCAGAGGAAGTCCACAGCAAGGCTATCGGCCGGAAGTGCATTACCCGCTTTTAAAATCGAAAGTGAATCGCATTGCAAGTGAAGGCAACTATCGCTAGAAATAAATTGAAGCTTGAGCTGTTTTCCGTTTCGCTCAGCCAAAGGCTCCAATAGTTCAGTTTTAATCCGGGGGTTCAGGCTATCGCTCAATACTAAAATAGAGCTTGCATTTTCATCCAGCAACATGGTTTGTCCGAAGGCGTTGAGCATCAATACCTGTCGCTGATTGGAGATTAGATTGCTTTGGTAAAACCCGAATAATAAGACCAAATTTGGAATGGCCAAGGCCCGCAGAAGGTGACGAACTTGCTGTTCTTTCCACCAAAGCAAAAGGAGAATGAGTATGCTGTAGCCGGCACAAATCCAGATTAAACTTGGATACACCGGACCGGGATAGGCTAGGGGCAAACTCTGAATGCCCTGGTTCACTACTTGGATAAGCTGAAGCAAAGCTTGACAAAGCAAGGCGAGTATCTCGCCCAAAATAGGTATGTCTTGCAAGATTAGTAAAGCGATGCCGCCGCACATGAGTGGGGCTGCCAACGGAACCAAAAGCACATTACTCAGTAGAAACCAAGTAGGGAAGTGGTGGAAATAGTAGAGGCTTAGCAGGGTAGTGCTGACTTGCGCCGCGAGGGAAACGCTCAATAGAGTTCGGAGTTTTTGCAGCCATTTGTTTTCCGGACTCCACAATCGCTCAAAAAGGGGAGTGAAGAGTACGATGCCCAAAACAGCGAGGAAGGATAGCTGAAATCCGAGTTGCAGCATCGAATAAGGGTCGGCCAAAACAAGGGCAAAGGCCGCGAATGCCAAAGCGTTGTAGATGGAACTGCCTCGTCCCCAGGTCTTGCCAATTCCCAGCATACTGAACATGGTTACGGCCCGTTGTACGGAAGGCGATAGTCCGGTGAGGAAGGCGTAAGTCCAGAGTAGGAGCAGACTCAAAAACAATTGCAGCCACTTATTTCGAATGGGTTTTAAGGCAAAGCCAATCAGCAAATACAGAATGCCCACGTGCATCCCCGAGACCGCCAAAAGGTGCAGGGTTCCCGTTTGCGCGAAGCCGGAGCGTAGTTCGTTGTCGAGGTCTTGTTGGTCGCCCAAAAGCATGGCTTTGAGAATGGCCCGGTCTTCGGTTTTGGGAATGGCTTGATCGATGCGCCGAGCGAGTTTTGCTTGCCAAGCTAGGGCTGTGGTTTTGATGCGGAATTGTGGATTGGGTCCAAGGGTTTGCATATCCTCTCGAACGAATGCGGTCAGCGAAATTCCTTTGTTGTGCAGGTATTCGCGGTAATCGAAGAAGCCGGGGAAGAGGGCGGCTTGCGGACGTTCTAGCTTGCAGCGAACCTGGTAGAGCGAATCCAAGCTAAGCGAGAGACTATCGCTAAAAAACAGAATGGCTTTAATGGGATGTGATCGGTGTTTGGATAGGAGCACGGCTTCCGCTTGAAGTCGTTTGCCTTGTTTGATGCGTTGAATTTCCAGGACGTATTCCTGTGGCGTTTCATCTTCGGTTTCAATGGGCGTCTGTTGCAACCAAGCAAGGGCAAAGCCTAAGAATAGAAAGAGGGCCGGCAGAATAAAATGGATGCGGTAAACCTTCGCTAAACGAACCCAAACTTGAGCTAAAAGCATTATTCCAATTGCTACTCCAAAAAACCAATAGGCGGAATAGAGTCCGAGGAGGGTGCCGGCGAGAAAAAACAGCGTAGGCCGCAGCAGCGGATTTTGTCGGAAGAAATGGTACATAGGCGTGTACCAAAGGTCAGAGAATTAGCCTTTCTGAGAGTGGAAAGTATGTCAGAATTGGCGCAGCACAGTGTCAGATTTCTCGCTTGAATGGCTTCTCATTTTACCGTACATTTACATAGCCAATTCATGAACCAACGCCTACTCTTTATTCTTTTTGCCCTGCTTTTTGGACAGAGCACTTACGCCCAACCGCATGCGTATTGGGCGAGGAACATGGACATTGAAGGCGCATCCGGCTGGGGGCCTACCATCAACAGGCTGAGGTATAATCCGGATCGGATGATTCTGCTCCAGGACTCTTTCAAAAACTTCTACATCATCGCAGAGGGCAGCGGCAACTTCGATTGGAACGAAGAGCCCTTAACCGCGAATGGTACAAATGTACTGAAGTTGGATTCTTCCGGTCGTGTGCTTTGGGGAAGGCATTTCGCTTACGCTCAACTGGAGGAACAAGGCTATCAATTTCAAATCGCCAAACTCACCGGCAATGGTCGGTTGTATTTCCCTTTGCTGTATAAAGATTCCATGGATGCCGATCCGAGCCTAGGCACTTGGTGGTTGAAAGACAGCACCCGTTACAGAGGCTGGTCCCAAGCCATCATTGCGCTGGATACAGCGGGAAATTTGATTCGGCCTTATCAAGTCAGTTCCGGGTCGGGTTCAATGAAGGTTTTTCAGCTCGATGTGAACAACAAAGGGGAAATGTTGGCCTTTGGGAATTACCTCGAAAAGGTAAACCTGAACATCAGTGGGAAGCTGAGCGACACATTCTTTCACACTCCCCGATATTTCGGAAATGGTATCGTTGTCAAGTGGGACAGCACCGGCGCACCGGTAGTATTTGATCCGGAACGCCGACTCAACTACAGCTGGGCTAATATGTTTTATCGCTTTCCAAATGATACGAGTTCCAGTTTTGAAGGAATTGGAATCTTAGAAAGCTTTGGCAGCATGGCCAATGTGAACCTAGACACGAGTAATGTAGTACCCTTAGATAATCCAAATAACTACTTAGGGCGACTTGTGCGAATTGAGTACGACCCTTTCGGAATTGCACAGACCATCCAAATTGCGCCGGGTGATGTTTCGGCGAATCTGGGAAAATTGAGGTTTGGGCCCGATGGAGACATCTATTTGAGTGCATTCGGGTACCGAAGATCAGTGAACACAATCACCCGAAGCGGAGCTTATAAATCCGAAGATTATTTTCCGAACAACGATTACCATACCGGATTTCTATTTCGCCTGACCCGGGATATGGAAATTAAATGGATAGCCGAGTTAGGGAGTGAAGACCGCCAGCGCTATTACCATCCTTCCATTTTCGATGCATTCGATGTGAATGAACGCGGTGAAATTCTCTGCGGCGGCTCCTTTTACAGAAAAGTACAATTGCCTGCTAATCCTCAGGGACAGCGTCCTTTGATGTATGCTCAGGATACCAACCTCTGGCAGAACAACAACAATTACCTCGACTTTGTGGATGGCGTTCTGATGCAATTGGATAGCAACGGACACCGCACCTGGAGTACCGTGTTGCCTTATACCCATTTCGCTCATATTGAGAAAACGATTGGTCCGGAACAAACTTTTTATGCCACCGGGTTTCTCGACGAGCCGGAAGACTTGGATTACGGTCCGGATAGCATCCCAACCAAACCCTGGTTCAGCATACTCAAGCCTTTCAATAAATACAGAACCTTCTTTTTAAAATTGGGACCGGTAGAGCCCAGAGGCATTCTGCTGCCAAATGATACGGTGCTCTGTTTGGGTGAGCGATTTGAAATTACCATCGAAGACCTGAGGCCTGATGACCGAATCCGGTGGAATACCGGGGATACTACAGCTTCCATTTGGGTAGATAGCAGTGGACTCTATTCTGTTATCATTCAAAACGAACACCGCAGCTTTAGCGATAGTGTGCAAGTTTGGTTTGCAGCACCGCCTACCGTTTATATTGGCGAGGATACCGCGTTTTGCGATGTGGTAGATTATGTGCTGCTAGCGAAATCGGATGCCAAGTATTTTCAATGGAATACCGGCGATACCACCAAAGAGCTCTACATCAATTCAGATGGTACTTATTCGCTTGTGGTGCGCGATTCCATTTTTTGTCCGAACAGCGATACCATTCACGTAGCGAAAATTAATTCGCCTTACCCGATTAATACGGATACAACACGCTGTGCCGAGTGGCTGGTTTTGGATGCCGCCAATCCAGGTTGCACCTACGTCTGGAGCACCGGTTCTAATCAGAGGCAGTTGCCTGTATTCAGCTCGGGGGTCTATTCCGTAACCATCAGTAACGGCTTTTGTCAGATTACAGATAGCCTCTTTGTAAACCTGACCCATCCTGATTCGTGTGAGTCGTGGGTTTTTGTGCCCAATGCCTTCACTCCCAATGGAGATGGCCTGAATTCTGTTTTCGCTATTGCCTACCATGGCGTGGAAAAGCTGGAGGTGCGTATATACGATAGGTGGGGAGAGGAACTTTTCTTTAGCGATGACACTAACTTTGCTTGGGATGGCATTTACAAGGGAGAGTTGGTTCCTGAAGGAGTCTATGTTTACCTCATTCAAGCCCGCTTACGACAACCGGATGGCACGGTGAAAATTGAACAGAAGAAAGGAAGCCTGACTTTGCTTCGCTAATTATCCCAAATACCTTCTGCGAATCAGGTTCGCTAGTTCCAGGTAATTGGCGTCTTCTTCTTCCCAACCCAGTTCTCGGCGCAGTCTGTTGAGCTCTTCAAAGGCTTCGTCGCCATTGCGCATGCTGTTCAGGTTCACAATGGAGCGCGAGTACTTCTCTACATTGCCTTGGAAGAGGGTATTGATGTATTCAAATTTCTTAGCGATGCTGATCGACTGCTTGATGTCGGCAATAGGCGTAGCGCTGAATTTACCGGCTAAATCGGTAGGCTCTTCTTCAAATACCGGCATCGCCTTCGGCGCGGCGGTTTCCACTACGGGCTCTTCAGCCGGAATGATTTCTTCTTCAATTGGTTCGGACTCCGATACCGGTTCTTCAATCGGACTCAGTTCCTCTTCTATTTCTTCGATAGCGCTTACCGTCTCCTCCATTGGCTCCGGCTCACTAACGGCCTCAAACTTAGCCTCAACCTCAATCTCATCCTTAACCTCGTCCTCAACCTCAACCTCAACTTTATCCTCAACCTCTCCCGATGAATATCGGGACTCAACCTCTTCCTTAACCTCAACCTTAGCCTCTTCCTCAGCCTTGATTCTAGCCTCCGCCTCTGCGGCTTGTGCTCTCTCGGCTTCCACGCGGGCCTTTTCTTCGGCTTCTGCGGCGCGTGCTTTGGCTTCTGCTAACTCGGCCTTCGCCTTGGCTTCGGCCTCTGCGGCAAGGGCTTTGGCTGCTTGTAGTTCAGCTTCTAAGTCGCGACTGGCTTTTTCGTGCATCACCAAACGCAGGTTATTTACCAGGTCGTAAATCTCAATGGTAGTCTTGCGCAACAAGTCAATGTCGAGCATACTCAATTCATCGCTGCCACTTAAGACCTGGTTGGTCGATTGCAGCTTTTGGGATAATGTTTCAATTTCCTGATGAATTTGGGAGCGCTTGGACATTTCTTTGTTTATTTGTGACGAACAAATTTAGCCAGATGTGTAGGAATGCCCTTGGGCGATACCGATAAGTAATGCACACTGCAATGTTCACAATCCGAGGAGTGTAGCACATGTTTATTGAGCCGAATAAAAAGCCGGGAAAAGAAAAGGGATGGATCGAGGTAATCTGCGGTTCCATGTTTTCAGGGAAGACAGAAGAACTGATTCGCAGGGTAAAACGTGCGCGCATTGCCCGACAGAAGATTGAGGTATACAAACCCAGCATCGACGTGCGCTATGATGAGCAAGACATTGTCTCACATGATGAAAACTCGTTCACGGCAACACCGGTCGATTCGGCGGTTAATATTCTGTTGTTCTACCAAGGGGCCGATGTGGTGGCCATAGACGAAGCCCAATTCTTTGACTCAGAGCTTCCGAGGGTATGCGATGAATTGGCCGCCAGAGGAGCGCGTGTGATTGTGGCCGGTCTCGACATGGACTTCAGAGGAGAGCCGTTTGGGTCTATTCCGGATTTGATGGCCAAAGCCGAATACGTAACCAAAGTACATGCGATCTGCGCAGTTTGTGGCGACGTCGCTTTGTTTTCCTACCGAACTGCACTAAATTCTCAGCAAGTGATGCTCGGCGAAAAGGAAAGTTATGAACCTCGCTGCCGTAAGCATTTTATCGAAGGCATGAAATCCAGGTAGGGTGTATAGTTACTTCCGCATATTAAGTCTTGATGTTGCCCTTGGCGCCATGTTCAATTCATGGATGTTGGCTCGTGTGGCGGGTGGCTATTTCAGTCAGGTGTATTTGGTGGAGCTCGCCTTGATGGTTTGGATGATCTATACCGCAGACCACCTCATGGACGCTCGCACCATTCAACATACGGCCTCTACGCCTCGCCACCGCTTTCACCAACGCCATTCGGTGGTGATGACCGTTTTACTGGTTCTATCGGCTGTGCTGTTTCTTTACCTTATTCCTGCCGATACAGGCGCGAAGCTGTGGCGTAATGCCTTGCTGCTTTTCGCTTTAATAGTTGTCTACCTGGCTTCGTTGATCTGGGCCAGGAAACGAGGCTTTCGCTATGTATACAAAGAACTCTTTATTGCCGTGGTCTACGTGGCAGGCTTGGCTATTGTGCCCTTAAGCAAAGCCGATGAACCTTTTACCTGGCTAACGGGCATTTACCTGGTGCGTTTGTTTTGCTTGGCCCACGTGAATCTGCTCCTTTTCTCCCTGCTCGAATACGAAGTGGACCTGCGCGATGAACACCCTTCCGTGCTCAAATGGTTTGGTCCGGCTAAGGTGAAAGGATTTATCAAAGGCATGCTGGTGCTTGGTCCGGTATTGGGGCTCCTGGCATTGTACTTAGACCCTGCGCATCAAACGGAATTGCTCATTTTAAGTGCGATGGAATTGGTGATTATCTTGGTCTATGCCTTAAGGAAATACCTGGTGATGGGTGAGTTATACCGCGTTTTAGGCGATGGCCTATTTCTCCTTCCGGGCTTGTTGTGGATTTATGAGACGTTTCAACGACTATAACCTCATTGCGCCCATCTACGATCTATTGGGAAAACTGGTGTACCGCGGGGCATTGCATCAGTCGCAACTGCATTTTCTGAGCGAACTGCCCAAAGGGAAAAGCATTCTGATTATTGGCGGGGGAACGGGCCGGATTATCCAACCGGTATTGGAATTGGCGCAACCCAGCGCCTTGTATTATTTGGAGATGTCGGGAAAGATGATTGCACTCAGTCAGAATCGATTGAAAGGGCTTAGCGATCATCCGGTACAGTTCATTCACGGCACGCAAGACAGCCTGGCGCCTAACCTCAAGTTTGATGTGGTGATAACACCTTTCTTCTTCGATCAGTTTACCTATTTCCGCCTCGCTAAAATCTTCTTGCAGCTGAACCAACATTGCGAACCGGGGTCTTATTGGGTTTGGTCCGATTTCGTTACGCCTAAAAAGGCTTACCACCGGTTTTTAATGAAGCTGATGATTTGGTTTTTCAAAGCGAGCACCAACCTGGACACCGATCAGGTTTACGATATTTACCCGGTATTTGAACTGAGAAATTGGAAATGCCTAAGGAAGGCGCCGTATTTCGATGGATTTATAGAGACGGCCTTGTTTCAAAAGCAGTCTTGAGTTTTTGAGCTACCAGCTTATCGATAGGAAAAGTAAGCTGTTCCTCGTTTAGCGATGAAATTTCTTGCCAATGAAAACGGATGCGGTGTTCGAGCCCAACGGGATGCCAGCCGCCCTCAATATACTCCAGCAATTCGGCCATCGCTAAAGAACTTACGCGGTAATAGATGGAGACCAGCTGATCGCTTTTTTTAAAGGCACTTTGCTGGAAAAACTCATTGATGTAAAAGAGTTCGGTCAGTTCAATCTCAGCTTCCAATTCTTCTTGAAACTCCCGTTTAAGTCCATCGGCTATGCCTTCACCGTATTCCAGGCCCCCACCGGGAAACTTGGTAAATGCGTAATTGCCCATTTCTTCATCGCTCAACAAAACCTTGCCTTCGTAAACAAGGAGTCCGTATACGCGAATATTGAAACGTTGAATATCCGACATTAGAGCAGGAAGTAGAAGCAGAGCGCGAAGGCCAAAAGGTTAAATGGCAACAGCCAAATGAGGAAGCCCGGCTTGGTTGGGAAGAGGTCGCCCAAGACAAAAGCATTGGCGCGGTGAAAAAGTTTATCGCTCAAAACGGCCTCGTTCTCCGGCACAAACTCGCTCGATTTGATATCGTTGATATACCGCGTTACCGGCACCTCGTCGAGCTTGTCTACAATGCGGCGTTTTACAAAACCCGGAACCTGCGTCATCTTATCGGATAGAAAAGCACCCAGCCGGTAAACTTTATCGTTTCTGCTTCCGGATCGGTTGCCTTCGTAGTAATTGATTACTTCACGCGTAAAGCCGGTGATGAGCATTTGAATCTGCGGATTGAACTGAATATATGCGCTGCGCAAAACCAATTGAACGCCAAAGCGGTAAGCCATCACCCAAAAAAGTATTGGAAAGAGCAAGAGGAACACTACGCCCAGCAGAACCAGGTTGATTGGTGAGATATCATCCGGAGCCATCATATAAGCGAAGAGAAACAAGACCAAATTGAGGCCGATTCCAAGAAATCCAATGCCTAAAAATCGCGTGAGATTGCTTTTGAGTAGAGAAAACAAAGTTCCTATGTCTGACATGTTTCGAATATAGGGAAAGGATTGAGGAATGAGTTAAAATCAGCCCACAGTAGAGACGCGATGCTTCGCGTCCTTTAGGAGAGGAAATACCTTAGAATGAGGACGCGATGCTTCGCGTCCTTTAGGAGAGGAAATACCTTAGAATGAGGACGCGATGCTTCGCGTCTCCACTATGCAGGAGAACTATAGGGTTATGAGGCTCCTAGAGGGGCGCAAGATTTTGCGCCCCTCTAGGAAGAAGACTAGTGGGATTTAATCTTTCTATCTAGTGGAGACGCGATGCTTCGCGTCCCAACGGTTTATCTATGGTTTAAAATTCCCTATCTTGTCCAAGCCTATGCGATTCAAAATCAACCTTTCCGAACTCACCGACTCCCTTTTGAAGGGAATGCTTCGATTTCCGCTTGCCTTTTTGTGTGCTTTTACCGCCATGGTCTATGGCAATCTTTTGATTGACTTGCGGGGAGAAGAGGTGGAGTCGCGGATTCCGCTTATGATTTCACTCGGACTCGGTATTTCCTTGTTTACCGGCTTGGGACTTTCAGCCTTTCGGAAGCCGCCATTGCAGTCGCTGCTGATTCAGCTGATTGGCCTACCGATTCTGGTGCTTTGCTATTACCTCTTAGACGGAGTACCTGAAGAAATACAAGTTGGACGTACGTTTATCTTGGGACTCCTATTCCATCTGTATGTGAGTTTGGCGGTGAGTAGGAAAAATCAGAGTCAGGAGCTCTTTTGGCAGGCGAATCAAGCGCTTTTGCTTCGCTTATTGAATACGGCATTCTACAGTATTGTTTTATACGGTGGTTTGGCTTTAGCGATGTCAGCCATAGACTTGCTGTTTGGTGTAGACTTTAACCGCAGTTACGCTCGCCTTTATATATTTATCCTTTTTGTTTTTAATACTTGGTTCTTCCTATCCGGCTTGAAAGAGGAGGAAGAAGTCCATTTCCCGAAAGGGCTTAGGGTCTTCACTCAGTTTGTTTTGATTCCGCTGGTGCTGATCTATTTTTTGATTCTCTATGCCTATGCCGGAAAAATTGTTATCGAATGGAGCTGGCCAATAGGCTGGGTGAGCAACCTGATTTTAGGCTTTTCCATCACCGGAATTTTGGCCTATTTACTCGTTTTCCCTATTAGCGATAATGCAGATAACCGCTTGATGCGCCTGACAGGCCGCGGTATTTTTATCGCTTTGGTGCCTTTGGTTATTATGATGGCCTTGGCTGTGTTAAGAAGAATCAACGATTACGGCATAACCGAAGAACGTTATTATATCAGCAACCTCACCGCTTGGTTGGCTTTTATCTCCATCTTTTACGGATTCCTTCGCTCCAGAAACATCAAGCTGATTCCATTGAGTTTGGCTTTGATTGCTTTGATCAATGTTGTTGGTCCTCTCAGCGGGGTGTCTGTGTCTAAACGCAATCAGATGGCGCGACTGGTATTGGCATTGGAAGAAAATGGACTGATGGAAAAGGACCAGTGGAAAGCCATGCCTGAGAAAAAGCTGAGTGAAGAGGAATACAAAAGAATTGAAGGTCCATTGATTTACCTCTTAAACCGTCAACATTATACATTGCTCAATTCAATTTTACCTGAAGGAGTGAAGACGGATGAAATGATGGAGAAACATGGATCTTATTCCAATGCTCGGCAGATTTTAGGTAAAATGTTAAGCGATGAGCACCAGTTTAATGAAACGCAATGGCAGAGCTTCAGCTTCCGCCGCAAAGGAAAAGGCATTCAGCCACCGCAAGGCAACTACGCTGCCTTTTTCCATATCAATGGCAATTTCTACAACGATAAGAATAAACTGGAGTATGCCGGGATGACCTTTGAGTTTCAACATAAAGGTCAAAATTTAATGGTGAAAGTAAACGAGGAGCAATTGGAAATTAACTTGGTAGATCAAGTCTTGAAAAGCATGAATCTGGAGCGGAGTCAGTTGAAGGCTTTCGACAATGAGTTTTCGGAATCTCAAGCTTGGATAAACTTGAAAAACGAGCACTATGAAATCCCTATTCTCCTAGAAGACTTTAACTTCAATACCGAAGATGGAGAATTGGTGATCACCAACCTGGAGTACTATGTCTGGGTGAAGAAGCTTAACTAAGCGCCTACAAAACGGTCGAGGAGGATGCCACCGGCAATGGCTGCATTGAGCGATTCAGCTTGCCCGAAACGCGGTATGCTGATGCGGTGTTTTAGCGTTCGCATAACAGCATCGCTAATACCTTGTCCTTCATTGCCGATCACCAAAACCGCATTGGTTTCCGGTTTCAGCTGGTGGATGTTTTCACCGTCCATCACCGCACCGTAAATCGGAACCGGAGAGTTTGCTAAGGCTTCAGTTAAATCAGTATACTGCACCTGAACCCGCAGAAAAGAGCCCATGGTTCCTGAAATGACCTTGTGGTTGAAAACGTCAACGGTATCGAGCGAACAGATTACCTGCTTCACGCCGTACCAGTCGCAGAGGCGAATAAGTGTACCCAAATTTCCCGGGTCTTGAATGCCATCCAAAGCTAAAGTTAAGCCTTCTTTAGCGATGTGTACCTCTTCGCTAAGTTCCGGCATATGCACCACAGCCAGGGCTTTTTGTGGACTCTGATGTTGACTCAATCGTTCCATTTCTGCCGGACTGATCTGTTCAGCAAAGGGAGGAAGGGCAGCAGAAAATCCCTCGCAGTAGTATAGCGATTCAATATTCCAATCGCTATTAAGCACTTCTGCCACAGACTTATCGCCTTCCACGATAAATTGGTGATATTTTTGCCTGAATTTTTTAATTCGCAAAGATTGAACGTACTTGATACCGGCCTTTGAGAGTCCCATGAATATTGCCCCGAATAAGAAGTTTCAAATATATCTAATTTGTCTGCTCTCATTAGGCCTGTCTGCTTGTTCCGCAGTAAGACACCTTAAAACCGAGCAGACTCTCTTGCAAAGTGTTACTATTGAAGGGGTTAAAGACCGTGATTTACAAGAGGGTTTAAAAGAAAACCTTCGCTATAAATCAAACCGTAAAATATTAGGTGTTTACCCTTTTTACTTGCAAGCGTGGAACTTTAGTTACGACGGCAGAGATACCTCCAAGATTCGCGAGTTTGTGCGAGAAAAGGTAGGTGAGGAGCCGGTTTTACTCGATACCGCTTCCATAGAAAAGAGCCGGGAACAGCTCAAACTCTATTTGTTTAATAACGGCTATTTCAACGCTGAGGTTCTGTATGCCGTGAAGCTTAAACGCAATAGAGCGCATCTTACCTATACAGTGAAATTGGGCAAAGCGTATTCGGTGAATGCGGTGAATCTCCACGTTTACGATCGCGACGTATACAAAGTAGTAGAAGCGGATAGGCCAAATTCGCGGATTAAGATTGGCGAGCGTTTCAATACAGAAATTTTAAGCGAAGAACGAAATCGCGTGGAAAGTATGCTGCGCAACAAAGGCTATTTTGGGTTTACCCGGGAGTATTTGGCCTTCGACGTTGATACCAACAACGGTAATTACTCCTTGGATTTGGCCATCGTGATTAAAAATCCGGGATTGCATAACCGTCACCAAGTTTACAGGATCAACGAGGTGAAGCTGAAGGTGAATTACCTGTATTTCTTGTCGGGCAAGGACGATTCAACCTACCATAACGTAAACGGTATTTACGTGAATACGATGGGCTTTCCGATGCACCACGATGCCTTGGCGCGTTTCGTTCGGATTAAACCCGGCTCGCTTTACAGTGAAAATGATTTTAAGGCGACATACAATAGCTTCTTGGATTTGCAGGTGGTGAAGTCGATTAACTTCTACGTGCAAATTGATTCGGTGAATAACCTGTTGGATGTGACCCTGATGGTGGAGCCGGAAGAGAAAGATTTAGAATTCAGCATAGAACCGCAGGCCATTACCTCAGATCAGAGTAGTGCAGTACAAGCCAGCAACCGACGTATTTGGGGTTTCTCCAGTCAGATTTTGCTACGCGATATCAATGCCTTTAGGGGAGGAGAGATCTTTGATGTGCGTCTGGGTAATTCGGCGGAGTTTCAATACAGCGATAGCAAGTTCAACTTTTCCAACTTTGAGCAGAGTATATCGTCGTCCATTACCATCCCAAAACTCTGGATGTTGGAACGTAATTATTGGATAAAGAAACATGAGCCGGCTCAGGGTTGGCGCCAGGCGGCTACCACGTTTAACCTCAGTTTCTCTTACGAATACAACCAGGACTTTGTGCAGCGAACCGTTTTGCTCACCTACGCGTATACCTTTGCCAACCGTTACAGTTTCTTTCGTTTTGTTCCGGCCGAAATCAACCTAAACCAAGTAACAATTCGTCCAGGATTGATCGATTCCTTAGGTCCCGGCGATCGGGTCTTATTGGCTTCCATCCTCAACCCAAACTTTATTCCTGCACTCCGTTTTGAATGGAACTACATGGACAAAGGATTGAGTCCGACGGGTTCTTACCATTCCTTTCGCTGGAATATGTTGGAGTTATCGGGTAACCTCTGGGCACTCGGATTCCGTGCTGCCGGAGCTGAAAAGCCTTATACCATATTCAATACCAACCTCTTTCAATACGCCAAAACGGAATTTGATCTGAGGTATTATAGTCACCCGCAACGCGATGTCAATACGGCCTACCGCATGCGAGTAGGTATTGCCGTGCCGTATGGCAACTCGAGGGTAATACCGTTTGATAAACGTTACTTCATCGGTGGAGCAAACAGCTTAAGAGGTTGGCGTCCGCGTACGATTGGTCCGGGGGCCTATGCTGAATCTTCAGCCACCCAATTAGACCGATCTGGTGAATTGGTGCTGGAAGGAAGTGCAGAGCTTCGCTTCAAAATCATCGAAGGATTGATGTTAGGGGCCTTGTTTGTAGACGGTGGTAATATCTGGAATATAAATGCCGACTCTTCATTGCCTAATGCCCATTTTGCATGGAAGAGTTTTTACAATCAATTTGCGCTGAATACGGGTATTGGCTTGCGTTTCGACTTTAGCTTTTTCTTGGTCCGATTTGACCTCGGCACCCAGCTTCGCGACCCGTCTTACCCGAAGGAAAATGGCTGGGTTTTGAACGACTATAACTATCTTGGCCGCCGATTAGCTTTTAACTTCGGTATTGGCTATCCATTCTAACCTGTATGCTGTATTCTCTGCTTAAACCTGTGCTTTTCTCCATGCAACCGGAGGAGGCCCACTACTTTGCCATGAACTCTTGGCAACGCCTCAATGCGTTCAAGTTTCAACGTCAGATTATGGCGGCACTTTTTGCCGGTAATCAGTACAATTCGCCTGTGAATGTGGCCGGATTGGAATTCCCCAATCGCATTGGTCTGGCTGCCGGTTTTGATAAAGACGCACGTTGGGTAGATGCCTTAGCGAGCATGGGTTTTGGGCATATCGAAGTGGGTACACTTACCCCTAAGCCACAGCCGGGGAACGATAAGCCGCGTTTGTTTCGTTTGGTAGAAGACCAGGCTTTGATCAACCGTATGGGCTTCAATAACCAAGGTGTAGACGTGGCCGCAGCCAGGTTGAGAAGGAGAGATACTTCGGTGATTATCGGAGGAAACATCGGTAAGAATAAAGTGACGCCAAATGAGTTAGCGAACGAAGATTACAACTACTGCTTCGCTAAGCTTTTTGATGATGTAAACTACTTCACTGTAAACGTTTCCTCACCCAATACTCCAGGCTTAAGGGAATTGCAGGATAAAGGTCCGTTGACAGAACTTTTAAATGGCCTTGTAGCGATACGTAAAGAGAAATTGCAGTCGGGCGTAAAACCAATCTTCTTAAAAATCGCCCCAGATTTAACAGATAGTCAGTTGGCAGACATCATTGAGTTGGTAGGTGATACCGGCATAGATGGCATCGTAACGAACAATACCACCATCAGCAGAGAAGGCTTGAAAACCACGAAAGTAAAATTGGAAAGCATCGGTGCAGGAGGATTAAGTGGTTTGCCGGTGAAACAACGCTCACAGGAGGTATTTGAGTTCCTATACAAAGAAAGCAACGGTAAAATTCCGCTGATTGGCGTGGGTGGCATCATGACCCCAGACGACGCCAAACGCAGACTCGATGCCGGAGCCAGCTTGATTCAGATTTATACCGGCTTCATCTACGGCGGTGTAGGCATCGTTAAAGCAATGAAGAAAGCGATACGCTAATTAGGCTTCTTCCTCATTAGGTTTAGCCTTTAGAATAGTCTCTATTCCGGCATGCCCTTCACCTACCAAAACGGCTGTGTTGGAAATACGATCATGCCAGCCTTTCTTACCCAAGAAACTCAATGGGTTGAACGGAATATTCCGGCAAAGTGTTCGGATAATAATGGCCGTTATACGGTGACCTTGAAAATACACCCTGCCGCCGTTGTGCAGCTTGCCCGGTGTGCTTAAAAAGATGCTTTCTAAGGTGAAGTAGTAGAAGAATCGGAAAATGATAATGAAAGGATAAGGACTGTCATTCAGCCATTCTATTGAGCTGTAACGGTATTCAATACCCTCCCAACTAAAGCGAGCGATGAACATCATAACAAAAAGTCCAATTACAAGACTGTCGAATACCAAATCCAAGAAGCGATGCATTTTTGAGCTTGTCTTTAAAGCTTTTCCTCGTGTGCTAACGCGTGACTGCATGAAATACAGAGCTGTTAGGCAAAGAATTGCCGACTGAAAAACCATGAATGTTTTTTGTAGATACAGACCCTCAAGACTCCATAAGGCTAAGGAGTCCTTTATAAATATGGGCAAGAAGAGGTATTTAAAGATGAGCTCAAAACTGAAAAGTTGGATGCACAGCAGCCAGAATGGGTTTATCCTAAATTTTCGTTCCAGAACCGACTTAACAATACCCAGAAGAATGAACACCATCAGCATTCCTTTAAAAAGTATCCAGCTATTGGCTCGAATCAAGCTTAGGCTGTTGAAGTGTTCTAAGTTCAATAGTATTTCTAGAATTCTGCCGATAAAAAAGACGTAGACAGAATAGGCAAACACAATAAGCCAAAGACCCAATACTATTCGCTCGGTTAGAATTTTTTTCAGGTTCATAGGTGAAAATCAGAGCTAAGATAGGGAATGAGGTTGTGGCCCGAAAGTAGAAGCTTCACTTCGTTTCGCTACACTTTCGGGTGAGAATTAAGGAAGAAGGTTAAGGTTAAGAGACAGACGTTTGGACATTAAGACTCAAAGATTCCATTGGCTTTTAGGGGCGGGGAGATGAAGGCAAATAAAATGGAATATTCCTCTTGGAAAGATTTATTACCAACTACAATAAACACTCAACAGTTAACAAAACCAGTCTCACAGTCCAACATCCTAACAATCCTACTTCTTGGCTGGTCCGCCAAACCCGGTGCGGGTCATTTGTCCCCACGCTTTTTTACCGGTGAGGAAATCGCGGTTGCCTAAGATAGCGTGGAAGACGACAAAAGGGTGGAAGAGGAATGGCTCAATCAATGCTGATTTGATCATTCTCCACTGATCGCGTTTATTTTTATAGAGGTCGTAAGTCTTCAGGTCGGAATAGATAGCGAAAAGAGAAATATTCAAAGCGAACAAATACACCATCGCTAAAAGCAATAGGAAAAAGGCCAGGTTGATATGGCCAACAGCAAACAAGTAAATCGTATAAATTAAGCCGGTAACTTCAAGCAAAGGGGCCATCCATTCAAAGAAGAACCAATACGGGTAACTTAAGGTTCCCAATAGGCCAAACTTCGGATTGAAGAACATCACCTTGTGAAACTTCAAGGTTTCGATGGTGCCACGTGTCCAGCGGTTACGTTGCCTTCCCAAAATCTGTTTGCTCTCCGGCGCTTCTGTCCAGCACAGTGGATCCGGAATAAAGGTTACGCTATACGGCTCTTTCCGTTCGTGCATCATCCTGCGCATGCGCACCACCAGCTCCATGTCTTCGCCAACGGTTTTATGGTCGTAGCCACCGGCCTGAATCACCACCTCTCGGTCAAAGAGTCCGAAGGCCCCGGAAATAAGCAATAAGCCGTCGATCTTAGCCCAGGCCATTCGGCCCAAAATAAAGGCCCGGAGGTATTCCACCACCTGGAACATGGCCAGCTGGTTTTCCGGCAGGTTCACGTGTTTTAGTCGGCCGTCTTCAATATGGCAATTGTTGGCAATGCGCACCACGCCTCCGGAGGCAATCACTCTTTTCTTGCGCGCCTCCATCATGGGCTTCACCATGCGGAGCATGGCGTCTGGTTCGATGATGCAGTCTACGTCGATACAGGCTACAAATTCGCCATTGGCCACGTTGATGCCCGCATTCAAGGCATCGGCTTTGCCACCGTTTTCTTTATCGACCACCCACAAGTTGGAGTAGGCCGGATTCTTCGATCTGTAAACACCACGTACCGGCTTACAAGCAACCTTTTCTTCAAAGTAGAAATGGGTGCGCACCATATCGAAACTGGCTATGAGTTTATCGATGGTATCGTCTTTACTGCCGTCGTTGATTACAATCACTTCGTAGTTCACGTAGCGTAGCGCCAAAAGCGATTTCACGTTCTCTACCACCGTGAGGCCCTCGTTGTAAGCCGGGGCAATCATCGAGACTTTGGGTGCTAAAGGAGACGCTACATACGAATCAAAGTGGACGTAACGGGTATTGCGGATATACTTTTTCAGCGCGCTAGACGACATCAACGCCAGCCAGAGGTAAGATATGGAGATGACCACGGCAAATACCAAGATGGCCGTATTGACAATAAAGAAGAACAGCTCAGAAGTACTCATGCGATTAATGGGTCTTTAATGTGTTCAACCATACGCATCAGCTGTTCGTCGGCTAAGGCGATTTCATCTATACGTGAATTTTTTCCGCTTATGAAATAGATAGCCTTGCCGGCTTTGAGTGAGAGCTCGGGCTCCTTGGCAAGGAAAAGTTCCGTTAAAAAGGGCAAGGCGTCATCGTCGCCTAAATTCTGCAAAGTCTTGAGTATCGTACGTTTTGTAACTAAATTTTCTTGCGGGAAGGCTTGGATGATATCGCTCTGTAGCTCATTCATCAACAAGACACCGGCGGCTTCGTAAACCCTGCGTCGGATACTCTCTGAAGGGTGGTGAAGCAGTTCTCTAAACGATTCACCCAGTTCAAAGCGATTGAAGAGCTGAGCCGCTCTGACCGCAAAGCGAACCAATTGGTCGTTATTGGAATTTAAGAAGAGGTTGAAATCGAAATTGGCATTGCTCTTATCTCTTAGCAGCTTCTGCATCAAAATCATCTCTTCCCATTCGCTGGGCTTGTATTTCACTTCCAGCATATACTTCAACGCATTGAATTTGAACAAGTCGACCAAAGCACACAACGCTTGAAAACGCACATCCAGGTGATCGTTGCGTAGCAGTTTCTTCAACTCTTGTTTCACGGAATTGAACTGCGCTAAGGCCGCCAACTCAATGTAGAGTATCACATGTTCGTCGGGCTTGGCTAAACGTTTTTGTGTAATGGCAGCAAAGCGACTTTCCAAAAACAATCGTTTGAGCTCTTCCTTACTTTCTCCACTCAACATCTGAAAATAGGAGCGGAATACCAAGGCTATGGATTCCAGTGGTTTTGAGCGATTGGTGAGTAACCTGTTTAAAGCATTGCTGGCTTCTTCTTTGTTAAGTGCTCCGCCCAAGTATTCAGTGAGCAAGTCTTCGGTATCCAGTGCAGCTTGTTTGGCATTGGCCTCGTGATTCCTTTTTCGGATTCGGGCTACCATGATGCGGTAGCTTAAATTGAGGGTGAGAAAGAGGCAAATCAGTAAAAAGGTGATAACCCCAAAATAGACAGGGTGGGTTTCGATATACGATATTAAACCCTCTAAGCTGGGCTCCGGTAAAGGCAAATAAAACCAATCGCGCCAAGCCATTACTTAAACCTCCTCATAATTCCCACTTGCATGGTAACGCGACTGATATTCGATTGAAATTGGTAATCTTCTTGAGCGTAAGTGAGCAAGCCTGTAAAGTAGTTTCTGGCCTTAATCTGCCATTGCCACTGAATTCCGGCGCGCCAAGCTTCCAATCGTCCCACTTCATCTGTAGTGAGCTGTTGCGGCAAAAAGGAGCCATAGCCCAGTTGCAGTCCCAGGTATTCTTCACGCGTGCGGAAGTAATAGCGACTGAAAGCCATGAAGCTAGTATTGATTTTTCCGTACTCCTGTACAAGGTAAGTTCTTAGCGAAACCCAGAAATTACCGGGGTACATGCCGGCTTGTGCGGTGTAAATCCAAACTTGATGTCTTGCAAACGTCATCAAAGTAGCACCGGCCGATGCATCGTTTTTGGCACCAATGGTTTTGTACAATTCAAAACTGGCTCGCCAATCGGGGTAGAGGTATGAATCGGAATAACTCAAGCTGCTGATGGTGCGGATGCCACGTTTGAATTGGGAATAGGCCTCAAATTCAAGCTGACTGGCATTCATTTCATACCGTTCGGCATTGTTATAACGCAAAAGTAGGAGGTGGTTTTTCTGCTGTACACCACCTTCGGCACTTATGGTTTGCCAGGGTTTTATTGCTTTGTCAAATGCGTCGCGTGTATACTGCACGCGGGTGATATGGGGATAGGCTAGACTTTCAATATTGCGGCGTATAGCCTTGGCCTCTTTCGATTTAGGGTTATGGTCTAAAACCAGTAAACACAGCGAGTCGCAACGTTCGTATTCTTTTACTGACAAGGCACTGCGTGCACCTAAAATGGCAGCTGTTTCATTGTACTCGCGTTGGAGATAGTGGAGCGCTAAGCCATAACAAGCGGCGGTATCGCCGCGCCAATAGGCAATCTGTACTTGAAGCAAGAGTGCTTCGTTTAAGCTATCGCTAGAAAACAAAGACTCCGCAAGCATGCGCGCCTGCATCAGATCTCCACTCCATGCCAAAACACGGGCTTTGAACAAGGGGTAATCGGCGTTTTCAGGGTGAACTTGAATAAGGGAATCGCAATAACGTAAAGCAGCAGAAAAGGAATCCTTCGCGCTCAAGGCACGCAGGCTGTCGATATGCGGATCGGCTGATTGTCCGAAGGAAAAACTGAAGCTTCCCAGCAGAACAAACAAAAAAAGGATTCTTTTCACAGTAGCTTTTTAATACGCAGGCTTAATTCTTCAGGACTGAAGGGTTTAGTTACGAAATCGTCTGCGCCTATGTTGAAAGCTTCCACCACGTTTTTTTCCAATCCGGCAGCGCTGAGCACTATCACCGGAATCTTTTGTTGCATGGTCCCTTTCACTTTCTGGATGATCTCCAATCCGCTGTGCACCGGCATCAGTAAATCGGTAACCACCAGATCAACATGCTCTTTGTCTAGCAACTCCATGGCTTCCTTTCCGTCAGAGGCAGTCAGGATTTCATACCCTTCTCTCTGTAGGCGGAATTTAATGGTTTTTGTGATTAATGCTTCATCGTCTGCAACGAGAATTCGTTTTGACATGGCTAAGTAAGGGATTGTAATTGGGATTGTACTTCGGTTTTTATTTGTTCAAACAGGGAATCGAGTTGAGCGAATTCTGTTTGAAAAGCTTGAACGGCTTCACCTTCTCTGGCGCGTAGTTCAATGTCTTTCAGGATATTAACCATTCCATGCGCCTCCAATATCTGCACCGAGCCTTTGAGCTTATGGGCACGTTCAGACAAGGCGATTGAATCACCTTGACTAATGGCATCACGGAAACTCACAATATCGGCATCGATGTTCTCCAAAAAGGTTTGAAGCATCTCATGCACGAATGCAGTTTCGCCATCTGCTAACATGTTGAGGTAATTGAGCGATATAAGTGAGCCATTTGAATGCATCTGTAAGTATGGAATGGGTAAACAAAAGTAGTTTATGAGGCGAATAAAACACGTGTTTGCCGCTATTTTTCAGATTCAAATTCAGTTTGAATCATACGCAATACTTCTTGCTCTTGTCCATTGCTTAAAATCAACGTGTCTTTTCTGATTTCATAGTAGTTGGCAGTATACAGAGCTTTGAAGAAATTCCCTTCGGTCGCATCCGGACAAGCCATTTTGGTGCTGCTGATTTTGCCAATGCGGATCTTATGGTTTCCAGCTAATTCAAAGCTTCCATTAAAACGATTGCAGCCGGAGAAACCTCCAACCTGCATGGTCTTTTTACCAAATTGCATCTTCTTAGCACGCAGGCTATCGCCGCCTATTTCAATCCAAGCCGTACCGAAAATCTCCGGATTGGTTTTGTAAAATAAATACTGCAACTGGTAATCGCCCGGCACGGCTTTTAAGTTTGCATCTACTTGTTGGATATAGTCTTTGCCTACTTTGAAATAGGCTTTGCTTTTGAGCGATGGGTGTTTCAGAATTAAAATATTGCCGGTGGTATCCCAATCGATTTTTCCTTCTCCTTCTGTAAAGCTTTTGCTCTTACCGATATTCCAGATTTTCCAAGTATAGCCGTTTCCTTCCAGCTCAATCAGGTGCTGGCTACCGCTGCAATCGGCACATGGCGCAATACCTGAATACGTTCCTTTCCAGTTTACATCTGTTTTGGCTACGCTGGGTTTTGTTTCTTCCAACGGCAGCTCTTTCGCCGATTTACAAGCCATCAAACTCAAACACAGAAAGGAAATCACTAACGTATACTTCATGTTTCAAACTTAGGGAAATTGAAGCGTAGACTTTAGGACTTTTAGACAATAAGACATTAAGACATTAAGACATTAAGACTTTAGTACCATCAATCAGTTTACATTAGACAATTAACATTCAACTAAACCTCCCGATGTATATCGGGATAAACAGTCCTACGATCCTACAGTCCAACATTATTATTTCTATCTTAGTACACTCTTACTGCATGATACTACGGGTCCTCGTTATTTTGTTCATCCTATTGAATGCTCTGAGCGCTCAGGCACAGTATAGCTTAGCAATGTATGGCGGTGTTAACTACCTATCGCTAAAAGAAGTGCAATTTACCTATTACCACTTCATTGCAAGTACAACATTTCCTTATTATCAATCGTCAAATGTTCAACCGGGCATCACCTTGGGACTGGAAATGAGCAAGTCGGTACAGAACTGGAATTTGGCCGGAAGCGCGGAATTCCGAAATGCCCAAATTCGTCCTATACCGGTAATCAAGGTTGGATCTCAGATTTCACCTGAAACAAAAATTGGACTGTCAACATTGGGAATTCAGGCCGTGGGATATAGGAAGATTAAATCGTCGGGGTTTTCTGTCGGACTAGGGCTTACCGCTTATTATTTGCTGAAACCTCGGGTAAGTCAAAGTCAGCAATTGGAATACAATATCGAGGAGAACGACTTTTATACCTTGGGTGCCTTGGCTCAGATGCGGTATGAATTTCAGGTGAGGAAAGCTAAGGCCTTTGTGCAATTGCAGCATATTAGGTATATCTCTCAAAGTCAAGTGGAAGTTCAATTACGGTATTTTCAAGAGCCTGAAAACACCTATATCTTCAGACCTTTATTTCATGTTACCCAATTCAGTTTGGGCTATTTCCTTTTCAATCATGAAGCAGACTAAGTACTATGTTCTTTTTCTTCTGCTGCTTTCCGGTTGTGCACGGGAAGAGATACAGTTTGAGTTACACAAACCAGACAGGATAGCTCCTGACCCACTCACATTATGGATACCGGAGGGAAGTAACTCCTTAGATTTTTGGCTATACGATAGACTAGATACATCTGCAGCGCCAAGATTGCATCAAATCAAATGGTTGAGCGATAGTGTTATTGGCTTGGATACATTTAAAGTACTCGATCTAGACTTGGATTCTTTTAACATGCCATTGAAAGGATTATTCCTGCTTCAATCGGATGTGAAATTGATGCATCGGTATTACAAAGGCTATCGCTATACGCTATTTAGCCTTCGGACAAGTGGATTCAACAAGGACACAGTATTAGAGAAGGAATATGGCATCAAGCCTCATAATAATCTGTACTGGTATCAAGACCCTTATCAATTGGTGGAGGTAAATGGCGAAGAGCGTTTTCAAGTTCAATTTGGAATTGATTCTGCTTGGCAGGATGCTGAAACACTGAAATATTCAAGGATTAAAGCGCAAGAGGGAAAAGGAGTATTAGAAATTGAATGGATGGAGTTGCTTAGCAACCAAATTCAATTCGATACAGTCAGGCATTTTGTATTAAAGCGAAATTGACATCAATACCGCTAACAATCAGCCTTCTACAGTCCTACTTCAGTCAAACAATCCCACGGTCTCACAATCCCACAAGCGCAGCTATCCGCTCCGCGCAGCGTTCTCCGTCCATGGCTGCCGAAACAATTCCACCGGCATAGCCTGCACCTTCACCGCAAGGGTAGAGTCCTTTGATTTGCGGATGCTCCAGCGTTTCATGATCGCGAGGGATGCGCACAGGAGAGGAGGTTCTAGATTCCACACCCACCAAAAGCGCATCGCCGGCACTGTAGCCTTTCATCTTCTTACCAAAAACCTGCAATGCGCCACGCAGTCTTTTACTCACCAGTTCAGGCAATACGTCATCTAAGCTCACAGATTTGATTCCGGGGATATACGAGGTATCTGGCAATGTCTTGGAGATACGTTTTTCCAAGAAATCGCTAACCCTTTGGGCCGGAGCTGTTAGGTCGCTGCCGCCGGCCAAGAAGGCTCTTTGTTCAATAGCCGCCTGAAAGGCCATGCCACGAAGGTTGCCGTGCTGAGCATAGGGTTGGAAGTCTTTATCGTCGAGCGCCACCACCATGCCGGAGTTGGCAAATTTACCGTTGCGCTTGCTGGGCGACCAGCCGTTAACCACTACTTCGCCTGGTGCGGTGGCAGCCGGAGCGATGATGCCTCCCGGGCACATGCAAAACGAAAAGACACCTCGTCCGTTTACTTGCTCCACCAATGAATAAGAAGAAGGAGGGAGGTCGGGGTCTTTGATGGCACAGTGGTATTGAATGCGGTCAATCAACTCTTGTGGATGCTCAATGCGCACACCCAAGGCAAAGGGCTTGGCTTCAATGGCGATGCCCTGCCTGTCGAGCATAGTAAAAATATCTCGTGCACTGTGGCCCGTAGCCAGAATCACGTGGTCTGCTCGGTGTTCGCTGCCATCAGCACAGCGCACGCCTTTGATTTGGTCGCGGTCGAGTATCAGCTCATTCACCCGACTATTGTAATGAATCTCGCCACCCTGTTTCACGATGGTTTCATTCATGGCCGAGACAATACCCGGTAGTTTATTGGTCCCGATATGCGGATGTGCCTCGTAGCGAATACGATCATCCGCTCCATGGTCTGTAAAGACTTTGAGCACCTTAGCGATGCTGCCGCGCTTTTTGCTGCGCGTATAGAGTTTGCCGTCTGAATAGGTTCCGGCTCCGCCTTCGCCAAAACAGTAATTGCTGTCTTCGTCTACCACCCGCTCTTTGTTGATGGCCGCCAAGTCTCTTCGGCGCTCCCGCACTTCTTTGCCTCGCTCCACGATAATCGGTTTGATGCCCGATTCAAGAAGTCGTAATGCGGCATACATACCGGCTGGTCCGCATCCGATGATGATGGCTCGCGGGGCGCTATCGTCGACTTTCTTATACGCGATGGGCTCTTCCTTTTCAGGTGTCTCATCAATAAAAACATCGGTAACCAACCGAATCCTAACCGGGTCTCTTCGGGCATCGATGGATTTCTTTTGGTGCTTTAAAGCGATAATTTTATCAACAGGAATATGAAGCTGGGCAGCTACGCGAGAAAGGATAAGCTGTTCGCTGGAAGCCTCTTTTGGGCTGAGGTAAAGTTCGAGTGTGTGCATAATCGCGTTAGGTGTTTATCCTAAAATCAGGTTGCAAATTTCATTAAATCTAGGCAAAAGCCCATTTTTGCGGTAATTTAAAAATCATGATCGACGTTCAGCATTTAGAAAGCATTGCCAGTCAAGTTCGTAGAGACATTGTACGTATGGTTCACGCCGTGCAGTCTGGTCACCCGGGTGGATCACTCGGTTGTGCCGATTACTTCACCGCTCTTTTCTTTGGCGTAATGGACCACCGTCCGCAGCCATTCAGCATGGATGCCAAAGGAGAAGACGTATTTGTTTTGTCTAACGGACATATCTCACCGGTTTACTATAGCGTACTTGCACGCTCCGGTTATTTCCCGGTTTCAGAATTGGCAACTTTCCGTAAACTGAACAGTCGTTTACAAGGTCACCCTGCCACCCACGAACACCTTCCGGGCGTTCGCATCGCTACAGGTTCATTGGGCCAAGGTCTTTCGGTTGCTACCGGTTTGGCCATCGCTAAAAAGATGAACGGCGAGCAGAAGCATGTATTTGCTTTGTGTGGCGACGGTGAGATTCAAGAAGGTCAGATTTGGGAAGCAATCATGTTTGCAGCCCACAATAAATTAGACAACATGATCATTACCATTGATGCTAACGGACGCCAAATCGACGGCGATACGAAAGACATCATGGGCTTTGAAGACCTTGCTCCTCGTTTTGCAGCCTTCGGTTGTGATGTGATGCACATGGACGGTAACAATATGCAGGCAGTAGTAAATGGTTTGCAAGAAGCGAAATCCAGATGCGGAAAAGGAAAACCTGTCGTTATTATTATGCAGACAGAAATGGGTTATCCGGTTGATTTTATGGTCGGATCACATGAATGGCATGGTATTGCCCCGAATGATGATCAGCTGGCCTCCGCGCTAGCCCAGATGCCGGAAACCTTAGGAGACTATTAATGAAGAAAATCACCCTTCTTTTACTCAGCCTTTTCTGCCTGAGCTTTGCTGCAGAAGCGCAAAAGAAAACACGTATACTGTTTTTGCTTGATGGCTCAGGTAGTATGTATGCCAAGATGCAAACAGAAACGCGTATCAGCGCGGCCAAACGTTTGCTCAGTAATATGGTAGACAGCCTTCGCAATGTGAAGGATGTTGAGATTGGGCTGCGTATTTACGGTCATACGAGTCCGAGTTCTAAGCAGGATTGCCACGATACCAAATTGGAAGTGGGCTTTTCGCCTAAGAACCACGATGAGATGTTGGGGGTGATTAAAAGTCTTTCGCCAAAAGGAACTACGCTTATCGCGCATAGCTTACAAGAGGCGGCATACGATTTTCCAAAAGACAATAATGCCCGAAACGTTATCATCTTGATAACCGATGGTTTGGAGGAGTGCAAGGGCGATCCTTGTGCCGTATCCGAAGCCCTGCAAAGGCAAGGTGTAGTGCTTAAGCCTTTTATTATTGGCTTAGGCGGCGGACAAGATTTTGGGCAGTTCTTTGAATGTGTGGGGCGTTATTTTGATGCCAGCACGGAAAGTGAATTTGAGAATATTTTGGGTGTGGTTGTTTCGCAAGCGATTAACGAAACCACAGCTCAGGTAAACCTGTTGGATGTGCACGGCATCGCGATTGAAACCAATGTGAACATGACCTTTTACGATGCTAAATCGAAAAGAATCATCCACAATTTCATCCATACCATGAACGACCGCGGCGTGCCGGATACCCTAACCATTGATCCTTCCTTTACTTACGATGTAACCGTTCATACCATTCCACCGGTGCACAAAAACGGCGTTAAGGTGATTCCGGGAAGGCATAATATCATTCCAATTGATGCGCCTCAAGGTGAACTTTTATTGAATGTAGACGGTGTTACTTCGTATGCGAACCTGCAAGCCATCATCCGCAAACCGGGTGAAGACAAAACGTTGCATGTTCAGCCTTTCAATAAGAAGCAGAAACTGATAGTAGGGCGCTACGACTTGGAAATATTAACTGTTCCGAGGATTTACCTCTACAATGTTCCGATTGAACAAAGCAAAACGGCGAACGTAAGCATACCGCAGCCGGGTAAATTGCATTTGATAGGTAATACCGAATACTTCGGTGCCATTTATCAGATGAAAGGCAATAGGCTGGAATGGGTAATCGATATTGATAATACCCTGAAACGGCAAATCATCACCCTACAGCCGGGTGAATACAAACTGATTTACCGAATGAAAAAAGTAACTAAAACCTACCTCACGGTAGAGAAAGTATTTGAGATACAATCAGGTGGTTCCACTCACCTCAACCTTTTTTAAGCGAATATGAAAACGTACACTGTACAGAATGAAAAGGACACACGCTCAGGCTTTGGAGCCGGCTTGTCAGAATTAGGCAAAAGCAATCCGGACGTAGTAGCCATGTGTGCTGACTTGACCGGGTCTTTGAAGATGGATGCTTTCCAGAAAGAATTTCCGGATCGCTTTATCCAGACCGGTATCGCCGAAGCCAATATGATTGGTATGGCAGCAGGTTTAGCCACAGCAGGCAAGATTCCATTTACCGGAACCTTCGCTAACTTTTCTACCGGACGTGTTTACGATCAGATTCGCCAGTCGGTAGCCTACTCCGGCAAAAATGTAAAAATCTGTGCTTCACACGCGGGTTTAACCTTGGGTGAAGACGGGGCTACCCACCAGATTTTGGAAGACATCGGTATGATGAAGATGTTGCCGGGCATGACGGTTATCAACCCATGCGATTACAACCAGACCAAAGCCGCCACCATCGCTATCGCTGCTTATGAAGGTCCGGTTTACCTGCGTTTTGGTCGCCCAAAGGTGCCTAACTTCACCGATCCAGATCAAAAATTTGAAATTGGAAAAGCCCTGATGATCAATGAAGGCGCCGACGTAAGTATCTTCTGCACAGGACATATGGTATGGAAAGCCATCGAGGCCGGACATATTTTGGCTGAAAAAGGCATCGATGCTGAGATCATCAATATTCACACGATTAAACCTTTGGACGAAACCGCTATCTTAGACTCAGTTTCAAAAACCCGATGCGCTGTAACCGCAGAAGAGCATCAGATGAATGGAGGTTTGGGTGATAGCGTGGCGCAAGTACTTGCTAGAAAATTACCAGCTCCAATTGAGATGGTTGCCGTAAACGATTCATTCGGTGAATCAGGCACACCAAATCAACTGATGGCTAAGTATGGTATCGATACCATCAATATTGTGGAAGCAGCTGAAAGGGTGATGAAACGTAAATAGTTTCATTCGCTTGAGTACAGATAAATTATTCCATACAGAAACCGAATTGATAGCCGGGTTACGCGATGAAAATACGCGTAGTCTGGCTTTTTCTGTTTTACTGGATAAGTACCAAGAAAGGCTGTACTGGCACCTGAGAAAGATGCTGAATGATCATGCTGATGCCGACGATGCATTGCAGAATACCTTCATGAAGGCTTGGCAGAACATTGAAAGTTTTCGTGGTGATTCTAAACTGTTTACTTGGCTTTACCGGGTTGCCAGCAATGAAGGTTTAGCGATTTTACAACGTCGGAAAAAGAAAGGCATGCTTTCCATCCATTCTGAAGAAGAGGAGGAAGGTCCGGTGATGCAGATTGCCGGAAGCGTGGAAACGAAGGGAGCAGATTATATTGAGCGAAAGTTAGAAGAGGCCTTGGATACCTTGCCTGAAAAACAGCGATTGGTGTTTCAGCTAAAGTATTTTGAAGAGATGAAATACGAGGAGATGTCAGAGGTTTTAGAGACTTCCGTTGGCGCGCTAAAAGCATCCTATCACCATGCCGTAAAGAAAATTCAAAATTTTATTGGCGATATTTAAACCATTGGAAACGAAGTATATCCTAGTTAAAGTATGAGCAAGTACGAAGAATTTGAGGATCGATTGAGAAAGGCCATTAGGTCTGACAGGGAGCGCTTTGATGTACCGGAAGGCTATTTCAGTGATTTTAAATCGCGCATGATGGCCCAAGTGAAGGATGAGCCGGTTTTCCAAACCCATACGGAACCGGAAGTCATTCAAGTGAAAGTGAATTGGTATGTGTTACCACTGATGATGGCTGCCTGTTTAGCGCTCTTCATGGTATTTAAACCGGGGGTAAAAGAAGAGCCTAAAAGCTTGGATACCGTTTTGAGCGAAGTGAGCATAGTGCCAACAGAAAGCACTGATCTTGAATTGGATAGTCAATCTATAGCGGCTGTAGCTGAAACTGCTTTGGCTGAACAATACGAATACGAAGTTGCACTGGAAGAAGTGTATGAAGATGATGATATGGAAGAGGAAGATTACCTGGCTTCATTGGAAAATGTAGAGACCGAAGCCTTGGAAGAATTCCTGATTGATAACCTTAACCTGTATAGTGAATTATGAAAAAGTTGATGATGTTGACATTGAGCGTATTGCTGACTTTGCCACTTTTTGCCCAACCGGAAGGCCCGCCACCGGGTGGCCCGAAGATGAAGCAGAAAATCAAGGAAGCACGAATTGAGTTTATGAAGAAAAAACTCGCGCTCACCGCAGAAGAAGAAAAGGCTTTTCTACCCTTGTACGAGAAGATGATTGATGAGATGGATTCGCTCAGGAAGAAGTACAAGCAAGAGATTGATATGGAGGAGCTTGACTTGACCTTTATGAGCGATGAAGAATGTGAAAAGGTAGTGGAGGATGTGCTGGCGTTTAAACAGGCCGAAGTGAACCTCATGAAGAACTATACCGAAAAGTTCAAAAAGATCTTACCGATCAAGAAGGTAGCCATGATTTTCAAGGCTGAATACGAGTTTAGAAAGGAATTGGTCAAACGAATACAAGACCGAAAACGAAAAGGCAAACGTTAAGATTAGGGACTTCGGTCCCTTTTTTTATGTCCTAATGCCTGAGTCCCGCTGTGCTTGCGGTGAAGTGGAATTTATTTTAACTGCTTTTTGTAAAGCTTAGAAATACAAGACTTTACAGCAATTTAAAATATTCGAAACATTCGCTAAAAAAGGCCGCTTCGTATCAATTTTTTATTAGATTTGCACCCGAAAAAAATCCCTCAAACGGTGAAACGCGTAGGGGAAAACTAAATTTAGACGAATCACGTCAGATGGCAAAACTAATCAGACTTAGACGAGGCTACGATCTGAAACTCGTAGGGGAGGCAGCGATGGAAATTGCTACTCCTGCACCTTCTAAAACCTATGCCATTCAACCACCCAATTTCAAAGGTATTACTCCAAAACTTTTGGTTGAAGCTGGTACTCAAGTGAAAAGCGGAACACCGCTATTTTTCTCTAAAGAGCAGCCTGAAATCATGTTTACTTCTCCGGTAAGCGGAGAGGTGATTGAAATTGTGCGTGGTGAGAAGCGCAGAATCTTGGAAGTGAAAATTTTAGCTGACAACTCAGGTATCAGCTACGAGCAATTCAACAAAGCAAATCCGGCAAGCCTGGATGCTGAAGCAATCAAAGCACAAATGCTGAAAAGCGGTGCTTGGACTTGGCTTAGACAGCGTCCATTCAATCGCGTTGCAGATGTGAATGAAACGCCAAAAGCGATTTTCATTAGTGCATTTGACTCTGCACCATTGGCTCCAGATTTGAATTTTGCGTTGAAAGGCAGAGAAGCCCACCTCCAAGCAGGTATCGATGCATTGGCAAAATTGACTTCAGGTAGTATCTACCTAGGCTTGAAAAACAATGCGGATATGTCTGTATTTAGTTCACTTACCGGAGTAGAGACCACCGCATTTGCCGGTCCGCATCCAGTAGGTAACGTCGGGATTCAAATCCACCACACTCGCCCAATAAACAAGGGTGAAATTGTGTGGACCATCAATGCACAAGACTTAGCAAACCTCGGTAAATTGTTTACTGAAGGCGTATACGACCCGGAGAAAGTGATTACACTAGCCGGTTCTGAAGTGAAACAAGCGAAATACGTTCGCACCCGCACAGGAGCTAGCATTGCTAGTTTGGTTGAGGGCAATATGACCGATGGTCATAACCGTATCATTTCAGGTAGCGTATTGTTTGGTGATAAAGTTGGAACAGAAGGTTACTTCGGTGCTTACGACCAACAGATTACCATTATCCCAGAGGGTGAAGAGCCGGAATTCTTCGGTTGGTTAATCCCGAATTACCCAAGACCAAGTATCTCTAAAACATTCTTGAGCTATTTATCGCCTAACCGCAAATACAAGGTGAACACCAGTATGCACGGCGAGGAGAGGGCTTTTGTAATGACAAATGAATACGAAAAGGTGCTTCCGATGGACATGTACCCTGTTCAGTTGTTGAAAGCTTGTTTGGCTGCCGACTTTGAAGCGATGGAAGCTTTGGGTATTTATGAAGTGGTAGAGGAAGACCTCGCCCTATGCGAATTTGTATGTACCTCTAAAATGCCGGTACAGAAGATTCTTTCTGAAGGATTGGACCTTATTGAAAAAGAAGGATAATGAAGTTTTTAAGAGACGCATTTGACAAGGCCAGGCCGAATTTTAGCGAAGGAGGGAAATTTGCCTTCTTGCATTCGGTTTTTGACGGTTTCGAAACATTTATGTTCGTACCGGGCCACGCCACCCACTCTAAAGTGCACGTGCGCGACGGTATCGATATGAAACGTACCATGATCACCGTAGTGGTGGCCATGTTGCCGGTTTTATTATTCGGTATTTGGAACGTAGGATACCAACACTTCCTAGCTACCGGTGAAGGTGAATCGATGATGGAGCAGGTTATTACCGGCTTGATTCAGGTTCTTCCAATCATCGTTGTATCATACGGTGTAGGTTTGGGTATCGAATTTTATTTCGCTCAACGTAGAGGTCACCCAATCAACGAAGGTTTCCTCGTATCCGGTTTATTGATTCCACTTATCTTACCTCCAACTATTCCACTTTGGATGGTTGCTTTGGGTACTGCTTTCGCGGTTATCATCGGTAAAGAAGTGTTTGGTGGTTCAGGTATGAACCTCTTAAACCCGGCTTTGACTGCTCGTGTATTCTTGTTCTTCGCTTACCCGGCTTACATGTCTGGTGAGTTCCTTTCAAATGGTGATGCAGTATGGTTCTTAGGTAACCGTGAAGCATTGGTTGATGGATTTACAGGAGCTACTTCCTTATCGCAAATTGCAGCAGGCGTTGATATTCAGTACAGCGTTTGGGACATGTTCATGGGCTTTGAAAAAGGTTCCATCGGTGAGACCTCAGTTTTGGCCACTTTAATTGGTGCCTTTATCTTGATCATCTCCGGTATTGGAAGCTGGAAAATCATGAGCAGCGTGTTTGTTGGTGGTTTCTTGATGGGTACCGTATTTAACATGATCGGTGGAACACCATTCTTAGAAATGCCTGCATACTACCACTTGCTCATCGGCGGTTTCGCTTTTGGGGCGGTGTACATGGCCACTGACCCTGTATCAGCAGCTCAAACTGAAACAGGTAAAATCATCTACGGTTTGCTTATCGGTGTGATGACTGTATTGATCCGTGTTGCGAACCCGGCTTATCCGGAAGGTATGATGATGGCCATCTTGTTGATGAACGTCTTCGCACCAACCATCGATTATTTTGTTGTAGAGTCTAACAAGAAAAGGAGATTGAAACGTGCAACGGTCTAATTCCTATATCCTGACATTTGTATTCGTACTCACAGTAGTATGCGGTACATTGCTTTCGCTCGCTTATGAAGCGTTGAAAGACAAACAGGCTGCTAACGTAGCCTTCGAAAAAAGAAAGTTTATCCTTACCACTTTTATGGGTCCGGAAGCCGTTGGTGCTTTGACCAATGAAGCGGTAAATGCGAAATACGACGAGATGGTGAAGCCGGTGGTTATCAATGCCGGTGGTGAAGAAACTGCTGATGTAGCTGACAATATCAACGTAGCAAAACAATACAAGGTAGATTCAGCCGATCGTTTGTTGCCATTGTACTTGATCAAAGGTGCTGAGGGTTACGAATACTTCGTAATGCCGGTATTTGGTAAAGGTCTCTGGGACGATGTTTGGGGTTATGTAGCCTTGGAGAAAGACATGAATACCATCAAAGGTGTTGTGTTCGATCACAAAGGTGAAACTCCGGGTTTGGGTGCTCGTATCACTACGCCTGAGATTCAGTCTCGCTATGTAGGTAAACAAATCAAAGACGAAGCCGGTAATGTGGTTTCGGTTACCATGAACAAAGGTGAAAACGGAGGCGGAGATAAAAGTATCGCTGCTTTCCAAGACAAACCACACAATGTGGATGGTATGTCTGGCGCCACGCTTACTGGTAATGGTTTGAATACCATGATGGATACCTACTTGAAGGCATACAATAACTATTTTAAGAAACTTAATAGTGCAACTGCACTAAACTGATAAAACTATGGCAACAGCTACTGTAGAAGAAAAGAAAGTGGCCGCTCCAAAGGAGCCCATCTTCGGCCGTAAGGAAAGACAACTGCTTAGCGATCCTTTAGACTTGAACAACCCGATTACCGTGCAGGTTTTGGGTATCTGTTCAGCTCTCGCGGTTACCGTACAGATGAAACCTGCGCTTTTCATGGCGTTGGGTGTAACCTTCGTAACCATGATGTCTAACTTCTTCATCTCATTACTTAGAAATAGCATCCCTTCACGTGTACGTATCATCGTGCAGTTGGCCGTGGTGTCTACTTTCGTAATCTTGGTTGACCAGATTTTGAAAGCCTATTTCTACGATGTGTCCAAACAGCTTTCGGTATTCGTTGGTTTGATTGTAACCAACTGTATTATCATGGGACGCTTGGAAGCATTTGCTATGGGTAATAAACCTTTCCCTTCTTTAATCGATGGATTAGGAAACGGATTAGGTTACGGTGCAATCTTGATGATTGTAGCGTTCTTCCGTGAAATTTTTGGTTCAGGATCCGTCTTCGGATTTAAAGTATTTGACGCCATGGGCATCAATTACATCGGTAACGGTGTATTGGTAATTCCAGCAGGCGCAAGTATCGTAATCGGATTGGTTATTTGGGCTCAGCGAGCTCGTAACGGTCAAGTTGAAGAGGAATAATTAATAGGAGACTAGAAACATGCAAGATTTAATCAATATTGGTGTTAAGTCGATTTTTATCGACAACATGATTTTCGCCTACTTCTTGGGTATGTGCTCTTATTTGGCCGTATCTAAGAAAGTAAGCACCGCCATCGGACTAGGAGCTGCCGTAATCTTCGTATTGGGCATCACCATTCCTTTGAACTGGTTGGTATACAACTACTTTTTGAAACCGGGTGCAATGACTTGGACCGGCATCGAAGAATTGGCAACTGCCGATTTGAGCTTTATCGGTTTGATCATTTACATCTCTGTAATTGCCTCTTTTGTGCAGTTGACTGAGATGGTAGTAGAGAAACTATCTCCGGCACTTTATGCTGCCTTGGGTATCTTCTTGCCATTGATCGCTGTAAACTGCTCCATCTTGGGTGGTGCTTTGTTTATGATTGGTCGTCCTTACAACTTGGCAGAGGCTACCACCTTCGGATTAGGTTCCGGTATTGGTTGGTTCTTAGCCGTAGTTGCCTTGGCAGCCATCCGTGAAAAACTGAAATATTCCCATGTACCTGCTCCACTCCGTGGCTTGGGTATCACCTTTATCATTGTAGGTTTGATGTCCTTCGGCTTCTTGAGCTTCATGGGCTTCAGCATTAACTAATTAGCTAGAGAATCATGGTATTATTAGAAATTAATATTGCAATCATCCTCTCCAGTGTGGCCGTGTTTACTTTGGTCATCATCTTGCTCGTATTGATGTTGCAGGTGGCGGCTAAAAAGCTGGTTCAACAAGGAGACGTGAAAATTGAAATCAACGGAGAGAAAACGATCTCTGTTCCTGCAGGCGGCACTTTGTTGAGCGCTCTGGCTAACGAGAAACTTTTCTTGCCATCAGCTTGTGGTGGTGGTGGTACTTGCGCCATGTGTAAGTGCCAGATTCCGGAAGGTGGAGGAGAGATTCTTCCAACCGAAACTGGTCACATCAACCGTCGTGAGCAAAAAGAACACGTTCGCTTGGCTTGCCAGGTGAAAGTGAAAAACGACATGAAAGTGGAGATTCCGGAAGAAGTGTTCGGTATTAAGAAATGGGAATGCGAAGTGGTTTCCAACTACAACGTGGCGTCTTTCATTAAAGAATTCGTGGTGAAATTGCCGGAAGGCGAAACATTGAACTTCGAAGCAGGTGGGTATATTCAGGTTGACGTTCCGGCTATCGACGTGGACTTTAAAAACATGGATATCACTTCTCACCCAAGAATGGGTAAGGCTGCTGATGAGTTCCAAGCTGAGTGGGATAAGTTCAAATTATGGGATCTTAAAATGAAGAACCCTGAGCCTGTATTCCGCGCCTACTCCATGGCTAACCACCCTGCAGAAGGAAACATCGTAATGTTGAATATCCGTATCGCTACACCACCTTGGGATAGAGCTAAAAACGGATGGATGGACGTGAATCCGGGTATCTGTTCTTCGTATGTATTCGATAGAAAGCCGGGCGATAAAGTAACCATCTCCGGACCTTACGGTGAGTTCTTCATCAAAGAAACCGGTGCAGAAATGATTTACGTGGGTGGTGGTGCCGGTATGGCTCCATTGCGTTCACACTTGTTCCATCTCTTCCATACAGAAAAAGAGCGCAACCGTAAGGTGAGCTTCTGGTACGGTGGACGTTCTAAGCGTGAGTTGTTCTACGTGGAAGATTTCCGTGAGATCGAAAGAGAATTCCCGAACTTCAAATTCCATATTGTTCTTTCTGAGCCATTGCCGGAAGACAACTGGAAAGCGAAAGATAGCGTAGAGGGCGAAGGCGACGGATTCGTTGGTTTTGTTCACCAAGCTTTGATCGATAATTACTTGAGCAAACACGATGCTCCTGAAGATATTGAGTTCTACTTCTGTGGACCTCCTATGATGAACCAGGCGGTACTGAAAATGTGCGACGACTGGGGAGTGCCGAAGGAAAATGTTTCCTTCGACGACTTTGGAGGATAAGATTAAGGAAAGCCTCGACTTCGGTCGGGGCTTTTGTTTTTTAGTGCCAATGGAAAAGTTCCAAAATCCAATTGGATAGCACCCAACCCTAAGCGAATTTCATCCTTGTGTTTGGTCACTAGCCAATTTGTATCTTGTTGATTGGAATTTGCTCCATGGGATTTTCTTAATTGGAACTTGTTTCAAGGAATATGACCTTTTTGATTGGGGTTCCTGTATTTTTGCATCGATGAAAAAAGCACTCTTCTTTGTTTCAATTTTGGCCTTGCTTGCTTCCTGCAATTTGAATTCAAAATCAGGTAAGCATATGGTCTCCGGAAATGCCTTTGGATCAACCTACGATATCACCTATCTGGGAGAAGAAATTCCGGATTTGGCTCAGAGGATAGATTCATTTGTGCTTTCCTTTAATGCATCGCTTAGTACATACGATAGTACTTCGCTCTTAAGCCGCATCAACCGGAATACAGCGTATGAAATGGATGAACTGGTGAAAACGACCATCGCTAAAGGACTTTTAATATCCGATCGATGCAGTGGTGCTTTTGATATGACCATTGGACCTTTGAGTGAGGCCTGGGGTTTCGGACTCAAACATGCCGAAAACATGGATTCTACCCGCGTGAATGAGATTATGCGCAGCGTAGGTTACCGTAAAGTTTGGATGGATGGAAACAGTTTGAGTAAACTGGATTCAGGTCTGCGTTTCGACGTTAACGGTATCGCTCCGGGTCTGGCTTCAGATATGATCAGTTCCATGTTGAATGCTTGGGGATACCATAACTTCTATGTGAATGTAGGCGGTGAGATTTTCTGCCAAGGTAAAAATGTCGACTCTGTAGACTGGCGAATTGCGGTTGAACAGCCGATTGAGAATAAAACTTCAACCAACGCAGCTCAACGTACCATCGGAATTAGCGATCAAGCCATCGCTACCAGCGGTAATTACCGTAAGTTCTATGTGAAGGACGGTAAGAAATACGCCCATACCATCGACCCGCGAACCGGATATCCTATTCAACATACCTTATTAAGTGCCACCATCGTTGGACCTGAATGTGTAACCGCTGATGCACTGGCTACCGCATGTATGGTGATGGGCAGAGGAGAAGCGAAAGTCATGCTTGAACAGCAATTCCCGGATTATGCCTATTTCTTTATCTACGACGATGGCAACGGCGGCTTTATGGAAGAATGGTCGCCAAGCTTGAAAGAGAAGTTGCAGTAAAGGAATTTTTAATTTCTGATCTGTGATTTTTGAATGGCTAAGTCTGATAAGAATTGCATGCCAAGACGTAAGCACGCAAAGCTGTAAGGATGAAGCATTGAAGAGAATCTCTCCGTGCACTCTGAGCAAAGGCTCTGTGTACCCTGTGGTTAAACATTTTGAAGTAAAATTAGCGAAGTGCCAACGCCTCATCTATCGACCATGGTCTATGGACTATGGACTTTCTATACCGGAGAACCATACAATAAACATTCGACATTCCAACAACCAGAACAGTCCAACAATCTCACAACCCTACTTATACGCTATTCCCTTCACTTCCGCGAGTTTCGACTTGGCTGTTTTCCAATCCGGCAGCCTATCAGCTTCATAGGTGAGCGTTTTGATTTCTTTAGCGATGTCTTTGCTGATTTTCATGCCTTGTAGATGAGCTCCGCTTCGCGCAAATTGCTGCAAGTCTTCTTTTGTATCCCATAGTGTCATAGTATAATGGGTGGTCCAAACGCCGGTTTTCTTGAATTCTCTGTATTGCGTGCCTTTCAATTGTTTGGTAATCTGAAGCGCATTTTTCGCTAAAGCAAAAAAGTGCCATGGCGATTTCAAGGTGATCTGGGTAATGGTTACTTGCATGCAGCAAATCTAAATTATAGTACTGAATATTAGTCTATAGAGTAGATGGATGCTGTAAATGAGAAGGTAGTGCAGAGAAAATGGAGGGTAAGTGGTGGGGCGTGAGTGGTTAGTGAACCAAGGAATTTTTGATTTCTGATTTTTGAATTGCTCAGTCTGAGAAGAGTTGCATGCCAAAACGTATACACGAAAAGTTGAAATGATTAAACATTGAGCAGATTCTCTCCGTGCACGCTGAGTAAATACGCTGTGTACCCTTTGGTTAAACAGGTTGAGGCAAAATTAGCGAAGTGCCAACGTCTCGTCTATGGACCATGGTCTATGGTCTATGGACTATAACCTTCTACCGCATCAAATCTGACGCTTCCAGAAACCGATCCAATCCTTTCGCTAGAAAATAAGCTTTCATCGATTCCTTAGAATCTCCAAGGGCCATGACATAGTCGCCACCCCAGGCACCGAGCGATTTTATACTTCCCGAAAAATCGGAGAATCGTGCAGCTTGAACAGTGCTTAGTCCTAATGCTTGAGCGATAAGGGCTTCGCTTTCTTGCATCAGTTTCGCTAAATCGGCGGCCGACTGTTTTTTTGTCGCTTCTAATACCAATTGGGTCATGGCCTCCCTTTCGGTATACAGCATTTCACTGCGTTCGCGGTAACGTTGAATGCCTTCTCTGCTGTTCTGCTTCTGGCCTAAATGAACAAACAGAATTTGCTCCCAAGGCCAATTAAGTTGTTTCGTTTCCCAATTGGCGCTTTGTCCGGTTTTTCGGTAAAGAATTGGGCCTTCCGCTCCGGCGCAAGCGATATCATAACCGCTGCCGGGAAAAGACAAAAAGAAGAGTTGCATGGCATCCACCTGGGCCCATTGTGCGATAAGGTGAATCAAGGTAGAGCTGCTGCCCAAGCCACTATCTTGCGCAAATTCCAGCTTGGTGATGGCTTCATGGTAAAGACCGTCTTTCAGGAAGTTGGGATTCAGCTGACGTGCTGCTTGTAGAATCTTCTGCAAAGTGATGGCGGTCTCATCTTGCAAGCCGTGAAGTAGCCCAAAATGCTCGTCGAAATAGGCTTCAAACCAAATCTCGTCTTTCAAATTCAAGCTTTTCCAATACAAGCCTTTCACCTGAACGGCATCGCTAGAAGTGACTAAACTTTGGCCTCGTTGGCTCGGCACTGCTAAACCCGGAACACCATCCAACACGAAATACTCTCCAAAAAGAAGGAGCTTACCTTTAGCGTGATAGTGATTGGAATGGTTCATTAATTCAGTCCGAGCTGTTGCTTAAATGCCCTCATATCCGGATTATTCGGTGTAGCCATTTCGTAAACTTTCACAAAGTAAATGGCCTGTTGGCGGTTTCCGCTTTTCAGGTTTTGTGAGGTATAGGAGTAACAAGCCAAGCCAATAAATCCTAAAACACGAGAATACATCATGTCTTGTTTGGCCAGCTCATTTAGGTTGCCAATTTCTTGAGTCCACCATTCCAAGCTCTCTTGATTCTTAAATGCTTGGTAGTATTTGCTTTTGATGCTTTGCTCTTGAAGCAATTCCTCCTGGCTTATGCTGGGCTTTTTAGCAGCAAGATCAGGAATGGTTTGACCAGCAATCCAAGTAAAGGCATCCACGTAGATGTCTGCTCCGGGATAATTGTGGTCGCCCTTCCATTCTATGATGGTATTTTGAATTTTGGTATTGCGAAAAGCAAGGTCGAAGGCTACCAAATCAGCATAGTTCATATCGCCTAAACCGGCAAATCCGAGTAAACGCAAGGAATCCTTATCGCCAATTGGTGCTACAGCCCCGCAGTAAATCACTCGCTCAATATTGGATTGCATAGCGAAACTTAGTGCCACCTTAGCACCACCGCTAAAGCCGGAAAGTATCGGTTTGCTACTAAGTTTATATTTCGATTGCACATCCTTGATCAGGTTATTGAGCATGGTGCCCGAAACAGGAAAAGTCTGTCCGTTGCGAATGGAATTGGACCCAACCAATATGGTATTGAAGCTATCTGCTAAATGGCGGTATATTTCCAAAGGGGCTTGTCCGTTGGCATGCGGATCTAAAAATACTATTGCATTGAAACCGTCTTGGTCATTCCACGATTTTGGTAAATACAAGGCATAGCTCTGGTCCGGAAAATCGCTCAAAGGAAGAGCAGGAACCAAAACGCCGGCAGAAGGTCCGGACGCAGTACTTTCGGCTGGAATGTTCGTTTCCTCAGACTTTCTTTCTTTTTCATCGCTACAAGCCGTCAAAAAGACAAGAGCGAAAACAAATAGGCTAAGATGTTTCATTACTTCAATTCTGCTAGGCTTTTCACACCTCGAAGTTCGCAGAAGAGTTCAATTACCTTGGCATGCGTAACGGTATCGTGTTCGAAGTATTTCACAATCGATTTACGTTCTTCATCGGTGGCTTCCAATTGATTCAAGATATTCAAAAGGTGCATTTTCATGTGGCCTTTCTGAATGCCGGAGGTCACCAAAGAGCGCAAGGCAGAGAAGTTTTGAGCCAAGCCAACCACCGCAGTAATGGCCATCAGCTCTTGGGCGCCCGGGTGACCGAGCATCTCCAACGCAAAGCGCACCATAGGGTGGAGGGAGGTGATACCGCCTACGGTTCCTAGTGAAAGCGGAACTTCAATCCAGAAGGTGAATACGCCGTTTTCAACCTTTACATCGGTTAAGCTGCGGTAACGTCCGCTTTTAGCCGCATAGGTATGAGCACAGGCTTCCACTGCACGGAAATCGTTTCCGGTAGCGATCACCACCGAGTCGATACCGTTCATGATACCTTTGTTGTGGGTGGTAGCGCGGTAAGGCTCGATACGCGCGATGTGTACCGCCTTTTCGAACTTGTCTACAAATTCCTGCCAGGTATATTCTTTCTTTTCGTCCTCCAGGTCTTCCACCTTGCAGCTCACCTCAGCGCGAATCAAACATTCCGGGGTATAATTGGAAAGGATGCACATGATCACTTGCAGCTCTTTTTCGCGTTCAGTGAAGAGGTCGCTGTTTTCAATTTCACGTTTGAAGGTGCGGGAGAACTGTTCCAAACACGAGTTGATGAAGTTCGCTCCCATGGAGTCGCAGGTCTCAAAGGTGGCGTAGAGCTGGTAGTAATTCGGCTCTTCATCGGTTTTATTGATGAGTTGGATGTCTTTGATTCCGCCTCCACGTGCACGCATGTTTCGTGTCAGGTCTTCGGCTTCGCTAAAGAGTAGTGCTTTTACGTGACCTTCAAAAAAGTTGAGCAGTTTCTCGTAATCTCCCCAGTAGGCAAAATGCACATGCCCGATTTTGGTGGTGGAGATGATGGTGGTTTTGAATCCGCCGCGGTTCAGCCAGAAATTGGCTGCCTTGGCTGCTGCCGCTACCACTGAGCTTTCTTCAATGGCCATGGGCACGGTGTACATCTTGTTGTTGATCAAGAAGTTTGGTGCCACTCCAAAAGGCATATAGTAGTTGCTGATGGTGTTTTCAATGAACTCATCGTGCAGCTTCTGTACGGCTTTATCGTTATGCCAGTAGCTGCTCAACATTTCGTAGGCAGATTCCGGGTTCTCAAAATGGCCGCAGAGCCATTCCATTTTTGCTTCTTTCGATAATTTACTGAATCCGGAGATCGACTCCATGTCTTTCACTAGCGGATTTCTCTTCTTTTCAATTGCCATTATCGCACTTTTAGGTAAGCGGTGGCCAGTTCTAAGCCACGAATTTGTTCTTGTATATACTGTTGCAGCACTTCGTATTCGCCTTGTGCTCGTTTGAGCATTTCAGAAGCTTGTCCGTAGACTGCAGGTAATTTCGATTTGTTGATGAGGTAGTAGCCGTCAAGGAAATCGCGCACACCGCCGGAGATAATCACTTCATTGCAGCGGATTTCCCATTGGTTAGCGATGTGGTTGCAGAATTCAACCATTTCTTCGGCGCTATGTCCCAGTTGCGGGATACCTCCATAGCTGGCCCGTTTGTCTTCGTTTGCACGAAAAAGTTCCAGTTTAGCGAAATTGGTTCCGCCATTGGCCGCAAACTCAATCGCTTGAAGCGGTAATGTCATGAGCGCCTGCAAACTAGCCGGGCCCATACCTTGTCCTACTTCTTTCACGATCACGCTTCCGTTGAAAGCATCGAGCAATCGCTTCAAGGTATCCATCGGAACGTGTTTGATCCGGTCGCCTTCCGGCTGCAGCCATTCTTGGGTAGGGTTCACGTGAACGATGAGTCCGTCGGCATCCAATTTCGACACCAGGTCTTTGATGGTTTGGAGCTTGCCGTTGTCCAATAAGGCCTCCACTTGAGCGATGCCCAGGTTGGCGTAGAAGTTTTGTTCTTCACCAATCAGTTCGCGCAGCTGAAAATCCGGAAGGTAGGTATCGTCGTCGAGGATGATTCGGCAAGAACCGAGTCCCATACCAAAGCCAAATTCTTTGCATGCTTTGGCTAAGTTTCTATTGATGATGCCCGCCATGGCAGTACCGCCGGTCATGCTGGAGACCCATATCGGCGCTGCTTGCTTTTTCCCTAAGAAATAAAATGGTTTGAGGCTGTTGGCTTCCGGGTGGGCCGCCAACATTGGCTCGTAGTAGAATCGTTTATCCAATAAGGCTTGCTCTACCCGCGATTCAAAAGCCAAGTCGATATGGTCTTTTTTGCGGTCGGAGGTTTGCGCGTGATCGAGGTTTTTCAAGTTCGCTGTTGCTTGTGGAAGTTTGTGCATCACTTTCATAACCACAGAGGTCACCGAATGTTCTGCTGCTTCGGAGCAAATTTAAGTTATTCGAGCGTGCTATGTGGTATCTGTCTGGCTTTTCTTAGCGAAACCGACGCGCCACCAAAACGATGACCACTGCACCAACAGTAGCCGAAATGATTTGTCCGATCACATGGGTGGTTTTGAAGCCGATAGCACCAAAGAGAAAACCGCCGATGAAAGCGCCGCAGATACCTAAAATGATATTCACAACTAGGCCGTAGCTTTGACCTTTAAGGATGTTTCCGGCCAGCCATCCTGCCACGCCGCCAATGATGAGTGTGTAGAGTAGATGCATGCTCAAAGATGCGAAATTTCATGCTCTTCGAAAACGATTCCGTCTGAGCTGAGTCTTTGCAAGATATACGCATACAAGGCCGGATCATTGGGTACGTGCACACCGCTGGCATGGTAGGCGCCATTCAAATAGGCTTCTGCTGCATAGGCTAAAGGTAAACCAACCGTTTGAGCCATGGCTGTGAAGGTCTGATCATGGCCAATCACACGTAACCGACTTTCAACTGTACGTGTTTTGCCGTTCAAGTGGTAGTTCACCCGGTGTAGCATTACAATCATGTCTTTGTCATGCGCTTCCAGCTTCCACTTGTCTTCCAATAATTCTTGCAGAAATTCAGCCGGAGTACCACTTTTCCTTTTGAAGCGGTATTGGTTATCGTAGAGTCCCAATTGCGCCAACTGACTCATCAAGCTGTTGGTGGTATTGTCGCCCAAATAGGTCTGTATTTTCTCTTGCATGCTTCCATGACCGGGTAAGAAGGATTCTAAGAACTCTGCAGCCCCGGGCTCTTGATCAAAATGAATTACCGTATGGTTTTCGGTCAATCCCAGCTGAACCAGGAAATCCCAGCCGGAGCAGAAATGTTCCCCTCGCAAGGTTCCGCGAATCATGGTTTCGGCGTCTTCCAAACCGTATAAGCTGCGGTAAGCGAGCGAATCGCGGTTGGCATAACCCTCAAATCGACCCCAATCGCCCAAGTCAAATTGTTTGATTTGTCTAAAAACCTGGTTATAAGAAAGGAAGCGGTAGCGACCGTTTTCCTTCAGCTGGGCTAGGCCTCCCTGAGCGGCTAAAACAACGTTACGGGGATTCCAGGTAAACTTATAATGCCAAGGATTGGTATCGGATTCGGGGGCGATGAGTCCACCGGTATACGAATAGAATCCGGTAATTTTCGCCCCGTCTTTTCGGAGGGTATCAAGTAGAAGCAAAGCCGACATATGGTCGATGCCGGGATCGAGACCTACTTCATTCATGAAGAGAAGTCCTTTGGATTTGGCCTCCGCATCCAGGCTGCGCATTTCTTCAGATACATAAGAAGCGGTAAAGAGCGATTTCTCTGCCTGCAAACAATAGCGAGCGATAAGGGGATGCATGGCAGCAGGCAACATGGAAATCACGAGGTCGTGTTGCTTCATCGCTTCCAAAACCTGGGCGCTTTCGTTGATGTTGACCTCTAATAATTGCAGTCGTTCATTTCCCGGATACCTATTTAATACCTGTTCGCCGGCAGGATCAACCATACTTAATAAGTAGTTCTCTTGTTGAACAAAGAAATCGATCAGGTACGAGGCCGATTTACCGGCGCCAAAAAGGAGTATCTTGCGCTGCATGTGCGCAAAGCTATAATTAAGGGAGCAAGCAATGGAAAAAATCAGCAAAGAATTAAGCTATGAGATTTGGTCGGTGAACGAATTGCCTGAGTCAGCACAAAAACTGCTGGAGAGAGCCCATGCAAATGCATCCAAGGCCTATGCTCCTTATTCTCACTTTTACGTTGGCGCAGCATTAGAGTTGAGCGATGGAAGGGTTGTAGACGGCAATAACCAAGAGAATGCAGCTTACCCTAGCGGACTCTGTGCCGAGCGTGTCGCTTTGTTTGCTGCCGGAGCACAGTTTCCGGAGCAAGGAGGAAAACAGTTGGCCATTGTTGCCCATACCGCAGAGGGGCCACTTGCAGAACCGGCAGCACCTTGTGGTGCCTGCCTGCAAAGCTTAAGCGAATACGAGTTGCGTTTTGAAGAACCAATAACCATTTGGTTAGGCGGGAAGGACAAGGTATGGTGCTTTAAAGGGGTGAGGCAGTTATTGCCTTTTGGGTTTGATGGAAGCCTTTTGCCTTAGGCTGATGGCTTTATGCTGTGTAACTGTGAAATTGTTGGATTGTTGGACTGATTTACTCATGCTACATTCAATGCCGATTAAACAGTCCCACAGTCAAACGGTCCTACTTCAATTCCCACAATTATTTTTAGCGCGTCGTTTGCGCAGATGTAAAAACGTATTATCTTTGCAGTCCTTTTAAAGAAAATGTCATGTCGAGAGTTTGTGATTTAACAGGCAAGAAGGCGATGGTTGGTCATCATGTTAGCTTCTCTAACAAGAAGACGCTTCGTCGTTTTAACCCGAATCTTCAAGTTAAGAAATTTTATATTCCAGAAGAGGATAGATGGATTACCTTAAAGGTGTCTACCTCTGCTATGAGAACCATCAACAAAAAAGGGATTTACGCCTGTTTGAGAGAATGGGAGAAAACTGGTAAAATCTGATAATTAAGAATAGCAATGGCTAAGAAAGGCAATAGAGTTCAGGTAATTTTGGAATGTACCGAGCATAAAGAAAGCGGCATGCCGGGAATGTCTCGCTACATCACTACCAAGAACAAGAAAAATACAACTGAGCGTTTGGAGTTGAAGAAATACAACCCGGTGCTTAAGAAAGTTACTGTACACAAAGAAATTAAATAAGCATGGCTAAGAAGGTAGTTGCAACACTGAGAAAAGAAGGTGCCGGAAAAGAATGGACACGTGTAATTAAAGCGGTTCGTTCCCCTAAATCTGGTTCTTACACCTTTAAAGAAGAGATGTTACCGGCAGAAGCGGCTAAAGACGCTTTCAAAGCCTAATGTCTTTTTAAAAGATACGTTAAGCTTCCTGTTTCAATCAGGGAGCTTTTTTTGTTTTTAAGCCGTATACACAATGGGACTATTTAATTTTTTCTCCAAAGAGAAGAAAGCCAAGTTGGATCAGGGACTGGAAAAAACCAAAACCAGCCTGCTGAGCCGTATTGGTAAGGCCTTAGCCGGACGCTCAACCGTTGACGATGACTTCCTCGATGAGTTGGAAGAAATTTTGGTGAGCAGCGACGTTGGCATCAATACCACCCTTAAAATCATTGAGCGCATCCAAGACAGGGTGAGTCGTGATAAATACTTGGGTGAAGCTGAATTAAATACTTTACTCCGAGAAGAAATTACGGCACTGTTGCCGGAACCTGAGGCGCACCTGAGTCAAGATTTCAACTTACCAGAGGTAAAACGCCCTTATGTTATCATGGTTGTGGGAGTTAACGGAGTGGGTAAAACCACCACCATCGGTAAGATGGCCTACCAATACAAGCAGAAAGGCTATAAGGTTGTTTTAGGTGCGGCCGATACTTTTCGTGCAGCTGCGGTTGATCAATTGAAAATCTGGGGAACCCGTGTGGGTGTGCCGGTTATTGAGAAGGGCATGAATGCCGATCCTGCTGCCGTAGCATTTGAGGCGGTAAAAGAAGCGATTGATCAGAATGCAGATGTATGTATCATAGATACAGCCGGGCGATTGCACAACAAAGTGAACTTGATGAACGAGTTGAGCAAAATCAAACGTGTGATGCAGAAATTAACCGACGGTGTGCCTCACGAGGTGCTCTTGGTTTTGGATGCGTCTACAGGCCAGAATGCTTTTGAACAAGCCAAACAATTTACTGCTGCAACAGAGGTTAACGCATTAGCCTTGACCAAACTCGACGGTACCGCAAAAGGTGGCGTGGTGATTGGTGTATCAGAGCAGTTCAAAACTCCCGTTCGCTACATTGGCGTAGGGGAAGCAATGGAAGACTTGCAGGTCTTTAATAAACATGAATTTATCGATTCCTTATTTTCGAATTAAGCATGCGCGCACGCAATCACAAGCAGGATAAAATTAACATCATTACACTCGGTTGTTCCAAAAACTTGGTCGACTCTGAAGTGATGATGTCGCAACTCAAAGCCAACGACTTAGAAGTGAGTCATGAGGCGGAGAAAGACGATTCCAATATCGTCATCATCAATACCTGTGGCTTTATTGATAACGCCAAAAAGGAATCCATCGATACCATCTTGGATTACGTAGACCGCAAGGAACAGGGTGCAATTGATCGCGTTTATGTTACCGGCTGTCTGTCGCATCGCTACAAGGAAGACCTTGAAAAAGAAATTCCGGAAGTAGATGCTTGGTTCGGTACTTTGGAGCTGCCGCGTTTGTTGAATACACTCGGAGCAGATTACAAACACGAGCTAATAGGGGAGCGATTGATCACTACTCCAACGCATTATGCGTACATGAAGATTTCGGAAGGTTGTAACAGACCGTGTTCTTTCTGTGCGATTCCTTTGATGCGCGGTAACCACGTTTCTAAACCGATTGAGCAATTGGTGAAAGAAGCGGAACATTTGGTGAAAAATGGCACCAAAGAGATCATGCTTATAGCGCAAGACTCCACGTATTACGGTTTGGATTTATACAACGAACGTAAGCTTGGGCAATTGATGGATGCTCTTGCAGGAGTGGAAGGTTTGGACTGGATCAGGTTGCATTATGCCTATCCAAGCCAGTTCCCAATGGATGCTTTGGAAGTGATGAAAAAGCACGCCAATATCTGCAAGTACATCGATATGCCATTGCAGCACATTACCGATAATATGCTCAAGGCCATGCGTCGCGGCATAAGCAAACGCAGAACCTTGGAATTGATAGACACCATCCGCAAAGAAGTGCCGGGCATCGCCTTGCGCACCACCATGTTGGTTGGACATCCGGGTGAAACGGAAGAGGATTTTGAAGAATTAAAAGCCTTTATCCGCGAAGCCAAGTTTGAGCGATTGGGTGTGTTCACCTATTCGCACGAAGAAAATACCCATGCGGGCACATTGGTAGACGATGTGCCGGATGAGGTAAAAGAACAAAGGGCTGCCGAGCTTATGGAGGTTCAAGAGGAAGTGTCTTTTGAATTGAACCAAGAAAAAGTAGGCAAGACCTATAAAGTATTATTTGATCGTGTTGAGGGCGGCTACTTTATTGGCCGTACCGAATTTGACTCACCGGAAGTAGATAACGAAGTATTGGTCAGCAAAAAAGACCACTTTGTACGTTTAGGCGATTTTGCAAATGTCAAAATAAGCCAAGCTTCGGCATTCGACTTGTATGGTGATATTGTAAATTAACCTTATGCAGTTATTGCCAATCGCAGCGGAGAATTCAGGACTTTATTCTAAACTAGCCCTCGATTTCATCGCTCAGAAACCTGAAATTAAACCTTTCATAGCGAACTGGCCCGACAAAAGTGGATTTACCAATCAAATCGCTTCCCGGACTTTTTCAGCTGAAAATAGAAAAGTTCTTCACCAAGCCTTGGTACAGCAGTACGCCGGACTAGCGCTTCCTGAGATTACCCAAACGCAGCTGGATAGCTTATTGGATGAGCAGACTTTCACCGTAACAACCGGACAGCAGATTCATATTTTCTTGGGACCGATGTACGTGTACTGGAAAATTGTTTCAGCGATAGGTTTGAGTAGGAAGTTGAAGCAAGATTTTCCGGATAAACATTTCGTTCCGGTATTCTGGATGGCGACCGAAGACCACGACTTTGCCGAGGTGAATCACCTGGAGATCTTCAACAATAATTTAGTTTGGGATCATGATCCCGCTTTTGGCGGACCGGTGGGTCATCGCTCAACGGAAGGATTGCCTGCCTTGAGCACCGAATTGGACGAGTTGTTTAGTCGCCAAGAAGGCTGGAAGGAATTTTCAGCCATGTTTAGCGAAGCGTATTCCGGAAACAAGAACTTCGCTCAAGCTACCCGAGAGTTGGTGCATAAGCTCTTCGCGCAAGAAGGACTTTTGATCTTAGATCCGGATGATGTTCAGCTCAAGGAATTGTTCAGACCTATAGTTTTGGATGAGCTCAAAGAGGGAAAAAGTTTTGGGGCAGTGGAAGCGCAAAGCGCGGAGCTGGAGAAATCTTATTCCCGTCAGTTGAACCCAAGAGAAATTAACCTCTTTTACTTTGATGGTACCTTGCGAGACCGGATAGTAAAAGAAGGAAATCAATACAAAACAGCAGAAGGTATTGCTTTATGCGATACGGCATCACTTGATACTTTTGTGGCTGAAAACCTGGAGGCAATTAGTCCGAACGTGGTGTTAAGACCGGTTTATCAGGAGGTGATATTGCCAAACCTAGCGTATATCGGCGGGCCGGGTGAGATTGCCTATTGGCTGCAGCTCAAAGGAGTATTTGATACCTACCAAGTTCCATTTCCAATTCTAGAGAACCGTAAAAGCGTATTTGTGGTCAACCCGAAGCAAGCGGAGAACTTGGAAAAAATGGGTATTGGTATAGCTGATTTGTTTAAGGATGAAGCAGAATTGGAGGCTTTGATTTTTAGTCAATCAGGAAAAGAACTATCCGACCTTCAATCTGAGTTGAATTCGATTGCTGAATTAAAGGATGCAAGCATTGGCAAGGTAGCTTCATTCCTGCCTAAATGGGCGAAGCCATTAGCTGAAAGTTTCAATCAGCTTGAAAAAAATTTAAAGAAAGCCGAGTCGGATATTTTAGCCGATCAACGTCAGCAAGAAGAAAAGAAGCTAGACAAGGTCTTTAAAGCGAAAAAATCCTTGATTGACAAGGGGTTTACGCAAGAAAGGAATCAGTATGTTCCGCAATATTTGCTTCAACTAAAAGGTGCGGAAATTTGCGCAGAAATCGGCCAAAACTACGATGGAGTAGGGGCTGTCTTCGTATTAATTGCTTAGGGATTCAATTTTTATTTTGTAGACTTGTGTAGAACAATAAAAATTACCCTAAAAAGTAGCATATGAAAAAAGTGCTTATTCTGGCTGCCGCCGCCCTGATGGCAATGCCTGTATCGGCTCAGTCGAAAGGAAAAAAAAGTGTTTGGCCAAACAATGACGCCAAACGCTGGCAATTGGGCCTTCAGGCCGGAGCTACCACCTATTCAGGTGATGCTAGAGATTTCGGATTCAGTTATGTAGCCGGATTAAACGTACAGTATAACTTCTCCCATACTTTAGGAGTTCGTTTATTGGGTAATTATGGTCAATTGAAGGGTGCTGAAGATCCAACAGATCGTCCATATAGCCAATTCGACTTCACCAATAATTTCTGGGAAGTGCAACCGCAGTTGACTCTGACCATGGGTAATATTTCATTCCTACGTAAGGCTAGGAAGCTTAACTTCTTCGTTGGAGCCGGTTATGGTATTCAAGGTAATGATTTGACAAGTGAATTTATCGAAACAAAAGATACATCAGCTACCTTACAAACGGGTTCGTTTTCTGATATGACTTTTGCGGTGAGTGGTTCTGCAGGCTTTAGATACAATATCAGCCAGAGCATGTCACTAGGTTTGGAGTACAATATCCGTTATCATTTTTCCGACCTGGTTGATGGAATTCAATATGCATCATTTGGGAACCAAGCAAAAGACGTTTCTCATTACGTACAAGTTGGATTGCAGTTCAAATTGGGTAAAAAAGGAAAAGAACACGTTGAGTGGATCAACCCGGTAGAAGCTATCTATGAAGACATCGCTAAGGTGGAGAAAAAAGTAGAGGCGCTTAGTGGTGATCAAGATGGCGATGGTGTTTCTGATTACTTTGATCAAGACAATACGACTCCTGCCGGTGCTAATGTTTACGGTAACGGTAAGGCGGTAGATACAGATGGCGACGGTGTTCCGGATGTATTGGACGAAGAGCCAAACTCTCCTAAAGGAGCTGAAGTTGACGAAAAAGGTCGCGCCGCAGATGCAGATGGCGACGGTGTACCTGATGTACTAGACCTTTCTCCAAATACGGATACCAGCTATATGGTTAACCACCAAGGTATTCCAATCATGACTAAAGAATTGTCACGTAAGCTTGCACCAAAAGGTGGTTTAAGCACCGGTGGCTTAGGTTTTATGCCGGCAATCTTATTTGAAACAGGTTCATCTACCATCAAGCCTACGCATTACGTTGACTTACAAGGCATCGCTGAAGCAATCAAACGTTCTGCAGGTGTTAAGATCCTAATCATCGGTAACGCGGATTACCGAGGTTCTGAAAAACGCAATGAGCAATTGGCTTTGTCTCGTGCGGAAGCAGTTAAAAAGGTATTGGTAGAGAGCTTTGGTGTAGACGCCAACTCCATCGAAGTACAATCCAACGGTGAAAAAGTGCCTATCGCTAAAGGTACTGATGCAGTATCGCTACAAGCCAACCGCCGTGTGCAGTTCTTCGTAGTTGAGTAAGTGTAAAATATTTTTGTAAAACAGTAAAGTCCGGTGTACAGCCGGACTTTTTTTTTCTATCTTGTGAGCTGTTAAATACACATACACTATGAAAAAATTAAGAAACGTTTTAGGTGTAGTTGCTGCTACTGCTTTGTTGGCAAGCTGCTCTATCACCGTTCCGGTAACGGCTACTTCAAATGAAGTTGGTTCTAAAGTAGGAACTTCAAAAGGTACTTGTTTCCTCCGCGTATTGTGCTTCGATGTTGATGCATCAATCCAAACTGCGGCTAAAAATGGCGGTATCACTAAAATCTCTACTGTTGACTTCAAACAGAAAGACATTTTAGGAATTGTAGTTACTTACGAAACCATCGTAACTGGTGAGTAATTTTGAATTTCATAAGGCCGGGCGATATACCATCGTCCGGCTTTTTTTTATAGCTCTAGTAACAGCTACCCTGGCCGGCTGCTCGTCAGATCATCCACTCCATTTTGGGTCACATTCTAAACTGAAAATGGATCCGGTGCAAGGCTGGAAACCAAGTTCCTTAACACAGAAGATAAGTGAGGAATTCAAGCAGGGAGGAGATACTCTGAGCATTTTAAACAAGGTATTTCAAGCCAAAAACAAATGGCTATTTGTTTCGGTTCCATACCAAGTTGGCTTAGATCAATTGGTGCAAATCGATACCTCTGCCTACACAAAATTGAATCAGAAAACGGTATCTGTCCACAATGTGGAATGCCAAGCGGTTTTGCGCAAGCTAGACCATGCTTGGTCTTATACTTTATACTTCTACGAATCGGAGAACGCTAGTCCGGTGAAACTCGATTTACGTCTGCACTCAGAAAAAGAAGCTTTAGAATTGTTTAACCAAGATCCAGATTTCCTTTCTGCCAGCTTTGAATAGTATGCTTAAAAACTTCCTTTTACTTCTTCTCGCCTTCAGTTTGGTCTCTTGTTCACTCAGAATTACAGATGGAGGTGGAGATCAGCTGAGTTATCCTGCCGGTGCTAGAGGATGGATGTACTACTGGAAACCCAAAAAAGTGAAAGCCGATTCAGGAGAGGGTAAAATCAAATTAGACGTGACCGCCTTTGCAGATGTGTTTTTTACCAAATTCAACGATACCATCGCCTTGGGTATCACCTTCGTTTCAGATGAATCGGCACGTGCCGCAACACGTATTCCTCAATTGAAAGTGAATGGAAGACCCGTGCAAGCCATCAAAGCTGAACGTTTGCCAACCACTTATGAGCGTTGGCGTTATACCTATGTAAAAGGGGATACCTTATCGTATTTTGAAAACAAAAAGGCGCTTATCGAACTCTTCGATTCAACTGCTTCCTACCGCACTACACTGAAGTACCGTCACTAAGCAAACTTGTGGCTATCTGGTACGTAGCGATGCCACCGGCCACAGCTACATTAAGTGAATGTTTGGTGCCATACTGCGCAATTTCAATCACGCCATTGCAAGCATCGATGGCTTCTTGACTAACCCCGTCTACTTCACTACCCAATACCAAGGCAATTTTGCATCTGGCTTCAAACTCATGCAGCCAATGTGCTTCTTCAGCTTGTTCCAATGCGTAACAAACATACCCTTGAGCTTTTAAGTGGTGTATGCATTCTACCGCATCCTCGTACTTTTCCCAAGCCATGCTTTCATCGGCTCCCAAGGCTGTTTTTCTGATTTCTTTGTGAGGTGGTGTTCCTGTGATACCGCAGAGGAACAGCTTTTCCAAGCGAAAGGAATCGGCGGTACGAAACAAGGAGCCCACATTGCTCATGCTTCGGATATCTTCCAATACCAAAACCATGGGGATTTTTTCGGCTTCTTTAAAATCCTCCCGACTTAAACGATTCAGTTCTATATTCTTTAATTTGCGGCTCATAAAGCTGGAATTGTGGCCAAAAAAGCATCTGAAACACCTCTCATGCGCCAATATGCGCAAATTAAAGCAAAATACCCCGGAGCATTACTGCTCTTTCGGGTAGGCGATTTCTATGAGACCTTTGGTGAAGATGCCGTTACCACAGCCCGGATAGTGGGAATCACCTTGACCAAACGGGGCAATGGCTCTGCCAATGAGGTGGAACTGGCGGGTTTTCCTCACCATGCTTTAGATACCTATCTGCCCAAGCTGGTACGTGCGGGTCAACGTGTGGCCATCTGCGATCAGCTGGAAGATCCTAAAACAACCAAAACCATTGTCAAACGCGGTGTAACAGAATTGGTTACCCCAGGTGTGGCTTTTAGCGATAAGGTGATTGAGTCGCGAAAGGCGAATTACCTTGCCGCCATTCACCATGAGAAGGGGCGGTTTGGCTTGGCTTTCTTGGATATCTCTACCGGAGAATTTTTGGTAGCCGAGGGCTTAGCTGATTATGCTGATAAGCTTCTTCAAGGGTTTCAACCTTCTGAAGTACTCATCAATAAAGCCTTTAGAAAGGACTTTAACGAAATTTTTGGCGATGGATTTTACGTGTATGCTCAAGACGATTGGGTGTACGGAGAAGACTTCGCTAGAGAAAAACTCACCACTCATTTTCACACCAAAAACCTCAAAGGCTTTGGTATTGAAGAACTGAATTTGGGCGTTGTAGCAGCTTCGGCCTGTTTGCATTACCTGAGCGAAACGCACCACAACGAGCTCCAACACATCGCTCAAGTCTCCCGTATTGACCAAGGTGAGCACGTTTGGCTGGATCGATTTACGATACGTAACCTTGAGTTGGTGAGACCGAGTCACGAAGGAGGCAGCTGCCTGATCGATGTGCTCGATAAAAATATCAGTCCGATGGGCTCACGCCTGCTGCGCAAATGGGTTTTATTGCCTTTGCGCGATATCCATGAAATCAGACGCCGGCATGCGGTAGTAGACTTTCTTTTGAGCGATGCTCCTTTGCGGGAGAAGCTGGAGTTTAGCCTTCGGGAGGCAGGCGATTTAGAACGTCTGGTTTCTAAGGTAGCGATGGGCAAAGTGAATCCACGTGAATTGGTTCACCTGAAAAAAGCGCTTCAAGCGATTGTGCCTTTGAGAGAGGCTTTAACTTCGGTTAAAGAAAATAGCCTCTTGGCCTTAGGAGAACAATTAAATCTCTGCGAGAAACTGGCCGAGCGCATTGAAAATGAACTAGAGCCGGAAGCGCCGGTGCAATTAGCAAAAGGCAATGCCATCAAAGCCGGTGTATCTGCCGAGCTGGATGAACTTCGTGAAATCGCCTTTAGCGGAAAAGATTACCTCGCCTCTTTGCAGAAAAGAGAAAGCGAACGCACGGGAATTCCTTCGCTTAAAGTGGCGTTTAACAATGTGTTTGGCTATTATTTGGAAGTAACCAATTCGCATAAAGACAAGGTGCCTGCCGAATGGATTCGGAAGCAAACTTTGGTTAATGCAGAGCGGTATATCACCGAAGAACTTAAAATGTACGAGGAGAAAATAATGGGGGCGGAAGATAAAATCCGCGACCTCGAACAAGGCCTTTACATGGAGCTTTTGCAGTTTGCCATGCAGTATATCCCGGCCATGCAATTAAATGCCCGTATTCTGGCGCAATTGGATTGTTTGCAATCCTTTGCTCAGATAGCCAGAGAAAATCGCTACAGCAGGCCTGAAATGGAAGAAACAGGTGAGCTTTCGCTTTTGGAATGCCGTCACCCTGTGATTGAAAAAATGCTCAAGACGGGAGAGGAGTATATCCCCAACGATATTTACCTGAACAACGGATCTCAGCAGATGATCATCCTAACCGGTCCGAACATGAGTGGTAAGTCGGCCATACTGCGCCAAACTGCTTTGGCCGTGCTGATGGCTCAGATGGGCTGCTTTGTAGCGGCCAAAAAAGCCAGCATTGGCGTGGTGGACAAGGTTTTTACCAGGGTAGGTGCTTCAGATAATATCTCTTCAGGCGAATCAACCTTTATGGTGGAGATGATGGAAACCGCCAGCATCTTGAATAACCTGTCAACCGGCTCTTTGATTATCTTGGATGAGATTGGTAGAGGAACATCTACCTACGACGGGGTTTCCTTAGCCTGGAGCATCGCTGAATACCTCAACCAACACGAATGCAAACCTAAAACGCTTTTCGCTACCCATTACCATGAGCTGAATGAGCTGGAAGGGAAGTCGGAAGGCGTATTGAACTACCATATAGCGGTGAAGGAAGCCGACGGCAATGTGCTGTTCTTGCGCAAGATGAAGCCGGGTGGAAGTGAGCACAGCTTTGGTATTCACGTGGCCAGGATGGCCGGAGTACCCGCCAAGGTACTCACCAGAGCCAAACATATCTTACAGCAGTTGGAGCACGACAGGGCTCAAATCAGCGGTAAACAAACCATGAAGAACCTGCCGGCTATGCAGTTGCAGATGTTCCAAATGGAAGACCCGAAACTCAAAGAAGTGTTGGAACGCTTGCAGGCGGTGGATGTAAATACCCTAACGCCGATTGAAGCCCTCATGAAGTTGAATGAGGTGAAACAAATGTTGGAAGAGTAGCCTGGATTGCTGTCTGATTGTTGGGCTGTGCAACTGTTTGATTGGGTTAGGCACTGTTAATTCGTTTCGAATTTCTAATAGCCTATCGATTCTGCAGTCAAACAATCCCACAAGCGTATATTTTTTTCAAAAAATTATCGTGCTGATAATGAAAGCGAAACCGTTTTTAACAGCTGTGGTGACTGAAAAAAATGAAGAATTTTGGGCTAGTGATTTTGCAAATTGAAATTTCTTTCTACTTTTGCACTCCCCAAGCGAGAGTAGCTCAGTTGGTAGAGCGCAACCTTGCCAAGGTTGAGGTCGCGAGTTCGAACCTCGTCTCTCGCTCCAAAAGCCACTTAGGTGGCTTTTTTTATGAAACCTGATTTGCGATATTCGCAGATGATGCTCGGGTGGCGGAACAGGTAGACGCGCGGGACTTAAAATCCCGTTTCCCTAAAGGAAGTACGGGTTCGATTCCCGTCTCGAGCACAGAACAAAGCGGCCTAGCGCCGCTTTTTTTTGTTTATCAAAATGAAGAATAGGTATGGGTTCCCTGCCTGCCGAAGTGCTCGGCACGCAGGCAGGGATTCCCGTCTCGAACACAGAATAAAGCGGCCTAGCGCCGCTTTTTTTTGTTTATCAAAATGAAGAATAGGTATGGGTTCCCTGCCTGCCGAAGTGCTCGGCACGCAGG
>SBGR01000030.1 GCA_006226545.1 Bacteroidota bacterium | reverse complement strand
CATACCTTCCCTATCCAATGAACCGGAACCTGATTTTACTTAGCATTCTTCTTTTCACTTGCTTTTCAGGCAAAGCCCAAGACTGGAAGCGCACCCAAAACTGGTATTTCGGGGACAGCGCGGGTCTTTCCTTCGCTACTGACCCACCCACCGTACTCACGGATGGAGCTATGTATGCTGTTTATATTGAGGGGTTCACACTAATTTCATTTGTAGCTTTCCGTAAGAGGAGATAACGATTTTGAAAGGAAAGGATTCTACCTTAATAACACAAACCATGAAAGCACTTGTATTCTTTGTATTGACACTGCTTCCTGTAACTGCTAGCGCCCAGACGAAGAAATTATGGGAAAAGTCCTATCCCATGGGAACGGATAATTATGAAGTAAAAGGCATGAAGCTGGACGAAGATGAAAACCTTTACCTGTACGGCCATAGGGGGGATACCCTGTTGCTGCAAAAACAGGACAGCAACGGTAATGTGCTTTGGACACTCAATCATCATAACCCCGATTACAAGCAAAGCATTATTAAGGACATTGCCATTACGGACAGCTTTGTGTATGCTATCGGTCACGCTATCACCCCGATGGAAGACCACTATATCGTTCTCCTAAAATATACCACGGATGGGGATAGCATTTGGTTCAGGGAGCATTTTGATCCCAATGTTATTGGTAGAGGTTTCCCATATACGGGGTTTCCGTATGGATCTCAAGATTATCAACGGTATCCGGCTAAAATTCTGGCTGACTCATTAGGGTATTTATATGGATTCTATTCAGGTCACCCAACTAATAATCTAGCAGCGTATTCGGATATACTTATAATAAAGTATTACGAAGAAGGAGTATTGCTCTGGACAAGAGGCGCGAATATCATGCGAAATTCATTCCCCACCGTAAATTTTTTCAGGGACATAATTGCAACCGATTCTACTGGCTTTCTTGTGATTGGCGAATCAAGAAACCCGGCAGGGAAAAGGGGATTCCTTATATTGAGCATGGATACAAGTGGAACTGTCAATTGGAACCAGTATGAAAGTTTGGTGTTCTCATGGAACTTTGCCAAGGGTGCTGCAACTGATTCAGAAAGCATTTATGCCCTGGCTGAAATGAAAGACACGGCCATAGACCGTATGTCGGCCTCCTGCATCAAATACACAAAAACCGGGGTGAGAATTTGGCGGAAAGACATTCATTATTCTTCAACTTCGGAAGACACTCCCATAGATATTTTTATGGATGACAGCAGCAACGTATATGTTACTGCCATCACAACAGATAGTCTCTCCGGCAACATATTCTATTGTTACAAACTCGATTCTTCCGGGAACCAGCTTTGGCGGGGGAACATTAAAGCCAATACCCAGGTATTCAGGAGTGTTTTGACAGATATGGGAGGAGGAGGAAGTTATGTGCGAACAAATGCTGCAACAGCAAGTGTTCTCAATCCCGAACATGACCTGCTCACTTTATGGGTTGACAGTCTTAAGAACCCCACCCATACCGACAAGGTATTGAGTTGCGGACTACATTTATGGAACAAGGTTGCGGATAGCAGCTATATCCCTGTACATTTTAAGCTTGGCAAACAGGATTATTATACTCTGTTTTATCATGGAAACAGCCTCGTTACTGCCAAGTTCAGAGACACCAACGAAAACAGGAACATTCCATTCCTATCAGCCTCCGCAATAGGTGCCAGGAAGGTTGAGCTTACCTGGTCCTCGTCGGCATTACCGGTAGACAGTATCAAAATAGAGCGAAGCTTGGACAATATGAGTTTTGTATTGATTGCCGCTAAACCTTCCGCGGAAGAAACCCATGCTGACTACGGGCTGATTCCCAATACTACTTACTATTACCGGGCTTATTCCAAAGACGCATTTGGGAATTATTGTCCTTTGGCATTTGATACCGCTACTACCTGGGATAATGTAGGGATTCATCAGGCAGAGCAGGAAGAAATCCTGTTTTTCCCCAACCCGGTAAGCAACGAATTGTACCTGCAACTGGAAAATGTGGACAATGTCCGGTTTCGAATCCTGGACTTACAGGGAAAACTGCTGCGAAGCGGCACATGCCGGGATAGGATTGATTGTGCGGGCCTGCCGGCAGGCGTTTACCTCATCGAACTAGAAACCCCTTTAAAAAAATATGTTCCAAGAAAAATCATTAAACTATGAGAAGATCCCTGTTCCTTCTATGCTGCCTTGCAACGTTCTGTATGGCACGATCCCAGACCGTGGATTCGGTTTTCGAGGAGTAGCCTAGAGCAGAGAGCAAGGGGCGAAAAGGTTTCGGGTTGGCGAGTTGCGGGTTTCGAGAAATTGCATGTAGCCTTAAACTTGGCATTCATAATTCACAATTCAAAACTCATAATTACCCCCTCCATCCCGACTTCAAATACAGGGCAAATCCCCAGTAGGATGTGAAATTCGCAACACAAATCGGGTAGAGTCCAACATGGCGTTCCGAATAAAACACCCTCGTATTGTTCTTCTGTCCTCGTGCAGGCCAGCCGATGTTCTCGACTAGGACAGAACGTGGCTTGGTCCAGAGCAGGAGATGTTCTGGGCTAGGACAGAGGGGAAAGTACCTGTGTTTTATGGAAATACAGTAAGCTTAGCTTGGGTACTTGACGTGTTTTTCAAGAAAGACCAAGGTAACGGTCTTCTAATCTAACATTGAAATGGATCTCAGCTTTTAGTGCTTTAAAGACTTTCAAGATGGTATCCACAGTAGCGCTATTGGCACTGCTTTCAAGTTTAGAGATTTGAGCTTTTTGAACACCAACCAACTGTCCAAGCTGCTCTTGGGTAAGCTTCCTTTCAAGGCGAGCTGCTTTAATCATCTTTCCTAGCACCTCCATATTTAACTCATGCTCGTATTCATCACGAACTTGGCTTCCAAGTTTACCAATAAACTTGTCCTTCATGTCATCGAGTGAGGAAGTCTTGATTTCTTTAGTGCTCATGGTAATCTGCTAGTGTTTGTTCTTGAAGTACAGTTCGCGAAGCTTCAGGGCTCGAATTAGTTCTTTGTTCGGCACTTTGGCTACTTTCTTAACCCATGCGGGGCAATCACATGCGTATCCTCTTTGTCAGACTTGTCCCAAAAGGCGAGCAAGCGTATCTGTAATCCGGAGAACTTTATTCTGAATTCCCAGATATCATATTGGAGCTTTTTAAAGAGTTCTGAATTATTTGTCTGCTCCGCTAGGTCAATTTTGTACAGTACTTTACTAACCGCCTTTGCATCGAGTCGGGAGAGGAATTCCTCTGCTTCTGCCATAAACCTTGTTCTGAAATACCTCATTCAGAACAAAGGAGTTGAGTACAACAAAGGTAATACAAGTTTCTATTATTGGAAACATTGAACAGGAGGGCTATATCGAATCCATTCTGCATTACAGATTTGTTTCTAGGAGGATTTCAATGCTTTTAGAAAATACCGTAGCATGAGCAGCCTTTTGTTTTTTGGTGCAGCCTCTGAATTCCAGGTGATACGTGCCCGGATTAAGCTGGGCTGGCAATCTTACTAAAATGGTGGAAGGTTTGAGGGAGAGGATTTGATCCAACTTGGTATAGCCTGCCTCGTTTTTGAGGTAGAGACCTTGAGCAGGATCTTGGGCATTAAGTAGAAATACTGACCTTTTATTTCTAGAATATCACCGGGTTGAGCCTGGTGAATAAGGTTCCGGCATAGGTTCGTGCACATTTGAATGAGGGCATGCTGTCCGGTGTTTTTGCATCGTTGTGGCCTTATTTCCTTGATTTGGCGCTCCAATGCCGGCGAGGCAGTTAAGCTCACGTGTATTTTGTGCTTATTGGAATCGAAAAGTTCAGCGGGTTCGTTAAAGGTGCCTTCAATCCGAAGCTGTGCAGAGAATAGCGGCGTCTGAATACGGTTGCCATGAAGCAGCTCTTGGGTCACCACTTGATTCAGTAATTCGAAAACAGCTTTGATATCTACTTTGGTAACGGAGGTACCTCGGTCAAGCATTCTGTTAATCAAGTCTTCCGTTCCAAGGCTTCGCTCATGTTTCGGAACAGCACGAAAGCTCTTTTTGTCTTTGGCTAGTGGAAAGGGAATTAGATAGTATTTCAGCGACATAATACCGGAAGTTCGCTGAATTTTTATCGCGCTAAAAGCCTCCTAGAAACTATGACAAAAAGCTGACAATGGTCATAGCAATTGCATGGAGCAGAGGGCAGAGGGATTGTTTCGGGTTTCGAGAAATAGCATGGAGCGCAGAGCAGAGGGCAGAGGGATTGTTTCGGGTTTCGAGGAGTAGCTTAGAGCAAAGAGCAAGGGGCAGAGGGTTTGTTTCGGGTTGGCGGGTTGCGGGTTTCGAGGAGTAGCTTAGAGCAGAGAGCAAGGGGCAGAGGGTTTGTTTCGAGTTAGCGAGTTGCGGGTTTCGAGGAATAGCGAGGAGCGCAGAGCATCGGGCAGAGGGTTTCCTTTCAGGTTCCTTTTCTTTCCCCTACCTTCAACACATGAAAAATTTAGGTGAATTGCATTCAGGACCGAAAGAGGTGTCGGCACAAGCGTTTTTCAAAGGTGAACTGGGCAGCACGGTATCCATACAGTTGATGGCCGGGGCTAATTTGAAGGAGCACAGCAGTAAAACAAAAGCCTTGTTGTTGTGTGTGAGCGGCACGGTAAGCTATACCGAATCGGGGGCTTTGGAGGAGACATTGAGTTCAGGCGATTATGTGCTGATTGAACCGGAAGTGAAACATGCTGTTTTGGCCCATGAACACTCGCAGTTGCTGCTGTTGAAATAACAAAGGGCTTAGAGCCGGGGCCTTATCGCTCTGTTAGGAGAGTTTCGGGAAATAGCCTAGAGCGCAGAGCTGAGGGCGTAGAGAATTTTTGATTTCTGATCGTTGATTTTTGATTTGGGCAAGGCTGCCAATCCAGCTTCGTTAGGTTAAAAATATGAATTTTGAGGGATGAATTATGAATGGTTAAGGGAAATAGCCTAGAGCGCAGAGCAGAGGGCGTTGGGCTCGTTTCGAGATTCTTTCCAATCTGCGGCACTGGACTTCTAGTCCAGTGAAACGAAGCATGGCTGGTTGCGGGTTATCGAGTTGCGAGTTTCGAGAAATAGCGTGGAGCGCAGAGCTGAGGGCTTGTTTAAGCTTGGCCCCGAAGGGGTGAAACAAAGGGTGAGTTTCGAGCTAGCGAGTTTCGGTTTTCGAGGAGGAGCGCAGAGCAAAGGACAGACGGCTTGGTTAAGCTTGGCCCCGAAGGGGTCTAACGTTGGTAGCAAAGGAAACACACAACAATTCAGAACCCCGAAGGGGTGAAACAAAGGGAGAGTTTCGAGAAATAGCGTGGAGCGCAGAGCATAGGGCAAAGGGTTTGATTCGGGTTGGCCCCGAAGGGGTGAAACAAGGGGAGAGTTTCGAGAAATTGCATGGAGCTGAGGGCGTGGGGCTCTGCCAGGCTGGCTTCGGACTGTTTAACCACAGAGGCCACAGAGTTTTTCACAGAGAAACGCAGAGAGATTTGGTTTCAGCTCTTCAAATCAGAAATCAAAGATCACAAATCCCGGCTGGCCATTCATATTTCAACCTTCATAACTCGTCCATAAACCATGGACCATAACCGGGGCATTGTCACTCCGACAAGGCCTCTTTCAATCGCTCTTTGTACTCTTCCTTGGGAATCTCAATACCGCCAAGGCTGGCTAGATGCGAGTTAAGGTATTGCGTGTCGAGAAGGGTAAAATCATTGGCTTTCATCCAGCTTACCAGGTAGACCAAGGCCACTTTGCTGGCATCCGTTACGCGGTGAAACATCGATTCACCAAAAAAGGCTCTTCCCATCGCAATGCCGTAAAGGCCACCGACAAGTTTACCTTCTTGCCAGCATTCTACGCTATGCGCCCAGCCCTTTTCGTGCAGCTCGGTATAAATATCAATTATCTCCTCGCTAATCCACGTTTCCTCTCGTTGCGCACAGGCTTCCATCACTTCTCTAAATGCCGTATTCATGCGAACCTCAAACACACCTTTGCGAATGGTTCTTGCCAGGTTCTTGGAAACCTTTAAGCCGTTGAGGGGAATGATACCGCGCAGCTCAGGCTCGTACCAATAGATGGCATTGTCCTCTTCTGGATGGGCCATGGGGAAAACCCCGAGGCTATAACCGTGTAAGACTTGTTCGGCCGAGAATAACTGCATGCCGCGAAAATAGGCACTCAGCGCAAAAGAAACTGCAAAGAAACCGTTGCGTGATGGAACCAACCAATTTGTCTGATGGTCCATTCCTGTTCTAAATCGGCATAATCTGAACTTGCCGACTCAGCCAAGATATCGTAGCGTGTAGCCCAGCTATTGCGGAGCATAAACTCATAGGTGCCTGCAATAGCGAATTTATCGGAAACCAAAATCCGGAAGCCGGCATTGGCTGAAAGCGCCGGATTGATACGACCCCATCCTTTTGGCTGGTAATGCACCGATTTATAGAAGTTATCGGCAGGATCATACGTCAATTTAATCTCCGAACCTCGCACCGCGCTCAGGTGAGCACCTAAACCGATGAAAGGCTGCACGCGGTAGTTCAAGGTATACTCCACTTTCACATACGGGCCGTGCACCATCATGTTCTGCCGCACCAATTCAAAACTCTGCGGTTTTGGCTCAAAGGCTTCTACCGAGGATTCTTGCAAGCTATTGTAGTGGAAGTCCCAGCCCAGCTTCATCCCGAAGAGGTCCTTTTTTCCCATCACGCCTTCTTTACCGTAAAATCCAAATCCGAAACCCCAATCAAAGTTCCCTACATGGGTGAGTTTAGAGGCATTAGCGCTAGCGATATTTCCCAAAGCCCCGGCATAGCCACCACCAAATTCCAATACCCGCTGACGGTCCATGTCTTGCGCATAGAGAGCACTACTCCATACCAAGGTGGCAAATAATAGTCTAATCTTCATACGCTATGTTTACACGGAATTTCATGTCGCCCGACACGTATTCCAATACACTCGGATAGTATTCAGTTTTTAGGTAACTGCCATTGAATTGGGCAATCAAGACTTGCGCATCTTGGGTATCGTTTTTATCCCATAGCTCTAAGATATAATCCGGGAAGTTGACAAAGAATAGCTTGTTCTCACCATCCCAGTTTTTAGGCAACTCCCAGGTTAAAGGCGCTTTGCTTCGGTTAAGGTATTCATGACTAATACCGTAGGAGAAATTATTGTGTCGAAGACGAACGTAAAAATCACCACCTGAGGTATTGTCGTCTTGGTTCTCCGGTATATAGTTTTTCGGGAAAGAGACCAAGGTCAGGCGATCAAAGCGAATCACCCGAGGCTCCGGTTTAATCACCAAGTTATAGGTTTTCTCTTGGGTATCGGCCGGACACATCGCGGTGAACTTGACCGTATAGGTTCCGGGGTTTGTATAGACATGCTCCGGATCATTCAGGCTGGATTGGTAGCCGTCGCCAAAATCCCATTTCACATTGGTGGCACGTTGGGAACGGTCTTCAAATAAGATCTTAGCCGGCGCACGGTAGTTATTGTTCTGGGCCGAGATTTGAAAATCGGCAATAACCGGCAATGAGTTGGTAGCGTAAAAGAAGGTCGTCTCGTAGATGTCGACCCCAATCTTATTGGTTACCTGTAAGCTTACTGTAACGGTGCCTGTATCGCTAATTTGCACCAAAGGCGACTTGGTGGTATACACCTGATTGTTGATGTTCCAGTTGTAGTATTCACCCCCAATTTCATTGGCTACGTTGGCGTAAAACTGAACGTTAAATGGCATTTGGCAGTTTCGCTCAATCTTCTGTATCTGCAAGATTTCCGGCGCCTTAGGTTCTTGGTAAGGAACCAGTAAGGCCTTTTCTTCTTGACTGCAGCCAAATAGTAAGAGTAGGAGTAGTAAGGGTTGTAGTTGTTTCATTAATCCAGTGCTTTTAGTTCAGCCACCAATTCGGTGAGCATTTTCTTGGCATCGCCAAAAAGCATGCTGGTTCTATCCCGGTAGAACAATTCATTCTCAATTCCGGCATAACCAGACTTCATGGAACGTTTCATCACGATCACCTGTTGGGCATTTTCCACTTCAAGTATAGGCATTCCGTAGATAGGACTGCTAGGATCTGTTTTAGCAGCCGGATTTACAACGTCGTTTGCACCGATAACCAAAACCACATCGGTGGTAGCAAACTCAGGGTTGATGTCTTCCATCTCCACCAGTTTATCGTAGTCTACATTCGACTCTGCTAACAATACGTTCATGTGTCCTGGCATACGTCCGGCTACCGGGTGAATGGCGTATTTCACCTCCACTCCTTCTTTCTCCAAAAGCTCTTCCAGCTCGTGCACCACATGTTGTGCTTGGGCAACGGCAAGTCCATACCCCGGAACGATAACCACTTTCTTGGCGTACTTCATAAGGATGGCCGTATCAGAGCTGTTGATGGATTTTACCGTTCCCTGCGGACCCTCTCCGCTTCCTGTTGCGGCTGCTCCACCACCGAAGTTTCCTATGAGTACATTAAGAAGTGAACGGTTCATCGCTTTGCACATCACTACCGTTAACAGCGTTCCGGCAGAACCCACCAGTATACCGCCAATCAGCATCACTTTGTTATCGTAGAGGAAGCCACCAAAAGCAGCTGCCACACCGGTAAAGGAATTGAGTAGCGAAATCACCACCGGCATATCCGCCCCACCAATTGGCATAACGAATAGTATCCCGTAGAGAAGGGATAGTCCCAAAACAATGTAAAGGAGTGTATCCATTTTGAGCACACCCGTTACATCGCAGATGGCCAGCACCACAATGCCCAAGAATAGTCCAATATTAATCACCTGCTGAGCCGGAAGTACTTTGTCTCTTATCTTGCCTTCTAGTTTACCATAGGCCACGATACTACCCGAAAAGGATATGGCTCCGATAATGAGTCCGGCGTACATGATGGCAAACCGCGTAGCTATTTCACCTGAAATTTCGCCATATAAAGCATTTGGCAAGCTGGCCAAGCCATGCGTCATATGCCTGAATTCAATGATAGAAATCAAGGCCGCACAGGCTCCCCCCATTCCATTGAAGAACGATACCATTTGGGGCATGGCCGTCATTTGTACCTTTTTGGCCATGAGCCAGCCAATACCGGTGCCAACAATGAGTCCGCCAAAGATGAGAGGCAAATTTCTCAAGTGATATCCGGCAGCATCTTCATACAAAAAGATGGTACCGAAAATAGCCAGTGTCATACCGAAGGCGGCAATCAAGTTTCCCTTGCGTGCAGACTTCGGAGAACCGAGCATTTTAAGCCCCAAGATAAAGGTGAGTGAGGCGATGAGGTAGATGGTGTATAGTATGCTCATTGTGTGTTTCGAGTTAGTAGTCCATGGACCATAGACCATGGACCATGGTGGGTTTGTATTGGAGTAAGGTTGATACTTTTAGTGTATTCATTTTTCAACTATGGACTATGGACCATTGACCATGGACCATGGTGGGTTTATAATTGATCTTGGTTGATGCTTTTAACGTTTTCATTTTCAACTATGGACTATGGACCATCGTCCATGGTCTATTTTCTCTTTTTAAACATTTCCAACATCCGGTCGGTAACAACAAATCCCCCGACTACGTTTAGTGTGCCCAATACCACGGCCACAAAGCCTAGAATCAGGCTGAGTGTGTCTTCTGCCTGTCCCATAACAATGATGGAACCGATGATGACCACCCCGTGAATCGCGTTGGCACCACTCATCAGCGGCGTATGCAATACAGAAGGAACATGAGAAATCAGCTCTATCCCAACGAAAATCATGAGGATGAGCAAGTAGATAAAGTCTTGGTTATGGGCTATGAAGTCAAACATTGTATTTGTGATTTATGATCGTTGATTTATGATTTATTTGCGGCCAAGTCGTTTTAACACGCTGTGCCGTGTTGCATTCATGATAGCTGTTAATTCATTGGCTTCTTTTTCCAGTTTTTGGGCAGGTTCTCCTGTGCTAATTTCAGCTTCAGTCATGATTTCCAACCAAAAGGCAGATTCATCTGCCTCTTCTACTACAATTCCAATTTTAGCTGCAAACTCTTGGTCACTTCTTGCCCTGCAGGCAGCTCTATAATTTGCAGCTACAGAAGTTGCTGAACGTAAAAATTGTTTGCCAACAACCCATGCCTCTGGACTCTTATTCAGTTCTCTGACCAAATAAATGGATTCAATAGCAAATCGTTTTGTCCTATTCTTTAGCTCTTCAGGCGTCATAATTTCAAATCAAAAATCAGAAATCAGAAATCAAAAATCAGGTTAGCTCTCTTGCACGTCTTCAACTCTAATTGTTGTTTAGCTCCCAGCTGCTATCGGTCCCCCACACAGCAGACAGCCGGCAGTTATTTCGTCTTCCATATCGAAGGCGAGGCCGTTTTCATTGGTGAGTTGGTTGAAGAGGTTTTGAATGTTTTTTGCGTAAAGTTCACTGGCGTTGGTGGCTAGGCTGGAAGGTAAATTTAGAGCGCCAATGATGCGAACTCCATTCACTTCCACTGTTTCACCGGATTTGCTCATGGCGCAGTTACCGCCTTGCTCCACGGCCATGTCAACTACCACCGATCCGAATTTCATTTTGGCCACTTGTTCTTCGCTAATCAATACAGGCGCTTTACCGCCGCGAACGAGTGCTGTTGTTATGACTAGATCGGCGTTGAAGAGCGATTTCTCCACGGCTTCCTTCTGCTTTTGCAAGAACTCCGCTGAAACGTCTTTGGCGTATCCACCTTCCACTTGAACGGCATTATCTGCTTTTACTTCAATGAATTTTCCGCCTAGCGATTCCACTTGTTCTTTGGTTTCCGGACGAACATCGCTCACTTCCACCACGGCACCTAAGCGTTTGGCGGTAGCGATGGCTTGCAATCCGGCCACGCCGGCGCCAAAAATCAGCACCCTTCCCGGTGTAACCGTTCCGGCAGCTGTCATCATTAAGGGGAATATTTTGGTGAGGTTCTCCGCTCCGAGAATAACGGCCTTGTAGCCGGCAAGGTTAGCCTGAGAACTTAAGGCGTCCATGCTTTGCGCACGTGATATTCTCGGTACAGCTTCCATTGCAAAAACTGCGATATTTTTTGCTTTTAGTGCATCTAAAATCCCCGGATTTAAGTCGGGATAAACAAACGACATCAAGGATGTTCCGTTGCGCAACTCACCTACTTCATCTGCCGTAGGCGGGTTGACATGGGTTAGCATATCGCATTGCGACAGCGCATCGGCTTTGCTGCCAATTTTTACACCTACGGCTTGGTAGGCAGAGTCTGGAAAGGCAGAACCGAGTCCGGCTCCCGATTCAAGGTATACCTCATGTCCGGCTTTGATTAACGCTGCAGCCACAGTGGGCGATAGCGCAACCCTGTTTTCACCGGCACGACTTTCTTTAATAACGGCTAATTTCACGATGCTTAGTGTTTGAATATCAAGTCTAAAAATAAGGAATTAATTGGCTAGACAAGCAGCGGATGTAATTTTTTCCTATGCCTAAGCTCTTCGCTTCCAGGCAAGGTAAAAGGCAGAGAATCCGCCAAAAAGCAGGTAAAAGATGGTTTGGTAGCCGTGATTCAGGAGCGCAAAGGTTTGCGAACTCACTTCTCCCAATCCATATAGAATCAGCAACTTGCCTATCAACAAGTGATAGGCCCCTGCTCCACCCCCTTGAATAGGCAATGTTTTAGCGATACTACCCATCACCATCACGCTAAAGGCCACTGCCATGCCTGCTCCACTCGCCGAAGGGAGAGCTAAAAACCAAAACCAGGTGGTAAGGAAATAGCTCAGCCATATTAGCATAGACAAGGCAATAAAAAGCACCAATTCACTCAGGCTAAAGGTGGTTAAGCTTAATAGACCTTCTTGAACTTTGGCGCTAAAGCCGCGGGTCGATTTCGCTAAAAAAGCCAATAAACGTTTTCTGTACAAGAGGAAGCTAATCAAGGCAAGCAAGCCAATGGCGGCCAGGATAAAGAGAAAATTCCGTTGCCCTTCCAGTGCCTTTAAGGTTGGCTCAAAGACATGGAGTGTAAAGTACTCATTGAGCGATTCCCATTGCATCACCAAAGCCAAGCCCAGCACCAAAATCAAAAAGAGCATATCCACTACCCGTTCTATCACCACCGTGCCCAATGATTTTCCGAATCCGGCGATACCCTGCCTGTCTAAAGCAACACATCGGCTAATCTCTCCAACACGGGGTAGCCCTAGGTTGACAAAATAGCCCATCAACAAAGCATGGTAAATGGAAAAAAAGGGAAGCGATTTCCCCGGGGATTTCAGAAGCAGTCGCCAGCGCCAGGTGCGCAAAAACTGTCCGCCCCAACTGGGAATAAGCAAAAGTACCAGCCATACCGGCCGCACCGTGCGGATCTCTGCCTTCAGTTCATCGAAAGGAATATTGCGAAAAGCAAGGTATAGCAAGGCTATTCCGAGTACCGGTAATAACCAAGCCAAGACACGTTTCCAGTTGAAGGTGGCTTTCTCCACAAACAAATGAATTAATTTTGCAGCTTCTATGCAATTGTTCTACAAAGAATACCCCGGACCGGGACCTGTTTTAATCATCATGCACGGCTTATTTGGTATGCTCGACAACTGGCATAACCTGGCCCGTAAGTTTTCCGAAAAATACCATGTCTTCTTGCTCGACCTGCGCAACCACGGGCAAAGTGAGCATAGCGATGAGATGGATTATAGCCTGATGGCTGACGACCTGCGAGAGTTTATGCTGGAGCATTTTATTCCTTCAGCGGTAATTCTAGGTCATAGCATGGGTGGCAAGGTAGCGATGGAGTTTGCGCTTACTTACCCTGAGCATACGCAGAAACTGATTGTGGCCGACATCGCGCCGGTAAAATACAAACCCGGACATAACGAGATATTCGATGCATTGTTCAACTTAGACATTACCGATGAGTCGAAGACCCGAAGCGATTTAGACAAGGAGCTTCAGGTTAAGATTCCGGATTTTGGCACTAGGCAGTTTTTGATGAAGAGTCTGGTGCGCAAGCCTGAAGGCGGCTACGAGTGGAAATTCAACCTCGATGCACTCTATAAAAACTACGATAAGATATTGGCTGTACCGAAATCGGATTTACCGTATGAGGGTCCAGCGCTCTTTATCCGCGGTGGTGCTTCGCCCTATGTACGAGATGAGCATTTGGAATTAATTGCCTTACTTTTCCCGAACTATACATTGGTGACGCTGGATGGTGCCGGACATTGGGTGCATGCCGAAAAACCGGCCGAATTGATTGCCGCGGTGGAGGAGTTTATCGATTAATACAGTCGCTAAAGATTCAAAAGCCGTAAATTCATGCTTATGAATCTAAAGCCAGTTGTTCTCGCCTCAGCATGTTTGCTGCTGATTTACTCGTCATCTTGCAAAAAAGACCCTGCAGAAGAAAGCAAACAGTTTTGCTACAATACAGAAACCGTTAGCCCAACTCCCCAGGCCTCCGACTCCATTCTAGTTTATATTCCTACTGCCTTTTCACCAAATGGCGACCAATTGAATGAGTCCTTTTTCATAACCGCGCATGGTATTCAAGCCTACAACTGCAAGATAACAGCCGGCAATCGTTTGATTTTTGAAAGCAATGACCCCCAAATATCGTGGGATGGCAAGGTAGACGGCAATGTAGCCTTTGGACTTTTCGAATACGAGATTACCGTTAGCAATAAGACCGGCTCCAATTTTACCTATACCGGAAAACTAAGCAGTCTTGATGGTCAACAAGCCGTGGAAGGCTGCGCTTCTTGTCGTTTCCCGGATCAGGTAAATCCAGACGAAGGCTTTGTTCGACCTACCAATGAGCCGCTAATTTGTTCCCAATAAGTAACGCTGCAAATGAAACCATTCCTATACATTCTTTCTATTCTAGTTTTAATTCCGGCCTGCAAAAAGGATCCTGCGCAAACAACTACCTACTGTTCTCAAAAGATTCAAGTCAGTCCAACACCTTTACCTTCCGACTCCTTGCTAATCTTTATTCCGAATGCATTTACTCCCAATGGCTTCGGTGAATCCATCAATGAGAAATTTTACGTTTCCCTCCCACAAGACTATACGTATCGCTGCAGAGTACACTTTGGGAAAACCCTTCTTTTTGAATCAAAAAATATAAATGTAGGTTGGGACGGGAGAATCGCCGGGTCTTATGCCTATGGGACATTCGACTATCTCATTAACATCACAACACCGAAGGGAAAGAGTTTTGAATTCAAAGGCAAAATTGCTTCTATGGATATTACCAAACCCACAGCCTATTGTCAAGAATGTTTGTTTGCGGATCAAATTGAACATGGCCGGGGCTTCGTCCTCCCTACTACAGAGACTTTTAAATGTGCCGATTAAGAATACGGCATTCCGTTTTGCATTAGCTTGAACCCTCGCTAAAAAAAGATATCTTTGCCTCACTTATCCAGAAAGACGGAGGGAATAGGCCCTATGAAGTCTTGGCAACCCTCAGCACTCACCCGCTGAAAGGTGCCACATCCTACCGACCGGTTTCCGGCACGGAATGATAAGTAGACGAGCTGTTCGCCCTACTTTCTGGTATAGTCAAATGAGAAAGTGAGGAATTCATGAACAAGCCAGACATCCGAGAACAATTAAAACAACGCATTCTAATTCTGGATGGAGCCATGGGCACCATGATTCAGAAGTATACGCTGGGAGAAAACGACTTCCGCAATGAATCGCTCAAAGACCACCCAAAGCCCCTCAAAGGCAACAACGATTTATTGTCCATCACCCGCCCTGACGTAATCAAGGCCATTCACCTGGAATACCTGAATGCCGGTGCAGACATCTTAGAAACCAATACCTTCAGCGGAACGACCATCGCTCAAGAAGACTACGGTTGCGAGCATTTGGTATACGCTATCAATTTTGAATCGGCCAAGCTAGCGAAAGAAGCAGCCGATGAGGTAACGGCCCAAAATCCGGATAAACCACGCTATGTGGCCGGCTCCATGGGACCAACCAATAAGACCGCGTCTATCTCTCCAGACATCAATGATCCGGGCAAACGTGCCATCACTTTCGACGAGCTGCGCATCGCTTTCAAAGACCAAGCAAAAGCCTTGATTGATGGAGGTGTTGACCTCTTGCTTTTGGAAACCATCATCGATACACTCAATGCCAAGGCGGCCCTTTTCGGTATTCAAGAATTGTTTGATGAGGGAGTAAGGGAAGTGCCTATCATGGTATCGGCTACCATCACCGATGCTTCGGGAAGAACGCTCAGCGGACAAACTACCGAGGCTTTCTTAATATCAGTAGAGCACATGCCACTTTTAAGCGTGGGCCTAAACTGCGCCTTAGGTGCGGCGGCTATGCGTCCGTATTTACAAGTGCTAGCGAACAAAGCTCCATTCTTCGTTCACGTTTACCCGAATGCCGGCCTACCGAACGAATTTGGGCAATACGATGAGAGTCCGGAGTTTATGGGACAACAAGTGGAAGAATTCTTAAAAGACGGCTTCGTCAATATCCTCGGCGGCTGCTGTGGCACCACACCGGACCACATCAGAGAAATGGCAAAAAGAGCAGAGAAGTATCAGCCAAGACACGAGAAGGTAGAAGCTTGATAGACGATAGACCATGGACCATAGACCATGGACCATGGACCATGGACCATGGAAATTGTCTCGAGCATGTGAGGAGAATATGACGAGGAAAGTACAACTGTAAATGAGTGACCGGCTAATTTTGGAATGAACCAAAAATTACCATTATGTCATTCAAATTTGAAAAACTAGAAATCTGGAAAGAAGCATTAGAAATTAGCGCACAGGTGAATTCATTAACACAAACATTTCCAAAATCGGAGCTTTTTAATTTGACCTCTCAAATTCAAAGAGCTGCTGATTCTGCCGTGTTAAACATTGCAGAAGGCTCACAGGGCCAAAGCAATCGTGAATTTGCTCGCTTTTTAACTATGGCGATTCGATCAAGTATTGAGGTAGTTTCTTGCCTGTATATAGCCCAACGTAGAGGCTACTTAAAGAGTGCAACTGAATCTACCCTTTATACTGCTTCCGAAAAACTAATTAAGCGAACCCAGACCTTACAAAATACATTAATACCTAAAAGGAACCTTAACTCAGTCCTGACCATACTATGGTCTATGGTCCATGGACTATGGTCAATAAAATTATGAACAACGCTAATTATAGCCTAACTCTGAGTGGTTTAGAGCCACTCATCATCTACAGTGGATCTAACTTCATCAATGTTGGTGAACGGACTAACGTAACGGGTAGCCGTAAGTTCCTGCGCTGTATACAAGAAGGGCGCTACGAAGATGCGGTGGAGATTGCGCGTGAGCAGGTAAATGGCGGTGCACAAATCATCGACATCAACATGGACGAGGGCATGATCGATGGCAAAGAAGCCATGGTACGTTTTCTCAACCTTATCGCTTCAGAGCCCGATATCGCTAGAGTGCCCGTGATGATCGACTCTTCCAAATGGGAAATCATTGAAGCCGGACTCCAAGTGATCCAGGGCAAAGGGGTGGTAAACTCCATCTCCATGAAAGGTGGCGAAGCTGAATTCATCGCGCAAGCGAAAAAAGTAAAACGCTACGGTGCCGCTGTAATCGTGATGGCATTCGATGAAGAAGGACAGGCCGACAGCTACGAGCGACGAATAGAAATATGCGAACGCGCCTACCGTATTCTGGTAGATCAGGTGCAGTTCAACCCGGCCGATATCATCTTCGACCCGAATATCTTCCCGGTAGCCACCGGCATGGAAGAGCATAGACGCAATGCCATCGACTTCTTCCGCGCTACCAAATGGATCAAAGAAAACCTGCCCGGCGCCAAGGTGAGCGGTGGGGTATCTAACGTGTCCTTCTCCTTCCGCGGCAATGACCCGGTACGCGAGGCCATGCACTCTGCATTCCTTTTCCACGGCATCCACCACGGCATGGACATGGGCATTGTAAACCCAAGCCAGCTGGAGGTATACGATGAAATCGATAAAGAACTTTTAGAGCGTGTGGAAGACGTGCTCCTGGATAGACGCGACGATGCCACAGAGCGCTTGCTCGACTTCGCTGAAAACTTCAAAGGCAAAGCGAAAGAGAAAAAAGAAGACCTCAGCTGGAGAGAAGCCCCGGTGGAAGAACGCCTGAGTCATGCCTTGGTAAAAGGCATCACCGACTTCGTGGAAGTAGACGTGGAAGAAGCCCGCACCAAATACCCGCGCCCGCTGCACGTGATTGAAGGTCCGCTGATGAACGGCATGAACGTGGTAGGCGACCTTTTCGGAGCCGGTAAGATGTTCTTGCCACAGGTGGTGAAATCGGCTAGGGTGATGAAGAAAGCCGTAGCCTACCTCCTTCCGTACATGGAAGAAGAGAAGCGCCTTAACCCACAAAACGACAAAGCCAATGGCAAGGTCTTGATGGCCACCGTAAAGGGTGACGTGCACGATATCGGTAAAAACATTGTTGGCGTTGTATTAAGCTGCAATAGCTATGAAATTATCGATATGGGCGTGATGGTGCCTGCCGATAAAATCTTGCAAAAAGCCATTGAAGAGAAAGTAGATGTGATTGGTCTTTCCGGACTCATCACTCCATCGCTCGATGAGATGGTACACGTGGCTTCTGAAATGGAGCGATTGGGCATGGACATTCCGCTATTGATTGGTGGCGCCACTACCTCCAGAGTGCATACTGCCGTGAAGATTGATCCGGTATATTCCGGTCCGGTAGTACATGTTTTGGATGCCTCTAAAAGCGTACCGGTGGTGAGTAGCCTGATTAGCGAGGAGCAAATGACGGCCTACCGCGCACAGGTGAAGCAAGAGAATGCCGATTTCCGCGACGATTACCACAAACGTAAAGCAGTAAAGAACCTGATATCCATCAAAGACGCTCGTGCTAACGCGCTGAAACTGGATTGGGACAACTATACACCTCCGGCGCCGAAACAGATTGGCGTGAAAGCCTTCCGCAACTTCCCGCTGGATGAGTTGCGCAAGTACATCGACTGGACCCCCTTCTTCCAGAGCTGGGAGCTGGCCGGTAAATATCCATCGATACTAAAAGATGACGTGGTTGGTGAAGAAGCCACTCGCCTATTCCAAGATGCCAATGCCATGTTGGATGAGATTGTAAACAGACGGTTGTTCACCGCTAACGGCGTGGTGGGCATATTCCCGGCTAACCGCGTGGATGACGACGTAGAAATCTACCGTGATGAGACGCGTTCAGGCGTGCAGGAAACCTTCCATTTCTTGCGTCAGCAAAACCAAAAAGCAGCGGGTTTACCCAACCTATCGCTAGCAGATTTTATCGCGCCAAAAGAAAGTGGCAAAGCCGATTACCTTGGCGGATTTGCGGTAACGGCCGGATTGCGCGTGGAAGAATTGGTGAAAAAATACGAAGCTGAACTGGACGATTACCGCGCCATCATGGCCAAAGCCCTAGCCGATCGTTTAGCAGAAGCCTTTGCCGAATGCATGCACCATAAAGTGAGAACAGAACTGTGGGCCTATAGCGATGAGAAGCTCAACAACGAAGAGCTGATTAGCGAAAAATACCAAGGCATCCGTCCGGCTCCGGGCTACCCGGCCTGTCCGGATCATACGGAAAAACGTCCTTTATTTGATTTACTCAAGGCGGAAGAAAACACCGACATGCAATTGACCGAAAGCATGGCGATGATGCCGGCAGCAGCTGTGAGCGGTTTCTATTTCTCACATCCGGAGAGCAAGTACTTCGGCTTGGGAAAAATTGATAAAGACCAAGTTCACGATTACGCACAACGCAAAGGCCATAGCGTAGAATGGGTAGAAAAATGGCTCAGCCCTGTATTAAATTACTAAACTTTATAATGAACCTATGAATAGAACCCTTTTTACCCTGTTTGCCTTTTTCTTTATCGTTCATACCGCCTCAGCCCAGTATTATACCGATTCCACTGCAGGCATCGTGATGTTAGCTGAAGTGGGTGATACGGTGCACTATTCCATGGAAAAGCAGCGCATCGACTACCGCGAAGGCAAACTCACTTCCAAGCACGTTTTCAATTACGATGTTGACCTGACCGTTGCAGAAGCAGGCGAAGAGTATAAAGTGATGCATTGGATTTACCGCAATGCGCAGGTGCAAGACAGTGGTGAGCTGAATTTCAACGACCACCTTGGATCGCTTATTTCCAATATCAAGGTGGTATACAAAACCGACTACTTCGGCACCTTTGATCGTATTGTAAACTGGAAAAGCATCGAAACGCAGATTCACAAAAGAATCGATTCAATCATCAAGGTAACCAAAGAAGTGCCTGTCAAAACCGTGCTTAAAAGCCTTAAGACAAGCTTAACGGGAGAGTTTGCCATCAGCAATGGAATCGCTAAAGACATACTGAGCTACCATTCTTTGTATGGCGTTGAATTTACCATTGGAGAAGCATTGGAAGCTGAGTCGGAATTACCCAATGTACTCAATCCGGAAAAGCCTTTCCCGGGTATTCTCCACATTACCATGAACGAGCTGAACGTAGCGAAAAGCTACGCCAACGTGCAATACCTGCAAACGCTAGACGAAGAGAAATCAAGCCCAATCATCGATGAGACCTTGCGGAAATTAATGAAGAAAGTACCCAAGGATTTCAAGGTTACCGATTTCCAAATCAACGATAAATTGGAATTTCAGTACAACTTACAAACCGGCTTCATGAATACCTTTCATTGGGAACGGATCCAACATGTGATGGATAGAAAAGTGATTGAGACCTTGCAAATTGAAACCGTTCAACGCTAATCAGAGGCAAATGTAATTTCAGATGGCGTGTGTAAATTGCGGCATGCGCCATTTCTTGTTTGCCTTATTCCTCCTCAGTGGACTCGCTAGTCAAGCCCAACCCATACTTACTGCCTATGAGACATCAGGTGGTAAGGAAAGCTTTACCTACGAAGCAGGAATACGCTACTGCCAGCAACTCGACAGCCTCTCGCCTTATGTGAAGCTCTTCAGCTACGGCAGCTCAGACGCCGGAAGACCCATTCATGTGTTGGTCTACGATGCGAGCCAAGATTTCAATCCCACCACAGACAAGGAAGTTATTTTAATCAATAACGCAATTCACCCCGGCGAACCCGATGGCGTTGAAGCCTCGCTTATGCTGTTACGCGACCTTAGCCTAGACAGCAGCAGACGGAAGCGCTGGAGCAATGTACGTTTGATTGTTATTCCATTCTACAATATCGGCGGCGCCTTAAACCGCAATAGCCATTCGCGCGCTAACCAAGTGGGACCGGAAGCTTACGGGTTCCGCGGTAACGCCAAAAACCTCGATTTGAACCGCGACTTCATCAAAGCCGACGCGCAAAACACCTTTGCATTCTATACCATCTTCCATACTTGGAAACCCCATGTGTTTATGGATACGCACGTGTCCAACGGCGCCGACTACCAGTATACCATGACCTTAATTCATTCGCAAAACGAGAAATACGGTCCGCAAATGGACAGGCTGATAGAGAATTTCTTCATCCCGAATCTGTACAACGGCATGTACAAAAGGGGAATGGAAATGGTGCCTTATGTTAACGTTCACGGCGTGGCACCGGATAGCGGCATTCATGCGTTCTTTGAGACCCCGCGCTACTCCAATGGTTATGTAGCGATGTGGGATTGCATCTCATTGGTTTCCGAGACCCATATGCTGAAGCCCTTTGACCAGCGCGTTAAAGCCACCTATGCCCTATTGGAAGAACTGATTCAAACCACCTCCACCATGCATCCGTCCAGGGCCAAGGAAAAAGAAAAGCAAGGAAGAGCTTTGGCCTTGAAGCGAGGCAGGTTTTTGCAAACCGTGAAGTGGAAGCCCATGCAGTATACCCCGCATTTTCCTAGTTCACCCTTTGCACACCCCGACAGCCTTCTTTTCAAAGGGTATGAAGCTGGCTATAAAAAGAGTGAAGTGAGTGGATTGCCAAGGCTCTATTACGATCGCTCAAAACCGTTTCAAAAGAAGATTGCCTACCACGATAAGTTTGTTCCCGATTTGATGGTTCGTGTACCTAAGGCGTATTATGTGCCCGCACAGTGGACAGCGGTAACCGAGCGATTAAAAGCCAATGGCATCGCTTTGCACCAACTGGAAAAAGATAGTTTGGTGGTAACCGAAGTATACTATATCGATAGCTTTGGCACGAGCACGGAAGCGTATGAGAGTCATTATGTGCACAGCGGAACCAAAGTGAGTGCTTACCCAGACTCCGTAACCCTTCATGCCGGCGATTACCTCGTGTATGTTGAAGCAGAGAACCTGAATTTCTTGGTGAATGTTTTAGAACCCATCGCGCCGGATTCCTATTTCAACTGGAATTTCTTTGATGGCATCTTACAGCAGAAAGAATGGTTTTCGGCCTATGTATTTGAAGACATAGCCGCGCAAATGCTCCAAGAAGATCCGGAGCTGAAAAAGCGATTTGAAAGGATTAAGAACAACAATCCCGACTTCGCTAACAGCTCCTTTGAACAGCTCTATTTTATCTACCGAAACTCACCTTATTACGAACGAACCCACAGAAGGTATCCGGTGATTCCTTTGCATTAAGCCTTTTTGGTAATCTCCTCGTAAACCTGATCGAGTACCTCGGCCAGCTTACGGTCTTTGTCTGTAACGGTATCGCCTGCATCGTGTGTTTGAAGCTTGACAAATACCTTGTTGTAAACGTTCGTCCAGATGGGATGGTGATCCAACTGTTCGATGTACATGGCGGCATTCACCATAAAGGCAATTGCAGCTACGAAATCTTTAAATTCATACGAACGCTCCAGTGCATTTTCTGATTCTTTCCACATGGGCGCAATTTACAGCAAGTGCATCGGCTATGCCACCAAAAGACCAAGCATAAAACGTAGATTTGCCGCATGAAATTGGAAAGATCCCTAGTACGCGATGCCTTCACCTACGAAGAATACCGTCAATTGCACAAAGACATGGTAGACCAAGGACGTACCAGCGGACCCAATCAAACGGAAAGCTTGATTTTCTTTACCAAGCTCAACGCCAAGCGTTCCGACCGTTTAGACAAACACCATCAATTAAGCGAAGAAACACTTGCCTTGCTGAAAGGCAAAAGACCTAAAATCTATTGGTTGGTATTGAGTGAAGTTTGGTGCGCAGATTCAGCCCAAATACTGCCTATCATGGCCAAAATAGTGGAACAAGCGAAGTTCTTGTCTATGGGACTACTCTTGCGCGACGACTACCCGGAAGTGATGGAGCAGTTTCTGTCCGACGGCACCAACTCCATTCCCAAACTCATTGCCTTTGATGAGGCCGGTGAAGCCCTCTACACTTGGGGGCCACGTCCTTCAGGTGCTCAGGCCATTGTGGACCAATGGAAAGCGGAAGGAAAAACCAGACCGAAAGACGAGGTTATGGAGGAAGTGCAACACTGGTACATAGCCGATAAAGGCCAAAGTATAGAAACGGAGTTGCGAGCCCTGCTAGCGCAGTAGGTATACAGAACCTTTCAGGCGCTCTACCAAGCCGTCTGTTCCTTTGTAATTGATCACATAGAAGTATTGTCCTTCCATAACAGGCGTCCCTTCAAAGGTGCCGTCCCAGTCTTTGTCCATTGAATCGGACGTGAACAAAGTCTGCCCCCAACGGTTGATGATGTTCAGCTCGTATTCCATCACGTACATGCCCTTTGGTCTGAAGGTATGGTTGTCTTCTTGCCCACCCGGATGGAAGGCATTAGGCACATAGATACGCGTGCGCACTTGCGCCGGCGCCGGATTAGATTGACTCTCTTTTCCACCGTCTTCGGTGCTCACCGCCACTACCCGGTAGATATACGACCTTCTGCCATTCAAATCTGTTTTCTTATCAATGTAAGTCAAGCGAGAGCCGTGCACCTCATCTACGTATTCAAAGCCGGTTTCATTTAAGATCTCAATGCGGTAGATGTCAACTCCTTCATCCCAATGGGCATAAGGCATCCAATCCAGTTTTGGTCTATCAATGCTGTCCATGCTGACCGTCAGCATCATGGTTCTGCCATAGTTACTTGGCTTAGCGAAATAGCCGCAGCTGTCTTTGGCCATCACTTGGTAGTAGTAAGAACGTTTGAAAGCGCTATCCACGCGGTCTACATGGCTAAACGAGTTATCGTCAATTCGGGCAGGCAATGGCGCGTAGCTAATGCCGTCGCGTGAGCGAAGGAGCACATAACTGTCAACCGGCACCTTTCCTCCTTTTGTTTCTGTCCAGCGCACTTCCACCTGATTCTCTTTTAAAATGCTTGCCGAGAGCAGTTCATTCTCCGGCACAAAAGGGATATAGTTCGGTATGGCGCCTGAGCTATCGCTCCACGACAATGCCCTTGTTCCGGTTCCAACAGCGTTTACCTTATAGTAGTAGCCCCGGTTACAAACAATAGCCGAATCGTAGGCCTCCGTTCTATTGCCCGGCACTTCTTTAATCCAGACGTAATCGCCAAACTCATTTAGACGATAGATATCGTATTTGCTTACCGGCCATCCTTCGTAGGCATTCCATTGCAAGAAGGACGCATCATCGGAGGTAGAGGCCGTTACTTCCACGGTACGGTGCGCTACCGTTTGTGTTTCGCTAGAAGCGTGTCCGCAGAAATTCCGAGCCTTCACCTTATAGCGATAAGGCTGGTGCAAGGTTGGCACATTGTCTACAAACAGGGTATCGCTCATCACCTTTAACTGAGCAACCGAGTCAAATTGACCTTGCGCATTTTCTCGGTAGAGGATATAGCGACTGAAGTCGATGGAATTAATAGGCTCAAAACGAATACCGGTGCTATAATCATCAATCACCGTAGCGTGGTAAACAAACGGTGAGGCCGGCGGGAAATTATCACCCACCGTCACGCTGTCGGCAATGGCCGTGGTATCGTAACAACCGTATTCATTCAATACAATCGCCCAAGGCTTGTAAATTCCTTTGCTTGGGTAAGCGTGATTCCACACAGAATCAGCATTGGTTAGGCTGCTTCCGTCGTCAAAACGCCAGGCTACCTGAATCGTTCTACCTATTCCGCTATTGTCAATGCTGAGCTTCACATCTTCACCTGAACAAGAACGCGATGCATCAAGACTCAATGTTGCATTGACTACCGGTACAACAATGTCTTTAGCGATGTTTTGTCCGCAGCCTGAATCGTTTTCAGCCCTCAGCTTTACGGTATAATCACCGGCAGCCGGGAATATGTAGTTTGGTGATTCAGCCGAGGAGGTATCTCCTGTTCCGAAGTCCCAGAAATAGCGAATATTATTACCGAATACCGTGGTCACGTTGGTAAAATTGGCCGGCGACCCTAAGCAGGCGGCGGTATACAAGAAATCTGGCGACGGCGATTCGGTTACGTTTACGGTGTCAATTGCCGGCAGGTTATACTGGCAACCGTTATTGTCTTTTACAAAAGCGATGGGTTGGTAGCGACCGGCATTGGTATAGCTGTATATGAAGTTGGCTGAATCGATGATGCTTTTTCCATCGCCCATATCCCACTTGATCTCCGCTGTTCCATTGGCTTGCGACTTAATCTCTACCAGCAGGGGTTCACAACCTGAGGTAACGTCGAAGGTATAACTGATCTTGGTTCCTCCCACCTCAATGAAGTCGGGCTGGAAAATGGAATCGGTACAACCCAAGGTATCGGTTACCCGCAAAGCGACCCAGTATTTACCCGGTTCAACAAAGAGCTTACTTGGGTTCTGTACTTGAGCGAAGGAACCATCGCTAAAGCTCCACGACCACTCGTTGATGCCCTGGTAGGTATTACTTGAGGTATCTGCAAAACGAACAAAAAACGGCGGACAGTTTTTCTGACGACCGGAGGAAGCGAAGGCTGCTGAAATCGGTTTCAACTCAATCTGCTGTGCTAGGTTGACGGTGTCTTTACATCCTGCCCCATCCTCAGCAATCAAGCGCACGTTACGCAAAGCCGATTGGGTGAAAAGGTGTTCTGCGCTTAGGCTATCGATGGTATACCTTGTTCCATCATCGAAATCCCAATGGTACTGAAGCGGCTGCGGACTGGTTGAGTCCAGCACCTCAGTTTGGTAGTTGAACAGAACTCCATCGCAAGAGCCGTATTGGGTTTCGGTAAAACGCACGTTCGGGCGGTAAGCCTGGATGGTATCGAATTTAAAATTCAGACATCCTGCTGTATCCCTTGCCTGGTAATACATATAGTACACCGAGTCTTGCGGCTGTAAAACCTGCGTGAAATGATGGTATGCCGTATCGCCAATATTCGGGAATTGTTGCAAGAGGGTAGTTCCGGCAAAGAGACTTCCGATTTTATTTTGAATCGGGCGTTCGCCGCCGATATAACAGATCATCTCCTTGTTTTCCGGCACACAAACCGGATCAGGATTGGTTTGGATATCGAATGATGGTCCGTAGATGTGCAGGTACCTGAGCTTGGTCGTGCTGGTTCTGCAGCCTTGCACCACCGCAGAGAAAGTCACATCGTAAAAGCCCGGTTCTGCAAACTGAACAAAAACATTTCGCGAATTGAATACTTGTCCATCGCTAAAACGCCATTCCCAGCCACTGCTTCCCGGAGTCTGATCGAAGAACCATACGCCTTGCCTTGTACAGCCAATGGTATCGGCTCTGAACTTGAGGTTATCGTTGCTGGCCACAAAGATGAAAGACTCCATTGAGTCGATGCAACCTGTCACGCTATCGTTCACAATGAGCAGGGCATTGTAAGCCCCGGCATTGTATTGGTGTTGCTCAGAGTAGTTATTGCTGGTATCTCCATCGCCAAAATCCCAGAAAAAGGAAGTGCCTCCCACCGACTGATTCGTGAACGTGACCAAATCGCCATTACACCCTGAACTGGTTGGAATAAAGCGAGCGGTAGGATCAAGGATATTGATAAACGAATCTTTTTTAAGCGAATCTGCGCAGCCGTGGTGTTTAGCGATGAGCAGGATATCATAGGGTTTCGATTCCGACCTAAATTGCACCAGAGGTTCAAATTCAAACCTTGCTGCACCCGCACCCGTTTGCCATTCCCATGAATTGGCTATAACGCCGGGATTACCCACATTGGTCAGGTTGATGAACTGCACTTCCAGGTTTCGGCACCCTTCAAAGGTATCGGCTATGAAGTTGGCCGTCGGTTTCATTCCCACTCCAATGGTATCGTACATGGCTGAGTCGATACAACCATCGTCGGTAACAATTCGAATCCAGGGATTGTATAGTCCGGTATCGTTAAAGGTCTTTTTAGGGAAAGGATTATTGCTGATGGTGCCATCTCCAAAGCGGTATGATATCGAAGCCAAAGGCGCAACGCTCACGCTGGTATTGGAGAAATCCACTGTCAATGGCGCACATCCTTCCATCAGGTTCGGCCTGAAGTCGGCCTTGGGCCGGCGAATTTTCATCAGGCTTTGGCGCACTGCCGTATCGGTGCAACCGTTCACCCCTTGCAATACCAATGATACCGTATACAATCCGGTATCGCTATACGATTTAAACGGGTTTTGCATGGCAGAAGTAGTACCATCACCAAAAGTCCATTGGTAGGATGCCACGCCACCCGAATTATTCTGGAAGATGGCATTCAACGGTGGTGTACAAGCGGCACTGTCGTTAACGGTAAAGTTGGCATTGGGCTTATTGTAGGCCGTTATATAGGCCGTTCTGATTACAGAATCACTGCAACCTGTGGCCGAAATCACCTTCATTTTGACATCGTATGTGCCGGGTAAAACAAAACGAACAGCGGTGTCTTTGCTGCTCGATTTAACGCCATTTCCGAATGTCCATTCATAGACAGCCCCGCTTAAGGCCGGTGTGGTCAAATTGGTGAAGCTGCTCACAAAAGGCGGACAACCGTTAAACTTATTCGTTGTGAAATCGGCTTGAAGATCTTGGATGTCTACATAGTTGGCGCGCGTCATGGTGTCTTTACACCCTAGGCTATTGGTGCCTATCAAACGGACCGTATACTGTCCGGGTAAGGCATATTGGATGGAAGGATTGGTAGCACCGGTAGTTTGCCCATTGCCCAAATCCCATTGGTAAGTCATGTTCCCTCCTGTATTGGCAATGGAAGTATTGGTGAGCGCGACAATATGAGGGTAAGAACAGGAAGTATTGCTGGATGAGCTAAACGTTACGCTAGGCTTTGGCTGGGCCGTGATAAAACTACTTTTCGTTACGAGGTGGGTACAGCCGTTGGTGTCTTCCACCTGCAAGGAAACGTTGTAGGTACCTGCTTGTCCGTAAAGGAAAGTTGGGTTTGCTGCCGTGGAAGTAACCCCATTGCCAAAATCCCAAAGGTAGGCACGTAGCGGCGCCGAGCCGGCTGAAGAGTTATTGTTGAATGAGGCATTAAATGGCTGGCAACCGGTAGCGAGCGGCGTACTAAAATTAGCCGTAGGCCGGGTATACACCCGGATATAATCCATTTTGGTAACGGCAATTTGCCCGGAAGAGTAGGTAACGGTCATGGTAACCGTATACATTCCCGGCGAGGTATAGATTGCCGAAGGGTTTTGCGAGGAGGAGGTGCTGCCGTTGCCAAAGTCCCAACTCCAACTTGTTGGGGTAGGATTGGATTGGTCGTAGAAGCTTACACTGAAGTTGGCACAACCCACTTGAGCCGAGGCGTAGAAGTCGGCGGTTTGGGCCAAAACAAAGCCAGCCTGCCCCAAAAACAAAAGGGCAAGAAATATCCTCTTGAAATAATATTTCAATTCGAGCTCTGGCAAATTCTTTCGAATATAGCCAAAACACTAGACTTTAGCCCTGATGTATTCGATGAAACCCTAGGGTATCAAATTGGTTTTAAAATTCTGGTAAGAGGCGTCGAATGTGCCATTTCCAGTACAATTTAACTCGGCTTTTTTCGCTTCTATTTCGGTAACGCGGTTATCCGGACTAGGGTGTGTACTGAACCATTCGAGGTCGCCACTACCGTCGCCGTTATCGATTAACTTTTTGAAGAAGGCAGCTGCCCCATCTGCTTTGTAAGAAGTTGGACAGAGGTAAACCACGGAATAATCGTCGGCTTCCGTTTCATGTGAACGAGAAAACTTCAAGGTAGCCAAGTTGCCCGCAATGTTCTTCAAGGTGCTTTCATCGCTACCAAAAACCACGTTCAACAGCACGCTTAATCCGTATTGTTGGGTTAACGCATCGGTAGAATGGCGGCGATCGGCATGGGCAATTTCGTGTCCCATAACACCGGCCAATTCGTGCTCTGCTTCGAGGTATTTGATTAAGCCGGTATAGACAAACATATAACCGCCCGGCGTACAAAATGCGTTGAGCACATTATCGTCTTTGATGATATAGGTTTCCCAAACGAAGTCGTCTTTGTAGAAGACTTTGCCGCCATCGAGAATTTTGGTTACGATGCCTCGGAGGTAATCGTAAGCCGGCTTGTATTGAACCGAATCAAGAATGGGGTATTCGCCCGGATTGGCAAATATCTCCGTCTTCACCTGAAGGCCTAGCGACTTATCGTCGGAGACGGTAAAGAGGTTAATGGAATTGTCGTCAGGGTTTTTCTTGCAGGCTTCCATCATAAATGGAATAGCGGGCAAAAGGAATAGGACTAGAAACTTAAGCTTTTTCATATTCGTGATCCATTTCAAGTAATGTTCTGAAAGCTACAAATTTTCCTTCGTAGCGTTTGCGCGTCTCCTCTTGCAAGGCCGGTGCGTGATTTTGCTGGTAATTGAGGTAGTCTTCCATGGAAGGCGCCAAGTATTGCACGCTGTAAGTTACCCCGGTTTCGCCTTCTTGGTGACTTAAGATCTTGTACATTCCATAACGCACAAATTTGCCGGTGTTCATCACCATGGGCAGGTGTTCTTCCTTCATCCACTGCAGCCATTCATCGTGAATGTCTTGTTCTACATTTATCGTTACGTTGTACAAAATCATAACACGAAAATACGGAGAAGTTTGATTGTTCCGCTTGAAAGGAATTTTTTAGTGATGCATTGTCGCTAACGTTTCGCCCCTATAGCAAACCGATTCTGAATGCTCGTTGTATCTCTGTTGTAATGGAAAAACAGCAAGTCTTTGTAGACTCCGCATTCCCATTCCAACATGGTGTAAACGATACCAATGGTATCCATGTCGGTATTCGATAACCGGAAAGGCAAGGATTGCTGACTGGCTATTCCGTTGTAGTTTAGGGTGAGTACTGAATCGATGCCGGAGTCAAAACGGATATACGGGTAATCAAGCTCATTGAGTTTAGCGATGGTATCGGGATTGAATGCCTTGTTTTTACCGATGATGGAAAGACCCGTGGCTTTATCCACTACCGTAAAAAAGACGTTTTCAGGCACGTAATCCGCTTCACAGGGATCGTTTTTTGAGCAGGCGGCGACTATGGTTACAAGAACCAAAACTAGGTAGCGAAAATTTGTTGTCTTCATACAGTTAGTGAACGTTGATTTAATCTGCTGAAGTATAACCGATGGCTATGGACCACTTTAGTACTGTGGCTACTTTCCTTCCAGAAATCCGGTTATCGCTACAGCCGTTCCCTTCATGACTTCGTAATATTCTCCATTGCTCGCTTTTGGCAGCATCAGGGTATCCACCAAGGCACTTGTGATGTCTTCGCTAAGGATTTTTTCCAAGCCTAAACCCTCCGCTATTGCCACTTGCTTTTTTCCCTTACTCAATAGAATGACCACACCGTTGTTCTTGTCTGTTTTGCCAACGCCCATCACCTGTCCAACCCGGGTAGCATAAACCAGGGCCGTATCCGAATCGCCCAAGTCTGGCGTAGTTAAAATGAGGATTTCATTGCCCGTACCTTGCTCGTGTTTGGCACAAAGGGAATACAATAGCTCTTCTTCTTCATCGCTCAACAGCTCTTCCCTATCCAATACAAACGGAGGCGGAACACGCTTCGGCTCTTGGATACAAGACCCGATACCCAGAGCAAGCAAGAAGATGAAAAGGTGTTTCATGTGCTTAGAATGAGTGGATTTCAACGACCACTTTGGTCTTCATTTTCACCGGACGCTGAAAGGAAATTTGCACGCTGTCGCCATCTAAAAAAGACTCGACTTGAATAAAGTTGGGTTTCTTCTCTTTTCGATGCTTTCGCTTTTGTTTAGCCCGTTCTTTAACAAGATACTCTCGGTCATAGTTACAGCCGGCCCCAAGCAATTCTTTGGTGAAGATCGGCTCTATCGTATCCAAAACTTCGGTATTTTTCATGTGTGAACGAATGGCTCCAAGATGGTCGCAGGCTGCTGAATTGTAAAAGTAATAGCGTTTTGACAATTTACCATTTTGGTAATATCGCTCAGGGAAACAGTACTTTTTCCTGGCACTAGAATCCTTTAATATTTCTACTTCCTTAAGCGATGAGAAGTAGAGTTCTTCAAGCAGGTATTCCTTGCTAGAAGCTTGGTATTGCTCTCGGACAAAGACAATATCGAGGCCCCACTCTTTCATTGAATCTAGCCGAGATTGTAAGCCATTATTAGGCCTTTCCGCTAAGAGCATTGAAAATGCCGCAAACTCTTTATCTGAAATCTGCTTTTGTTCATGCAAAGTTTTTAACTGAGAAGTTGGTCTATCTTCTGCCTCCTGCCATGCTAAACACAACAATAAGAAAGCAATACATTTTACATAGGTTCTGCAATGCACGGATTCAAGTTAGCTATTTGATCCTAAAAATGTGAAGGGTGTCCTCATTGTTCGCATCATGTGTCTTCATAGCATAGCTACCATCTTCTCTATTTTGAATTTGAAGATGCGGATAACACCTGTAAACATTCCCTTTTGTTATCAACTTCCACTTTTCAGACTCGTAAGTATAAAGATTTTGTGTTCCCAAACAGCTGTTAAACCAATCCGGAATTACAATTAATTCATCTGTTCCATTGCTATCCAAATCTCCAACATTGAAGAGAAGAGCATCAATGGCTTCATGTGGAATAAGCAAAGTGTCTATATTATTTGAAAAGACGATGCATGTGCGGCAATCGGAACAATAGCCCGATGCTTTATGGATAAAAGGCTGCAGTACTATGGCCGAGTCTAATTTTCCATCTCCATTGAAATCGCCAACAATTCTATTCAGACTATCCGGCTGGAATGAAATCCTCGAAGAGTCGTCCCAATTCCTCACTTCTGTGGATTGAACTGCATTGAGGGTATCCATTTCATATAAGGTTTGGCCAATAGGATTAGTTTTCAAATCGCAGCTAAGCAACCCCAATGAAAGAATGAGCAAAACCGATTTCATAGCTGACTATTGATTTGCGCCTTCGCTTGCATGGAAAGCAAACCAAGGAATAACAGCATTAATCTATTCATTTTGTGCGGGTTTAATACCGTTAAGGTACAAATTTATTTAGCGATAAGGTAGCTTGGGCTAAAGCAAGAACTAGGTAAGCAGGGCTGCTAAATGGTGTCGGCTCGACGTTTGGAAAAAGACTAACTCAGCACGAAAGTTTGCTTGAATCCTAGGTGTTTCTCTTGAGTTTGGAGGCTTGCTACTTTACATAGGAGCGCGGGGTTAAGCTCAATTCTTTTCACATTTATTGTTTAACGAGTCTCCATATCATAAAGCAGTTCTTTCTCAAAATGCCACTCTTTTTTTTGAGGATCGAATACAGGAGCATTATCTGTTAAATATTTTAAAGAATACTTTGCCTCCGTAAGAACTCGTCCGTCGCAGTGAATAATACCGAACTTATTATTCAAGGCGTAGATTAGGTATGGGTTGTTTTCGTTTCGCCAGAATAAACCGTAATAGCCATAGTCTCCTAAATTTTTTTCTAAAAAGAAATTAGAATTATCAGATTTCCATCTCATTCCAATTTTAAAACAACCACCAGTTTCTTCCCAATCATCTGTACAATAGGGAATAATGCTATCATACCATTGAACCAGTGTGTCGTCAGAATAAGCGTTCAATATGCCGTACTTTCCATCTACTTCAACAATTGTAGAAAGAAGGGAGTATGCATTCATAACCGTGTCTGAAATAGTGTTTCCGATATTAAATATTGGGTAGATCTGATGATAATGAGGAGGAATTGATTCTTTACCTGTGATTGTCCAAACAGATTGAATTCCACCCCGAAAACATAAGAAATAAAGGCCTTCTACGGCATCCATTCCGAAGGTTACTATTGAATCGTACTGAGCTGCTATGGGTAATTCCCCGCTATGATTCATGATACCAAACTTACCGTTTTGTTTAACTAGCAGGCCCATGAAATTTGGATTGAAAAAGGTATCAAATTCAAATTCACTGATGAATCTAGCATTTTCATTCAGATAGGCAGCTTTTCCACCCTGATGAACGGTAATGTAGTCGGCATAATGTGGTTTAAGGATTTCATCATATTGAAAGGGTAAGAGGATTGAATCCGAAAGTGTAATCAGTCCCTTCTGGCCATTTAATGTTGCAACTGCTTTTAGGTCATTAGACCAGAGCACGCAATCTTCGTATTTGAAAGGAACGATTACTTCACCTCGCTTGTTTATGACTCCCCACTTCTTACCCTGTTGCACCGCGCAGTATTCGTGATCGAATTCCTTTACATCATCGTACTTGATTTCAATAACAACTTGCCCATCATAGTCAATAAAGCCCCATTTTCCACCCTTTTTTATGGCGGCCAACTTGCCTTTAAAACTTCTTGCTGCTTGATACTGAAAATCAAATCTTAATTCATTCGTTTTATAATGGACATAACCCCATTTTCTCTTATTCTTTTTAGGTATGAATGTATAATCATCCTGTCCTTTTGCGCATACAATCAGGAATAATAGGACTATCGTGAGTATTGGTCTCATAGGTATTGTGTATAACCCAAAAGTCGGTATGGATAGTATCAGATATCTATTGTTTGAAATTGCTCAACAGGCGTTTCAGTAATTTAAGCCAACGGTTTGGTTAGGTGCAGTAGCGTCCCGAAGGGCATTATTGCCTATAGGTTTTGTTGTGTACACTTTTATTTTTTCTTAACTCGCTTTCAATAATTTTCGTCAATGAATCTTTATCAACTAATTCTGCATTCATTTTGTCCCATTCATTAAGCCAAAGAAATCTTAGGTTATAATCAACCATTGGCTCAGGTTTGTACGAAATTGTTGACCAACCACCACCTTCAATTACACCTAATGAATCACTTTTTATTAATTCCTTTTTAGAGTCGGTCAGTTCCTTAGTCCTGAATTCTGACATGTTTGTTATTTCAGTTTCTCTACTATTTCATTTAATAATTCATCAAACTCCTTGGTCTTCTCGTGAATCATACTACTTTGCATTTCTTTGTAATCTGCTCTGTAATTCTCCAATTGTTCTACAGGCGGGGTGATGTTAAGGGTTTGAATGGATAATGTATCGTAGTTGTACTCATTGGTGTGATTACTCTTCTATGTGCTATGATGCTATCGAAAAGCGCATGATCTTTTAAAGCTGCCGGACCATATTCAGAGCTCATAATCTGATCTATATCGTAGAAATGCATGGACATCCGTAGATATCGAATTTTATCCTTTGGCTTTTCAAATTCTTCATGGAGCAAAATCAGTTTCTCCAGGAATGTTTTCCGAGGGTCGGTGGTGCTTACTTCAAACGCATCTTCCGTAAATGCTGCATCTGGAAATTGTTCCTCAATCCATGACCTTATTTCTTCCGGGTGATGAGGCTCAATCAATGAACGTGCACTTATCTCTATTTTAACACGTGGAAGTAAATAGGGAAGTTCATCTTTGTCGTATAGTGATTTGTAATTCACTAAAATGGTTTCCGGATCCTGATCGGAAATCTGAGTGTTTTCTACAGCTAACTCGTACAGATTTTCATCGACTCCATATTCATCCAGTTGTTTCTTTAATAATTCTTTGAACTCTCCAGAAACAAACGTGTGGCACTCTCGTCTTAATTTTCGAATTTGTCCTTTGCTTAGATCTCCTTCAAAACCCAGGTATGTCCTGTCGATTCCGAGATCAATATCTTCCGATAATCGTTTAATGAGATCGAATGCTTTACTTAATGATGTTCCTCCTTTGAAAATTAAATGGGGAGCTAACTCTGATTCAAAAACCATTCTGAGCATGAGTGTTACCCATACATCTTTCTCGACGGCTTTTGGCGGTACACCAATTTTGTTCGAGACATCCTGATAGATATTTCGCTTTTCGTTATCCGGTATTTGTAAGAATTTAATCATAATGCCTTCTGCATAATTTTTCTGATCCATACCGGAGCCAATGGAATGTCGTGTTCCAATTCTTTTCGCGCTTCCTTTTTCAATAATTCGATGATTTTTTGCTCGAATTCTTCTGTGATTCCCATTTGTCCAACCTCTTTTAGTGCTTGTATAACCAGGCTGCTGATTTTTCCTTTTGCTAACAGGTTTTTAGGGGTTGTCTTTTTAAGCTTAATAGTTCGCTTACCAATTTGAATTTCCCGTGGAGAACCATCCGTGAGGTAAACCAACTTTAAAGGGATTTGTGTACTTAAACCTAATTTATTGAGAGCGTGTGTACCTGTAGGAACAATTTTGATCTTATCCCTTTTAGCAATTCCTTGAGCTACTTCTTCAGCTGTGGGTAAAACTTCTCCGATGTATTCGCTAATAATTGGACGGACATAAATGCCATGGGCCACTCGTCTTATTATTTCTTTGCTTACAAGTCTGACTAATGCTTGTCTTATTGCATCTGAAGAGCCATATTCAATAAAATCATCTGCAAAAAGTAATACACCTCTTTGTTTAGATTTAATGGATTTTTCTATTCTGTCCTCAATACTTAGCATTAATAGTTTGTTTAATGAATTGTCACAAATTTAGCAAATATTTGTGACGGATAAATCTATTTTGATAAAGAAATAATAACCGCTGAATATGATAAGTGAAAGCTCTTTTCTGCGAAGGTACGAAGCAGTAAATGTGCTTGAACGAGCGGTGGGTCTATTAATCCAATGGCATACAACCAGCATTTAACCCAAGTAAAACTAAGACTAATATCCAAAATCCAGGTGTTAATTCGTTAAGTATAAGGTTTTAATTTTCTGCCCTTACTTCATCCTCCAAAGAAAGAAGGCAATTCACTGTGCAAAGTTTGAAACTATGTTCTAGTTTTACGGTGCTTGTTTAGGCTGCCTTTTTGAGCGGCGTTAAACAGGAGATTAAAGGGGGATATTTTAATGAATGGGGATTTTACGAGCATAAAATCTGTTCTAGACCAATGGGCTAGAAATGCGAAGAAGTATTTCTTTCGCTACAGAAAAGGCTTTTACGAATTATTTATCGCGGCAGATTCTCCGCAGATCATGATTCGGAATTTTGAGCAAATGCCGCTGGTGAAACACAAGCGAGAAGCCCAAATCATTCAAACCGAAAATCTATTCCTCCGCGTCGCCATATACTACAATGAGCTGAACCCGCAGCTCTTCCTCCTGCTCACCGATTCCTTCTACAAGAAAAACGTCTTGGACATCATGTTATACGATAGCCGGGTGAATGCCGAGTACTATTTCCTATCGCTCAAAACCATTAGTCATGAGGTAAAGGACTCCTCTACCATGGTCAACGGCACCCGTTTTTCTAGCGATACATGGGCCTTAAGCAAACCCGGCGGCTCTAAAAACATCGTGCACTTTAAAAACTCAACCGAGCTGTTCTATACCATCTATTTTACTCAAGCTTGGCTCGACGACTGCATAGAGAAATGCGATGAACGTACCCATCGCTTCTTTCAAGCATTTCAGGCTTCAGACAGTACCTTTTTTATGTTGCCAAGGCAGGTATCGGTAGAACTTCCAGACTATGCGGCCTTCCGTCAGCGCATGACTGAAACAAAAGCACCAAGTACAGAGGCCCTTTACGAATCGACGCTTCTCTTGTTTCAAGAGTTTTCACGGAACATACCGGATGATATGCTGCTTAAGAATAACCTCACCTTGAGCAATGAATCGCGTATCAAACTATTGAAGGCGGAGAACTACCTGTCTAAATACTATACCTTAGAATTTCCGGGCATCGACACCATTGCCAATCACGCAGGGATGTCGCCTACCGCACTAAAAACAGGCTTTCAGCAATTGTTTGGATGCACCGTATTTCAGTACCACCGCAAGCAGAAGATGCAGATTGCCAAGTCGATACTGCAAAATCAAAAAGAAACCATCATCAAAGACTTAGCTCATCAGCTGGGCTACGACAATGCCGCCAAGTTTGCCGCTGCCTTCAAAGCAGAAACAGGTCTTTTGCCTTCTGAGGTGAACGATAACTAATCGAGTTCCAAGCTCGCCAAAGGCAGGTTTTTCAAGAGGCTTCAGTTTAAAAAGGTTCAATTCTGTCTTATTGGAGTAGCCTCCGGGTTCCGTAGCAGAGTAATTTGCCCCTGTTTAAACCCATTAAACCCAATGACTAGATTTTTATACCTCAAACTGTGTATGCTGCTCTTTGCGGGTAGCCTATACGCCCAAACCAATTACGAAGTGAGTATTTATTCGGGTAAAGGAAACTTATCAACCGAAAGAGCCGCATCATTTTCTTCCATTTCTAAGGACTCTGCTGATTACCAATCATTAACCGGAATAACTGTAGATGATTCCGGACATGTCTATTTGATAGAATACGATTATGTTAATGGACTTTACTTCGCGGCTTGGGTGCGAAAAATTAATGCAAATGGCCAAGTCGAAATCATTTCACGTGGACCCGAAAAAGGGGTTGGACACATGGGAATTGCAGTAGACAAAGAGGGAAATATTTACACTGCCGGCGTCGGTACCCGTAATGCTCAAGGAATTCAGAAAATTAGTCCAAATCAACAATCAAGCACCTTAGTAGCGCTTGGGTATTATAACCCAGCAGATGGTGCCATTGGCAATGCCCGTTCCGTGAATGCATCAAATGTTTGCCTTGACCCATCGGGTACCATTTACTTTTTGGATAATGGCTATCTACGAAAAATAAAAAATGGTCAAGTCACCACGTTCCATAATACGCATGAAGCCTCTGACATAAGCATTGCCATCGATAAACAAGGCTTCATTTACCGTCTTGTAAATCGGGGACCCTATTCAGCTCAATCAAACATAATTAAATATGATTCTGTTGGTAACTCAACAGAAATTAAAACAGCAATTTCTGGCGGCAGACATATCTGTGTAGATAAAGAAAACAACCTGTTTGTAGCCGCATTAGGTCGGGTCCTTAAAGTTGACCAAAATGGCAATCATACGATTATTGCAGGTTCGGGTGGGCTAAATGTCCAGGGCCCAGAAACAGGACTTGGCACCACAGTGAAATTTAACAATATTGTTGGAATCTGTGCAGATACCAACAGTAACCTATACGTTATAGATAACGCAGCAGGTCAAGCAATAGTAAAGAAACTCACCCCTCTTCCACCAGCTCCACCAAAGGTATCTTATATCGATATACCTTCTGATGTATGTTTAGGAAGTACTTTAAACGAAAGTCCAAGCATTACCGGTAGCGAAGTAAGCTTGGCCGTTAATCAAAACACCATCAACTCCGCCGATTCCATAAAAGGAGTTTACCCTGGACCAAACGGTACTTTCATCGTGCTTTACCTTGGCGATAGCATTGTTGAATACACTAGCCTTGGCGTTCGCACGCGTCGCTACGATGAAATGGGACTCCTTTCTAATATTCGCAAACTGGCCATTGAAAGTCGCCATTATCCGAAATGGCAATTCTTGCGTACCGAAGTGGTTTCTCAGAATCCATACATCGTAGATTCCATCTTCAAAGACACCAGTTCCATTCGCATTTATGCATGGTCTGACGGCGTGAATACCAACGCCATTCACCGCATTGATTCCACCGGCTGGGCGGAGTTTGCCGGATTCCAAACAACCAATTACTCCTTTAATGAAGTAACCGATATGGCCTTCGGACCGGATGGATACCTCTACGTTGCCGACGATATGAACGGCTATATCGCTAAAGTTGACCCTTCTAACTCCGTGGTAAGCCAGTTCTCGCCACAGCAGGAAGTCAGCTCCATCGCATTCGACCAAAATCAGATGTTGATTTTCAAGCAATCGGAGCAAAAAGTATATGCCAGCAACTTGGGTTCAGCATCATTCACTGAAGTCTTCCACGGCATCGATAGCTTAAACATGGACTTTAGCGATTTTGAATTTGAAAGATCCGGTCGCGTTGGCCAAGCCAGTATTTTGGTGAGCTCCAAAAGCCAAAACAAGCTCCTTCGTTTTGTCGATTTCGGCGGCGGCTTCGATTTTAAATTATCCAATACCGGCAATATCCAATACTCCGAACTCGCTAGCATCAATGCCCCTTTGGCCGTTTGCCATGTAACGGCGAACGATAACAGAGAAGCCATCTGGGCCGCTACCGCCAACAATACCTTGGTGAATACGTATGCGGCAGCCTATACCATCACACCGGCCTTACCAAAAGGCTTATCCTATGATATTATCAGTGGCAAGGTTAAAGGAACACCAACGCAAGTAAGCCCGGGCAGAACCTATTATGTAGATATCACAAGCGATATTTACGGCAACCAACGCGACAGCTTCACTTTTGCCGTTACACCAAGCAGCAATGTGAGCGACAATACCGGAACTGCTTCTTCAGAGAACATGCAAGAAGACGGTCTGGATATCACGTACTATGATGTAAACAACTGTCAAAAACTCATCGACATTGCCGATGAAATTGGGGGTACCGTAATTGGCGATGTTAAAGTGAAACAGGAAGTATTTCCAACCATCGCCAGCTTTGCCTCTGACTCCAACTTTGTTCGTCGCGTTACTGAAATTGAAGCTTCAGACCCGAATGCTCAAGCGCGCATCAAATTGTTCTTTACCTACCAAGACATCGCTCTTTACAACCTGTCTAACGGCACCAATACTGACTTAAGTAACGATACCACCACAGATACCATGCAAGTGGCCGTTTTACAGCTCCATAAAAAAGAACTTGGTGAGGCAGATGAACAAATCAAACACAACCCAATTACCGCTAAATGGGATCCTATTGAACAAGTTTGGGCGGTGGAATTCCAGGTGACCAAGTTCAGTACATTCTACATGGGTGAAACCACAGCATTGGCTTCGTTCGATTGTACCAGCAACGGTTCTAGCGAAACCATCACTTCTTGTGGCGCCTACTACTGGCAAAATGAGTTGTATAACCAAAGCGGTATTTACTACGATACAATTCCAAACCAACACGGCTGCGACAGCATTCTAACCCTCGACCTTACTGTTACCCTCGGCGTAGAGATTGAGCAGGATGAGTTCTTCCCTGAGTACCTGTATTGCACTACCAGCGATGCCGAACATTACCAATGGATTAGCTGTGATATTGGAGGTATAAGTCTAGAGAACGACACCAATAGCACCATTGAACTGGTTTACAACGGGAACTATGCGGTTATTGTAACCAAAGATGGTTGTACCGATACGTCGAATTGCATTACCGTTGGCGGACTCCAAGACCCTCCTAGCGGCGGTGGAAGCAATGGCATCAGTGCTGAAGCCTTGAATAGCTTGATTCACATTTTCCCTAACCCAAGTACCGGCGTATTTGAAGTAAACGGCGCAAGCAATACGCAGATTCGCGTTTACAATGTAGTAGGCAAAATGGTCTTCGAAAATTTAAACCCACATGATAATACAAGTCTTGACTTAAGTCTGCTACCGAACGGCGTTTACTACGTTCAGTTCAGTACATCTGACTCCAGCATTACGCGAAGTATTATCAAAAACTAGAATCCCCAACCCCCCTAAATACGAAGCCATTCCTTAACCGGAATGGCTTTTTTTATGTCCTGAAAACGAATGTCAATCTGCCGGCAAGTGAATTACTGTATCCCTTCCCTGATGCAGCATAAGATGAAGCTTGGTTGTGTCTGATTCAACCACAGCCTCCATCCTTTCCACCTTTGCACCCGGATTAAGTTGTATGGACATTATGAATTCTTCCAATCCGTACTCCCGGTGAAATAAATCATAGTTTTTAGTCGGCGATATAAAGCTATTGCCATTCGCTAAAACATAGGCTCCCGAAACGAGTTTGGGTCTAATTGGTAAAAGGGCCAATCCAACGCTGCCCATGAACAGCACAAACAAGAATCGATTTAGGATAAATAGAATCCCGGCAGATACCAGGCTGATAGGAAATAAGTAGAAATAGTAAATCTCACGCCTGGAGTTCGGGACAAAGGCCAGAATAGAACCCGAAACAAACCAAAAAACGACCATCCAAAATCTCAGCTCAGCAATTAACTGGTGACGAGAAATCAGGTAGAGGCCAATATTAACTAAAAAAAGCGCCAGTACACTGTAATGAGCTATCCTGAGAATTCTGAACACTCCTACACTATACTGACGCTTGATATTTTATTTCTTATTCGATTACGATTCGCTTCAAGGTAGTTTGATCTGCTACGCTGATAGCGATGAAGTAAACGCCTTTAGCGAGTGTGCTTAAGTCGAGGTTCACACTTTGTTCAGCACCTTGCCAAACGCTTAACTCTTTGCCCAATACGGAAAGCACCTTTATCGATTGAATTTCGGCATCGGTATGCTTCAACTGGACAGTTACTTTACCTTGGCTAGGGTTAGGGTATACCAACACTTCACCTTGAGCGATTTCTTCCATGCCCACATTGGTAATGTTTACGCAAGCGGAAGTTGAAGTACAAGTTCCATTGCTTACGATTACCGCATAGCTGCCATTTACAGTAGCCGTATAACTCTGTGAGGTAGCTCCGTCAATCGCTTTGTTATTGTCGTTGCAGTCTATCCATTGGTATGTAGCGCCATCCTCATTGGAAGTTATGGTTTGCATGTCTACCGAGGTAGTTGAATCAGGGAAATCATTGCTTACCACTGCCATCACCGTTGTAGCAAATTGCTCGGTACAGAGCACTTGTGTTAAGCTAGGGCCTGTAACCCAATTTGCGTTGTTTACTACGTTTCCATGGTATATGGCTCCGGTTGAATTAGCTACTATGGCTCCATTGCCTTCATTAAATTGGTAGTTGGCAACCAGCCCTGCTTCAGTACCAACGAGTTTATCGTTCATCTGAAGCTGAATCTCAGTGGCCGTTTTTGCTCTGTTCCAAAGGCGTACGTCAGCAATGCTGCCGCGGAAATATTCTGTTCCATTGTTTATTCCTCCCCCAATTTTCAGCTCGCCATTGGCGGCAATTAAGGTTTGGTTATACGAAGCCAGTCCTTCTTGAATTCCATTCACGTAAAGGCGAACACTTGTACCATCGTAGGTTCCTGCAATATGAATCCACTCGCCAACCGGAAGAATGGAAGTACCTGTTACGGAAACGGCTGAATTGGTGTGCATCGCGATTTTATCGTTATCGATACGCAACAGAAGTGGGTATGAACCATTGTAATTACTGAAAATGGTATGCAAGTGACCTAAATCTGAGCGATTTATCCAAGCCTCAATTGTAAAGGCTGATCTACCTACAAAGCTATCTGCCCATAAATCAGTACCTAAACTCACCAGCTTAGCATCTGTATTTCCGGTAAACTCCATGGCATTAAGGGTAACAGTATCCAATGAGTTTCCACTGTTGATAGAGGCACCAAGAATGCTAAAGTTTGTATTGGTCGTAATGTTGCCGGTGGTGAAGTTGATCGCTCCGCCGGTACCAATCACCGGGCCGTCTACAATGGTATTGTTGCTGTCTCTCAAGAAATACTTCGCTCCGTAAGCCGAATGACTCAATGAAACGGTAGAAGGACCGCTTACACAAACTGCGCTGGCGGTGGCCTGAGCCGACCCATTGAAATAAGGCTCTAAGCTAATATCGAAGCTGGTATCTATGGTACCGCAATTGGCTTTATCGGTAACAACGAGGTTATAGGTTCCAACAGCCAATCCAATCACGTCTTCAGAATACGCACCCGAACTCCAAGAATAGGTATAATCTGAAGTACCGTTTACCGTAAGGTCAATTTCTCCCGTGGCACCGTCGTTACAGAATTCATTCTTTACCTCAGCTTCTAAAGTGAAATTCACCGTTGCATTTGGAATATTTAAGGTTTGGTATTTCAGAATTGGGTAACCGTTGTTGGTAATGCAATTGCCCATTTTCCAAGTATTGGCAAAATCCCAAGCCGCGAAGGTTGCTTGGCTCTGCAACTCAGCTGTAGTTCTTGGCGAACCTGGATTTCCTGTTACCCAACCACTGGTTTGACTATCCCAAAACGATTCACTTACGCTGCCTCCAAAAGAATAGCCAATAAGACCTCCGGTTCGGTTTGCACCGCTAACCATACCCGCTGAAAAGCAGTTTCTGATATTTGAACTCCAGCCCGCATAACCACATAAGCCACCAATATTTTCTACTGTACCGGTAACAGCACCTGTGGCGTAGCAATTGTGAACTATGCCTTCGTTGCCTCCAACGATACCTCCTAAACTTCTGTTGCCGTTTACCGTAGCATTGGAATAACAGCGAATAATGGCCCCACTGTTTGCTCCGGCAATACCTCCGACTCTGTCCTCACCGTTGATGACACCCGTAGCGTAAACATCCATAACAGTTCCCCAGTATACTTGTCCGGCAAATGCGCCCGCGAAGTTGCTACCGGTAAAGTTGACATTGGTTAAACCTAAGTAACCGAATGTATCGTTGGAATAGGTTCTGAGAAGAAACGCAGCTGAATTGGTTGGTCTATTGATGTAAAGGCTATCAATGATATGCCCACCACCATGGTAGCTTCCTTCAAAACCAAAATTACCCATACCCAATGGAATAAATCCTTCTCCATTGTTGTAAAAGTCGCCACCCACAGCAAAGTCGGTACTGTTAAAGTGGATGTCGGCCGTTTGCAGGAAGTGCTTTTTGGTTTCATCAGCGTTTTCGCTCAAGTACTTCAAGTCAGCCTTGGTAGCGATTTGATAGGGATCAGCTTTGGTACCCGACCCCCCTGAATACGTTTGAGCACGCAAGCTCAAAGCGCTAGAACCCAGAAGGGCTAACGCGAGTAAAATCTTTTTCATTAATGGGTTTATTTTGTGCAGTACAAGAATACGGATTTAGCCCCAAGTAAGGAAGAAAATGCGGGTACTCAATTTCAAGTAATTTTGTAGGATTGATAGGGGTTTACTAAAAATCCCTAAACAACTGTAACTAGGTATGTAAAGCGTTTAGTTTCTGTACCTATAACTTCTCTGGCAGAAAGGATTGAAAATTTTCTTTTTCAAGCAAAAGCCTCCCACAATTCTGACAGATAAACATTTCCTTTATAACATTCACCAATTTTGAAGAAAGCAAATCGTGAAGCATGCCGGACGCTTCTACTCCATTTGGGTAACCCTTGCCGAAGTGTTGGTTGATCCATTCTTCCCTTTTACCTCGCTCAATTGCCTGAACGAAGGAATCAATGAGGTCTGTAAAACTGGTTGAAACCTCATCCAGCTTTGTATCAGGCAGGACATAATATTTGTAATCGAGATTATCCGCTGTATCGCTAATTACCTCACCACATTTACAGTTGAAATGACTCATCGATGCGCATTTATTTAACGTAATTAATTAAGCTACCCACAGCAAATCTTCAGATAGCAGCTTCCAAGAATTACCCTTCTTTTCAAATGTATATTTAGTTGCAGAACCACATTCACCTCCGCAATAGTGATTGACTTGGAATGAAATAGATTTACGGTTGGCATGAATGAATAATTCGGAAAACGCTATATACCCGAGCCAGCTTTCCTTTGTAGCGGGCTTAGATGTATCGATAACTATTCCCATCGCCTTCCCAATCTCTTCCACATTCCCTAAAATCTGAATCTGCTCGACAAAAGAGGAATCAGCCATCTCAACGGCATTGAAGCTTAGACCTAGTCGCACCGTATCACCCTCCTCAAAGTCGACAGTACGCGTGATAATCTTCGAGACAATTTCAATTTCTTCTGCCTCGCTTAGCTCAAATGTATCTGGAGAACATGAGTAAAAGCAAAGGGCCAGTCCGGCAATCCAAAACCAAAATTTAGCCATTAGTTCCTAAACTGATCAAACATCACCGGCTTTTCTTGTTTTTCATCCGGCTTATCGCCACGCAGTGCACGGTACTGTTTTCTAGCATCTACGGCATACAAACTTCCAGGGTATTCGAACAACATGCGTTCGTAGAGTTTCATGGCTTCTTCCGGCTTATTTAGGTTTTTACGGTGAAGCTCTGCCAGCATAAACAAGGCATTGTCGGCAAGAATATCTTTTGGGTGTTCAGCTAAAATGCGGCGGAGAAAATGCACCGCTGTATCCACATTGTTGTTGCGCAGTCCGGCTTGGGCCCTGGCCATCAGAATCTCATCGCTCAAGGCATGACCGGGATAAACACTTTCTAAGGTATCCAATACCGCCAAACCTTCGCTCAACTTGTTGCGGTAAATGAGCATCTCTGCTCTGGCATAGCGCATCATAGCATCTTCGGTGCTGTCTAGTCCGGTATTGTCTTGAATCAACATCGATAAATCGATGGCATTATTCGAAATCAGCTGGGTGGTGGCGGTTTTTAATACTTCCAAATAGGCTCTGGATCGCTCAAACTCTCCTTTGAAATAGAAAAGCCTAGCCATGCGGAACCGCGCTTCTTGTCCGAGTGCCTCTTCTTTAAAATCTTTGTCTACCTGCGAATAAGTTAGTTCCGCATCGAAGACCTCACCTTGCATGAGGTAACAATCGCCAAGCTCCAATTTGGTCTCGCCTTTGAACACAGCCTGACCGCCCCTTTCGCTTACAATTCCGTTTAAAATGGCAATGGCTGTATCGGGTCTATCCAAATAAAAAGTATACAGCTTGGCCAGTTTGCGACGCGCTTCTTGCGATGCATAAAATGAACCGTATAAGCGGATGAAGTCTTTGAATTCCTGTTCAGCTGCAACAAGGTCGTTTTGCGTATAGCGACCGTATTCTGTTATCTGCTTATAACGCACCTCAATCAACCCGTATTTGGCTTGGTAGAAATAGGGCTTATCTGTCCCCAAGCTTTCCACGTATTCAAAACAACGAACGGCATTGTCAAAATCGGCATGCTCCATACAGAGACTTGCCAGCTGCATCACCCTGCGGCCGTGTTCTTTTTTCTTTTTATCCAAGGCCCTGAACTGCACAAAGGCTGCGGTAAACTCTTTTCGCTGCACCAAAACCCACAGCATCATTTCGTTCATCACAAAATCTTCTGAGTTCTTAATGATAGCCGCCTGAAGTTCTTTGGTAAGGTATTTCCAGTCTTCTTCTTTGCTCAAGGTATTTTGAATAATACCCTGCATATTTTCCATCTCACGGGGGTCGTCTTGCAAGTTCAGTATGGCCTCTGCCACCATCTCCTTCACCTTACCCATATCGCCGTAAAGTGAAGTCAGCTCTTTAGCGAACAGGGCCTTATCGTCTGATGCGCCGCGTGCTTTGAGCAAGGCTTTGACCGCCTCTTCTTGGTAGCCTCTTCTTTGCAGTGCCAGACTCAAGGCCCATGCATAATCCGCTTCTTTGCTATCTGCAATCAGCTTGTCTAATTCCTTATTGGCCTTGCTATCATCGCCTTCTTTTTGGTAAAGCCAGGCATAGTCTACGGCAAAAGAGGGGTCGCTAGGGAAACGTTTTTTTTGTTTAGCCACCATCTTACGAGCCTCTGCAAACTCAGAAAGCTGCACAAAGCAGTTCAGGTAATTGGTATAAATATAGGTATTGGAGGGCTCCCTACTGTGAAGCTTTTCGTAGAGGTCCATAGCCTTGCGGTAATCGCCTTGGCTATAGTATTGGGATGCAAGTTCCTCTTCTTTATTCTGTCCGAAGCTCAGTTGTAGCCCGGATAAAACAATCAGCAAAAGAAGAAGCAGGTTCCGCATAAAGTCAAATGTAGTAGGATAACGCGAAAAAGAGCAAAAAGAGTGCGAGACATTCTGAAAAATGAAAGGTTTGAAGATTCGAGATTTTGACCTCTCAAGCGGGAACCATCCTTTTCATGTCGCAGCCACAAATGAATGCAAAACCAAAGCAGCTCCTTCTTTCAAGGAATTCCCCTTACTTTGCAGTGCGCAATGCTCAAAAAACTGGTTTCTCAAACGGCCATCTATGGCTTGCCCACCATCTTGGGCAGGTTTCTGAATTATTTTCTGGTACCGCTTTACGTGAAGCTCTTCTTACCGGAAGAATACGGCGTAGTGAGTTTGCTTTATTCGGGTGTGGCTTTCTTCAATGTGCTGCTCACCTTTGGCATGGAAACCACTTATTTCCGCTATGCCTCACGCGGGGTGAAGGGCGTTTTTTCAACGGCCATCAACTTCGTTATTGTACTCAGCCTTCTGGTGGTTTTTTGGGGCTGGACCCAAGCCGAGGCCATTGCTGCTAGTCCGTTTTTAAACCTTACCGGACAAGAATCTTATATCCGTTGGTTCAGCTTGATTCTGGCCTTGGATGCCATCTCTGCCGTTCCTTTAGCGAGGTTGAGGCAAGAAAACAAACCCTTGCGTTTTGCACTTGTTCGCTCGGTCAATATCTTTTCCAATATTGGCTTCAACCTATTGTTTCTATTGGTACTGCCCGGCAGTTTTGAAGCAGGCACTTTCTTGGGAAATCTATTCCCTACAGAGCCGAGTATCTCCGCCATCTTCATCGCTAATTTATTGAGCAGTGCCATCACCTTCCTGTTGCTATTGCCTGAAATCAGGGGATTGAACGAAGGCATCAACTTCGGCTTGCTGAAGGATATGCTCAAATACGCTTGGCCTCTCGTGTTGATAGGCATGTCAGGTATCATCAACGAAACCATCGACCGACTTCTTCTGGAATATTTCTTACCGAGCGATATCTCCAAAAAGGAACAAGGAATTTACAGTGCTTGCTATAAGCTGAGTATCGTGATGAGCTTGTTTATTCAGGCTTTCCGCTTTGCGGCAGAACCCTTTTTCTTTGCTCAAGCCGATACCAAAGACCGCGGCGTATATGCCAAGGTGACCCATTACTTTGCCCTGTTCTGTTTCTTCATCTTTTTATTGGTGAGCCTTTACCTGGACCTATTCAAACATTTCTTGCCAAACGAAGAATACTGGGCCGGTTTAGACATCGTTCCAATTCTGCTTTTAGCGAACCTATTTTTAGGTGTTTACTTCAACCTTTCGGTTTGGTATAAGCTTACCGACAATACCCTTCTGGGTGCTTTCATCGCCATTGGCGGCGCTGTTTTAACCCTTGTATTAAACGCGATGCTCATCCCGGAAATGAGCTACCGCGGTTCAGCTTGGACCACCTTAATCGTTTATGCGTCCATGACCATTGCGGCTTACTTCATGGGCCAACGCTATTACCCAGTACCCTACAAAGTGCGAAGCTTTGGGCTTTATTTCATCTTCGCGTTAAGCTTGTTTTTAATCTCACAAGCTATTGATCAAAGCTTTGACACGGCAACCTTATACGGAATACGAGCTGCATTGTTAGTGCTCTTTGCTGCGGTGGTCTACCTATTAGAAAAGCCGAAGAAAATCCTAAATTCGCAGCACTAAGGCCCGCCATTTTGCTAGCAATTAAGATAAAAAACACCTCAAACCATCCTTTGCCGGAATACCAAACGGCTGAATCAGCCGGTATGGATCTCCGTGCCAATTTGCAATCGCCTTTCATGCTCCGCAGAGGAGAACGCGCCCTCATCCCAACGGGACTTTTCATGGAATTGACCCCGGGTTACGAAGCGCAAATTCGTCCACGCAGCGGACTGGCTTACAAACACGGCATTACGGTATTGAATAGTCCGGGCACCATCGACTCAGACTACCGAGGTGAAATTAAAGTCTTACTTATCAACCACGGCGAAGCCGATTTTGAGATTTCAGACGGGGAACGCATCGCTCAGATGGTGATAGCGGCCCACGAACGTATTAGCTGGGAAAGCTCAGCAGAACTAGGAAAAAGTAATCGTGATGCCGGAGGTTTCGGCAGCACAGGAACCAAATAAGAATCGCATAAAATGAACATCATTGTACCCATGGCCGGTATGGGCAAGCGCATGCGCCCACATACCCTCACCGTTCCAAAACCATTAGTAGCCGTAGCAGGCAAGCCTATCGTTCAGCATTTAGTTGAAGACATCGCTGCCATGTGCACCGAGAAGATTGACGAGGTAGCTTTTATCATTGGCGACTTCGGTCAGGAAACGGAAGCCCGCTTATTGGACATCGCCGCCAGCATTGGTGCTAAAGGAAAAATCTTTTACCAAACCGAAGCTTTGGGTACAGCCCACGCAGTGCATTGCGCCAAAGAATGCCTCAAAGGCAATATCATCGTGGCCTTTGCCGATACCATTTTCAGAGCCGACTTCAAACTCGATGCTTCCAAAGACGGTGTTATCTGGGTAAGCAAGGTGGAGAACCCAAAACAATTTGGTGTTGTTTTGGTGGATGAGCAGAACCAAATCAGGGAGTTCATCGAAAAACCACAGGAGTTTATTAGCGACTTAGCTATCATCGGTATCTATTACTTTAACGATGGCGAAAACCTCTGCAAGGAGATTGAATATTTGTTAGACAATGACATCAAAGACAAAGGTGAGTACCAGCTTACCAATGCTTTGGAGAACATGAAAAACAAAGGCCTTCGCTTTGAGCCGGGTAAGGTAGACGAGTGGTTGGATTGCGGTAATAAAAATGCTACCGTATTTACCAATCAGCGTGTATTGGAGATTAAGGCAGGAAGTGCCAGCATCGACCCGAGCGTAAAGGTTGAAAACAGCGTAATTATTCCACCGGTTTACATCGCTAAAGGCACAGAAATTATCAACTCGGTAGTAGGACCTCATGTTTCTTTGGGCGAATCTTGCCGCGTGGAACATACTTTGATAAACAACAGTATCGTTCAACAAGAGGCTCACCTGGAAAGCGCCAACATCAGCAATAGTATGCTGGGCCGCAACAGCGTTGTTAAAGGACGCGCCAGAGACCTCAGCGTGAGCGACTACTCTACGATAGAAGACTAATGTTACAAGCCAAAAAGCTACTCTTTTTCTCTTTCCTTTTAGTGGTGCTAGCCTCGTGCTCAGGCATTAAGAAATCAGGAAATTCTAAGGTTTCAAAAAATACTACATCGCAAAGCCGCCTTCCGGAAGCGGAGCAGATGAAGTTTGACCGGTACTATTTTCAAGGAGAAAAAGAGCGTGCTTTAGGCCATACCGAAGAAGCCATTCAATACTACGAGAAGGCTTTGGAAATTGATTCGTTGAATGCTGCTGCCTATTATGTGCTTGGCGGACTCTATACCGGAAAAGGCCTACACCTTATCGCTTTAGAGCATTTCAAGAAGGCCTGTGCCTACGATGCAGAAAACATTTACTACTTCACCAGCTTGGCCCAAACAGCGGCTCAAGCGCAGAAACATGAAGAGGCGGCCAATGCTTGGGAAAAGGCCATCGGACTTAATCCCGGCGACCCTAATCTCTACTTCGAAAAAGCCAATTCTTATATCTACCTCCGCAAGTTTGATGAAGCTTTAGAGGTATACAATCGCATGGAAAAACGCTTCGGTGTTGGCGAAGAATTGGTGCGTCAGAAAGAGAAGATCTTCTTGATGCAGAACAAGCCGGAAAAAGCAATCAAAGAAGTACAAAAGCTCATTGATGCAGCGCCCGAAGAACCGCGTTTCCTTGGCATGCTCGCAGAGATATACATGGAAATTGGGCGCAAAGCGGAAGCGAAAAGCACCTATTTTGGAGTGATTAAACTAGATCCGGGCAACGGCTTTGCCTACTACGGGCTGGCTGAAATTTACCGCACCGAGAACCAAAAAGACTCGATGCTGTATGCCTTGAAGAATGCATTTCAAGATGGCCAGATCAGTCCGCAAAGCAAAATCAATGTGGTTATCAGCCTAGTGCCACTCATCGACCAAGATCCATTTTTGAAAAAACCGGTTTTTGAGTTGGCAGAGACCATCGCCGAAACCCATCCTGATAATGCCACAGCGCTCAGTATTTTAGGCGACCTCCATTATGCAGATGGTCATAGCCAGATTGCCCTTCGCTATTACGAAAGAAGCTTAGAACTAAGCAGCGCTGAACTGCGTATCTGGAGGCAAGTATTATCTATTTACGAGGAAAACGGCGACTACAAGAAAATTACCGAGGTCGGAAACAAAGCGATAGAGTATTTCCCGAATCAGCTTATGCTTTACTATTTCACCGCTGCAGCTCATTCGCAATTGAAAGAATGGAAAGAGTCTGCCGACTTATGTGAGCTAGGCATCGCCATGATGATTCCGGATAACCGCTGGATGGCCGCCTTGTATTCCCTGATGGGTGATTCCTACTTTCAACTCGATAAAAAGGACAAAGCCTACAAAGCCTATGACGCTTGTTTGGAGTTAGAACCGAACAATGTATTGGTTTTAAACAACTACGCTTATTACTTGGCCCTCGATAACAAGGAATTGAGCAAGGCTGCAGAGATGTCTTACCTCTCATTAAGCCTCGAGCCAAACAACGCAAATAACCTTGATACCTACGGTTATATTCTCTTCAAACAAGGTAAGTACAAAGAAGCCAAGCACTATATCGAAAAAGCCCTCACCTTCTCGCCAAACAATGCCGAAGTATTGGAACATTTAGGCGATGTTTTGTACAAGTTAGACAACCGTGTAGGTGCGCGTGAAGCTTGGGAAAAAGCATTGAAATTGAATCCGGAATCGCCAAGCCTCAAAGCCAAGGCAGCCGGCAACGTAAACCTATGAAAAAGCTCCTACCTGCTTTCAGCCTGCTACTAGTCTTGGTAGCATTCACTTCTTGTAAAACGAAAAAACCCACCGCTCCGGGTGAGGTAAAATCGCTCAAAACTACTGAGATCAAACAGGTAGGCGCAGCCATGGATGCCAATCGCTTCGATTTTGAATTCATGACCATTCGCGCCAAAGGAGTTTTTGAAGGCATGGGTGTTCGCCAGAATATTACCCTGCACATTCGCATGGAGCGCAACAAGCAACTGTGGATCTCTGCACAAGCACTTCTAGGCATTGAAGTAGCTCGAATTTATGTAACACAAGACAGCTTATTCTTCAGACAGAATTTGCCGGAAAGTAAATATGCTGCCATGCCTCTGGATAGCATAGAGCGCTATTTAGCGATGCCTTTGAGCGTTGGACAATTGCAAGACTTCTTCATTGGCAATCCATTGCTTCCCTATACCAATGCGCAATCAGATTGGAAAGGCGATACCATTGTTGTGGAAAAGCCTGCCGGAAAGGCCATTGTAACGGAATATATCATGCCCAATTTGGTTAAGATAGTGCGTAGCACCGCGCAAAGCAGAACCGAAGCGTCTAATGCACAGGTCAGCTATGGAGAATTTCAGGTACTGGGTACTAAGAGCCTGCCTTCAAAAGTTAATATATTCGTGAGTTCACCTGAAGTACAAGGAAATTTTGCGTTACACTACGGCACCATATCGACTGATCCAATTAGCAACTTCCCGTTTACGCGGGAAAATTAGCTATGTTCTCGCCTTGCTTATCGTTTTAAGCATTGAGCTAAGCACCAGTCACGGTCAACGTAAAAGCACCGACCCCAAGCTCAAACAAAAAGAGCTGGAAAGGCAAAGGAAGAAAAAGGAAGAGGAGATTAAACTCACAAGCCGACTGCTCTCCAAAACACAAAAAGAGAAGAGCAAATCCATCAACCAGCTTCGTTTATTGAACAAACAGATTCGCATCCGCGAGGAACTGATTAATGCCGTAAACAATGAGATTCAGGGCATTGACGGACAAATAGACGACAAAGAAAAGTACGTTGCAAAACTCAACGCCGACCTTGAGTTGAGAAAACAAGAATATGCCGATATGATCTATACGGCCTATCGCTTGCAAAAACTCGCTCATCCGATGAGTTTGGTCTTCAGCTCCGGCAATATCAACCAGGCGCTAAAACGCATGCGGTATATCCGAGATTTGGGTCAATCTAGAACCACTCAAATGCGACTGATTGAAGAGACTCAAGGTCAGATTAAATCGGAAGTGGTTACCCTGCGCACCATCCGCGAAGACAAAAGTCAATTGCTGGGTAAAAAGGCAGAAGAAAAAACCAACCTGGAGCAAGACAAAGGAGAAGAGAACAAGCTCGTTAAAACCCTCCAAAGCAAAGAGAAGCAATTGCGCAAGGAACTCGCACAAAAGCAGAAAGCTGCCAAAGACCTCGACCGCCAGATTAAAAAAATCATCCAAGACGAGATAAAACGTGCCAAAGCAGAAGCTGCCAAGACGAACTCAACCAAAGCCGGTGGCATGGGACTCACCCCTGAAGCAGCTGCCCTATCGGCCAATTTCCAAGGCAATAAAGGCAAACTTCCTTGGCCAGTAGAAAAAGGCTTTGTATTGCGCGGTTTTGGTGAACACAAACACCCTACCCTACCCAACGTTAAAACCGTGAACAACGGTATTGACATCGTAACTACGGATGGCAGCAAAGCCAGAGCTGTATTTGAAGGCGAGGTTCGCCATATCTTTACGGTTCCGGGCATGCAAAATGCCATTATGATCAACCACGGTGAGTTCTTCACTGTCTATACGCACATCGAAACTGTGATGGTGAAAAAAGGCGACAAGATCAAGACCAAACAAGCCATAGGCACCATCCACAAAGACGAAGACGATAAAAAGACCATCCTCCATTTTGAGTTGTGGAAGGGCAGCGAAAAGCAGGACCCGGAGAATTGGATTTACACGAATTGAGATGAGGAAGGCGGTAATTGACTTAGGCACCAATACCTTTCACCTGGTGGTGGCTGAGGTACACGATGAGCATATCAGCGAAATCGTACACAGAGAACAAATAGCAGTTAAATTGGGTGAAGGCGGAATCAATCAAGGTCGCATAGCCGAAGCCGCTTATGAACGTGGTTTAAATGCCCTTGCTCGTTTCAAAACCAAGTTAGATGAAATGGGCTTAGGCAAATGCCGGTGCCTGGCTACATCGGCCATACGTTCCGCAGCCAATGGCAGTGAATTCATGGCGGAAGTTAAGAGTCGCTACGGATTGGAGATTGAAATAATCAGTGGCGACCAAGAAGCCGAATACATTCAAAAAGGCGTGGACGCCACCTTGCCTCTCGACTTTCCAGCGCATCTGGTGATGGACATCGGTGGGGGAAGTGTGGAGTTTATCATCGTTGACGCAGGTGAAATACTCTGGAAACAAAGCTTTGACGTAGGTTGTGCCAGGTTATTGGAGAAGTTTCACCAACATGATCCCATCACAGATGCCGAGGTAAATAGCCTATTCGATTACTTAGACGATCAGCTGAAGCCTTTGCACGAAGCCATGCAGCTGCACCAGGTAACATGTTTGGTAGGTTCTGCCGGCAGCTTTGAGAGTTTACTGGAATTGATGGATGATCAATTGGACATCCGCATTCCGGAATCACATCCGGGTTTATATGAACTCGATCCAGACGATTTCTTTGAATTGAGCGATATACTTACCGCATCTACCTTAGAAGAACGTTTAGCGATGAAGGGATTGGCAGACTACCGTGTAGAGATGATGGTGGTAGCCAGTTTACTCATTGACTACGTGATGGAGACCTTTCTCTTGGAAAGCATTTTCTGCTCCATGAATTCGCTAAAAGAAGGTGTTTTACTGAGCTAGAAACGCTTCAAACTCCCGGTAGAAAGCGGAAACCGGAAAGCCTACTACATTGTTATAGCAGCCTTCAATGCCTTCAACGGCAATTAAGCCTATCCATTCTTGGATTCCGTATGCACCGGCTTTGTCGTAGGGTTTGTATGCTGAAATATAGAAGTCTATTTCGGCATCGCTCAGCTCCTTAAAGCGAACTTGGGTTACGGCAGAAAAGAGCTTTTCCTTTTGCGCGTTGCGGATGCAGACTCCGGTAATAACTTGATGTTCGGTACCGGATAATAAACGAAGCATGCGCTTTGCATCGGCAGCATCTTCCGGCTTATTCAGAATGCTATCGCCAATCGCCACCACCGTATCACCGGTCACAATGATTTCAGCCGGTTCAAGAGCAAAGGCACGTGCTTTTTTCTGAGCGAGGTAAACGGGAACCTCACCTGCCGGCATCGTTTCGGGGAAACTTTCGTCGACCTCCTTAGTACGCACCTGAAAATCGAAGCCAGCTGTCTTCAGCAGTTCTTGTCTTCGCGGCGATTTAGACGCTAAGCTAAAAGGAGGAAAACTCCGCATCTCAGTTTTGGTTATCGCGCCATTCGTAAACCCAGCTGCTCTGGATCATCTCTAAATGGCCTTCATTACTTTCTTGACGTGTACCTTTGAAGTTCGGAATCTCCAATACCCACTCCAAAAGATCAGTAAAACGGATACGGTAAATCTGGCTTTCGCCGAATTCGTCACCAAAACGTTCGTACAAAGCCATGGCGATGTCTTCGTAATCGTTCCAGTGTATAGGAAGTTGAAATTCGTTGTTCATGTTAGTGTCCGATAATTGAAGATTGATCCGGAACCGTTACCACAATATCCTCTTCGTCTTCCAAGATGCATTGGCAAGCCAACCTTGAATTCAGTTTCGGGTTTCTAGCGCGGTCAATAAAGTCTTCTTCTTTGTCTGAAATTTCTTGCAGTGAATCCATTCCTTCGTTCACATAAACGTGACAGGTACTGCAAGCACAAACGCCACCGCAATTGTGGTTGAGTTCCACATCATTGTCGAGGGCAATATCCAATATAGAATCGCCTTCTTCCATCTCAAACGATTGAGCCGGAATTGAAGCGTCTTCAAATTTAAACGTGATTTTAGCCATAATACTTTAGCGGTGCAAAGGTAGCTTTTCCGCTTATCTAAGCATCAATAACCCTTTTTTGTTTTTCTTCTAAAGATACCCGCCACGAGCACCAACGAGCCTAAAACAATGGAAATACGCCCCAAGAAATCACCACTCTGGCTGTACCAGGTCTGTTTGCTAATCAGCGGCAGACTCATGCGCATGGCGTCAGGCACCCACCATTCGCTGCGTGCTAAGACATTGCCTCTATCGTCTACAAATCCGCTAATACCTGTATTGGCCGACCTAGCGATATACCTTCTGTTCTCAATGGCACGTAAACGAGCATAATCGAAATGCTGACGGTAGCCCGGGGTATTTCTCCACCAGCCGTCGTTGGTGATGATACCCAAAAGGTTTGCGCCGTTTCGCACGTATTCCGTGCAGTAATCACTAAAAACGGATTCGTAACAGATGATGGGCGCCATTTTCACACCTTCCCCTTCCATCACGGTGGCTTCATCGCTAATGCCTAATGTTCCACTGGTTCCATCCAGATTGATAGCCAATTGTTCCAAGAACGGCAGGTAACCAATGAATGGCATTCGTTCCACTCCGGGAACCAATTTCGCCTTATGGTAGAATACATCCGGGTAGCCGTAGCGCATTCGAATAGCGGTATTGTAGGCATCGTAGTATTGTCCGTTAGGCGCTTGTCTAGCGCTGCTTGTTACTTTATCGCCTTCTTTAAAGAAGTGAAAAGTACTTGCTCCCGTTACCAAGGTCAGGTTTGGATACTGAGCCAACCACCGTTTCACTTTACGGTAGTTCGTATAGGATCCTATTTCTTCTTCAATGAAATTATCGGTCAAAGCAGTTTCAGGCCACATGAGCAATCGGACGCTAGTATCCAATTTTGATTCGCTTAAGCGGATGAGTTTATCTACTTGTTCATCTGCCTTGGCCGGGTCAAACTTTTCGCTATAAGGATCTACATTCGGTTGGATAACTACTACGTCAATCGTGCGGTCTATTTGACTTTCATAATTCGCCGCGATAATCCAAGAAATGCTCAGTGGCAGTAGCACGTAAAAGGCAGGTTTAACCCAAGCCATGGCTTTGCCTTGTTGTAGTGCGCGAAAGGCTAAAACGTTGACTAAGATGATCCAAACTGCACCACCGGCCAAGCCTGTGTATTCATACCATTGCACCCAGGAAGGAACCTTGGCAAAAGCATTACCTAGGGTAAGCCACGGCCACATAATGTCCCAGTTAAAATCCACGTATTCAAGCGTTAGTAAAAAGAATACCAAAGCCGGATAAGCGAGCTTGTCTTTGAAGTTTTTACGGGTAAAATGAAAGGCTACCCAAGGTAAAGTCTGGATTGCCGAGTGCGCGACAATGGCCATCACGGCACCACTTTTTGATGCAAACCATACCCAATACGTGGTTAAGAAATTCCAGATGAAATAGGTAAGCCAAACTTGAAGGGTAAAATAAGAACCTTGATTTTCACCACGGTAATATTGATCCTCTAAAATTAAAAGAGGAACAAAAGCGATAAAAATGATTCCATTGAAAAAAACCGGCGGCCAAGCAATACTTAGCAAAAGGCCACTCACGATGGCTAGCAGCCAAGGGTTTTTTATCCAGTTCATGCGCCAAATTTAGCGGAATTATTTGAGCGATAGGTTAGCGTTGTGTTTACTGAAAGACACTATTCGTTTTTAAACGATTTAGCGAAGACAATTGCCAATTACTCCTTGCCTTTGACCACCACCACAATTTCGCCTTTCATTTCTTTTACGTCGCATTCAGTGATGAGTTCGGTCAAGGTGCCGCGGTGTTTGGTTTCGTAGAACTTGGAGATTTCTCTAACTACAACGGCCTGACGATCTTCGCCAAAAAACTCCGCCAATTGCATCAAACATTTTTGAATGCGGTGTGGCGATTCGTATAAAATGACGGTTCGTTTTTCTTCTGCCAATTCTTTGATGCGTGTTTGACGGCCTTTCTTTAAGGGTAAAAATCCTTCAAACACAAAACGATCGGCAGGGAAACCCGAATCTACCAAGGCTGGGACAAAAGCTGTGGCGCCGGGCAAACATTCTACCTCCACACCTTCTTCAACAGCCGCCCGCACAAGTAAAAATCCGGGATCAGAAATAGCCGGCGTACCTGCATCGCTAATCAAGGCAATGGTTTCTCCTGATTTTAACTTTTCCGTATAGCGTCCTACTTGCTGGTGTTCATTGTGCAAGTGGAAAGACGACATGGGCGTGGCAATCTCGAAATGCTTTAAGAGTTTCCCGCTGGTGCGGGTGTCTTCAGCCAAAATCAACTGCACCTCTTGCAGCACTTTAATGGCTCTGAAAGTCATGTCGTCTAAGTTGCCAATTGGTGTAGGAACCACGTATAATTTTCCGCTCATGTCGCGTTTATCTTTTTCTTTTTCTGCACTTTACTAACCATTCCTCCTTGAAACCGGAGAAATGCAAAGATGAACAAAATCCTGCGGGGATTGTATCCACACTTCAACTCAACGAAGGTAATAAGAACTTGATTTTAGTTTAAGACAGGCGTAATACGCAGCCCGGAATTTTGTACCATGGCAAAACGTAAACTTGAGATCGCCGTTATTTCCGACGTGCATCTCGGCACCTACGGGTGCCATGCCAAGGAGCTCAATCAATACTTGAAGAGCATTCAACCCGATATCTTAGTCTTGAATGGGGACATCATCGACATCTGGCAATTCAGTAAACGCTATTGGCCGGATTCGCACATGAAAATTGTTCAGCGCATCACTAAAATGATTACCCAAGGAACCCAGGTCTATTACCTAACGGGCAACCACGATGAGATGCTGAGACGCTTTAGCGATTTCCATTTGAACAATTTCCAATTATTGAATAAGCTCATTTTGGAACACGATGGAAAGAAGATGTGGTTCTTCCACGGTGATGTTTTCGACATTACCATGAAGCACTCCAAGTGGCTCGCTAAACTGGGAGGCGCGGGCTACGACCTATTAATACTCTTAAATCGCTTTGTGAATTTCATCAGCCAACGCGTGCTGAGAAGAGGCAAAATATCGCTTTCTAAAAAGATCAAAGACAGCGTAAAACATGCCATTAAATTCATCAACGACTTTGAGCAAACAGCCATCGACTTGGCTTTGGAAGAAGGGTATGACATGGTTTTATGCGGGCATATTCACCAGCCTTGCGACAGAACCATTGAATCAGATGGAAAAACCGTTCGCTACCTAAACAGTGGTGATTGGATTGAGAACCTTAGCGCGTTGGAGTACTATGATGGTGATTGGCATTTGATCAAATACGCCGATACAGTAATCGACGCACAAGAAGAGGAAGAAGAGTTTCAGGCATTACCCGCTATGCAATTTTTATATGAAGATATTATTCGCCATTCAGGGAACGGGCAATGGGCATATCAGCCGGGCGCGTGAGGTTATACCCTATCTGCAGCAACACGGCCAACTAGACATTTTGGTGAGCGGAACACAAAGCGATGTTCAGCTCCCTTATGAACTCAAATACAAACTGCATGGTTTGAGTTATACATTCGGGAAAAATGGAGGCATCGACATTTGGGATAGCCTGAAGACCTTAAAAACCAGCAAACTGATTCGCGATATCCGCCATCTGCCTGTTGAACAATACGATATTGTAATCAACGATTTTGAGCCTATCAGCGCCTGGGCCTGCAAACTCAAAAAGAAACCATGCATTGCACTCAGCCATCAGCAATCCTTCTTGAGCGATAAAACACCGCGCCCACAAAAGAAAAACCACTTTGCCGAGCAGATATTCCAACACTATGCTCCAAGCCAACCCGGCTACGGCTTTCACTTTGAATCGTACGACAGCTATATCCGCACGCCCATCATTCGCTCCGAGGTAAGAAATCTTGAAAGCACCGATAAAGGGCATGTTACGGTTTACCTTCCAGCCTATGCCGATGCCTATTTAATCAAGTACTTCGAAAAGATTAAAACGGTACGTTGGGAAATCTTCAGCAAGCACAGCAAACAGGAGTTTAAGCAGGACCATATTCACGTTCGTCCGATAGAAAACGAAGCCTATACCCGAAGCCTTGCCGAGTGTACCGGCTTAATCACCGGAGGCGGATTTGAGGCACCTACAGAAGCCATCTTCTTGGGCAAGAAGGTGATGGTCATTCCTATGATTGGACAATACGAGCAACACTGCAATGCCTTAGGTGCAAAGAAAGCCGGCTGTACTGTTGTAACCGAAATAAACGGCAACTTCCTACATCAATTAAATACCTGGCTGGAATACGGTAAAAACGTGCACATCAACTACCCAGATGAAACCGAAATGCTGATTGCTTCCCTGTTTAAGGAGAAAAAATCTTTTGATCTATAGTTTTTCTAGGACGTAAATCCTTTGTAAAATATAATTACATTCGCGATGAATGCGCATTAAAACCATACTGGTAGAAGATTCTGATATCTACAGGAAAGTACTCTCGGAGTTGCTTTCCAAAATGGATGGTATTGAGTTAATTGGAAAAGCATCAGACTTCAGTCAGGCGCAAGAGCTACTTACGCATAATATTCCCGACTTACTGCTATTGGATGTTGAAATTGGCGAAGTAACCTCATTTGAATTACTACCCTTTGTTGATTCCTTTACTCGCGTCGTATTTATCACTTCACACCCTGAATATGCTGTAAAAGCTTTTGAAATAAATGCCCTGGATTATATTGTAAAACCTGTTACTGAAGCACGCTTAAGAGAAAGCATTAATAGGCTTTTTGTTAATAGCGAACAACCGGCTGCGGAAAACAAATCGAATAAACTGGAAAGCACCCAGCAAATTATGGTGAATAAAGATACCCAAATCTTTATGCTCCCTTTATCTGAAATAAGCCATATTTCTGCCCTCGGTAATTATGTCAAAATTTTTACCATCGAAGGCAAACAGTTTGTTAAATACGGAACCATCAAAAGCTGGATGGATAAATTACCGCAAGAATTCACACAAATACACCGATCAACCATCATTAACCTTAGCTTGGTGAGCCGTTTTGAAAAATGGACTAACGATACTGGACGGGCTTATATGAAAGGCAATAACGAGTATTTGGAAATCAGTCGTTCATATTTCCAAAAACTTAAAGCAGACTTAGACCTTAAAGCAAAATAGGGTTTATGTCATTGGCATTAACATAACGCCATTCAAATAATAATCCTTCCATTGATATAAGTTCAAGATTTCTACCGCATTGTCCACAATACTTTTGTGATACAATGCATGGAATCATGAATTTTAGAAAACTACTCTTGGCGCAATTCTTATTGTTTGCGGGACTATTCTCAACGTTTAAATCAACCAATGCCCAAGGCATACAACTGGACATTAGAAACCAACATTATGTAGGTAGCGATTTCTATTTTGATGTTTATATGGTAAGAACTTCAGGTCAAGTTCACCTAGGGAATGCCGACTTTGTTATGACTTATAACCACGCGAATTTTTCTTCACCTGTCTTAACAATGGTTACAGGAACATCAAACCTTAAAAACTCAAGTGGCGCTACTATTAGCTATGAAGCCAATATCGCTACAACAATTGGCACTTCCGGCTCCAACACCAATAAACTGATCATCAACTTAGCAGGCCCTGCGGGTATTTCTTCGCAGACAAATTTTGATGCCATCATGGCCAGAATAGATAGCCAAACAAATACCCACAGACTAGGTACTTTTCAAATCAGTGGCGCAACAAGCCCAAGCATAGCCACATCTATAGAATGGTATATGAGCGGAGCAGGTGTAAAAACTAAACTATATACCCACAACAGCTCAAGCCCATGGCTCTCTACTCGTATTAACGCTGTTACTGCTAATAACCCAAGCTTAGGAACTGAACCAACTACCCAAGCAACAGACTTTGCTATCGACGCACAAACCGATACTACCATGACTTTATCATGGACACGTGGTAGCGGTGATTCAATCATCATCCTTGCTAAACTTAATTCTGCCGTTGGTACCGATTTCCCTGCTGACGGAACAAGGTATACTGCCGGCGCTTTTGGTGTTGGCGACGAAATCGGCAACTCTGGAGTTTATGTAGTATATAAAGGTGTTGGTACTTCTGCTATTATTGAAGGGCTAAGCGCAAACTCAGACTATCACTTTACTGCTATTGAATACAGCGGAGCAGAAGGTTATAATGAAAACTACAATACTACCAGTGCGCCTGTTGTAGATGGTGGAACAAACGCTGGCGAGCCTGACACCCTCAGCAGCGGCTTTGACATTACTGCCTATACATCAACATCATTAACCGTAGACTTTACCAATGGAAACGGCGCCAACAGAATCATTGTTGTTCGTGAAGGCAGTGCGCCTAGCAGCGGGCCAGTTGATGGAACCAGCTACACTGCTGATGCAGACTTCAGCGGCAGCGGAGCAGCACTAGGTGGCGGAAAAGTGGTTTATACAGGTAATGATGGTTCACCTACCACAATAACAGGATTAACCCCCGGAACAGAATACTACATAGAAATTTACGAATACAATGGCACAGGCGGTACTGAAAATTATACCGACACTGCCCTTTCAGGCTCTCGCTATACCACCGCTTCTGAGCCAACTACCGCTTCTTCTGGTGGAGCTACCGGTGGTGTTACTACCACGTCCATGACTTTCCACTGGAACAAAGGCGATGGTGCTGAACAAATTGTATTTGTAAAAGCGGCTAGCGCTGTTGATGCAGACCCGGT
>SBGR01000025.1 GCA_006226545.1 Bacteroidota bacterium | reverse complement strand
TTCGAAATTTTAAACTTATATATTTTTATCAAGCTATATGAATAAATAATAATTATTGTAATTAAAAAAATACTTAAAATCAAATGTGTCATGGAGTAGATTTTACAATTGTTGGATCTTTCATCTCAACTGTTTCAAAGACCTGATACGTCCCATCTTCAAATTCAACTAATCCTAGAGCTTTTGCTATTGCAAAAGTAATCATTCCACCAGTTTGAACCACATCAAGCGCTTTCAAAATGGGATGATTAGGTTTAATTATTTTCTTTAATGCTAAAGCTGCAATACCCGCTGCCCCAGCAGCGTCACCAAGAATATCTTTAGTCATTTTTTCATCTAATAATTGCATAGGACTTACTCCGGTTCTATCTTTTGTAGTTGATGTCGCGTCGACGAACCCTCTAAAGGTTTCACTAGTTGAACTTAACTTGATATCATATTCATAGGTATAAAGAAAAGGCTTGACGTGCTCTCTACCGTCTGCTGATAAATAGTGATTTTCTATTTCAACCTTTCGTTTTGTTGAAATAACTTTACCATTTCGATCTACAATTGAAGTAGTAGTAACCAGTTTTGTTCTGTAAACAGTAACAATTACTTTTCCATTTCTAATTGTAACTTCTTTTTCCTTCGTCAATACCTGTTCTGTTATAATATCTTTCCCAACCTTCTTTTTCGTACCGTCATCGTTCTTGTCATATTCGAAACTTTGAACAACCTGTGTCATCGTTGTACTGCTAACTTTCGTAGTGTCTCTCCCATCAATATCGATACATAGAATTGGATTATTTGCAAAACATGCGTAGGGGCTTTCCCATGGTTTCACAACAGGGTCTATATTCCATCTCCTACCAAGCCTTGAATCATATTGCCAAAACTCCGCTGAATAACTGTTTCCGGCACCATTGATTTCATCATCCTTTTCTTGACCATTGCTTCCTCCAAAGCGATAAACTCCACTATCTACAGTAGAGAACCATTGACGATCATCTAAGGCAGCATGGAAGGCAGAGAAATCTTGTGCACTTCTCAAATCCGCTCTATAGTAATAAATCGTATCATTCACACAAGTGGCCAATCGTTTATCAGAGAAGGTAACCAACACGTTTCTGAGGTGATTTGTTCCTTCATAAAGCTTTTTACCCAACTTAAGAGTATAAATGGAATCCGCATTGTAACGATTATAATCCTGGGTTTCAACAAAGAGCTCCGATTCGGCATTCGGATCCGAGAATGTCAATGCGAAATGTAAATCAGCTCGTTTGAGCGTATCGTTTTGGTTTAAGACTCCCAATCGAGATGCACCATACAGGTGAAATTCCTTCATGCGGATGTACTGGCTATATACTGCGGTATCGCCATCAAGTTGGTCTTTTACACCCGATCCGAAATAACTTTCAATTCCATCCATAAAATTAACCAATGGATAACGCCAGTTCTCCAAAATACTTACCACTTTGGTAGGATAAAGATAGGCAAAAGCTCGGCTGAAACTATCTGGATATTGGTTGTAGACAGCCGTGGCCACACTCGCCCAATTGTTATACCTAACGAAGGAATAAATCAGGGAAGTATCACTTCCGTAAAGATTCGTCCAGTTGGCTTTCAGGCATTCTTTCAACTGACATTCGGTAAGTGCATGATATAGAAGCGCGTTTCCTTGATCCGCATCCAAATTGCCGGATAGATCTGTGATTATGCTATACAAATCAGATCCATAGTTATTTTTCAAATAGTCTACGAGGCGTTCGAGTCCAATTTCTTTCAAGATAAACTCTCCATCATCAGCTCCTGGAGGAGCAGAAGTGCCCCAATCGCTGTAAACTGTGCTGTATCCTACATAGTTATCCAAAAGGTCCATAAACTCTCTTGGGTACTTTTCAAGAGCCCCAATGGCAATTTCTGTTGGGAAACATACATAGAAATGGTAAAAATCCTCTCCTGGACTTAAATCATACATCAAAGAGCGATACGGGTATTGATCAATCGCCTGATTGAAGAAATCCGGAAAAGCACTGGCAATTAAGTTATTGCTGAACTGCGTGGTAATATTCTGCACCACAGAGTTTGAATACAAGTCTGGCTGACAATAGAATACCTGTGAAACCACAAACAAATCAGTTGGGTTAAATAACAGCGAATCCAATGGATTTCTAGGCATATTATCGCTATCAACCTCTAATTCGGATGCTAAACAATTAAAGACAGCACAATCCGGTAAATAATCGTGAAGGATTTCATCAAAGGTATCACCATACGCATCGGCTTCTTGCCAGAGGAAATCTCCAAGAGATGAAAGGAGATTGTTTTCTCTGAAATATTGCTCCAGATATTCCGCTAGTATCGCATACGGCACATCATTTTTAAGGTAGTAGGCAGCATCCGAATACGGATCGGAAGAACCGGTATAGCCGTATTTCTTTTCAAAATGTTTGACAATTGCATCAATCTCTCCACCGGTAAAATACGTTACCAGGTTATCGACAATCGAATTATCATATTGATACATTGCGTTGAATACCGCAGACGGATCACAACGGACTATTCTCTCTCTTGCATCTGTGCTCAAGTTATTCCCAGAGAGAAGGCCTTTATAGTAACTCGCGTCTGCACTAGATTTAATCGGGCCGAATTTTTGAATGTAGTTTTCAAAATCCGAAGTAAAATTATTGTGGCATCCACTAATCGGTGCGTTTTGAACCGTCATTGGATCACCCTCTGGAGTGATGCAAGAACTTAAGCACTTGATGAATTCGCATGGAGTATATGCGTTCTTCAAAATTCTGCTCAAGTCACCAGTATAGGAGTTCATCGATTGAATTATCACCTGATAAACATCCGTTTCTCCAATTCCGTTTAAATCGGCAAAATTGGTTTTCAAGTATTCAAGAAGAACTGCTTTATCAACATTACCAAATAGCCATATAGATTCAGGAGGGGTAGCTCCGGGATATCCTTGGGAGAATTGATTGAACAAATGCTGTAAGGTCGTATCTATACCGTAAATGCTATTAAACTGTTCATCAATGGTGGTTAAGAATGCATCACCAATTGTGACATCATTTAAGTAGGATTGAATCAATTTATCGGGATTACAGCTCATAAACTGAGCGATATAAACACTGGCTTGTTCTTCCAGGTTGGCATCCATAATAGCTAAAAGCGAATCCATCACTTGGGCTGCACCCCAATTGTCGCAATCGTCGCAGCAGCTCAAAGCATATTGATACAGGTAATCTCCTAAACAACCGATCACATCCTGGTTATCCAAAGAATCAGTCAAGCTTGCCGGAGGCAAGTAGGACTGAAGCGAATCCAGCCAAATGGAATCTCCGACAAAATGATTTTGGATAAACAAGGCAAAGGAGTCCGCTCCAACAATTTGTATCAATCTTCCAATAATCTTTTGGTAGGATGAATCTATGGCTTTGGTTTCTTCCAAATTTGTCAAATCATAAACGGCCATGATATTTCCTGAAGCGTCTCTCACATAATATTCCATACTTAAGGTACTATCTGTACCGGCAGCAATTACCCGTTTAATCACCCTTTGCCCGTCAGGTCCATAGCGGAACTCCAGGTTGGGCAGTCCGCGAGAGGTATTGTGGTAGATATGTGTAATCTTTCCGTAGACGTTCCACTTGATACTATCGATTCCTTCAACTGCATCAGAAATCAAGTTCCCAATTGGATCATATTGGTAGTTGCCGGCGCTTTGATCGTCGATATCGATACCATAATTAGCACTATTTACAGGATCATCCACATAGGCCAATTGGTTTTTATCTGCTGTATAGTTGTAGACCAGACTATCCATATCAATTGGACCTTTCCGGCCTCCCTTTCTTACTTGTGATAAAATATTTCCGTTGGCATCATAAGTGAATCGGTTATGGTAGAAAGGAAGAGATGAGGCAGAGATATACCAGGAATTGGTGCCCATATCAATACTGTCATAGGCATTCATTTCCTTGATGCGATTCAACTGATCGTATTTGTATGCATAACCAATTGGTTTTGCCGTAGGGCTTCCTTCCATGAATTTGGCAATGGCCACGGTCATATGCCGGATATTCCCGTTATATAAAGATGGCGCGGCATTGTCCCAACCGGAACCACTTCCGGAATAAAGAGTGAATTTACTCACCGGATCGGTGCTACTAATCGCGGTGTAGTCTCCTTGATAATATCCAAGTGTAAATCCAAATTCATCGCGAGGAATAAACCGGTTGTAATTGTTCGGATCAACCCAGCCGTCTTTACCCATATCACGACTGCTATCCAAGGATGCTGAGTTAACACCTTTTAACCAGCCGTGAATGGTATAGGCATAATCCATTCCCTGAACTTTAAGTTCTCCGATTTCAGTCCTTGCCAATGGGCCATGCTTATAATAAGTATAGCTTGCATCCTCGTCCCAAATCAGGTTATCCTTGCTGGTATAAACCGATTGAATTCTATTGTCAGCGTCATATTGGTATTTATGATAAAACTGATCATTTTCTCCATGTTGGTATTTGACCTGATTAACATTTTCGCTGATTAGGTCATAGTCGTATTCCATTTTAAACAGGCCAAATTGATCATTTCCTAATGTGAGCGACAAGAAATCCTGCACCACAGTCTTGACGTTTCCATGGATATCATAAGAATAGGCCGTCAAATGTCCATTTGAGCCATTTCCAACCTCATCGCCATAAACGTAAACATAGCTGATTCGATTCCTCAAATTTTCTTGGCCATGGTTGCCAAACTTGGCTAGGATATCTGGATTGGTGAGGGTGTCTTCGTAAACGGTAAAAGTAACTTGTCTAAAGTCGGTGCAGTTGGCAATCCACGCACCCAACGTTCCGCCATTTCGCGATATTGAATTAGTCATCGCGCTCGGTGAATGGGCTTCTCCCACTTCAACAATTCGCCCTAACTGATCATACAAGGTGTAACTGTAGATTGAATCCAAAGCAGTGGAACTAGCATATTGTTTTGCGTTTTGCGAAACCACCAATCTGCCTAAATTGTCATAGAAGAATTCAGAAGAACCACCGTCGGGGGTTGACTGTCGCTTAAGCTCATTGAGCGTATTATATGCGTAATGGGTAACAAAAGTATGGTGCGGAGTATTGTAATAATTTGGTGCCGTATTATTGTCCCTATTGGTTTGCACCAACTCCAAAGTATCCTGATCGGTAATTAAATGCACACCTTCTGGCGGAACAGTCTTAATTAAGTTACCGGCCTGATCATAATAATAAAGGGTATAGTGGTATTCCTTCAGCTCATACTCCAATGTAAAATCTTCATGTCCTGAGATTGCTTTACATGCATCAAAATAGTTCTGTCTAAAATCAGCCATTGCCTCCTCTATTCGCATATCATGCAGATATCGCGCTTTTTGCATCGCAAACTCTCTCTGTAGCGAGTCGCATGATATGGTATCAGGAGCAGGAATAGGGTTGAACAGCGGAGAGCTGCAAACAGTTAAATACTGAAGCAAAGTATCTTGCCAAGCTGTATCAATGCTGCTGCTCCAACTGTAACAGCCTTTGGCCAGACGGTAAATGTCTTTGGAAGTGAACTGACTCAAATAAACCGCTGGATCAGTTTCAACTCCACCAGAGGTGTCAGTATATTTATCACAATTGCTTATCAGATAATCAATCTCCTCAAAAGACAAATTCACAAAGTACTCATTGTTTACAAAGGACGTGAACAACTCTTGGAAATTGGTATCCGCTTCCAGATTAGTACTATCGATATGGTAAATGCCGGCGTATTTAGTAAAGAACTTGCTTTTCGCGTCATAAACCTCATTACACGTAATACATGGGCGCGTGCAAGTGAGTTCAACTGGAATAAATTCTCGAACGGTCGTATCTCCACAGGCCATCCTTACATAGTTTCTCGCCTGCTCCAAGGTGATATTAATACAATACTGATTTAAGATCGCTTGTTGCAATCTTTCCGGCTGAGTTAAGGTATCAGGTGGGTCACACAACTTAAAGCAGCTAGTATGAATCAAAGGTATCTCACTAAGTCCAGTATCACTCAAATATGCTTGTCCTTTAAAATTGAAATATATATCATCGCAGCCACTGTAAAGAGCTCTAAAATCTTGAATATTATAGATTGTCGAATAATCATACGGCAAATCTACCAGCCCCATTTCAAGTTGAATAACACAACTATCCCTGACACCAGCAGAATCTGCTATAAAAGTCATATACAGGTTACCGGATGCATCCTGGTGTGTTTGGTAATAGTTTGTTTGGGTGCCGGCAACTGAAAAATAAGGGGTCAATACAGACAGCCAGGATTGACCGGATGAAGATAAATTCGTACCTAGATTCAGTTGAGATGGTGATTCGAGCCAGCCTGAATCTATCAATTCATTCAATAATTCTCGAAGCGCAAGGTTTTCTATTGATTCAGAACATTCTCCTGAGGACAGCATGGCCACTTCTGTCAAAAAGCAATGGTCTGGAATTGTTGTATAATTATCTGCATTATAATCCATCCCATAAGGCATTGGGAATTCAATCAAATCTTCACTGCATATCTTGCTCCTAAAGTTCGGAATATTGAACGACTCTAACAGCTCCCCAAAAGTCGTGCTGGTAACTAGCCCTGTATTGTAAGGGGCAACACTGCTTGCTCCTAATGGATTATAGGAATCACAACCCAAAACACAGATTCGTATCAAACTATCTCGTATTGCTAAGGAATCACTTTCATCAAAATCACAACCCGCGATTTTTTGCATCCAATAATCTGCATAAGCTGAACAATTACTCTCGCACTGGTTAGCAATTCCAGCATATGCATGAACTCTTGCTGAATCGGTTAATTCCTGCGCTCCTGAGGTCAAATCCAGACCCAAGGCTTCTCTATTGGAAGGGAATAGCTTCTGTTTGTCTGCATAATCGTTGCTGGTAAATCGGGTACTGCAACTTGTCGAGTAAAGCGGCTCTTGATTATGTCCAATAAAGCAATTTGCGCAGTTGGAGTCATTGGCATAAATAGCTCGCGCAGAATCCATCATAACCATGCGGATGCCGCGGTACATCGAACGGAAATAATCCCATTGTCTATTCTTCTGTGATGTATCACCGGACCCAAAACTATGTGCACTTAAACATGAAATAACTTCGGTTTCGTCTTGTGCTTCAGGGCAGAATGTCATCACCACGGCCATGTCCCAAATAGAATAGTTATTTCCGTTGAAGGTAGCGTAACTATTGCACTGTGCCTCAGCCGAACTTCTAAAGGAATAGCCATAGCTACCTGAAATAAAGAAAGGATCCTCGCTCATTGAAGAATAGGTTCCAGGAGCGTCGGTATTGTTTATCTTAAGCGGGTTTAACAAAAGTTGGTCCTCAGCTTCTTCATAACTCATTGTCCACATCATCTGGAAGTCAAAGTCATGTGCATCCTCATTTAAAATACACCACTGGTAGTAACAATATTCCGGATGGAATTTAGCCAAGGCATAAGCCCAGGAAGGACGCCAATTAGCGATGAAGATATTCAAAGGCACATTATTAGGCTTCCATAATTGACCATCGTATTCGATATAGGATGTGTCACCATTAGCCTCAAGGTAGAGAATATCATCTGCTTGCCAATTCATCGGGCGATCCAGTCCGATTGTCCTAGGATGCGTAATAAGGGTGGTATCAGACTGAAGGAATGACAAAGGATCTGTTACTGTGAGTTCACCAGAATCGTTGTAGGTGTAAAGCATGTATTGGCCTCCAGGACTTACATCCTGTAAAATGGTCATTAACAAGTTTTCACACTGATTGATGGTATCACAGAATTCGCGGCAAAAGCTTAAATATTCTTCATATTCAATACTGTATATAGCCTCCAGAGAATCGATTGAAACAATCAATGTATCATGACCATCTTCAGCTACCCGAGCCTGAACAAATTCAGCAAAGGTTCCCAAGCTATCCATGCACGATTCACAATCGGTATAACATCCACTATAATCGAGCGTGTTAACCAATGAATCATACAATTCATCGATGGATTTGACACAAGGAATATTTTGACGGTATACTTCCTGATAAGCCAGGAAAGACTCCTCATTTACTGTTAATCGTTTGTACAAGTGATAGGACCCTAAGCCTAAAGTAGCGGAATAGGTATAATCAAAACTGTCCTGAACACAGGTAGTATCAAAGGGCCTGAAATTCGGCAGCTCCTGACTAATTAAAATCGTTCCGCAATCATCAGTTAAAACCAGACTTAAGTCATAAGCGCAGGTATAACAAATAGAAACCGTATCGCACGTGGTCATCGTTTCTATGTCGGTGAACCCGTAGTGGATATTCACTTGTCCTGGTTGTGATAAACTGAAGGTTTTGTTTACCTCCCAGCTGAGCCCATTTGGATCCGGGCGATTGCTCGGAACCAAATCAGAAAATATCAAGCGTTTCGCAGTATCTTTTTCCAAGGCCTGAACATTGGCAGGAGGTGTGCCGGCCAATGCTGTTGCTATCACTTGTCCGGCTGGGTTAAGATAGGAAACACTCACTTGGCCATTCGGGTCAATAACCATATTCTTTTTATAATGAATGTAGTTTCCTACCTCCACGCCAAAAAGGGATGAAAGCTCCTGCTGAGAGCCAACCGAATTGTAATAATACCGGGTTTCATGTCCAGTTCCTAGCTGGTGATCAGGACCTACACCCCCTTGTCTGCGCACTCTTCCTGTCATGTCAGGAGTAAACTCAGTATGCACCAAAGGATAGAAGTTCGCATCCGGAATATAGGCGTTAAAGTCAGATCTATCCGGATTGGCATGGGAATAATACTTGGACGCGCCGGATGTGGTATCCATTTCAGCAGCCACTGTCTCACAGATGAGTATTCCATCCGTTGTATCGAAGTCATGCCATGAATAAGGATCTCCAGTACCTTTCACCACATTGAAATTGTGGTAAAAATGAATCACATTTTCTTCTGTTGGAGAAGGCAAGGCAGACACAGCCATTCGACCGACATGATCGTAGAAACTCTCGCCAACGATGGTAAAATGATCCGTACTGTTATGTGTCACCATTTGACGAGAACGCAAAGTTCCGTCGAAATAACTGATCACTGTTTTGCTTTTCCCTTCTTCAGCAAAGCCCGAAGACCATTGCCAGTTCAGGCTATCCTCGTGATTGGTACTCACAAAATAGTAGTCATAGCCGCTAGTCCCGAAATCATCTATTCGTCCTGTATCCCCAAAATTATGGGAGGACCACCGTCCTTCCATGCGTTGAGTAAATTCATCTCCTGCTCGGTTAACCCCGCGAACCCGAAATAAAAGATATCCATGCTCATACAAATTCTTAAAAGAATAAGTGGTTGAAGCGGTGCTGATCCTAGTCGCATCTTGGTTGAAGGAATAGAATAAATCCGAAGCCGAATAATAACTGATAGAACTTCCATTCCACTGGGAAAAATCATCCACATAAAGCCATTCTAGATCGTATTCTTCCGCCCCTGGTACCGCACTCCAGCTCACTGTAAGTTCATCACTTTGAGGAGAAGTGATTGTACTCATCGTTGGAATAGTTGAGTAATTCATCACATACCAACGCTCTTTAAGAAGTATGTTCTCCAGATAAACATTTTCCGGCATCACTCCGCCGGAAAGACTAGAAATGAACCCTGTGATTTTTGTTTCAATTTTGTAGGCTTTCTTTACCCTGAAAATAGTCCGGTCATCGGTTGTTAATCCAGCAGACGGATCATAATCCAGGCTCATGGAGATATTATGGGTGCTCCAATTCAAACTGCTATCCAGAACTTTTACCTCAAGGTTTACGGTTAAATCATAAGCCGTATAACACCCATCATACTCATGATCAATCCCCAAGATTACTCCCCCGTCGAGCCGAGTAGTGGTAAAAGTTGGATTACAATTGGAGGATTGAATACAGGTTAATTTATCATCCTCAACCACCACCATGCTGTCAATTTGTAAGTGGGTGCTTCCGCTTTTTCTTGCTGTTAAAACGGGTTCCAAACCGGCATACAAATTTGTTGCAGCCAAGGTGGTCAATGCCAAAATCAATAGTTTCCGTAGGTTCATCGGTTTTAAATTTTGGGGGTTAATAATTTATAGCTGTTGATACGTTTCCCTAAAAGGACAGTGCCTCGGGAATCAATATTTACCTTGTCTTTTAAAAGACTTTGGACAGAGAATTTGTCCAATTTGGTGACTCCAGATATTTTCACCTCAATCATGGCCCGGGGCATATCAGGAGATTCTTCTGGGTTCACATACATTTTTACGCTCGAAAGCAAGCCATTTGCCTTATTTACGCTAATTACCAGCTTAGAATACAAGGCAGATCTAATTTGTAAGGTATACGTCTTGTTGAGTGAATTTTCAGTGATTGCGATGGTGGATATATCTTTCCAAAGCGAGTCCAGCAAAAAATCAGAAGGAAAAGACAGCGGCGGACTTAGGCGCTTTTCAGCAGCCACCATTTTTTCTGAATGATTAATCAAGACTTTGACTGTGTCATATTGAAACGACTCAATTTCATCAGATATCATGCATTGAACGCCTCCTGAATCAGCATATACCGTATAGGACTGTTTTACCTCAGGATTGGTCTTATAGTCAGAATAATATGCATACTGAACCGTCGATTTAATGGGAAAAGATTTCATGTAGGCCAGATTTAATTCCGTCATAGCCATTTTGAATTTATCCGCATTCACTACCGTCTGAGAAAAACCGCAGACGCTGTGAATCACCATTAGAGTTGTTAATAGTGCCTTTTTCATTAGTCTGTTTTTCTAATTCCGGTTCTTGACTCTTTGATAGTTACTATGCCACGCTCGGTTTCTCGTTTAATTCGAATTAATCGGCCTTCTTCGTCATATTCATAGAAAGTAGCATAGTTGTTTTCATCCAATTCTGCCATCAATCTGAGGTTATTTGGATTGTATACAAACGAGCGCATGTTTGCTTTGTATGGGAACATGCGGATATCATCAAATAATGTATATCCGGTAGCACCAGATTTCAGTACAATGGCATAACATACCACGCCCGCCGGCACATAAATGGTACCTTCTATTTTTTGCCAACCTTCAATCACCTTACCTGTGGTTTTTACCCATTGTACAATTGGTGGATTGGTTTTATTCGCGTCGGTATAGAAGTAGAATTTGATGGAATCACCAGTATATCCAGTTACTGGCGTTGTAACATTTTGTCTAACCCATGCACTGACATAGTAAAGGCCGGTATCTGGAGAGAAATTCTCTGAAAAATCACATGGTTTAGGATAATATCCATCGGTAACAGCTCCTGTGGATGGTGTTTCTGTTTCGCAGTAACGCATCACTCGAATCACATAGGCACTGTCGGAAGTCCCTTGAACTTTTAACGAGCGTAAACCGGTATGGGCAGTATCAGAGTACTCCACACCTTCACCAAAACGGAAGGAGAAATGGTCGTGATGAAGATCAAGTATATATGGATGATCTTCTGCGCCATCAAATGCCATTTGACGAAGTTTCAAGTTCGATCCAACGGCCATCGGCAAATTATCTCCGTAACCATAAACAGCAGAAGAGTGAATATTAAGTGGATTGACTGTTTCAATATTCTGTCCTGTCCTAGAATATTTAGTCATTTTCTCACTCCATACCCATTTTCCAGTCGTGTCCATTCTCCATAGGTTGCCAGAAGTCGGTTTTTTCCAGAAACTGCTTAGCGTGTAGGTACCATCTTTTCGAACATTGCTTGTTGAGCTTTGGGAACGTTCATCTAAGACCACCCATGAACGTTTTGGACGCCAGTTTCCTTTGATACCTTGTGTATAAGGGTTGATAACAAAATCCTCATATTTGAATCCGCAGCTTATAGAATCTGAACCTGGACGAGGTGTTGGAGTTGTTCCCGGAATTGTAGGGCAATAATCATAATAACGATACTCAAACTTGGCACCTAAATCAGACAGTATTCGACAACAAACATCATTGTCCCAACTATTTGTGTATCTGGTTACTTCATAGGCAGCATTAGGATCAGAAATAGTACAGTAGAGTCTCAAAGTAATGGACATATAGCGACAAGGACCGATTTGATACCAGAAAGTCGAGTCAACCAGGTCCAAGTCTAAATCTTCATAAGACCAGTCTGGAGTATTTGATGCCACAGACGATTTTGAAACTGGTGCCGTTGGTGCAAACTCCATTGGAGCTGATGGGCCATGATTGCTTGGTGATTCAACAGATGCAAAATCAGTTAGAATATTAAAAGGTTCAGCTTGTTTTGGAGCCGTAACCAATTCATCAAAACTTGGATAACTACCAGGTTCTGTATTCATAGCAATAAAAGCAGGCTTGTTAATCGGATGTGCCTCAAAGTATTCATCCCAATTGTATGGAAAACACATCTTACATCCGTCAAATGCATCTCTTTGACAACTGTACCAAGGTTCATATTTGGTTGGGTCAATCGACCTGCTTGCATTTCCCTTTAAGAATGGATTGTTTGATCCGGCAGACATTTTTCCTTGTAAAATATCATAACACGTATCTGGACATGGTATAGAAGGAGTGCAATCACCCCCACCTGAATATCCTCCACCAGGAAGATTGTAGCGATACCTAAATGCTGGTATATAATGATAAGGCTTCGACCAGTCTTCGGACATTTCAATCGCTGAGGCATTGATTACCTCTTCAGGTACATCCCATGTGCTGGCACTCGGTTGTTCCAAAGTAACTACTGTGCCAATTGGCATCGCCTGCATGTTTCTTCTTCCTGAACGAATTACTTTTACTGTCACCTTGGCCCCATCACCAAAATGAATTGGATCACCAGACCGGGATACATACAATAATTGATTTGAGGACTCGGAAGGCTTTACAACCCATCCTTTTACCGCAACCGGTTTTCCATTGATATAAAAAGCAACTTCATCACCTGGGTACAAGAAGGAATTAGCATTTGGCAGGGTTACCACACCTTCTTCTATATATTGGTTTGTAAACACATATCCAATATTCTTATAAGCCCCAGACATGCCTTCATAATAGTAATGGGCAGGAATTGAATAAGAGAAAATCGGATCACCAAATTCATTCTGGGTTTCTGTCATGATAACATTTCCGGTTTCTCCATCAAAGAGGATATTTTTGGTATCGATGCTGGCACCATTCTCAACTACGGTTGTGGTTTTTAGTATTCCATATTCTTGAACAATCTTGGTGGTGGTCAACAACCCAACATCCGTCCTTTTGGAAGTAAAGCCAGGCCAGAATGAAGGAATTGCGGCTGGGAATATTGCAGCTAAAAACGCATCCAAATTACTTTGTTGCCCTAGGTTCATGTGATACCCCTCTTGTTGGCGGGAATCCACCGTTACATCAACGTCTTTCCCTATAATTCCTGTTCCAATCGAGCCATCTGCTTTGTTTAATACAGGCACTGTAGAAACCAACTTTAAACGACCTGTTTTCGAATCGTTCTCCGCATAATATTCGTATTTAACTTCACTGAATGGTTTGGTTTCTCCTTCTCGATAAATCGACTGAGCACGCGGCTTCCCATGCATATCGTTTAGAATAACAGAATAGCCTTGAGAGGCGTAACCGCGTTCAGTAGATACGACCTTCAGAAAATTCCGAATAGGATCGTATGGGTGTTCCCTTTGTATTTCCGTATGCTCAAATCTTACCGGAAAATCTTTAGCCGTGTAAAATTCATTTATCGTATGACCTGTACCTGTGCGATAGATATTTTCCGAAGGTTTGATATTCCTAGAAGTAACCTTGGAATACCCCACTGATGCCGGAGGCATGTATGCCTCATGGACTGGACGAATATCAAATGCTCTGTCATCAGGAATGACTTTTAAAAACCTCTTGTTGGTTGTATATAGGTCAGAAGGTCGTTTCATTGGGTTCTCATCATTTCCAATACCCGGCTCATATGTAGCTACCCCAGAACTGATAACAAGAGGCTTATCACCAACAAGTTCCGTTGTAGTGTAATCGTATTCCTGTCCATAGACTGCGTCTTCTCCTGTTCCAGAAAGTTCAGACCAATTATCGCTAATGGTTACCTTCTTAACTCTATTCCCTCCACCAAAATGCACTCGCGTTGGGTTATCCAGGCGAATCATACTCTTATTTAGTACAATATTTTTGCAAGCACCTTTTTTAATTATTCGGCTATATTCATTCACAAACATTTTAGAGAATTCTTTAAATGCTGGAATCATATTTCTTGCTGACTGGAAAGGATTTGCTTCCCCCGGGGCAAGCTCGTAACCTCCAAAAAGCTTTTGCAACTTCTTAGGTAAATTCAGACGCAAGTAGTTCATCGCCGCAAAACTGATTGGATTTAAGTCTGCCGACTCCTTGTCGTTTTTAGACACTTCATGAAGTTTGACATAGCCGACGTCAAAATTTCCGCACGATCCTCCTGATTGACAAGTGAACCCACTTTCTTCCACATCAGCAAAGCCGGTAATTATTTCATAATCGGATTGTTCATTCCCAACATCCACCACAAATTTGAAATACAAATCCTCTTTCCATGAATCAAATAGCAGGTTTTTAAGTTTTTGTAAGGAATCGGAACCTACAGTGCTGTTTACCGTAAAAGGTAGTTCGAAGAAAACAAAGTTGTTTCTTGTATCACCTGAATTCGTATAAAGAATAGAGTTGCTGGCAAAGGTAGGAGTGCTATTAAGTCCGATAACCTTGAACATCCGGGAAGCCTTATAATTTTGTACATAGGCATAGTCATCCGACTCAAACTCTATGTTTATTACCCCTCCTGAAGGAAGTTTGATTTTTTTGATGTGCCAAGCGCCAACGTATTTATCAACAGAATCCTTATTTTGAAGCACATAGGGGTCATCATTATTAGATAGTCGATATCCAGGAATAGAAAGACCATTTACTTCAGTACTCGTTGGCATAGCTTTATAATTACCCCAGCGATCATAACCTTGTAAATTGTATTCTGGATTAAAATCAGAGTAGGTGAACTGATAAGGACTGATTTTTCCTTTTCTGGACTTTCCGTAGGTGAAATAGATTTTCTTTAAAGTGAGTTTTCCTTTAGATGCATTAATATTGACGGCACCAACCGTCACAGCGTTTCCATCATTGTTCTCAACATTCGGACATAAAGAATAGTCGTACTCAAAATGCACAACCTTGATTGGTACATTATTTCCAGAAATAAGATCTTGTTTAGTATAAAGTGCAATACTATCCAGTTTATACATGGAGGCACTTGTATCTATTCCTCCATTTTCTCCCAATACCTGGTGTGCATCTGCCCTTTCTGAGGTATAGAAGAAGGCAACATAGTTTTTACTTTCAATCGAGTGGACATACCAGATTTCCTTTTCACCATAGATATAACTCCCTTGATCATCCCATTTATCTGATCTATTACCTGGATTGTATGATGCCTGTCTTGTTTGTGTCCCTCCAAATGGCATTCTCCACTTGTACGCTGAATGTGCTTGAGTGTAATTAAACTTGATAGCCGACCCCAAATCATCATAAGTAATCCCGTCTTCCAATACATCCACATAGTCTGCTGAGAGAATTCCGGTCAACAAGAATGAATGGGCATATTTTGGAACTGTCGTTCTTTGAAAAAAGTGATTTTCTCCGAAGGTGTTTTTCGTGGAATTCGCATTAACTGGATAAGTCACTACCCCTCGACCTTGGTCTTTAACCAACGAGTTGGGATCATCAACATTTACAACGTTAAAAGACACATCCTGCTGAACATTATTATAAGCTGGAAGTCCATAAACATACCTGCGTCCATCAGTATTTAATACGGTAACTTCTGACATGGCCTCAGGTTTCACTCCATTGGTGCGATCCATGCAATAGCCGCTTGGACTTACATATCTGGAACCTGGATTAATGGAAAAACTATTGTGATCGTAACCGCTAACGCATTTTTCCAATCCGAGAACATTGGCCTCTCCAGCATTTAAAAAGCTGATCACCTGATTTCTTACCTGGCGATCTTCTTGTTTGATTCTAGAATTGAATGTAGAATTCGATTGAGTTCCAATTAACTTATTATCTGGACGAATTTGACCGCCAAATTTGCTGTGCAATGGAATCATAAACGCCTGATCAGCCAACCGAAGATTATAGAAGGCTTCATTGGTGCGTGACATATCACCCGCATTTTTAAAGTAATAAGGCTCGTAATCGTACAACTTAAAGTTGTTTGTATCAGCTGACGTATTGAATCCCAATAGAGCAAATTGTTGATAACGATAATTTTCAATTGTATTACCAACCGCATCTAAGAGTGGAATAAAATCGAGGTTTTTAAGCCCGTTAAATTCGATTCCTCTCTTTCTATTGGACATCCATTTTCCGGTGCTTGACCATCCATAATCTGCACTTAAGTCAAAACCAACTTTAGCAGCATTACCCGCACCAAAATCAAAACCAGGAGCTATTCCTCCAGTTACATTATTTGTCAAAGGATCATAAACAACTCCTATATCGCTACGATAAGCCCTGAATGTACCTCCAGTTCCTTCACCGGCTACCATAAAGGCATCATAGGTTTGGGTGGTCATTGGCAAGTACGACTTGTCCTTGGTGTAGGCTCCATCATTACTTCTGTTAAAATCCAATTGAGCCTCTAACTTTTGTGGTGACGTTTGGGCTAAATGGCTGTATAAATACCCATAACCCGGCCTAGACAAAGACTCTTCTTTTAAATACTGCGTATTAAAATAGATGGATGCATTATATGATGCTGCCGCACCAAACATTTCTCCACCCCACTTAAAGGAAGCAGAGGCTGAGAAGGTGCGCATACTGTTTTGGAAGGTCGGATGGAAATAAATGTTACGAACTCGAAAAGTAGTGCTGGCATTTGCTCTAGTTACACGATAATCATCGGACCCTTTTGGTTTGAATTTAGTATCTTTTGAATAGTTAATTCCTGATTGTAATCCGGCTAAAGAAGAATAGCCTCCACTAATGGAATAATTCGAGGTTTTTGTTCTTTCATTTTTTTCAATTTCTCTTTCAAGCCCGATATTTCCGTTTACATCCATTCCACCTTGAGAATTAAAACTTCCTCCTAACCCCGCTGTGAAACGATTATTATTCTTCGCCAAAGACATAAAGCTGGAATTAATTCCAAATTCGTAGCCCATTCCTCGGTAACTGTTATAGTATACACCGAGCTTGACACCTAAATTCAAGTTTCTATAATCCGCCTTGTCTATTTCCTTATATTTTTTCGCATAGTTTGCCGTATCCTCAGGTGTTGGCTTTCCGTCATTTTTCTTTTCAAATTCATTTTTAGCCTTTACCTTCTCCGTATTCTTGCCTATAATCTCAACACTGGGGTTAAAATTGATGCCCAGTGTCCAGTCATTTTTCAAGTGCGTTTCTTTTGTGATTTGATCTCCATTGAAATCGTCTGGCAAACCGCGTAAATTCCGATTCACCACTCCTGGGTTAATATTCCAACCCAGTCCAACCCAACTGGCCTCATCATCCATGCCTACCCCAGAATGGTAAGCTACATTGATTGGAAACCCTTCAATATCTAACAAAGGGATATTGTACACAAAATCACCACTGAATAAATCCACCATCTCAGTGGTACCAACGGGCTCAAAACTTTGAACCTCAGGCTGGCTGGGCCCGCCTGTTAACGCAAAGGCAGCCATTGGCGATACCATTTCCATCACCATAATCCCAAGCATGGCAATGCTTACCCGTTTCAGGGATTTTCCTTTTAGCATAAGTCTCATAGGTCGATCGGATATTTTTGGTTTATTGTGTTTTTGTCAAAATCAAATTCAATTCGTCCCAAGCCGAAAAGCTTGTCATCATATAAAATGCGGATATTGTCATGAACCTTGCTCCTAGGTAGGTCAAATCCCAATAGAAAATTGTTAAACGGAGTCATGTTATAGGTTCTCTCGTAATGAAAAAAATTAGGGACAATTGTGTCTTTTCCCATTACTAGCGAAAAATCCCCGGCCATTTTAGCGGTGAGGTATTCGATACGCTCTATATACAGATCAGGCGGCAATGTGTCTTTGATAATGTCATAGGATGGATCTAAGCAAGCAATTCGAAAATCAAAACGCAATGAGGATTCTTGTTCGTTGAGTGCAAGCTTGAATTGATCTTCATAATCTTGTTCACTTTCTAAGCCCATCAATGCGTTGAACTCTGCCGGTTTAAACACCGTGCTCAGCATTATATTCTGATTCTCGAATTCATGTAGTGAACAAAAATTACCTTTTGGATCATTCACTTGATTTACAAAATCTTGCGGTTTAATCTTACCGCATCCCATTAATACTAATCCCAGTAAAAGGATAGAAGAGTCTAAATACTTCATACTATTCTTCCCAATATTGAAAACGGATATAGGTTCTGTTCCCTTTCGAGTCAATAATCTCCATCATATAAAATTCCTTGTGCCTGAATTCTCCTGTTGACCGAAGATTGAGCTCATAACGATTGTCTCCACGTTTCACATCAAGGGTTTGCAAAGTCTTTAATTGTTTTCCATTGCCATCTGTGAACTGAACACTTATTTGTGATCGGCTAATCTTTGACTTAAAAGCGAGGAAAAAGGTATTTCCGACATTAACATATGCCCCGTCAATACTTGTTTTTGGGTAGATATGCGACTTTAATAAGTCCTCGGGTATCTCTCTTTTCTTCCAATGAAAACACCAAACTTCACTCACCCCTATGCCTTTTTGATTCTTGGAATCAAGAGGGTATTCCCCAGATTGATACTTATTAATTCTAGCGGAAATCTGCCACACATACACTTTTGATGTATCAAATGGAGTCGCACTCAATGGGTACATGTAACTTGCTGAACTTAATCCTGTTGCAGCATGATGCGGATTATTGTTATCTATGGCGTCTTGATGACTCTGTCCTTCGTATACTTCTGCAATTTTCAAATCATAATAGACTTCCATTCCAGAAATTATTGGTGTAGGCGGCGACCATACAAACATGGGAGTCGTTGTCAATTGTTCTGAACAATAATCCGGACTAATAAGCATAGGCCTAGTTAATGGCTCAAAATGATGCAATAGACAGGAAGAGACCGGGTCAGATGGGGTTGTGGTGCCTATGATTCTTACACATACATTATAATCTCCAAAAGGAAGCTCTCTCGCGCTTAGCAGAGTAGACATTCCTGGATAATTTGAGTTCATCGTATTTACCGAAAACCTTATTGAATTATTCTGAATCGTCCTCGTACCGTTTGGTATATCGGTCTCCTCAGACATTAACTCAAATAATTGCATCCCATTTTCAGATACTGAGACGAAAATATTTGCCTTGTACGCTGGTCCTTGATTTACTAGTATCATACTCCAGAGATCATCAAAAGACATACGTGCCGGATTAATCGGCAACTGATTTATAATTACCTGCTGGCTATAGCTGAATAAGGATGCCAGGCTTAGGACAACAAAGAGATAGGTTCTTTTTACCATACAAACTGGAGTTTTATTGATCCGATAATTAATGACTGTTTAGACTCGCGAAACGAATGGTATTCCATTCGACCTTCAACGTTGAAGGATTTTGAAAAAAAGTAAATGCCTTTCAAACGGAATAGATCCCGGGTATTTGTATACATTAGATTCCTTTGAAAGCAATAATCACCAGCTATTACAGCACGTTTTGTAATATTGGCTGCAATTCCAGTTTCTTGAGCAATTTCCGACCATACATCACGGATGCGGTTTGCTCTAAAGGAAGCTGCAACACGAATTTTTTCAAATTGTATAGCTTCGGCTTTAACCAACGAGTTCATTCCATACACTTGATTTCCGGCAGAATAGGTAGCTGTATTCAGCCAAGTTAAAGTGGAAGAATAGCTGGATTTCCATTTTTGAATAATCCATACCTTACTTAAGTTTAGTGCCGATACTGAAATCAGCGAATTTCTGCTGTTTGACATCTCAAGAACACGGGTTTTTACGCCAATCAATGAATTAGAAAAAGTAATAACAGGTCCTTTGCGAGGATTTAGCACCAGAGTATTGGTAATACGTTCCATTCTTGTCGTTGCAGATTTTGTCCCTCCAACGTTATCCTCACTGATCGATCCGGTAGCAGCCCATCTCAATTTGGAATGAAGCAACGATTTATTGAGTTTTAACTCAATTTGCCGAACATCCTTGCGGATATATGGATTTAAGTAAGAAAAATATCCATCACCAATTTGTGAAACACTTAAATCCATATTGAAATCTGCCTTTTGGTTATCCAGCCTGGCACCGAATAAAACCGCGCTTTTTTCCAATAATGTTGAATTGCCCGTCGGATTGAGCTTTTCCGTGCTTTCTATTGCCGGTGAATCATATCGCTGACTTTGAGAATAATTCATTTCTGAATAAATGCTCAAGAATTTTGTAATGCCCATCTGTGCTTGCGTGCTAAACACAGAATTTCTATCTGGAAAAACGATGAAGTCTGATTCTCCAAAGCCATCCGCTCGTTTGGACCTGCCAACGGTGTAATAGCTTTGAATAAAATTCCGTTCGCCGCCGATCTTTATTCCTGTTCCTATAAATCGGAAAGTGCTTGACTTGCCTCGATCATCATTGCGTAAAAAATTTCCAGGTTGTATGGTCTGTCCTCCGAATACATGCAAGCGGATAGCACTCCATCCAAGTTCAGTACTAACACCAAAGAGTTGTCCTGATTGAGCGAAATACTTTCCGCTTGAAACTGAATAGCTGCCTACTTGAAATGATTCCAGCTTAACTTTCTCTCGCCACTTGTCTGTACCAATTCCAAATTTGGACTTTCTTGATTGAAGTCTGGCTAGTTCAGAACGTTTTTGGCTTAGAAGTATCCTGTACTGATTCAACTTATCTAGCAAACTCAATAGTTTTGATAGCTCTTCCTTTTTAGAAAGCAGTTCAGCTTTTATATGTTGTAATGAATCTAAATTAACAGAAGTGTCTATACCAAGGCCAAGAGAATCGAGGTTAAGAAAGCTATCTAACTTTGTAAGCTGAAAATCCAAAGTGTCCAGGGATGGAAAGGAATCTATTCTTAGATTTAAAATATCCATTAAAGAATCACACTGTCCCCAACGTGAATTCAGTTCCTTTTGACCTCTTTCGAAGAGTAGCTGTTTGTATTTCGCCGGATCAAATTTGACGTTAAATTGATAAAGAGAACCAATCTGACCACGGTAATCGCTAGCATAACCAATATTGAACCTTAAGGGCACTCCACCTATTAAGACTTCAGGCTGGATTGAATACCTAAAAAGATGCTTGGGAATATTTTGACCTAGGTAATTCCCTTCATGATACTGGTATTCAACCTCTGCTCTTCCATGAATAGAATTCCGTAACCTTGAATAAATTGAACGAACTGAACTGTCTCGATTAACGGAATCATTAACTCTGTAATACTCACTACCCGTCAGCGTCTTACGCCATAGCGAGTCCGTTCCCGAAAAGTCAGGTGTCTGAGCTTGCAAAATGAGCGGTAATGCAAGTGCAGCTATAACCAATATGAAAGGGGGGACTTTCACTAGTTAGTTCACAGTAGTTCGAAAGTCCGATAAAAATTCGAATAATCAAATCTTTTTTTAATTATTCTACTTGCATTTACTTATTTGTTAAGCAATAATTAACAAAATAAAATTCACCAACTATCATATCCACTGGCTCATCCCAACTTACAAAACCGGCCTTAAATTGGCATCTCGTCAAATGTACGCCCCTCTATCAGTCTTCCAGATTCCTTCTTTCTTTTTCCACCCCACTGTTTGAAGAAGAAAGCGACGCTTGCTAATTCACATTGATCTCGTAAATCTATTACCCAGTCTTTTTGAATTGGTCGCGATTTAGGACCGCTTTCTCCTCCCACAATCACCCAATCTATATTGTCTAAATTCAGGGCTCGCAAAGGTCCAAGTAGTGGCTCTAAGGATAGGAACTTTATCTGTGCTCCAGTAGACCTTAGATAATCAATTCGGTCAACTACCTTTTCATCTTCAACTGATACACCCATCCATATGTTCTCAGACCAAAAGAGCTGATCCTGGACTTCAGCAAGTCTTTCTGCTCGCTTTGTGAGCACCTGAAAGGTGTGGTGAAGGTTATCATTCATTACCTTAAATACTTTCTTTATGAACTCTAAGGGTACGTCTTCATGAAATAGGTCGCTCATGGAATTCACAAATACAGTTTTCGGAGTCCTCCAAGAATAAGGTTCTAGTAGGGCCCTTTCATGCGTTCGGATGATGCTGAAGCCCTCCTTGTACTTTTCTTTGCCCATTGCTCTTAGCCTGCGTGTCATTATCTCAGCGTAGCAGTTTTTGCAGCCTTGTGAAACCTTGGTGCAACCAGTGGTTGGATTCCAAGTTGTCTCTGTCCATTCAATCGATGTTTTTGCCATTTTACGTTGCTTAATTGAATATTATACTTCACAGGTTATTGAAAGTTTACCGAACTGCAGGAAACTCTCATTACAGAATTGTATACCACTGCATTACAGCACTAAAAAACACCAACTACTATCAATGAGACTCAAGCAAATGGTGTTTTGAACCAGCATCCAATTGTGGCAGAATTCCGTAATCAGCGAAATACTCATTCATATACCTAATGAATCCAGGGAGTGTATCTTGATGAATAATTGCTGCATCGTGCACGGTTACAAATAGCCATCCACGATGCATCATTTTAGCCCCCATAAAATCTATCATGAACGCACTCTCCGCTCTCTGAAGTAGCGTAGATAGCGTCCTGTGATCTTCTTTCTTGCTCTCTAATATGAAATCAGATACCGTAGGAAATTGCTCCTTAAAAGCCGCAAAAAATACACTGTTCTGAGACACTTGATTCTTACAAAAGAAGACGTTAGAGATGAGTTTCTTTTTAGCCTCTTCGCGCGTCAACTCTCTTGGACCAAACTCCATACAGTGCTCATACAGGCTTCCTTTCTTCACCAGATCTATGTACAACATCACATCCTTAGGCAGTATCCTGCGCTTTTTTTTGTAATATCCTATTAATAGAATTGCCAGAAAAAAGGGCTGTGAATTCTTAATATCAACTTCAATAATTGGCTTTGATTCCTTTGATACTAATGCTTCTCGAAGCTCCTTTTTCAAATTAGCAAAATTGCTGTATACCCGACCCAACCTTGAATTCGAGATCAGATATAAATCTCCAGTCATGATTGCAATCAAAGATTTAATGATTGCAAGGCCTTTAATCACATCAACATTGCCAATATTAACCGAAATCGCAGGATGTTCAATTTTTGACAAGGCAAAACCTTTGGAATCATTGCTGTGGGTAAAATCGTTAACATATGCTGGGGTACCCGGCATCCCCCCTCCCCCCTCCTGCTCGCCGACTTCACTTAATTCATTCGTTACTTGTTCGGCCTGTTCTTGAGTACACAGGTTTCTGACATATGGGAAAAGCGGATTACTAAAATCAATACCCAGACCCTGGAGCTGATATTCGAGGTGCGGCCAATCAAAAGTTAACCTGTAAAGATTTGACCGCAAAAATGATTGTAGGTCATTGGAATCGCTTCTTCTTAATTTCTTCAGCCTCTTGTGGTGATCTTCGTCTAATGAAAAGTAAACACTCAAGCAAGTCGGATCATATTCACCATTCAAGGAATACTTGTAAGACTCCTTCCCCACTTGATATCCAGTTGACCGTTCTAAGACTCCCCAGCAGATCAGATTCTTTAGGATTTGAGAGCCGACACCAGAGCCTAAAATAGAAGCTAAAAGCTGCTTATTCAGCCTTTTTCCTTCTTCATTCTCTGGTTCAGATATGGTTTGCAAAGTTACCTTATCAATAACATACATATACCTATCAAGGTACTTCAGATGCTTCCTATTGTGCCTTGTAATTAAACCTCTCAGGTCCAAGTTACTGGGGTAAAAGTATAGTCTCATAAAGCTTATACTGCTATATATTCGGTTTGACTAGCCCTGGCAGAAAATAAAAAAAGACCTTTTTTCCGTTGAAAAAAGGTCTCCGCTTACAGATGACTTTGTCACTTAACACTCCGATCAATCTTTTCATAGTAAGGTTCCAAAATGCCTTTCCTAATGGCCCCAGCAATAGCCCTCATAAATAAAGGTGGCACACAGTTCCCTATCCGATTTACTTTATCAGTATAGCTTCCAACAAACTCAAACGATTCAGGAAAGGAGGAGAGACTTTTCAACTCCTCTATGGTAGCCTTTCTTGGAAGCGAACCCAATGAATCGTAGAGTTTCAGGTTCGGCGTTTTAGTGAGGGTATGGCAAATCTCCTGTCCTGAAATCAACGAATCTTTAAACTGGCTCATTGAGAAAAAGGCCGGCTTACTTGGCAACACATTGCTCAAAGCGAGTCTACTTGGATCAATACCCAATGGCCTTGGAAACACAGGTCCCAACCCCATCTGTGCAAGATCCTGACGCACTCCGACGATAATTAACCTCACACGACTCTGTGGCACCCCAAAGTCCTTTGCGTTCAACTTTTTGAATGCATAGACATAGCCTGTCTCATCCAATGCCTTCTTCAGCCCATTCCAGATAAATGCTCTGGATGGTGCTAAGGCTCCTTCTACATTCTCAATGATGAATGTCTTTGGTCTTAACTCTTTGATTATTGCTATGCTGTCGTGAAATGGCTGAATTAGCTCCTTATCGAACCCAAAGGTATTGCACATACTAAAGAATTGGCAAGGAGGTGAGAACTGCATCAAATCTATTTCGGTGTCAGAGTATCCCATCTCAAGTAGCGTACGTCTTATTAAACTACTTGTAGACTCTTTGCCTTCCTCGGGACTTTCGTCAACCTTCACTTGGAGACATTTGGTGTTGGTGAAATTCCTCTCGTGAGTCTTTACTGCGTTTTCATTGTTGTCAATAGCTACAAGCTCTTCGATACCGGCCATCTCGAGGCCGAGGCTGGAACCCCCACATCCAGTGAATAGTCCAACTGCGATAAAATTTCTTTTCATAGTCTAAATTTTTTGATTTCTGTTTTGTGCTGCGCTTTTAAGAATTAACCTCACGGAAAATTTGCTCCAATAAACGGACAAACCTCGCTTGGTACTTATGTGCCTCCTTCATGGGGAAAAGGGACTCAAAGAGCATCTCTGGGTCGAGGTCCTTGCCTGCTGAAATGGTGAAGACCACCCTCCTCTCTGGAACTTCGACCTCTATATCAAGTTCCAGTGCATTTAATGGCCCCTTATCTTCAGAACTCTCTGCCTCACCCTCGTTGAGCAATGATTGCCCGAGGAAGTTCTGAATGTGCTCTGGTCCCCTGCCCGCCTTTTGGTGCTGCTTAATCCTTTGAACCAGGCCTAACAGTTGAACAGGAGACAACTCCGATTCTTGTAGTCCTTGATATAGCTTCTCACGTATGGTCGTATCCGCAATCATCTCTAATGATTTGGACAACTCTATACACGCACTAGCTATGCCACTGACGGTCATTTTCGCTCCACCACCTACGCTATCGGCAGCGTCAATCTTGTCAATTAGCCCTGGTGCCATTGCGTTAATCCTTTCTAGCCTATTGATATAGGACATACTCACCCCAAGGACTTTGGCTATCGTCTCATTGGAATTGTACTTCTCGCCACTTTCAAGGTCCGTCCGTTTACCTTGCTGAGGGATGTGGCTTTTCTTCAAAGCATGTATTTCCATCAATCGGACTTTGTGTGTCTTGACGCCGAGAACATTCGCGTTGGCAATAATGTAATACGCCTCGAGATCATCAGCTTCAAATGGAAATACTGGAATCTCGAAATCAGGGTAAAGCTTTTGTATCACCAGTAAGTCAGGAATGTGCCGTATCGCTTGATTCTCCCGGTTAACGTAAATAGGCGGGCATGACTCTGGTCCGTTTGTTTTGTACAGATGGTAGTAAGAATCTAGGTTCAGAATTTGATCGTACAATTCGGCATGTAGTGGATGCACAGGAATTTTGTGTGCTGGTTGGGTAGTTAAAGTCTCGTTTTTCATCGCTATCTAAAATTTTTGTAACTCTTTTATGCCAGAACAATTCATTTGTTTATGGTGACCCGTAATTAAGCTTTAATAAAAATTCGCTTGTGTTACAGAGCCCCAGTCACAGTAAGACTGCACCGAATATTTTTTTTTTTTAATGTGTTCGATAGCTGATCACATTTTGAGGTCTGAATGCGATACTTTTATTGAAAGTGGCGCGTAAATGAACCTTAGTAGTCGTTCCTAGCCTTGGGTAATTTTGGTGAATTGGGAAGTTTTTGCCACGTGATACTTTCGCAGAATAAGTCAGTAAGTATCACTTTCTGCGGCTATCTTCAAGGAAAAGTTGAAATGAGCTTACCTGGACAAAAAACAACCGCTACTTATTTAGAATGGGACCTATTTCTCTCTTTAGTGGCAAAACTAGAAAGAGACCGGCTATATAAATTTGCCTTGCTTATCCGAATTGGCACCTATACTGGACTTCGAATTTCTGATTTGCTTGCATTGACCTGGACGCAATTTGACCAGACTGAATATTTGGTCGTTCGTGAAGGCAAAACTGGCAAAACAAGAAATATTCGCCTTAACAAAGATCTTATTGAGAGTATTGAGCGTCTAAAAGTAAAGATTGAACCAAATGACCCAAGGATTTTCGTCAACAAGTATGGCACTCGGACCATTAACATTCATTACGTGAATAGCACACTGAAGGCAATCTTTCGAAAATATGGAATCAAGGTGAATGGAAATGTTTCAAGTCACCTTTTTAGAAAGACATTAGGCAGAAGAGTAGTTGAGCAGAATAACTACAGCGGAGAAAGTCTGATTCTCCTAAGCGAATTATTTGGACACACATCAGTGGCTATTACTCGTCGTTACCTTGGATTACGCCAGGAGGAAATTCACTCCATATACGAAAACCTTTAGCAACTAACTTTTTTGGCGAGGACCATACAGACTTGTCAAGAACCACTCTTTTAGTTCTTCTCTAAAATTTGGATAGACCCAATAAACTGTTTGAGGGTCTGCGTCCGGGATAAAAAAAAAAGAACCGGTATTTTGAATCACCCATTTTGAAAGTGCCTCAAACTCCCGATCTCTTATTGTAGAAGCCTGCTCATAGCTTCCGCCTTTAATAAGGCTTAACTTCTTCAACTGAAGTGGTTCAATATTGTCTTCAAATCCTCTGTAGTGAAGCCCTTCAATTGAAAGGCCACTCAGCCGAGCCCAACTAGATGGAAGTCGCTCAACCTTCCTGCCATTGGATATAATTCGAATAACACATTCGGTCTCATCCAGAAACGAAGGAGGAAGTTCACTTCCTTGAAGTTCAAGAAGTGTCTTATTTAACTCTTCAATCAAAAAGCTCAAGCTCATCCCTTAAGTAAAGGTAACTATTTACCAATTAGATTAATGGATCTTGAGCTGTAATAAACGGTACCTCCAATTTTCCTGAACTGAAGGACACCTTTAATCCGATAATTCTGCAGCGTGGAAGCTGAGCACCCAAGAATCTCACAAACCTGCTTTCCTTTTAACCAACTCTGGTTCGTGGCCACATTGGAGTTAACAATGTCATCAAGTTTCCGGTTGATCTCCTCAAGCAAACTGAGGACTTGATCTAATTCTTGCTTAGTAACTAGTTCTACTTTCATGGTGATTGTACAACCACCAAATGAAAAAGTCCTACGGTTGGGTGATTTTGTAACCGAGTTTTTTAGCTATTTCTAAGAAAGGCTTCACATTCTCTTTGGTTAATTGGCTGGTCACCGCAATTCGTTCACCAGTTGGCAAGACAATTATTCGCCCTTCATCAATCAGATAACGTTTATACTTTTTTGATTTACTGACAGCTAGCTTCTCTTCTTGAAAAAGTCCAAAGTTTTTAATCTCAGCTTCTTTAAAGGTGGTCTGCAGCTCTTCAAGTTTAGGCTTCTTCTTTTCAATATGGTCCCGCAATACCGCCACAATCAAATCGCCTTTGCGGAATTTCTCGCCATAGAATTCATACAGGTCCACAGGTCTTGTTTTCTTTCCAAATAATGTCATATAGCTTGTTGTTGGGTAACTTCTTTATAAATGTGTACTCTTTCACTATTCGTGAAAGCACTTGCCGGTAAGTCTTGTTTATAAACCTCATTATAGGTTTCACCACTACTGAATAAGTCCATTCCCGGATACAGAGGTAAATCAGCTTTGCGTTGTGGTACTTGATCATCAACTGGCAAAAAACAAAAAATGGGGAGTTCAAATTCTAGGTTGTAGTATAGCTTGCCATTATTAACCAATGCCCGTATCGCAAACTCCGCCCACTTCTTACTAATTCGGTATTTTAACTGGACATCCCATAAAGTGAACTCCCCTCTCCCTCTGTAGTCCATTTCAATTTTTGCAAGTAATTCACCGTGATTCACACTAGCGAGTATAGCCGTAACCGGCGAAAACACTGCGGAGGCATATCGAATTTTCTAGAACTTTTCTGCGAATGGAAAAAGGTTCTTAAGACCGTTTTCATCGATCCAAATCTTATAAATCTCACCTGTACTTAGTGTAATAATCACTTGGTGCTGCCCGGAAAGTAACCTGAACAATTCTTCCCAACGTATCAACAATATCAACTTAATACAAGCATGGAACTTAGAAACGTCCAATAATGGCAATTCAACGCACTTAATCGAATCTAAAGCTATGCTTCTGCTCATACCTCTACTTGTAATATTTAAAAAGTGAGTTGATACTGTTAAAAACCAAACCTTCTTCCAATTCATACCCTATATATAGACTCTGATTAGCTAATCTTAGAAAGTTGTATCCGCATCTAGGACAGACCTTAGCCTATTAAAATCATTGAGCACCTTCATGTCAACTACCTTGGAGTATATCTGAGTAGTTTTTATGGACCTATGCCCTAGTAACTTAGATACCGTCTCTAAAGGAACGCCGTTGCTTAAAGTAACGGTTGTGGCAAATGTATGTCTGGCCAAATGAAAAGTTATATTCTTTCGAATCCCGCAGATATCAGCTAACTCCTTCAAATAGGAGTTCACCTTTTGATTGGATAATACAGGTAATAAAACACCCTTGGCAACTGAAGGTGGAAAGTCTTTATAACGATCCAATATCTCCAAGGCTGGATCAAGAAGCGGAATGTGCACATTGTGTTGCGTTTTCTTTCGTGTGAAGTCAAGCCATGTCTTGCCGTCAATTCCTGTAATCAAATTCTTATTAGTAAGCCCAGCCACATCAGCATAAGCCAAACCAGTGTAACACGAAAACAGAAAAACATCCCGGACTATTTGAAGCCTGAGAATATCTATTCGTTTAGCTCGCAGTCTCTCTAACTCTTCATCTGTAAGTACGATACGGTGAGTTTCTTTAATTACACACTTGAAGTTTAGATATGGATCCCTTTTCATATACTCATGAGCCAAAGCGAAATTCAAGACTGCTTTAAAGGTCTTGTGATATTTTATCGCCGAATTATTCTCGCAAGTTTCTCGTAAAAACAGATCGAATCCTGTGACAAAGGCTAAATTAAGATCATTGAGGTTGATGTCTTTCTTACCTTGTCGTCGAAGAAAATTTTGAACCTTTCTTTGAGTACCTTGATACTTACGATAGGTAGTCAGGGTATACCCTTTACCTATTAGGCTTTTGATTTGGTTCAGTTTCTTATCATACACCTCCATCACCGTATATCGATGTGGTACTCGGCCGGAAAGCCTATCCCTCAATGCCTCGGCTGTTATCTCATTACCTTCGGCCATCAATAAGTTATAGACCCTGTGCGCCTCACTTTTTTTCATTTGAAGAAAGGTATTCAGAATCCGAGCCTCTTCCGTCCCCCCTTTCACCGATTCTGAAGAATCATTCCAAAGGCTCAATGGCACACGTCTATTTAGCGACACTTCTCTTCTTTGGCCATTAACTGTTATTCGTAAGTATAGCGGTACGGTACCCAGCCTATTAATTCTTGACTTCAAGGCATAGACTATAACGGAAAAGGTAGATGCATTCATGGCTATTATACCACGAAGAAGACCGAAAGATTGACATCGGGAAATTTAATTGAGAAAACTCTTCGAAAAACTTTTCAGTGTACCGAATTTAGTTCAAAAGCTTCAGAGACATCAGCTTCAAAACACTTTCGGTTTGACCTGTTGCGTCGTTGGTCTGTTTGCTATTCTTCCAAGAATACTCAAATTCACGCCCAATGTATTCTGGATTTGCCCCATATCCATCCTCATCAATCAGCCTCAAATTCCAATTATCTTTCATCAAATCTGTATATACACTCATTTGCGTTCCATCAGATTTATTGAATCCCAATACGGCATATCCTTCATGAACTTCAACAAAAGAAAGAATTCCTAAGGCTTTATCTTGAACCTCTTGCTGCTTTTGTATTTTAGCTACTTCAGTTTTTTCAATTGTCTTGTTTCCTGAGTTCTCAATCTCTACTTTGTAAGATTCTCTCTTGTTATCCCAGTACTCATCGAAGTAAACTGAATTGCTAAAAGATGATTTCGTGCTCCATAACTCATGATCTGGGTGGACTAGCAAATAAGTAAGTCTCATCGCATTTCCCGCATCTTTTCTTTTGAGATAGAACTTAATACTATCTTCAATTCGCTCCAGACCAAGATGTGTCTCCATTGCCTTTTTGTTATTGGATTCAACTGAGCTTTTGGACAATAACACAAATACAACAATCACTAGGATTCCAATTGCGCCACCTAAATAGGCACCATATTCGTGCATAAAGGCCAGATTATTCTTGCCTTGGGCTTTTAGCTCCTTAATTCTTTCTTGTTTCGCTTTGAGCTTTTCTAGTTCAATTTCCTTTTCAATTCGTCCTTTCTCTTCCTTTGCTGCTGAAATTACATTTGATCCCGAGGGAATGTTAACATTTGGAGTCCCTTCAACATTGACTTTCCCGGAAATTCCCATCTGCACTAAAGACTTAATCTGTTTTGCGTCCTCCTTACTAAATCCGGTAGCATGTATTCTATCAAATCCAAGAGTGTTGAAGGTGATTTTCGAGAATCCCACTAATGGTGTCTCTATATTAACAGAAGATATCTCTCGGAACCCAAGAGTCTTTTCCTTACCCTTAAATACTCCCGGTATACGTAAAGTCACACCGAATTCATCAATTGAAATAGTAGCGGGAAATATTTTGTTTCCTTCAGATAGTCTTGATGCAGAAAATGTTGTCATAGATTTTATTGTCAATCAAAGCGAATATAGCAGAAAGTTGACATATATGATTACCGCTTGAGTTGATGTTTTCACCAGTTTCCCATGTGGATGATTTACAATTCCAAAAATCACTTGGTGAACGAATAAGAACTCTTCGGTTAGAACATGGGTTAACTCAAGGTGAACTTGGAGACATGTGCGAAATGGAAAAAACCGGTATTAGTCGGATAGAGACTGGAAGAACGAATCCAACAATACTAACCTTAAGAAAAATCAGTTTAGCTTTAGGCATTGAACTGACAGAATTATTAAACATGCCAGCAAACAATGGCTAAATCAAGTAAGTCACTTATACTTCCCATAGATCCGATAATAAGACTTGAAGAGGTTATTAATAAGTCCTGGCAAATACTCTTTTCCCAAATCACTTCGAAGCGACTATCTATAAATAAGGAATCATCTCTACAACTGCATCTATCTAAAATAATTCTAGACCTTGGCATACTCTACTGTGTTTTGCCCGGCGAACAATTTGAGATTGAACTAGTAGCCAATAGAGGTAATATGAGGATTGATTTAATCTGTAAATTAGGAACAGCCTCTGCTGCCATAGAATTAAAATGTTTTAGAAAGGCCAGTAATAGAGCAAAAGACCTTGATAGTTATGATGCCTTAAAAGATGTCCAGAGACTTCAACATTTGGAGGAATTCGATCTCAAAAAATTCATATGCCTTACAGATAATGACTATTATCCCTATACCGAACAGACTGGTCTGGGAAAAAATGTCTCACTCAAAAACGGAAAAACCTATCCTGCAGATATAGACATTGTACCTGGCTGGGCAAACAAGTGGAAGGTAAAAAGAGATCGCCCACTCAGATTTAAAAAATCTTTCAGCTGCAATTGGGACTCTGACTCTGGATGGCACTCCCTCTTTATTGATGCCGAATCTGCAGGATAATCTACTATGCAAATCATCACACCCGCAAAGGATTTGCAAAATCGGTGATAGTTGAATTAAACACTGATTGATTCTAACCTTTTTTCATTTGAAATTAAGTCAATCATGTTTTTCTTGCATAATATGAATTGAAAAGTGGTAGTCCAGATTATGTCTATGCTTGAACGTTGGCAATTTTCTCGAATACGTTAGCATCTTCTCTCTCAACTGATAACAAGTGATGCCAAACACAATCTACTTCGTTATCATGAATATCCCATTGAATCAGACAGAAAAGGACCTATTGAGAAAGATTGTGCCGCATGCCCAACTATTGATGATGCTCGATTCTAATGAACTTCAGACTCTCATTCCTCAAATCATCGAGCAAATTAGGGCTACGCCTAAACTCTATGAGCAGGAACAGAAAGGCATGAAGGCTTTAGTATATCTGCATTACTTTTTTAACCAGAGCGATTGGTATGTCTCTGAATTAAACCTTGAAGAAGACCTTGCTTTTGGATACGTATGTTTAAATGGAGATCATGAAATGGCCGAAATTGGGTATTTCTCAATTAGTGAATTGGTCTCAATTGCTGTAATTAATATCGACTTACATTGGACATATCAAACGTTGGAACAGGCTATTCAACAATCGAATCATCCTTGAAAAAAGAAATGGCCATTTGCCTTGATGGCAAAACCATTTATTATTCATCTTTCTACTACAGCACTCACAGCTTCACTATTTTCAAAGAATAGTGATTTCCATTAGCCGTAATTCTGAGGAAATAAACACCTGAAACTAAGTCATCTAGTTGGAGGCTGCATTTCCCCTCCCCTTGACCATTTACTAGAATATCCCCTGTAAGGGAAGAAATATGATAAGTAAATAACCCTTCATGTTCAATATTTAGTTGACTTACAATTGGATTAGGGTAAACTAAAATCTTAACCCATTCGGTGAATTCAAATCCAACATCTGGACTTTTAATTTTAGGCAATACATACACATTCACTGAATCGTACTTTGACCCACAGTGTGGGTAATTAACATTCATAACGTCCAGTACCACTTTGTGTATTCCAGTATCAGTAAGTGTGTGAACCAACTGTTTGCCTTTACTCTCGCTGATTCCGTCAACAAACCATTCATATAAGTATGTTCCTTTTAAGTCAAAGGCTTCGAATCTAAATTCCGAACCAACACTATCAGCAGCTGTGTATGAATCAATCGTAGCGATGAAGTCAGAGGCAATAGAAATGTGCGGAAGCTTATGCGATGGCACGCTTAGTTCGTAATTAATCACATTGTAGACCTTCGCCTTATAGATTCCATTTGAGTCCGTGTAAAAGTCTTTCTTGCTGTGCAGGTACTGATCATCATATGTAAACCACGCAATGCTATCCTTATCTGCCATAATATGTGCACTGTCTCCGAAACATCCATTGGCGTTGGTCACGGTGATGTTGGTGCTAGGCTTGGCGTAGATGACCAAAACCGAAGGAACCACGTCGACGTAAATGTTCTCTTTAGAACCAAAGTTGAACTGGGCTTTGTAGGTGCCTGGTCTCAAAACGTCTAAGTAGTATACTGCGTAGATTGATCCAGTGTCTACTGAGTAAGTTGGTTGACTAAGACCGATGTTAGCAAGTTGCGCATCAGTGAATACTCTTTTGTACTCGTAAACCTCAGTCTCCGTGAAACGGATGGTGTCGCCGATGTAAGGATTACCTACCCATCGTTCAAGGCTATCAGCACACTTGCCGAATTTATTTGTTGTGATTACTTTGACCAGCGAACTATCTCCAGGTTGGACCGCAATATTAATCATGCTGTCCTTACCGTAGATTCCCTTGGTGCTGATGTGCACACTGTCTTTAGTGATAGAAGCCTTAGCGTTGAATGGAAGAGCAGGTGTACTAAAGATAACAATGCTATCGTGTGAGATTGCATTTGTCGCTCTTATTTTACCAGTAGAGTAACTGATGATTGATAAGTATCTAACAGAACTGTCAGTGCCTAAGTCTGGAAGCACTATGGTGAACATTCTGCGACCCCCGATGTTCACGTTATTGATAGTATACACGAAAGCGGTATCCCACTGACTTGGTATCCAGCCACAGGTTCCAAAAGTAGTAGCAACCTTTATTTTGTTTACAAGTGCGATGGCTTGCGTGGCGTTACTTCCACTACCCTGCTCGTAACCAGCACTGATACAATAATCAAGAACCCAGGTTACTGTATCACCAGCAGAAAATTCAGTTAATGTATCACCGTGATTATTCCTGAAAATATTTTGAGAATTCGCCGCACAAACCATTAATAGGCCAATTACAACTAGGGTTATTTTTTTCATTCGCCGATTGATTTACCATTGGCAATCATCACTGGACCTACCTCAAGGGTAACTTCAAAATCAGATGATCACCATGCACTCGAAGATGTAATTCTTCCGCAAACTGAACGCTAACTGTGTACTTATAAAACCGGTACTGGGTACTTATTGAACCGCTTCCGCCCACCAACGAATACTTTCAAATTGCATTTTTGAGCCATGCAATCCATTCACATTGGAAGCGAGATACTAAAGGTGGTCAAACGCCGAGGAATTACCTCGAGTGAATTTGCCCGACGTATCTCTAAATCACGTGAAGGAGTGTATAGCATCTACAGAAGAAAATCTATTGACACTGATCTGCTAAAGAACATCAGTATGGCACTTGAATACGATTTCTTTATCCATTATACCCCGGTCTTCAAAGAAATCTCGGCTTTGAAGGAAGAGAATACTAATCTGAAAGCCATGATGTCCTTGCTTAGGAAGGAGAATACTAAGCCCTAAACTAAGTATTGATAACAAGCCAAAACACAACACCTAGTTAAATCTCAAATCAAACTAATACATTCGTGACTGTAGACAACCAAACTATAATCGGATGGGAAGTAGCAATCACAAAGAAATAGACGAGTTATATAAGCAACTTGCATTTGTCTTAAAGAAAACCAAAATGTCCAAAGGCCAACTCTCTAAAGGGATCAACATGAGCTATCCCGGCTTTTTAAATTCACTAAATAACCGTAAGCTAAGTCTGGAAAAATGGGTTGAGATTTCGAAATTCATTAACCTGCCTATCACTCTTCAGCTTGAAACAGGAAAAAAACCTGCACAAGCAGAACCAGAAGATGTTATTGTTGAAGTAAAAGAGAAAAACCAAGGCGCTGACAAGGATAAACTTGCACTGCTTCAGAAGCAGATTGAAATTCTTGAATCTAGATTGGCAGATAAGGATTTGATTATATCGCTATTGAAATAGCAATTTTCAAATCAGAAACAACCCCTTATAACTTCTCATTTTTGAGCAATTCAGCAAGCTTAATGCCCTTACTTAGTTCTGTCAAATATGATTTACGAATTCCTGATTCTTCTATAATTTCTTTCTTTGAAAAATTTGCAATTTGATTTGCATATTTGATTCCGAAAAGATGGATGTTCGCAACGGCATAGCCTTTAGGAGCTGAACCATACATTGTTGCCAGAATGCTTGCTAATTCTTTTAAGTTCATGGGTAGCTTATACAATTTTCGTGAAGGTCCTTAATTCAATTTACTTTTACAACAGATTGCATATTCTAAGTACCTTTTGACAAAAATATTATAAGACAAAGTCTTAGTTGTATTAGGTCTGTAAACCTGATTATTACTGGTCTTATCTTTATCCTCTAAAAGAAGCCCCTGTTATAATTCAGGCTTAATAAGCAATTCTAAATACTCTCTAAGCGACTTAGATTCTCTCCACACCTCCTGCTTTACTCTAAATCTAATATCTCCACCATCACCAATATCAATCTGCACTTTATTATCATCTCTAATAAGGTTTGATTCAGATGACGTATACGATGTATATTCTGAAAATTTTTGTTGAATAATGTAACCAATGTCGTCAACAGCTTTTGCATTATCTAAAATTGATTGTTCAGAGAAATCAGCATTTATCACCTCTAATACAACCAAAATAAAATCTTCTTTTCTATCAACTGCCGTTTGAGCTTGAAGCGGTGTCATTGCAGCATAATTACGTCCTGTTACTTTAAGCTCAATTAGCTTATTCATAAATCCGAATAACAATTCTTTTTGTTGCCCATCAACTATATCAACAAAATCATCCTCAATTACAAAATCGCTTCCAAATGGTCTCCTTTCAACTTTAAATCGGCTATCAAATCCTTCAACTAAATTTTTAAATTTTGCTTCTAAACCAAAGCCTAATTTTTGATTCCTTTTAATTAGCTCCCTGTTTTTTTCTCTTTTTCGAAACTCTTCTATAGTCTTGTCGTCATTGAGCATTTTATTCGCATCCTCCGCGCTGAGGCCTGCTGTAAGCAATTTCATAAAAGCTTTATCCCAATCTGCCTGCTCTCTTTTGTTTGGAAGAAGACTTCTGATTAAATCTGCTACCGACACACCTATCAACCCTAAAAGTTCTGCGGATCTAGGAGTTTTAATAAGCTGTTTTAGTTCCTCAACCTTTTCAATAAGTTTGGCAATGTTGTGAGAAGAAGGAAGTTCACCTGTTTCCACAATTTCAGAGGAAGAAGCGTCTCGCTCATAATAGACCCATTGAACTTCTTGTAAACGTCCTACCCAAAGCGATTTTCTAAGTTGAACTTCTATTCCATCTCCGGTAATAACGGTTTGCACTTGATTAAAGTCCCTGTCATTGACGGTTGCTTCCTGAAGTACAAACCTCAGAATATCTAGTGCCCCTTTAGCACTTTGACGATTCTTAAAAATGTGACCGTCACTGCCCGTGAAGAGTACAAAATCATTTAATTCAATTTCTGGAGGTTCACCCTGTTCATTGAGAAACTTAACTATGTCACTTTTGTTAATGAGAAGCTTTGGTAAATCCGATTTATTCAATCTCTCTTTCTTTTTGATTAGGGGAGTTTGAACGATGCAATTGTTTTCTTCCAGGTAGACAAAATCTTCATTTCCAAGGAAATCAACATAGCAATTGTGCATGCAATCAGAGGTTCGCACGAGTTCTGCAAATAATGGAAAGTCAACATTCCATTTATGCTTTGGTGCTAAGAGCTTATGCTTTGCCCCCGTGTCGAAGGTTTTCTTGATAATGCCACTTTTACTCAAAACTAGTATTTGAAATGCTTTGATACGGTCAATGTCCTTGTGATCTATCAACCATTTTAGCATCCTGGCATTTGCGAACCTTAAATCTCTATCATTATATTCCTCTTCACTAAATTTATTCAGGCTGGTTATAAGATTACTGACTACCTCTTCTCTGGTTAATTTTGGGTACAGTTCATTTAAAACTGTTGTCAGTTTTTGTTCAATGAGATTCTCCCTTAGTTCTTTTTTAAGTAGAGTTGAGATGTTAAGCAACTCCCCATCATTTACTCCATCAGTTCTGAGATTATTTGCCCCCTGAACAAACGCTCCTAGTTGATTGAGTATAACTGCGTATTCACTGAATAGCTTTCGGTCTTTCAGTTTCAAAATAGAATAGAAGGAATTCAACCAGTTCCATCTTATCTCCGCAACTGGGATTTTCTGAAACAACTCTGAATCCTCAAGAATATTTCCTCTCTCCACATATTCGCATAGTCTTTCCACTTCCCAAATCATCTCTATTTGTGAAGTACCCAATACTTTATAATCATCTATAGTTTGAGTTAATTGCTTTAGCATTTCCAATTCTGGGGTAGCTTCGGGATATAAGACTCTTAATAGTTCGTGAAGATCATTTGTAATCTTCTCACTTTCATCTTTTGCGAGGACCAGTTCTTTTAGCTTTTTTTCTCCTTGCCAATGAGCGGAACGAATAATTTCAGCTTCCAAGAATGAATCAATCAATCGCAACTTCTTTTTCCGCAGCCATTCATTATCCCAAGAATCAATTCCGTTAGAGCTAATACGAATGAGCTTATGTAAGCTCTCAACTCCTTGTTCTTTAAGAATTAAAAGCAGTTCGGGGATAAATTCAAATGCCCGTTCTAGAAGATCTTTGTTATTCTTAATAGCTTCATCTTCACTTTCACCTAGATTAATATCCTCCCTTTCGGGTCGGATATCGAATGACTCTGAATTGATAAAAAATTGTATCCCAAGTTTACGACTGTCCAGCAACGGAAATGCGAAAAACAACCTTGGAAGATTTCGAAAGCTTGTATCAGAATCGTGAAAGCTCACAACGGACAGGTCTTCTTCACTAAGTGCAGTTATTTTGATTTCTTTCTTTACTTCACCAATGTGTAGTGTAACCGTTTCACATAGCACATTTTCAATCCTGGACTTTAGCGGTTGTCTGTCTACTACCTCAAACCTATTTGACTTACCTCCGACTATTGCTTGGAATTCATTGATTTTGGAATTGAAGGCTAATACTAATGGAATTACAAGCAGATTTTCATTCATTCCTTCAAGAGCTAATTGAAATGTGTTAGGATCACAGTAATAAGTAAAACTGGTTGCATATGGAATATCATCAAATGATTGAATGGGTAGAATCGACTGATTCAATCGCTCTCTGCTCTCATCCTGTTTTCGAATGAATTCAATCTCGTCAGCGCATTTTCGATCTAAAATAAAATCAAATTGCTCCTTGTCGTCCAAAAGTCCCTTGATTCTTACTTGCTCCGCCAAAACATATGTGGTCATGAAACCGGTACCAAACCTTCCGGTTTTCTCTTTCTCACGTGATTTAGAAGACCCCTGTACGATAAGCTGCATTACTTCCTTCAATAAGAATGGGGCACCCGAATGCTTGAAACAGATTTCATTATCCGACAAATTCACCCAAACTTTAACAGTGCCTTTTAAACCAACCGCATCTTTTGCATTTTGCAATAATTCCCAAAACCATCTAGACTTGTAAACAACAGGTCCATCCTTGAGTATTTGTTTTATCCGATTATAAACTTGTAAACGATGGCTTTCAACACTTATCTCAGCTTCAATTTGTTTGAGGTCATGGCTATGGCTCATATTAATTTGGTTTAGGGAATGGATAATGCAGCAATTGTAGGAAACAAATCCCAAGCTTCCTCTTCAATCCATTGATCGACTTCAATTAATTCTTCTATAAGATTACGTTCTTCTTGATTGAAATTTTTTTTATTCAACCCAGAGAAATCTTCGCCATGCTTCCAGCGACTTTTGTGGTTAGGCGAATCCACCCGTAGCCGTTTCGTGTGTGCCGGTGGTAGCAGAATTTCAACGGAAGCACCTCTTGACTCTAAAATGCGCTTTACAGAATTGAAAATGAGAAGTCCATTATAGTCCCAATCACACGAATAGTAGATTGGCAGACTGAGCTGATTGCTTGGAATATCATTTAGAATTTTGGTGTTGTTTCCTCCGACATACCACAAAGTGATTTGCTTTTTTTTGGCTTTCCATCCTCGTTTGAGGTTTGCCAGGTTTTCACAGATTACAATCATTCGGGGTTCTGGTGCATCCACCACGAATCGCCAAAGGTGATTCTTCGGAGATTCATCAGGAAAGTCATCCACTTGCAGAAGTGTGAGAACGGCTTTCCTCACACTGTCCTTCTGCTTTAGATATTTGGCACTATCGAAAAACTCTGTACTGAATGCTTCTTGTGTGGTGAGGTTTGTCCTCAACTCTGCTGCCTGTTCCTTGACGAACATGAGCGTCTCTATATCGCTTTCAGTATAATTTCGTCTGGCATCGGCTTCCAGGTCATGAGCTATCAGGAATTCGTTATAGGCCTCCATGCTCTCAGCGAGTTCGGCTTCGTAAAAGTCTTTGTATCCGCTGCGCATCTCAATAATGTTGTGATTGCCCATCCTGTATTTTAACAGTCTTTTGCTGGGGCTCATTAAATGCGAAATGAAATGATCATCACCTATCTTGGCATTGGTCTTTCCTTCCTCGAATAATGTATATAGTGCCTTTAACACACGCCAACTCAGGTTGTATTTACTAATCAGATCCATGTTTATACTACTCCGAGTATGGCGGTTGGGACATGGTTCACTTTTTCATCTGTATCCATGTTCTTCTGCAAAAAATAAACGTTCTGCCCACCTTCTTGCAAGCTAGGTAAAGGGCGTTGAGAAAAGGAAATGATCTGGTAGTCATTTTGCTCCGCAATTCGCATTAGCATGTTGTAATTAGTTCCAATACCTTCCGCTTCGTCCACGGGCATGAACCGGAGTCCTGTGGTACGAGTGCTTTCGTCTGGATTCAAAAGCGAGAGTCTTGCAATACACAGCAAAGCAGTGGCTGCATATGTTTGCCCAGTACTCCCATCATTCCTCTTCCCTGTTTTGGTTTCCATACTAAAGCTTAATTCAAAGTAAGAATTGGGATCAAGCAACTGAGTAGCCGTAGGATGAGCGTTACTTGGCCCACCGCAAGCGTGGAAGGCTTCTACTAGCTTTTCTTCTATCCCAATGAGCTTGGACACTCGATCATACAGCCCTCCCTCCTCAGCAAATAGACCGCTCTGTGAATTAAACTCCTCCGCAAAACGGGTTAACCAGGCTCTTGGGTAATCTGCGTTAAAGCTCTCCTCAAGTTTGACGAAATGTCCTCCTGTAATCTCTGAGTCATCATCGTTGAAAATTCGTTTCATGCGCCTTACCTTATCCAACCTACTACTGATTTCGGTACTTACATCTTCTACTAAGTCACGTATCCTCTGAAACTTCCGCTCATTGAGATCCTGGTTCTTTCTGGCTATTTGTTTGAGATGATTTTCAACTTCCTGTATGACGGTTTCTTCGGTAAATTCAAGTGAGGAAAAGGATTTTGGAAGAATAGCAAGACACAGTCCTAGGAAGTCATAATTGTCCTTGAATTTATCCTGATCGTTTTCGGGTACGAAATCTCGCACAACACTTTCGAAACTGTTTTGGTATTTCAACACTGCTTTATCATGCTCTTTCCCCAGTCGACCCACCTCTTCATTTGTCAAACTATCCTCAAAGCTTTCTGGAATAGGAACTTCCAATAGTTCGGAATCCAAACGAGCATTCGATGCTTCCGTCTTTGCATTACTCAACTTGTCGATTAAGCTTTGCTGCTGTGTATAATTCAGCAATCGGGACTTCCTTTGTTGTACTTCCTGACGTAGTTCGCGGGGAGAGTTTGGCTCTTTAATGGCTTGTACACCCGCCTGTATTTCGCTATCGCTGATAAGTGCTTTAAGTTCGTCTTTGAGATGTGTCGAAAGGTCGAGTACAACAAGTTCATCCAAAGATTCCTTATAATCTTTCAAAGCTTCTTTGTTCTCGGATACATTTTCCTTTGCGGTATTATAATCCCTGGTTGCCAATTCAAATAAAGAAACTATTTCCTTTTCTCGTTCCAGCGTTTGGATGGTTTCATCGAATTGCTCCTTTGTTAGTTTAAGTTCTGGATGTTCAATGAAGTTCTTTAGTTCTTCTCGCTGCCCGTAGGCCTCGATCTTTGCTTCAATGTCATTTACTTGCTTTATCAGATTAAGCAGCTTCTGCCACTGGTTTTTCTCGACTTTCAATTCTCTTATTTTGTCATCAATACCTTTTCTCTGCTGCTCGAAGTGCTCTTTAATAAGCAGAGGATTGGCACTATCAAGGATTTGACGGTGTACATATTTCACGTATTCATGCACGCCATCTAGTGACAACCAAAAACCTGCCTCATCTACTTGCAACGGATTAACTGGCTTCTCAAATAATTCTTTGGGTTCGGGCAAAAAGCGAAGTCCATTGGGCATTTCGGGTTTAGTCCTTGTTATTCCTTGTGTAGCAAAATGAACCAGAACACTCTCTTCCTCGTTGGTAAAGGCGCGCTTCTGATCTACTGCCCACCTCGCTAAAGAGCTTTCATTGTTTAGATCATTGTATGCCCTTAATGCATCGAGATTTGCCAATATTTCTGTGAGCGTTTTAATCTTATTCTGAATGTTTAATAAACCTTCGGAATAACCACCTTCCCAATCTACTTTTTCAAAGAAGGCCCAATTCGAACCGATTTCTTGGGTCATGTTTTGAAGCAGTGAATGCTGGCTTAATTGATTTATATAACTGGTAAACCGCTCCAGCAGACCATCTTCACTGCCAAGCAAACTGAGGATACCATGGGCTTTCTTAAGTTTCTGATTTTCACTGTTGGCCTTCGTGAACGTTCCTAGAGCTTTCTCTTCTGCATCCAACAGTGGTTTTTGATTCGATTCGGCCAATCCCTTGTCACGTTCTGCCTTTTCGCGAAGGTTAATTAGCATGAGTCGGTTTACCTCGTGAGGAACGGCATGATTTCGAATGGTCGATACTTCTGCCTTCACTTGATTCGACCAAAAACTCACTCGTGCGAGAACCCATGTCTGGTTTCGTTCTGCCATTGCAAATCGAGCCGTCTTCAAGTTCCCTAGTTCTTGGCTCTTTTTGGTGACCGTGACAATCTCAGCTAAATTGTTACCATAAGTCTGCACATCCTGTTCCAATTCCTGAATAGCCTTTTTGTAGTCCGATTCAATGCGCGTGTGCTCTTCTTTTCCAAACAGGAAATTCTTCAGGCTATCACTTTTAGAAGTGTCTAAGGTTCTGCGCGAAAAAGACTGGATGATCTTTTTGTAGTCCTTCAGGATATCAGCAGAAACCGAAAGATCCAGAGGCAATATCTCGTTAATGGCCAATAAATGATGGAATGTCTTCAGTCGCTGCCAATCTTTGAGGAAAAGCCCATTATGCTCTAACTTCGCTTGGAAGTCCTCCAGCGGTAGCATATCGTCACCATCCATAATTTCACTCTTGGACAAGGGTTCCTCAAATGGCTTGAGCCGCTCTTCCTCTGACCAATCGTAACCTGCCTGCACCAAGAAAGACCTTGAACCCGAACCATTGCGTTCAAGGTAAGTCCCCACGGTAAGGTATTTACCCCGTTCAACTTCAACATTTAAGTAAACGTACCCGAAATCAGTGCCTTTACCTGGAGACTCCAACACCATAGTATTTGCCTCTCGTGGACCTGTTCCGGTGGTTGCTGAACTGAAAGTTCCTGCGCCGACAAAAATGAGTTGCATAAAGTCAGCTATCATGCTTTTCCCGCATCCGCTATCGCCCACAAAATCGGTTCGAAAAGGGTGAATACGGTATTCGCAATCCTGATGGTGTATTAAACCAACGGTGCATAGATTATGTATGCGGGGATACTCTTTCATTTACTGTCCTTAAACCAATCATCTACGTTATTAATGATGTCGGAGTAGATGGTGAGGATGCGTTGGAAGGCCGGTAAGACCTCAAAATCATCATCATTCCGTTCAACCCACCCAAGTTTTTCAAAGTCCTTAAGTGTTCTGTCCACTGCCGAATTGATTGTTTCATCACTTGTCTTCGTAGGCTTGCCATACTTAACCTTGGCCAACGTCCTAATGATATCTGGTTTCAATGTTTCGTAGTCACTTCGCAGGATTCTCTTAAACTCGGCAACAGAGGAAAGGGTAATGTTCTTGTCAATAAAAACGACTTTGTAGAGCAGGAATGCAACGACTACGCTCTCAGCTTCAAGGTGCTGGTAATGGGTTGATTTGATCTCCCCGCGTGTGCCTGGGAAGAACTCCAGATAATAGTATCGGTCCCCTCCTGATCCAGCGTAAGATAGCTTGACTCCAAAATACGCTTGGTAGTATTCATTAATGCTGTTCTTATGTTCATCCAGAAACCGCCAATGCTCCGTCCAAGCAGTACGGTTTTGGATGTGATACCCGTCCTTTAGTGCTTGGTCAATCTTTGCAAACAGCCCTTGAGCGCGACCATCTTCTAAAAACTCCAATGGGTTGATTATAGGCTCCGGATTGTTAGGTGGCATAGTGAGATTTCTTTTCCTTGAGGATGTTTAATAAGTGTCGGAGAGATTTCAAGCTTCCGCTTCGGGTCGTTGTTACTTTCCTGCAAGAGCGTGTAAAATACCATGACCGTGCTGCCCAAATCATTTCCCTGGCCGTCATACAAATTAAAGAATTCATCTTCAAAGACTATGCTACCGTTCAGGCGAAGCTTATTGCGCAATAATGCTACTTGCTGATCGACCTTGCTTTGATTAGCTATAGACTGAAAGTGCTCTTGCCTGACCCGCTCCGCAGCCTCTGGCTTAATTTGCGGAAGAATTACTCGCTTACGTTTTGCTGGAAACCAATTGGTTTTTCTCTCGACCACGGTGAAGTTCACCGGTTGTGTTCGAATCTTTGGCTGATGCACACTTGGTGGCAGTTGAAGTTCTTTGTTCTCCACGGTGGAAACCTTCAACAGTATTCTCAAAAATTGCTCCACACGCGCATTCAATAGCGGTTGATTCAGGTTGGCAAAGAGCTGTCGAATCTTAGGTTGAATCCGATCCAATTTCTGATCAATTGCTCGCAAGACAAAACGGATACGCCCGAAGAACTCATTCACATCACCAATCTTATCTTGAAGTTCCGGTCGTGAAATGTGTTGAGCGATGGTATCCAGCATTTCTCTAATAGTATCTAATTGCCGATAAGCTGATCTTAACTCCTTGTTTTGCTCCCGAACTTTAGTCAATCCTTCATTCACTCCCCTGAGCACTAGAAGCGCATTGTCGGCATTAATAAGCGAACTCTGACGCAGGTAATCTACAGAGTTCTTTATCTGGCCATCGAGGAAATGTACTTGGTCACTTAATTCACTTTTAAACGCATCGAGATGCACCTCAAACCACTCTTCGAGGTTACTTTCTCCCATGTCATCAGATAGCTTTTCAAGCAACGCTCTACAGATCGCCTCAATCCTTGTTGCATCTACACGACCGCGAAGCTGCTTTGATGCCATTTTACAATACTCTTGTGCATAGGGAGTCAGAGAGTATCGCTGCGAATCCTGATCATAGACAATGAAAAACTCCTGAAGCAGGTTGATGGCCTTACCGTACTGATTCCACATATTCTTGGAATTAGCAGTCATTTTAACTAATGCGTCGTGAATGTCGGACTCTTGAAATGTACCCGAACCAAACTGTTGAAATAAAAGCGCAATGGACAAACCCATTCTTCGATTTAAAAAAAGCTTTTGATATGTGTCTTCTTTTTGAAGCTCCTCAAGTAAGTGAATTGGGGGTGAATCTTCTTTCATCAGATTTTGGGTGAATCGCAGATCAAATATTTACTTACTTTTTGATGCCGAACTTCTTAAAGTCAAGCAGATACTTGCTTTTTCTTACTGATAAGCAATTTCTATAATAAGATTGAAAACAACAATATTTGTTTCCTAAAACCATCAAATTACTTTCCAAAGACGTTGATCTATTTGCTATGGAAAAATCGGAATCAAGTTACCGATAAGTTGCTCAATTCAAATTAATGTATTTTATTGCCAACCTGCAGATTAAAGGGGCAATTTGCTCCAGCAATAGGGTGACAACTGAGGCGATTTTTCCAAGTGTAGAGTTTCATTTGCATATTGACTGTTATAAAATGTTTATGTTTTCTAACAATTTTAAAACGGAGAGTATTATTGCAAGCACACTTCCTACCTTAACAGTTATATCCCAAATTTTTTCTTTTGTGATTTTGCGTTTATAGTATGTCTGCCAATGTTTAAAGTAAGCCCAATTCTCACCAAGAGTATGGAAGTCAAACATTGTGTGCCCTCGGCTTTCGTCTAATTCAAAAAGTGCTGGTAGAAGTCCACCAATAAACATTTTCCTGACCTGTCCTTCTGTATAGTAGTCAAATTGTTTCTTGTCTGTTTTTGTCTTGTCTTCAATTTGTTTTAATGTCCGCTGGTAACTCGAATAAATTTTATCAATGTCCTTTTGCGGATATTTTTCTTTTTCTATGTTTTGTTTCAGAAAAAATTCAAAGTCAAGTTTCGCCAATAGCTTTTTGGTGTCGTCGTGTTCAAAGTTAAGAGTTGTCCTCACTTTCTGTTTGTTTTATTACTATCGGTTCAAAGTTGCACTTTCGCAATAGAGTTGCCGCTTACGGCTTCCGTGCTGGCACCAGGCGAAGTTTAGCTCGGAAAGTTAGTTTGGAAACGGAAATCTAAATTAAGTATATCTCTCGGGATTGAAAACGGGTATTGCGACTTAGGTTAGCACAGAGTTGACGGCTGGTTCTATTCTGTCTACTACTTCTATTCCCAATAAATTTTTTACTAAAGTTAGTTCTTGAGGAAATTGTCCCTGCAATGCAAGAATGATTCTACAGTTTGGCAATTCGTCATTTACAGTTTGTTCAGCTTCTATTAAGTACTTGTATTTTACACATTGAAAAAGCCCCCTTAATATATCAGCAGTATTAGAAATGATGGATTTGACCTCAATTCCAATTTTCTGGTCTTGGTCAGTAAATAATACGTCTATTGAATCAGCTGAAGGAAGATGATATTCTTGTTGTCCTTCAGCTAGGTTTGCATTAAGTCCTATCGCATTTGGGTTTTTAGAAATAAACTCTTTGAATTTTTTGTGTTGATCACTTTCTCCACCACTTCTTCCATTTTTTGCTTCCGCTAATTCCTTATCAAGGTTTGTAGGTACAGGGGAAAGTTCAAGTTGTTGTAAAACCCAATCCCAACGTTGATAAGTGTATATTCTCGTCAGTTGGCTAGCTACTACTTTTTGCTTTTGTGTTTTGTTAAGTTTACCGAAATCCGTCGGACTTATAAACCAACCAATTCCTTCACCAGGAAGCTCTTGACGCTTATTTATTACAACACATTGTATTGGTGGAATCTCCGTTTTTGTTCTTTTGCCTAAATCAATCAAAGCGTTGCCAATTGCACCTAAGACATAATTTAGGTTTCTTGGATTTGTAATATTTACTTCTTCAGCAAGGTCTGAATAGTAAATTGTCTGTCCTGCTTTTGCTTGTCTAACCAAAAAGGGCAGTGTCAATCTTGCTCTTTCTTGATAAAGTTTCTCTCCATCCAAAAGGTCAGAGTTTGCCACTTTCGCAGTTTGTCGTTTTGCCATAATTGAGAATAAATCGCAGTCAAGTTAACCGAAAATCCACCTCATTCAAACTCATTTATCTTTTTGTTAGCCTGTATATTAAAGGAGGGGGCAGTTTACCTCAACAAAGTGGAGTCAAATTCAGCGTTTTTTCCATTCTACAGTAGTCTATATTTTAAATACCTCTATCTTTCCATTGCACGCCAAACTCCTTTCAACCAATACGGCAATTGTCCCTGCAAAGTTTCGGAGTTCATGATCAATCCAATCTTGCTTTTCAATATCAATTCCGATTTCTGAAGAGGGAAGCAGTAAATCCATTAATCTTCCCATTGTAGACAATGTAGTGGGAATATCCCAGTAGGTATTAGGCTGGTGATCTAACTCAAAGGCCACAGGTCTAGTATTTGGACCAGCCACACCTTTTTCAGTACTCGGGTTGCGGTTCTTATAACTTTGCCTTTCACCGTTTACATCCTGAATATTCTTTGGTAACAAAATCTGAAATTTGAACTCCTCATTGTTTTCATGTTTCCTTTTAGCAAAGGGCTCAATAAAGTTGTCAAAATAGCCAAGGGCAAGAGCTGCAGAAGGCATTGGTTTTAAATTATAACTCAATTTAGTTCGTGTAATGGCTCCAATTATCTGATCCATTGCGTTTCCAAGGCTACCTACTTTTTCTCTATGGAAATAAGGAACTGTTATACCACTATAATCGGAAGGAAGTTTGCTTTCTTCTTCAAGTAGAAGAAACGCTCTTGTTAGACCAAGGCTGCCAATGAACATTCCAATTTCTAACATGACATTATCCCTAGGAGCAAAATGTTCTACCCCTCTTGTTTTGAGAATATCATCCTTCGTTGCAACCAGAACCCCATAGTCAAATTTTCTTGATGCCTTTACCAGTGAATTAAGGGTATTTCCATTGAGCGAGAAAACTCCACTTTCATCCCAAATTTCTGAATGAATCCAATCCCCACAGGAAAAATCGACTTTTTCCTTTAACTGTTGGGCAATTTCCAACCCCTCTTTGGAGGAGCCTATAAACAACTTTCTTTTCATCTTACATACAATTGATTCAAAAAACCATAAACTTCCTTTTCACCAATATCTCTCAAGGAATCCAATACCTTCAAATGACAATTTTTGAACTTCAACCCGGATCCGCAGACACACGTATCATTTCTGCCACAGCTCTCCTTTTTCTTTCCAAATGCCATATCCGCATAATCCATCCACTTTTCTTTATTTTCAGTCTTCATTAGTTCCCCGTAAAACTGACTCCACGCAGGTAAACCATGGGCATACTCTCCGTTTTTATATTTCCCTTCTAGCTTTTTATAGATGTGGTTCGCCAAATATGGGATTGCATGTTTTTCTACAAAAGTTGAAACCGAAATCCCATGTTTACATTTGATAATCTCATCAGGCAATACAGTGATACAGCACCTATTGTTTTCGTATTTATGCCAGTCATCTTTATTCGGAATTTCTCCTCCTACTTCAAGCAAAGCCGGAAATCGATAAGGAAAGCCTTCAGAGCAATGTACTTCAATCAAAAAATGTCCAACAACATTCCGCTCATCATCATGCACATCCAGGACTCCTTTAAGATAAGGCGCACCATTGCCATCGTACAGAATTCTCAGATTCGAATACTCTGTAACCACATCCTGAAGTTGTTCAGCAAAAGACGCAGAATTAGTTGCCTGCATAGTATGGTTTGGCCGATCCAATAACTCCTGTTAAAAGACTAGCTGACGATGCCTTTTCATCCTCATCCTCACCTTCAGGAAAATACGTTTTACCAAGGTGCCTCTGCCAAAGTCTACTCGCTTTCAAGCGATTCTTCTCTTCATCAACAGCTTTCTTGGCATCAGCGATAAAATCAGCTAGGTTATTCAAAAAGTTCTCCTTTCTAATTTTATCATAATCAACAAACAAGTCATCCTTAGGGGTAGTTGGCATTATACACTTAAACTCCTTTTTGAGTGCGGTCTCAATCGCAATAAGAGTGAATTTCAATGCCACGTCATCTCTATCATTTTTTTCCAGATACTTCATTGCAAGTACAGTCATTGAAAGGCCGTTTGGCATCTTTTCTCTTTTGTGGTCGCACCACCCCTTTAAGTACCTGGAAATTCTAATGAGTTGTCCACCTGCATCCTTTAATTTATTAAACTCTTCAATAAATTCCTTCGGGTCATCCTCCTGAAATTCAGCATCCTTTACGGCTAATTTCGGATGCATGTCTTTGTCCGCATTAAACAGGAAAACAGGTAAATCTATATTGTATCCGGCCTTATAATCTACTGTTATACATTTCTTTCTATGCGATGGAGTTGAATCGGTGATTCCGTCAACCGCCTTTTTCACCCATGACTGAAGAGTTGTTCCTGACACATTATCCGGATTATCTTTGAAATATACACCATCATCCAGATCACAGGTATCATCCTTTGTCCGGATCCTGTTTTTGGTCTTACTAGAACCTTGTTGGTAAAACCTTGGAATGTATCCCGGATGGTTTTCCTTAAAATTTTTCCGAATCTTATCCCGCAGAACGTCATCCGATTTCTTGATCGCATCACGCTTTGATTTTGGAATTTGGAGGTTAGAATTGAACTCTTTAAATAATTTATCACTATTTGCCATATGCCTTTCTTATTCGATTAATTGTTTAAAAAATATTTGGTGATTGATTTTAAGATTTAGAATCCGCCCTCCAAGAATAAAGGGCGGATTCGAATTCTAATTCGACGCACTAATAAGCACACCAATGCCAACGCATAAAAGCATAATTGAAAAAGCCAAAACAAGAGTATCAGCATTATCTCCACTCGCTTCAATACACAGGTCCTTCTTACAAACTTTTACCCTCTTTGGGTATGTTACGTAATTATTCTGCATCTCTATTCGATTTAGATTGAAACAAAATCCTTCTTCTCCGCCAGAAGGAAGTAGGCGTGATGAGATTCGATCTCATCATTTCTCTTTTCGTACCCCCTTAAATGGTTTAGAATCGGATGTTTTTACATCCATAAACCGACCTGTATCGGGATTCCTTTTTACCCAATGTTCAATTACCGGGTTGTACACTTGAGTACGATTCTTAACCGCACCTTTCCTGGCGTTGTCGCCAATTGGATTGTTTTTTGCCATTTCGCAATAATTTTTATAACTTACACATGTTGTAAATGAATTTTCTTCGGTGACCAATATGTTGCGAATCATTCACGAGTTTTGCTATTATTGCACCACCAAAGAAATGCGTTTCACAAATCTAACGAACATCATTTGTGTTAAACAAGTGATACATGTTTCATTTATGAACTATTTTTCAACATATGAGTAAAAATCTCAATACAGATCTCCTTGCGAGCATGGTTCGTTCGAAAAGAGGTGACTTAGGACTTAGGTCCGCGGCTTCAGAAATTGGGGAAATAAGTGCTCCAACTCTCCTTAGAGTTGAACAAGGCAAAGTACCTGATGTAGACACTTTTATTAGCTTGTGTAAGTGGCTGGAAGTAAGCGCTGAAACGTTTATCGTTGATGCTGAACCATCATTTACGAATCAAAAAGTCAACACAAAAGATTTAATGCTTTCACATCTACGTGCTGATAAAACTTTAGATTCAGCAACAATATCCATCCTGCAGAATGTGATTGATCTTGCCTTCAATAAAGCAAATCATGCCCTTCAAAAATAACCTTCTACCAAGAGGGTTTAAAGCTAAAGCAGAAAGAATATCTGAGCATCTCAGGAAAGAAATTGGAGTACATGTGTGCAATCCGCTAGATGCATTTGTTCTTGCAAAACACTTGAATGTGATTGTTTTTAACATAGATGAAATAGGATTGCCTGTGAATGAATTACGCCACTTGAAAGGGTTAGCAAACAATACAGTGGAGTGGCATGCATTGACATTTCCAATAAATCAGACCCACGTCATTGTGCATAACAATATAAATTCTCCTGCACGAATTCAAAGTGATCTAATGCATGAACTTGCTCATATTATATGTCAGCATCATGAAAATCAAATTACCACTCATGATTTTCCGTGGCATATGCGTTCCTTTAACCCACAGCTCGAGGCTGAAGCTGAATATTTAGGGTCATGCCTTCAGATTTCAAAGGCTGGGCTTTTCGCAAAATTGAAGTATGGAGCAACCGAAGACGAAATCGCAGATTACTTCCTAGCTAGCAAACAAATGGTAAAATATAGAATTGGTCAAACTGCAGCTCGGAAAATTTTAAAATTGAATTACTAAATATTAACTCACCAATGTGAAATCTAGTCTGAAATTTTGGGAGTGTTACACTTTAATTCAAATGAAAAAAGGTTGACTCAATAGCCAACATACCGAATATTAATCCTTTCAAATTCAATAGCAAAAATCAACTTTAAGAATACAATTAGGTTGGCAGTGATTTGCAAAATGAGTGCAAACCTAATTGCCGACCTAGTAAATCGTTACAATTTGAAAATTTTGAAAAGAAAAAAGCCTCTGATAGATTATCAGAGGCTTGATTTTGTTAGATATTACTCGATTTTGTGAGTAATACATGTGCCCAGGAGGGGACTCGAACCCCTACACCGTTACGGAACCACCCCCTCAAGATGGCGTGTCTACCAATTTCACCACCTGGGCTTGCCGATGGGGCTGCAAATATAAGCAGCCACCGGAACAAATCAATTAATTCAGAATCTCTTCTTTATTTTTTTCAGGGATAAAGGAGTGCACGTCAATCGGGCGTTTTACTTTCTCCTCCAATAAGGCAATATCCAGTACATCCAACATGTTCTTTACGTAGTGGAATGTTAGCTCCTTAACGTAGTCGTGTTTGATTTCTTCTACGTCTTTGCGGTTGTCTTCGCAGAGGATAATCTCCTTGATTCCTGCTCGCTTAGCCGCTAAAATCTTTTCTTTTATTCCGCCTACCGGAAGCACTCTGCCACGAAGCGTGATTTCACCTGTCATCGCTAGGTAAGGCTTAATCTTACGCTGTGTATACACCGAGGCCAAGGAAGTCAAAATGGTAATACCTGCCGAAGGACCATCTTTCGGCACCGCTCCGGCCGGGAAGTGAATGTGCAAGTCGGCATAGTCAAACACCTTTTGATCGATGTCGAGGTAAGCTGCATTGGCCTTTAAGAACGTAGTAGCGGTGATGGCTGATTCTTTCATCACGTCGCCCAACTTACCGGTTAGCGTCAGCTTGCCTTTGCCCGGCGTAATGCTGCTTTCCACAAACAAGATGGTGCCGCCTACCGGTGTCCAAGCCAAGCCTGTTACCACACCGGCTACGTCGTTGCCTTGGTATACTTCCCTCTCATGCGATTTCGGACCTAAAATCTTCCTCACTTCTTCCAAACTGAGGTTTCCAATTGGACCTTCTTCCACTACCACGTTGCGGGCTACCCCTCGGGCTACAGAAGCCAATACGCGGTCGAGGTTACGTACACCCGACTCACTGGTATATTCTTCAATGATTTTTTCAATCACTTTGTCTTTTAATGCCAACTGCTTACCCTTCAAGCCGTGCGCTTTGCGCTGTTTAGGCACCAGGTGCTTCTTCGCTATCTGCACTTTCTCTTCTAAGGTATAACCGTTGATCTCGATAACTTCCATCCTGTCTAAAAGGGCCGGTTGGATATTGTCGAGGTAGTTGGCTGTAGCGATAAACATCACTTTGCTTAGGTCGAATTCCGCCTCTACATAGTTATCGTAAAAGGCATTGTTTTGCTCCGGATCCAATACTTCCAGCAAAGCCGAACTTGGATCGCCACGGAAATCAGAAGCCAGTTTATCAATCTCATCCAAGATGAAAATCGGGTTAGCCGATTGGGCCTTTTTGAGCGATTGAATCACGCGGCCCGGCATAGCGCCAATATACGTTTTGCGGTGACCGCGAATCTCTGCTTCGTCGCGCAAACCACCGAGTGACATCCTCACGTATTTTCTACCCAAAGCCTCGGCTACCGATTTACCCAAGGAGGTTTTACCCACACCCGGAGGGCCGTAAAGGCATAAAATCGGACTCTTCATGTCGCCCTTCAGCTTCAATACCGCGAGGTATTCTAAGATTCTGTCTTTCACCTTATCCAAACCGAAATGATCGCGGTCTAGCACCTGACGTGCCTTCTTCAGGTCGAAATTGTCTTTGGTAAACTCGTTCCAAGGGAGGTCGAGTAACAGCTGCAGGTAATTGAGGTAAATGGAATAATCCGGCGCCATTGGGTTGAGGCGCTGCAAGCGATCAAGTTCCTTAATAAAGTGGTCGTGTATCGCTTTACCCCAACGTTTGTTTTCTGCTTTCTCGCGCAGGTTGGCAATTTCTTTATCCGGGCTATCCTGCCCTAGCTCCTCCTGCAAAGCACGAATCTGCTGTTGCAAGAAGTATTCTTTCTGTTGTTTGTCGAGGTCGCCCTTCACCTTGCTCTGAATCTCGTTTTTGAGTTCGAGCATTTGCATTTCTTGGGTGAGGTATTCCAAAACCAAAGAAGCACGTTCGTCAAACGTTGGAGCTTCTAAGATTCGCTGCTTATCTACCACTTCCACATTCAGGTTGGAAGCGATGAAGTTGACTAGGAAATTCGGGCTATCGATGTTTTTAAGCGCAAAAGAGGCCTCGGTTGGAATATTAGGCGAGATCTCAATGATGTTCAGAGCGAGCTCTTTGATGCTATCGATCAGGGCTTCGGTCTCTTTGTCTACCTTCACCTTCTCCGGACCAAAGGTGGTCACTTTCGCTTTCAAGTAAGGTTCTGTTGTTACTACTTCACCCAGCTCAAATCGCTTTTTACCTTGGATGATTACGGTAGTATTGCCGTCGGGCATGCGGAGCACCTTGAGGATAAGCGCCAAGGTTCCGGTTTTATGCAGTTCAGTGAAGTCGGGATCTTCTGTACTCCCGTCGATTTGTGCCACCACGCCGATTTCTTTGTTACCGGCATTGGCGTCTTTGATGAGTTTTATCGATTTATCTCTGCCAACGGTTATAGGAAACACGACACCCGGGAACATCACGGTGTTCCGAAGCGGCAATATTGGCAGTTCATCAGGATTATCTTCCTTATTTATTTCGTCTTCGTCTTCTTGAGAAAGCAAGGGCAAGAAATCCGGTCCCTCATTGTCTTCTCCTCCAAATCCAGTCGCTATCACAATTTTACTATCCTTCTTAAACATGAAATTCTTTTTAAGGTACTCCGTTACAGGCGTCACGGTTCAGCTTGGGTTCAAGTCCTATGCCAAGGGCCTTCTCGCACTTTTTGTCAGTCGAACAATTTCGACCATTTTAAAATCAGTAGAAAAAGAAGCAAACTTATTCCGGCACTCAATCCAAAATATAGGGCTTCTTGCTGGAAACCCAGTAAAAACTTTCCGGTAGCGAAGAGTACACTGTAGGTGAAAACCACCGACAGCAACCAGCTGAAGAAACTCCAGATTAGTGGCCTATTGGATTGACTCATGTTGGCGTTAAACGGACGCCAGCTTCCCATGGGCTTTACTTTATCGTAGAACTTTTGAAGTTGAACTTGCTCAACAGGTTTAGTTAGGAAGGTAACCAACAGCCAAACTACTGTTGTGATGAGTACCGTGAAAAAAAAGCTATTGGGAAAAAACAGGTTAGGATGCGCCTCTTCTACCAACTTCATGGCACTGCTTCCCTCAGGGATAATGGTATACTGCAATGCATAGTAGTTTCTAGCCAATAAGATAATACCGTACAATACAAAGGGCGTTAGCGTGGCGGCAATCTCAGACCAAACATTCACTCTCCACCAGTACCAACGTAGAATCAAGACAAGGCCCAATCCGGCCCCGCATTCTAATAAGAATAACCACACGTCTTTGATTTGGTCTACAAAGGCCGTAGCGGTTAATCCAACGAGCATCAAGCCCAAGGTGATTAAACGTGAAACCAAGATATTCTTCTTATCGTTATCGGCCGATTTTCCGGCGAAGAAGCGTTTGTATAAATCGTTGGTCAAATACGATGCACCCCAGTTTAATTGGGTAGAAATGGTGCTCATGTAGGCGGCCAAAAATGCAACGAGTAATAATCCACGAACCCCATCCGGTAAAAACTCCTTCATGGCCATAACATAGCCTTGTCCGGGATTATCCGATTGCATGATATCCGGGTAAAGTACCATAGCGGCTAAGCCAACCATGATCCAAGGCCAAGGGCGAAGGCAGTAATGTGCGAGCTGGAAGAATAAGGTGGCATAGACTGCATGCTTTTCGTTTTTCGCACTCATCATTCTTTGAGCGATATAACCCCCACCCCCGGGTTCTTGTCCGGGATACCAGCTGCTCCACCACATCACGCCCACATAGGCGAGAAAAGCCAAAGGTGTAAGAGCCCACGCCTTAACGCCGTCCAAACTTTCAAAGCTCGGAATGAAATCTAAGGTACCGGCGGGCAAAGCGGCTTTCATGTTTTCTATTCCACCCACCTCTTCACTGTTCAGCACAAGCATCGCTAAGATGATACAGCCTACCATCGCTACCACAAACTGCACTGCATCGGTTAAGACCACACCCAATAATCCCGATAAGGAAGAGTAAACGGCTACAAATAACATGGCGCCGCCGGTAACCAAAAACTGCATTTCGATGCCTAGTCCGAAGAAGACTTCCAATAAAGTCATGAGGGCTTTATTCACCCAAGCGATGACCAAGATATTCATGAATAAACCCAGGTATACCGACTTAAACCCACGCAGGAAAGCCGCTGCCTTACCGGAATAGCGAAGTTCGATAAACTCTACTTCGGTAAGTACGCCTGATCGACGCCAGAGTCGGGCAAAAAAGAAGGTAGTAAGCAGTCCGCCGATGGCAAAGTTCCACCAGATCCAGTTGCCTGATATCCCATTCGATGCCACAATTTCCGTTACGGCCAAAGGGGTATCTGCAGCAAAGGTGGTAGCCACCATGGAGATGCCAACGAGGTACCAAGGGAGATTTCGTCCGCCGAGGAAAAAACTCTCCAATCCTTTGGAGGCCTTTTTAGCGGTGAGCAAGCCTACTGTGAGGGTAAAGGCCAGGTAGATAAGAATGACAATGATATCAGCAGTTGCAAGCGTCATAGCAATCAAATCTAAGTTACAAGCATGAAAATCCTTGTTCACCTAAAAAATTCTTTTCCACTCATCACCTACTCGGCTTTGCTTTTCCCTCTGAAAATGCCAAACTTTGGTCATGGCCACGAAGCAGAAATCCAAGAAAAAAGGCAATGTGAAGAAAGTGAATAGGCGTTCGCCACCGGGTTCCATTCCCGGCTATATTAACTTCGATTCAGGAGCTGCTCCAAAACTTGTACTCACCTCGTATCACCTGGATGATTATGCAGTAAATGAATTCCCAACGGCTAGTGCCGCCTCAGAATACATCAACCAACACAGTGATCAAAACCATTGGTTGCAGATTATCGGCTACGGCAATTCTGAATTCTTTCACCAGATTAAAGATGCGTTCCACATCCATACCTTGGAGTTGGAAGATGTTTTAGCAGGCAATGCCCGTCCGAAGTTGGAAGTAAATGCCGGACACGTATTCGACATCAACCGCATGCTGTATTACGATGCCGAACAGCAATTGGTAGACGATCAGATGAACGTATTCTTTTTCGATCATCTCATCATCACGATGCAAGAAACGGATTTTGATTGCCTGAATCCGGTAAGGGAACGCATCAAAGTTACCGGCACATTGCTTCGAAAAAGTCCGGTTTTCTACCTCTATTACGCCATTACCGACGCGGTAATTGACTCCTACTTCCCCATTGTAGATCACATAGAGGTTCAGTTGGAATCGCTCGAAGATCAACTGTTTGACAATCCTGAAAAATGGCATTTGAGCGAAATTCAAACCTACCGGAAGCAGCTTCAACTTTTGCGTAAGACCATGGTAGCTGAGAAGGATAACTTGAGCGATTTGATACGCAACCTGAGCATTGAGAAACAAGAGCGATTTGGGATTTACCTGCAAGATGCGTTTGACCATACCGTGCACATACTCGACCTGATTGAAGGCTTGAAAGAATTTAATTATTCATTGTTGGATATTTACATGTCGAGCGTAAACAATAAGATGGGTGAAGTAATGAAAGTGCTCACGGTGATCTCCAGTATTTTCATTCCACTCTCCTTTATAGCCGGCTTTTACGGGATGAATTTCGCGGCTCACAACAAAGAAGGAAATGCCCTGCCTTGGAACATGCCGGAACTGTATGAGCCTTATGGGTATTTATCTATAGTTGGAATCATGATGTTGGTGGCCATCCTTCAACTTTTGTATTTCCGTAGAAAAAAATGGCTCTAATTCCCTGTGCCCCTTGTTATGTATCAATTTTTTATACCTTTGTTAGAAAGCAATAAATAAAAAAAATAATCCTTATGAAGAAACTAGGAATCATGTTCGTAATGGCCGGTGCACTGGCTTTTGGACTAAGCTCTTGTGGTGATGACACTGTTACAGATGCCACTCCAAGACCAAGCTTCGACTGGAAAGGTGGGGCTGAGTACGTATCTCAGAATTCAACTGTTCAGGCTGGCGATCAAATTAAATTTGGTATTAACGCTACAGGTGTTGAAAACCTTGAAAAAGTTAGAGTTACTTTATCCTACAATGGTGGTACTGAAACCATCGTTCCATTGACAGCTGATGGTGATTCAATCATCACTTCTTTGAAGACTAAAAACTTCTCAATGGACATCCCTTACTCAGTAGGTTCTATCAAAGGAACTGAAAAAGTAACTGTGATTGTTTACATGAGCAACGGTACTACTGCTTCTAAATCAATTTTGTTAACTGTTAACGCTGCTTCTGTAGCTGTTCAGTCTCGTACAAACGCTGAAGTTGGTGCTCAATCTAACGCTACTTACGGTTCTTTCTGGAGTTTCAATACTTTCCAAGCATTGTTGACTGCTGATGCGAACTCTAACCCTGGCACTATCGATATGATCTACTACTACGGTGCTACTAACAAAGCTACTTTGGCTGCTCCAGATGATGCTCAAGTTGCTCAAGTTCATGCAAGCGTAGCTAACTGGGGTACCCGTAACGCAACCCAATTCAGAAAAACTACTTTGACTTCTGCTGATTTCGACAACATCACCATGAGCGATGCTATCGATACAGAAGTTGCTGCAGGTTCTACCCTTAAAATGGCTAACGACCTTCAAGTTGGTGACGTAGTATTGTTCTTGACTGCCGGTAACAAAACTTACGGTTTGTTGAGAATCAACTCTATCACTCCTGCTTCATCTTCAGGCGTGTTGTCATTCGACGCTAAATTCGTATCTAACTAATTTAGTAATTGTAAAAAATACACTAAGCCTCTCCGAAATTCGGGGAGGCTTTTTTATTTTAGCGATATGAAAAAGATAGCTGTTTTCACCAGCGGCGGTGATTCGCCCGGAATGAATGCTTGTATCCGTGCAGCCGTTCGTAGTGCCATCTACCATAAAGTCGAGATATACGGCATACGCAGAGGCTATGAAGGCATGATTAACGGCGATATATTCCCGATGGATACCCAAAGCGTAGCCAATATCATTCAACGCGGCGGTACCGTTCTGAAAACAGCACGCAGCAAAGATTTTATGACGCCGGAAGGCCGAGCTAAAGCGGCTAAGAACCTCAAAAAACACGGTATCGAAGGACTGGTTTGCATTGGCGGAAACGGAAGTTATACCGGAGCAATGACTTTGTTTGAAGAGCACGGTATTCGTTGCGTAGGAGCCCCGGGTACCATCGATAACGATTTATACGGTACCGATTATACCATTGGCTTTGATACAGCCGTCAACACAGCCATGGATGCCATAGACCGCATCAGAGACACCGCCGACTCCCATAACCGAACCTTTTTTGTGGAAGTAATGGGCCGTGATGCCGGCTTCATTGCCTTGGAAGTAGGCTTAGGTGGAGGTGCCGAAGCCGTCTTTATTCCGGAACAAGCCAACCGTAAGAATTGGATTGAAGAGCTATTCAGCAAAAAGAGAAGAAGAAAATCCTTTTCCATCATTGTTGTAGCTGAAGGTGAAGAAGAAGGTGGAGCGATGGAGCTAGCGGCGAAGGTGAAAGAGAAATACCCTGAGATTGACCCACGCGTAACCATCTTAGGTCATATTCAACGTGGCGGTCAACCTACCGCCGCAGACCGTCTGCTGGCCACACGCATTGGTGCAGCTTCGGTTGAAGCTTTATTGGAAGGGAAAACCAATGTGGCCTGTGGTATAGTAAACAACGAAGTAAGCTTTACCCCGTTTGAAGAGGCAATCTACAAGCGAAAAGACATTAACCCGCAGCTCTTGAAGCTGATGGATGTGCTGAATGTGTAAGCTGGGCTGCTTCCATAGCCTGGTCTAAGTGACGACTCTGGTGCGTAATTAGAAAGGGTAAAAAATCGCCCAACGATAGTTTGAGCCACACAGCTATTTCAATGGAGATTTTTGTTTTGCTCAGACTCACCCTCCTACTCTTTTCCAAGACAAGGCGAATGCCGTCAAGGTGATTCCTAAATCGGAGCAATTCGTCTTTCGACATAGGCACCGTAGCCTGCTTGGCTTGGTTATGCGCCTTTGGCGACTTCAATTTTCTTTTTCGAGTTTCGGGAGATACGCTGCGGATGGAATAGCGTCCGATCCAGGATGATTTGAAGTGCGTTTCGGGCTTATAACCTTTCTTCTCCGCATCTTCTATGGCCCTATTGAAGGCCGGCAAATAATAACGTGCGTAACTGTTTAAGTGAGCGATAGCTTCCAAGGCATTCCACGATTCCGGTGCAGGCCTTTGCATCAGGTTTTGCACAGGCATCTCTTCCAGCTCTTTGGCCACCTTTTCTTGTTTGGCCAACTCACTGTACAAAGAATCAAATAGGCTATCTACTGCTTGTCTCCCTTTCATTTTTCCATCCATTTTCTTCTGAGCCGGGAAAATGTCTCAGGTGTCATACTAAGGTACGAAGCAATATGCTTTAATGGAAGTCGCTGCGTTAGGAATGCACTCTGTTTCATAAACCGCTCAAATCGTTGTTCAGCGGTACTAGCTAGCAATTCACGTTCCCTAAATTGCATGCCCACCACCACATTTTCTAGTAGTCGGCGGTAGTATAAGGCAAACTGCTCGGATGCTTGCAAGGCCCTTTCCAGCTTCTCTTTGTTTAAGTATAAGGCACTTACGTCTTCCAAAACTTCCACATTATAATCGCTGGGAACACCGCTTAAAAAAGAGGCAAAGCTGCTCGACCAATATCCGGAATAAATAAAAGCTGCCGTAATTTCCTGTTCTTCGTTTTCAAAGTAAGCCCTTAGGATGCCCTCAGCTATAAAGTAAATGCCGTGCTCCTGCATGCCCTCCTTGATTAAGAAGTCTTTGCGCTTGAATTGCACAAAATCAAACAAGGCCTTCAGCTGCTGTAGTTCTTCCTCTTCAAAAGGGTATTTCCCTTTCCAAGACGATTCCAGCAACGCGAAGGCCTCGTGTTTATTCATTAGACTGCCGTGCAATTACCAGCCTAGCACCCAGGCAAAAACCAGTGGTGCAACGATAGTGGCATCGGATTCTACAATGTATTTCGGTGTATGGATATCCAATTTACCCCACGTGATTTTCTCATTCGGAACAGCGCCCGAGTATGAGCCGTAAGAGGTGGTGGAATCGCTAATTTGGCAGAAATAACTCCAAAATGGCACATCATGCCATTCCAAATCTTGGTACATCATCGGTACCACGCAGATTGGGAAATCGCCTGCAATACCGCCTCCAATTTGGAAGAAGCCTACGCCTTTTCCTCCTGAGTTCTGACGGTACCAGTCGGTTAACCAAACCATGTATTCGATACCACTTTTCATGGTAGTCGCTTTCATTTCATTTTTCACTACATACGAAGCAAAAATATTACCCATGGTGCTGTCTTCCCATCCACCTACTACGATTGGCAAATTCTTCTCTGCTGCCGCAATCATCCAAGAGTCTTTCGGATCGATTTCATAGTACTGCTCCAAAACACCACTCTTAATCATCTGGAACATAAACTCATGCGGGAAATAACGTTCGCCTGCATCATCTGCTTTCTTCCATAGATCGTGAATGTGTTTCTGCAAGCGACGGAATGCTTCTTCTTCCGGGATGCAGGTATCGGTAACGCGGTTCAAGCCTTTTTCAAGCAAGTCCCACTCCTCTTGCGGAGTTAAGTCGCGGTAGTTTGGAATGCGACGGTAGTGTGAATGCGCAACCAAGTTCATCAAGTCTTCTTCCAAGTTTGCACCTGTACAGGAAATGATGTGAATCTTGTCTTGGCGAATCATCTCAGCCAACGACACACCTAACTCGGCAGTACTCATGGCACCTGCCAGTGTAACCATCATTTTCCCCCCTTCCAATAAGTGGGTTTCATAGCCCTTAGCCGCATCTTTCAAAGCTGCCGCATTGAAGTGACGGTAATGGTGCTCAATAAACTGTGAAATAGGACCTTTATTCATGGGAGCGAAGATAGGGAAGAATGTGGGATTGTGGGATTGTAGGACTGTTGGATTGAATTGTTAAATGTAGGATGTTGACTGTAAAATTGTTCGAATCCTCTCAAATCCCTAGTACCATGTACTCATTTCCGAAATCGATTTTCGTTTGATATCGGGAACCCATATTTCTTTGGCGGGTTTGCTTACCGGTATGAGTAAAAAGGGTCTTTCATTTTCCGGACGTTTCAGAAGTTGGGTTAAGAAGCTCATCGGACTCGGTGTATGGGTTAGCGATACCAGGCCTGCTTGGTGGATGGCCGCCAGCAAAAAGCCACAAGCCAATCCTACCGATTCATTCACGTAATAATTTTGGTGCTTAGGTCCGGCGGGTTCTAGCTCGTAAACCCGTTTGAAAACCACAATCAGGTACGGGGCTTTTTCCAGAAACGGCTTACGCCAGTCGGTACCCAAGGGAGCCAAGTCTTTCAGCCATTCCTCACTCATGCGACCGTTATAACTGCGGTATTCCTCCTCTTCCGCCGCTTCTCGTATTTGCTTTTTCAATTCGGGATCACTCACCACGCAGAAGGTCCAGGGTTGTTTATGGGCTCCCGATGGTGCGCTGGAAGCGGTAAGAATTAGCTGTTCTATCACTTCCTTAGCGATAGGCTCTGAAGAGAATTCGCGTACACTCCTCCGACTATCCATCGCTTGGTAAAACGCTTTGGCCCTTTCCAAAATCTGAACATCGCTAAACTCCGCAGGGGAATAAGACAGATAAGGAAATCCTTCAATCTCTTTGGTTTCGGTCATAGACCGAAGATAGGTTTTTAAGGATTGAGAATTGAGGAAAAAGACCATAGACAATAGACCATGGACCATGGACTATATGGAGGCTCTGTTCTAATTTATAGTGTTTCAATCCCGAGGCGTTCACTGGAATGAATTCCTATGCTGCTGATTTTGTACAATTGAAAATTGAATTCTCTGCACCTCCTCATCCCTTCATCTCATCATCATAGAGGGCATAACGCCTATCCGGAGAACATTAAAATTTTTATAACAACCACGACGCAGAACATAGCCACTATGGACCTTGGCTGTAAGACTGTGGGATTGTTAAATGTTTGACTGATTTACCAACTCAAACTCTGAACTCAAACTCTGAACTCAAACTCTGAACTCAAACTTACCCTGTGCCCTGTGCCCTGCGCTCTTAGCTACTTCTTCCACCAATGTTTATCGGCGTAGAAGGTGCCGAAAGGCAAAATGGAAGCTAAAAAACTGCGAATGGTGAGCGCTATGCTCCAGTTGTGTTCAGACCGTACCACCATCAACAAAAACAGGTATGCCACAAACAAAACACCGTGTGCCATTCCCACCATGCGAACTGCTTCAGGCATGTCTGCGCCATACTTCAACGGCATCGCTATAAACAATAATATAAGGAAGGAAAGACCCTCCAGCAGGGCTATAAAACGGAATAAACCCAGCTTCGTTTTGAAATCAAATTGCATGGCGCAAAGAGAAATAATTCAAATGGATTGACAAAGCATCTGCGGCAGCTTATTTTGCTGTATGCAGTGGCAAGGACGCATAGCGCCAACACCTAGCGGATACCTTCATTTTGGGAATGCCTACAACTTTATATTATGCTGGCTGGAAACCCGAAGTCGCGGTGGTGAACTTCGTTTGCGTATAGACGACCTTGACCGTGAGCGCTTTAAACCAGAATTTTTAGACGATATCTTTAGGCAGCTCGACTTTATCGGCCTAGATTGGGATCACGGTCCGCAAAACGCCCAAGAGCAAGAACAGTATTTCAGTCAGGTGCTCCAACTCGACTCCTACCATCACGCTTTGCAACATTTAGAGGAACAGGCACTTTTGTTTCCCTGTGCTTGCAGCCGTTCTGAAGTGCAAGAACGCAATGGCGCCAATTTCTACCGAGGCTTTTGCCTTCGAAACCCACCCAATGAGCCGGCTGATACTTGCCTTCGGTTTAAGGCAGCAGCGGATACTCCCCTAGCCTTGCGAACGCCGCATGGCAAGGAATTCTTAACCTTGGATGATGAGGAAGCCTTTCCGATTGTACAACGAAAAGACAAGTTACCGGCTTACCAGCTGGCCTCGGTGGTTGATGATATTAGGTATGGGACCAATTTGATTGTGCGTGGACAAGATTTGTGGCAAAGCAGCAAGGTACAAGTGCTCATCGCTAAAGCATTGCCAGCCAATCACTTTGGCGAAACCTGCTTTATTCATCATTTGCAATTGGACGATGAGCAAGGTCAGAAACTCTCTAAATCCCACGAATCGCCATCGCTAAGCGAACAGTATGCAGGTAAATCAAATGAATCACTGTGGCGCGACTTCATCCGCATCGCTCAATTGCCCGACCTAGAACCCAAGCTTGAACAGGTATTGGCTTATTGGAAAAACACGCGCTGATATTGGTCGGCCCAAATGGATGTTAACTCACGGTCTACCTCCACCTGATTGCCCATGCGCTTGTGCACCACGTAAAGAAGGTAAGCCGATTCCTCAGCTGCCAAAGCTTGCTCCAGCAATTCAGCAGCTTCCTCCCAACGGCCTTCCAAAGCAGCAGCAAATCCGAGGTTACGAATTTTCTCCACGCTAGGCTCATCGCCTTCCGGAACGGCTGTTACCAATACTTTGCCTTTCAATAAATTCAGAAACTCCAAGTTTTCTTGTGCCGCAGCAAATTCCGGATCGATGGAATGCGATTGCTCAAAGTATACCTTAGCCCTTTGAAAAGCCTTGCCCGCCATGGCATAGTATCCGGCGTTATTGTAAGCATCGGCTTGCATTGGGTCGCCTTCTTCCAGCTCTTCCACCAAGCCTAACATCACGTCTTCTGCTTCCTGGTATTTGCCTTTTTCAAAGAGCTTTTCAGCTTCTGCAAAGGCAAAAAGAATATTCTTATTAGGCAACTCACCAAGCAACTCATCCAAGTCAGACTCATTCAGCGCCTGAAAATACTGCGCTTGCATGGCGGAATTACGCATGATTTGGCCGTAGCCAGCATAGATGCAAAACAGCTCAAATACCAACTGACCTTCTTCTTGGTCTTTGGGCTCAAATCCCAATTCAACCAGCTTCTGCGAAACCACCAAGGTGATTAACTCACAGAACAAAAGTTGAGGCTCCTGCAATAGCTCAGGATGCAACATGCAAACCAGCACTTCTTCCTTGCTTCCCTCCTGTTGAGGAACTTTAAAAGAAGTACTCAAGTATTCTTCAAGCAGCTCCAGGTACTCATCGTTATCTGCCAAAAGCACCGCCACCGGACTAAGCAGTTCCAGCTGGCGCGTCAGGTCTTCAGCCAGGCCTTCTAGGCTGGCTTTTTGGTAATAAGAAGGGAAAGAAGTTTCGCTGAGGTCGTAAGATTGCTCCGGACGTTTTACGCCGAGTTTTTCCCACTGTTCAAAATAGCCTGCGTATGTCATGTATCGCTTATAAGGAACCGCGTAATTGCTGCAATTCGGTTTGAGGTATTTTTAAGAAATCGAGGAAGTTGGAATGCAAGATTTTTGCTTTCACCTCTTCCGGTAGGTTACTTTCTTCAATAAATCGGCCATGCTCCAGATCGCCCAAAGGGAAAGGATAATCTGTGCCGTAGGTGATTTTATCGGCGCCCATGGTTTCAATTAAAAACTTGAGTGCGTCTATGTCGTGTGTGATGCCATCCACCCAAAAACGACCGATATACTCGCGTGGATCTTGGATTTTGTTCACGTCGCATAAATCCTGACGGCAATGCCATCCGTGCGAAACTCGTCCGACTGTAAACGGAAAACTACCTCCACCGTGCGCGAACATCACACGCAGTTTCGGGAATTTATCGAAGATGCCACCGAAAATCATGGAGCAAATTGCTAAAGAGGTTTCGGCCGGCATGCCCACCAACCAAGGCAGGAAATACTTCGGCATTTTCTCTTGGCCCATCATGTCCCAAGGGTGCACGAAAATGGCCATATCCAATTCTTCACAAGCTCTGTAGAACGGGTGGAAGATTGGATCATCCAGGTTTTTATCTTCAATGTGACTGCCAATCTGTACGCCGCGTAGGCCAAGTACGTTTTTACATCGCTCCAATTCTTTAACGGCTAAGTCGATATCTTGCATAGGCAAGGTACCCAAGCTGATAAAACGCGATTTGTATTTGTTTTGTACTTCGGCAATGTGATCGTTTAAGAAGCAAGCCCAGTCGTAGGCATCTTCCGGCTTTGCCCAGTAATTGAACAAAACAGGAACGGTGCAGAGCGTCATCATGTCTACCCCATTGGCATCCATATCGCTGATAATCGCTTCTGGGTTCCAGCAATTTTCTTCAATCCGGCGGAAGAATTTCCCGTCGTCGCGCATCATATCAGCTACCCCTTCTTCTTTGTGATCTAGGTAAATAAAACCACCGTAACCGTACTTTTCTTTTAGGCTAGGCCAAGTCTTTGGGAGTATGTGTGCGTGACTGTCTATTTTCATGGTATAGGTAAACTAATCCGGCAAAGGTATAAAATCAAGCCGAGGAAGCGGTTTTACTCGTTTTAAAATGGCTTAACTTCGCTGTATGCGTAAACTACTTCTGTTTATTCTCATGTCTTGGGCCGTTAGCGATGCTGGCGCTCAAGCGAATTTTATAAAAAGTCAAGATTGGGACGGCATTCGCAAAGAAGCCGCTGCCGCGAAGAAGCTAATCTTCTTAGATGCCTATACCGATTGGTGTGGTTGGTGCAAGGTGATGGACAAAAAGACCTTTGCTGATTCGGGTATCGGTGCTTTTATGAACCAGCATTTCATCAACCTCAAGCTGGAAATGGAAAAAGAAGACTTGGGGATACAATTAGCCTTGAAATACGGTATTACTTCATTCCCCACTTACCTGGTTTTTAATAGCGATGGGGAACTGGTGTATCAAACCGTGGGCTACCAAGAAGTGTCGGTTTTTCAGAAAACCTTAAATGAAATGGTATCGCCAGATCACCATGTTAAAAGACCGGGTTATACCCCGAAATTCAACTTGTATTACCCTGAGTTTTATTTGCTAGCGATGCAAGGCAATGGAAAAAAGAAGTTTCCTACCGATACCTTGGTGCAAGCTTGGTTCAACATGAATAGCGACTTAAGCCAAGAAATCAACTGGACCGTATTCTCCCGTTTTGTTGGACAGATGGATGAAGCAGGGCTCGAACAATTTTGGGAAACCAAGCCCAGCCTTGATTCCCTTTATGGCCGCGACAAAACCGATGATATTGCCGGAACCATTTTAGGTAGCCAAATTCAGCGTTTAGCGAAAAGCAGAGAGCCGGATAGAGCAGAGAAACTGCTGAAGGAGCGTTTACCGCTTTTGCAAAATGGCGCGGAATCCGGATTCTATTACCGACTCTACCTTTACAAAGAGATGGAAGTATGGGCTGAAGTTAAATCGCTGCTGGACAAACGTTTTGCTGATAAAGGCATGGACGACGCCAATTGGTGGAATACCCAAGCTTGGGATGTATATGAAAATTCAAATGACGAAGCCTTACTTGCTTCAGCTTTAACATGGATTGACGCGGTTTGCAAGGAGAACAAAGATTACAATTACCTGGATACTCATGCGGCCCTCTTGAAAAAAGCCGGTAAGCTAGACGAGGCAGAAAAGAAAGCCGAAGAAGCCATTGAAGTAGGAAAGGCAAATGGCAATAATGTACTAGGAACAGTAAAGCTTCTGGATGAGATCAGAAAAGCCAAACCCTAGGGTGACCTAAGTCACTCACATTCTGCCCTTTTAAAAATAACTTGCTAAGTGAAACAACGAATTACTCACTTAACTGGTCTTACCCATGAAAACGATGAAGAAATATTTATTTGCTGCTGCTCTTGGTAGCCTTTTTATGCTCAATGCTTGTTCTGAAAAAGAGCCTACCGCAACCCCTGAAGCCCGCGGTGGTGAACTAGAGGTGAAGGTTAATTTTCAAGCGAATGGCAACGCGGTGAACTGGGAAAGCATGGAGTATGTTACTCCGGCCGGCGACAGCGTGCAGCTCGACTTGATTCGTCATTACCTGAGCAACTTTGAGTTTCACAGTCCGGAAACAGGCTGGGAAAAAGTAGAGAAATATGCTTTGGTGGAATACGATATCGCTTCCAGTCAAACCTTAAACTTCAAAGACCTGCCCTTCGGACAATACGATAGCGTGCGTTTTTACATGGGATTAGACTCTGCCATTAACCACAATATCGATCATTTCAATACCCTTGATCCAGCCTATAACATGCTTTGGACATGGAATACCGGATATATCTTTATCAAGTACGAAGGCAAGTTTAAAAACAGCAACGACGTGGTGGTGCCGTTTGGTTACCATATTGGCGCCGACAATTACCTGATGAGCTATAGCCTGCCTATCAGTACCACAAAGGCATTGACCGTTTCCAATACGAAAGCCACCATCAACCTGAACTTTGAGCTGATGGAATTGTTTGATAATCCGAATTTGATCAAGTTAAACGAAGTACCGGCTGTATCCCATACCATGGATGAGCCTACTTTTACCATGCTGCTACGCGATAACCTTTTAAACGCTTGGACTGCTGAATGAGAAATAGTAAATACCTCTTAACCCTTGGACTGATCTTCGGTCTGATTGCCGGATTGGAATCGTGTAAACCGGACGAACCGCCTACTGTAGGTACCCCGGGTCCCACTACTTATGTATTGGACGTTCCATCCAATTGGCCTTTGGGCAATTTCATCGCTGAAAATCCATTGACCAATGAAGGCGTTGAGTTAGGTCGGTATTTATTCTATGATCCACTCTTGTCTAAAAACAGTTCCCAGAGTTGCGCTAGCTGTCATAACCAGGGCTTCGGCTTCACTGATCATGGCCTTGAGGTAAGCTTGGGGAGTGAAGGAGCTGTTGGAACGAAAAACGCCATGGCGCTGTTTAACCTGAATTGGAGCTCAGGCTATTTCTGGGATGGCAGACAAAGCACCTTGGAATCGCTGGCCGGTGAACCAATTACGGCAGTGCATGAGATGAACCTCAGCCTAACGGAAGCGGTGGCAAGACTCAAAGCCCATCCTAGCTACCCGGCACGATTTAAACAAGCCTTTCCGGATAAGGAAATAACAGAAACCACGCTTCGATTTGCCATTGCTCAGTTCATACGCAGCATTACAAGTTACCAATCGAAATGGGATGAGTACGTGCAAAAGACCCCGCAAAACCCGGCAGCCCACATGACTGCTTCTGAGGCCCGCGGCTTTAATTTATTTTTAAGCGAAACCGGTGCAGACTGTAGGCATTGCCATACCTTAAACTCTCCTTTTATTATTGATTTAAGGGAAAATGAATTTGCCAATAATGGACTGGAAGCTTCGCCAGATTCGGGTTATGCTCGTGTAACAGGAAAGGCTAGCGATATAGGCAAGTTCAAAACGCCATCACTCAGAAACCTGGCGTATACCGCACCCTATATGCACGACGGCCGTTTTGCAACCTTAGAAGAAGTATTGGATCACTACGATCATGGATTTCAGTTTAGCTCCACTTTAAATGTGAATTTAGTGAAGCACATGGATGCAAACCAACAGCCTATCCCTAGGCTTTCTGCTCAAGACAAGCAAGATGTAATTGCCTTCTTGAAACTATTGAATGATTCAACCTTGGTGACCAACCCGAAGTGGAAATCGCCATTCTAAGATTTGTCGAGCGATTTGAGTTATTGGTGCTGAAGTAGAGGCTACATCACTTCAGGAAAGAAGTTGAAAATAAACTATTCTTAACCCCAACCTCAACCTTAATCTCATCCTCAACCTATCCGAAAGTATTGCGAAGCACCTTCTTTCTGACCTCATTCCCCACAAAAAAAGCCCAACCAAATGGCCGGGCTTTTCTGTTTATCGTTTCAGCGATGCTTAGCTCAATACTTGTTTCACTAAGTCAGCTGCTTCTTTTAATTGAATAGCAGAGAAAACTTTCAATCCTGAATCGTCAATCAGTTTCTTGCCTTCTTCTGCATTGGTTCCTTGCAAACGAACGATGATAGGCACCGGAATATTTCCGATATTATTGTAAGCGTCTACGATACCTTGTGCAACACGGTCGCAACGAACGATACCACCGAATACGTTAACCAAAATGGCTTTTACGTTAGGGTCTGACAAGATGATACGGAAACCTGCTTCTACTGTTTGTGCGTTTGCAGTACCTCCCACGTCCAAGAAGTTAGCCGGCTCGCCGCCGCTCAACTTGATGATGTCCATGGTAGCCATCGCTAAACCAGCACCGTTCACCATACAACCTACGTTACCATCAAGTTTCACGTAGTTAAGGTTAGATTTCTTTGCTTCTACTTCGGTAGGATCTTCTTCAGACTCATCGCGCAATTCTGCAAGGTCAGCGTGACGGTACAATGCGTTATCGTCGATGTCAACTTTAGCATCAACTGCCAAGATTTTATCATCGGAAGTTTTCAATACCGGGTTGATTTCGAACATGGCTGAGTCAGTTTCTTCGTAGGCTTTGTAAAGCGCTGTTACGAATTTCACCATCTCTTTGTTTGCTTGTCCGCTCAAACCAAGGTTATAAGCGATTTTACGAGCTTGGAATCCGGTAAGTCCGGTAAGTGGGTCGATCCATTCTTTGTGGATTTTTTCTGGCGTATGCTCAGCCACTTCTTCGATATCCATACCACCTTCGGTAGTGTAGATGATTACGTTTTGGCTGGTCTGACGATCCAACAAAACCGACATATAGTATTCTTTAGGCTCAGAAGCACCTGGGTAGTAAACGTCTTCAGCAACGAGAACCTTACTTACTTTTTTACCTTTCTCACCAGTCTGGATGGTAACCAAAACATTACCCAAGATATTGGTAGAGATTTCTTTCACTGCATCCAGGTTCTTAGCCAAGGCCACACCTCTTTGCTCAGTCCCAACGATATTACCTTTTCCACGTCCGCCAGCATGGATTTGTGATTTTACCACAACCCAGCTCTGACCTGAAGAGGCATGCATTTGTTTGGCCGCTTCAACGGCTTCTTCCGGTGTAGTAGCTACAATACCATTCTGGATTGCAACACCGTATTTATTCAAGATGGCTTTCGCCTGGTACTCGTGAATATTCATATCTGGTTATTTAAATCGATTTAGGTGCGGCAAAAATAGGATTTGAGGAGCAAGCGAACAAGGAATTAAACGAAAGAGCTTAGAACCTCCCTCATCCGCTTTATCTACGGTGGTTTCAAGGAGATATGACCCTGAGTTAAAAAGGATTTCTTTCGAATCAATCCCATGGAGGAATCGGGGTATTTATCCTAATCGCGATAAATCCTATCTTCGCTGCCTATGGTGGAAGCTAGAGGGATTCGCAAAGCATACGGTAAGCTGGAAGTATTACGCGGCATCGATTTGGAAATCGGAGCCGGACAAGTAGCCAGCATTGTTGGAGCCTCAGGTGCGGGTAAATCTACCCTTCTTCAGATTCTGGGCACCTTAGACCACATGGATTCGGGTGAACTGTATATCGGCGGACAAGAAGTGAGCAAACTCAAAGGCAATAAGCTGGCTCAGTTCAGAAACGACAAGCTGGGATTTGTTTTTCAATTTCACCACCTACTACCTGAATTCACCGCCATCGAAAACATTTGCTTTCCCGCCTATATCAAAGGACTTTCTAAAAAAGAGGCGGAAACCAGAGCACACGAATTATTAGAGCTTTTGCACATCAGCGAAAGGGCACTGCATAAACCGGGAGAACTTTCAGGCGGGGAACAGCAACGGGTGGCCGTGGCTCGCGCCTTGATGAACAAGCCATCCGTGGTCTTGGCCGACGAACCTTCAGGTAACCTCGATTCTCAAAACGCTTCCGACCTACATCAACTGTTTTTTCAGCTTAGGGATGAACTCGGACAAAGCTTCATCATCGTTACGCACAATACAGAATTAGCCAAACAAGCGGATATCTGTTTTACCATCCGCGATGGACTCGTAGCAGGCAATTAATCCATGAATCAAATCCACAGCATACTCAAGGAATACTGGGGATACGATAATTTCAGGCCCTTACAAGAAGACATCATTCAGTCTGTATTGAAAGGCCAAGATACCCTAGCGCTATTGCCAACCGGCGGGGGTAAATCGATTTGCTTTCAAGTTCCTGCCATGGCCCAAGACGGACTTTGCCTCGTCATTTCTCCGCTTATCGCGCTGATGAAAGACCAAGTAGAGAACCTGCAAAAAAGAGGCATCCCTGCATTGGCTATTTACTCGGGGATGTCGCACAGGGAAATGGACCGCGAACTCGACAATTGCATTCACGGACAGTATAAGTTCCTCTACGTCTCACCTGAACGCCTGCATACCGAACTTTTTAAAGCTCGAGCGGTACAGATGAAAATCAACTTACTCGCCATTGATGAGGCACATTGTATCTCACAATGGGGTTATGATTTTCGTCCGGAATACCTCCGCATCGCCGAGGTGCGCGAATGGCTTAAGGCGCCTGTTTTGGCCTTAACTGCCAGCGCTACCCAGGCAGTGGTAGACGATATTCAGGTACGACTCTCTTTCAAAGAGCGTCACGTTTTTCGCAAGAGCTTTGAGCGAAAAAACCTGCATTACCTCATACTACAAGAAGAAAATAAACTCGACCGCATCCTCCAGATTGTGAGCAAAATCAAAGGTAGCGGCGTGATTTATGCCAGAAACCGCAGACTCTGCAAAGACTTGGCAGAATACCTGTACAACCACGGACATTCAGTTGATTTCTACCATGCCGGACTGGATGGCGCACAACGCAGTCGGAAACAAGAGAATTGGATCAATGGAAAAACCCGTATCATGGTTTCCACCAATGCCTTTGGGATGGGCATCGATAAACCCGATGTGCGTTTTGTGATTCACTACGAACTCCCGGATTCGCTCGAAGCCTATTACCAAGAAGCCGGCAGAGCAGGGCGCGATGAAAAAGCAGCGTATTGCATTGCCCTATTCAGAGATCAAGACAAGCAAGATGCACTTCGTCAGTGGGAACAGTCTTACCCTCCATACGAAGAAGTTGCCCGCGTCTATACCATGCTTTGCAATCACCTGCAAATACCTTTGCACAGCGGCGCCTATGCTTCCTACGATTTTGACATCGCCGAGTTTGCGAAAAAGAATGAACTCAAACCTTCAGCAGCTTTTCAGTGTTTGAAAGTGCTGGAACAAGAATCGGTGCTTCACCTGTCTGATGCCTTACACCAGCCGGCCAAGGTGCATATCAAGGTAGACAATACGGTGATGTACGATTTTGAGCTCCGCAATCCCAAGATTGCCGGTTTCCTCAAATTGCTTTTACGCAGCTATGCCGGATTATTCGACCAATACGTGCGGGTAGATGAGGCCTTTTTAGCGAGACAGCTTCACCACAGCGTGGAAGAAATCAAGCAGGTCTTTATGAAGCTGCAAGAAGTAGGTTTGGTCAGTTATGAGCCTGCCAAAGACAAACCGCAGGTGGTTTTACTTCGTCCGCGCGAAGACAAAGTACACTACGTTCAAGAAAACCAAAAGGAGCTGAAACACAGAGCAGGCATTCGCTTGGAGGCCGTATTTGGCTATGCCGAAAACCAACATTGTCGAAGCCAAACCATTTTGGAATACTTCAACGAGCTCGACTCACCCCGTTGCGGACAATGCGATATCTGCCAAGCAGATCAGAAAGAAAAGAAAAGCGAAGAAGCCTACCGTGTGCTGATTCAGCAAGCCTTAGAAAAAGGACACGATACCTTAAAAGACCTGACATCCTACGCAGGCTATTGGCATGAAGAACATCTGAGTGAGGTTTTGAGACACCTCATTGACGAAGGACTTATTACCTTGCACCCCGATCAACGCATCACATGGAACGAAGGAAACGCATAAGCTTCACGGTAATCAATGATCTCAGCTACGATCAGCGTATGCAGCGGATTTGCCAAAGCTTGAGCGAGGCCGGCTACGAGGTTAGCCTGATTGGTAGAACCTTACCTACTTCCAAAGCACTTCCCTCCTTCCCTTACCATTGCATCCGTCTGAAACCTTGGTTTAAACGCGGCGCCCTCTTCTACCTCGAATACAATATTCGCCTCTTCTTCTTTCTGCTTTTTTATAAAGTAGATGTTTTAGGTGCAGTGGATTTGGATACCCTTTTAGCGAATAGCCTTGTAGCGAAGCTTCGCGCTAAGAAATTGGTTTACGATGCCCACGAATACTTTACGGAGGTGCCCGAATTGCAAGGCCGGAAAAAGGTTCAAGCTGTTTGGGAAAAGGTAGCCCGGTTTGGCATTCCCAAAGCGAGTCTATGTTATACCGTAAGCCCGGGTTTGGCCGAACTCTTTCAGAAAAACTACGGCAAGTCCTTCGCTGTTATTCGCAATTTGCCTTTGGTGAAGGAAATCAAATCGCTAGAAAAACCTGAGCCACCCGTGGTATTGTACCAAGGTGCACTAAACAAAGGACGTTGCTTGGAACATCTTATTGCGGCTGTTGATGGACTGCCTGTGCAATTGTGGATTGCCGGAGAAGGCGACCTCAGTGCATCGCTAAGAGAACAAGCGAAGGAAGGCATCGCTAAAGGACAAATAAAATTCTTGGGATTCTTACAACCAAAGGAGCTACATGAACTCAGTCCACAGGCTTGGCTAGGCTTTAACGTGTTGGAAAACATGGGACTATCCTATTATTACTCGCTAGCGAATAAGACATTCGACTATATTCAAGCTGAAGTTCCGGTAATGTGCAGCGAATTTCCCGAATACCTGTCTCTTGCATCAGAATACCCTGCTATTATATTTGCAGAACCCTCAACCGAATCTGTCAAACACCAAATACAAACCCTACTGAATGACCCTAAGCTTTACCAAAATTTAAAAACTGCCTGTAAAGAAGCATCAGCCAAATGGAATTGGGAACAGGAAAGTAAACACCTGTTGAGTTTGTATGAACAGATCATCTGAATACCTTCATATCGTCGCTTTTGATATACCGTATCCTGCCAATTATGGCGGGGTGATCGATATATACTATAAAGTGGAAGCCTTGCATGAGCTTGGCGTGAAGGTTATTCTACATTGCTATCAATACGGCAGAGAGAAAAGCGCTAAGCTGGAGAAGATTGCCCATAAGGTATTTTACTACCAAAGGCGAACTTTCCGCAACCCGTTCTACGGACGAATGCCCTATATCGTGGCAACACGCAATACCAGTGAGTTATTGCAAAACCTCAAAAAAGACAAACACCCCATCTTATTCGAAGGCCTGCATTGCACTTATTACTTAGATCATCCTGATTTAGCGAAACGGATTAAGGTGGTGCGAACCCACAACGTAGAGCACGATTACTATAAAAAGCTGGAAGAGGTAGAAACCAATTTCTTCAAGAAGTATTTCTTTAGGATTGAAAGCGAGCGATTGAAGAAGCATGAGTCGATTTTGAAACATGCCAACCTGATAGCCGCCATTTCTCCGTCCGATTTCAACCACTTCCATAAAAAATTCGAGCAAGTCATCTACCTACCGGCCTTCCATCCGAATAAAGAACTACGTTCAGTGAATGGCAGCGGTGAATATGCTTTGTACCACGGAAATCTCGCTGTAGGTGAAAACGATGAAGCCGCGAAGTTTTTGGTAAATGAAGTCTTCAAAGACCTCGACTACCCGTTCTACATTGCCGGGAGCAATCCATCCAAAGAACTAACAGCAGCCATAGAAGGTAAGCCGCATATTCAGATTCTTAACAACCTCGATTCGACGCAGATGTTGGATTATGTAAAGAATGCGCAGGTAAACGTCTTGCCCACATTTCAGAATACAGGCATCAAGTTGAAGCTCATTAACGCCTTGTTTCTGGGGAGGCATTGTCTTGCCAATTCCTTTATGGTTCAGAATACAGGCTTGGAATCGTTTTGTGAAATAGCGAATACGCCTAAACAGTTTAGCAAGAAGTTGCAAAGCTTAATAAAGACTCCGTTTTCCAAAGAGCAGATTGAGGCAAGGAGAACCGCGTTGGAATTGGGATTCTCCAATTCAAAGAATGCCCAGTTATTGGTGGAGACTATCCGTTCAAAGAAGAAGTAGCCTGAATTTTTCCGCCTTCGCAGCGGTAAATTTTCCCGAAGAATTTATTGATCAAGCGGTAATCATGGGTAGCCATGAAGATGGCAGTACCTTTATTAGCGATGTCTTTCAATAGCTTCATAATATCCTCCGCCACTTCCGGATCCAGGTTACCCGTTGGCTCATCGGCTAGAATGAGGTCAGGATTGTTTAATAGAGCACGGGCAATCACCACACGTTGCTGCTCACCTCCAGATAATTCAAAAGGCATTTTGAAGTCTTTGGTGCTCAAACCAACCAGACTCAATACTTCCGTAATGCGCTCTTCCCTTTTCTTCTTGTCTTTCCAGGCGGTTGCCTTTAGAACAAAATCGAGGTTCTCGCGTACATTCCGATCGGTTAGTAATTGGAAATCTTGAAATACAATGCCAATATGCCTACGCAGCATGTGCACCTTTGACGGTTTTAATTTCTTCAAATCGAAACCGGCCACGTTTCCTTCTCCTTCACTTAGCGGAAGCTCACCATACAATGTCTTTAACAAAGAGGATTTCCCGCTTCCGGTTTTACCAATCAGGTAAACAAATTCACCGGATTTAATCTCAAGGTCAACATCATGTAAAATCATGTTTTCCCCTTGATAAACATTGACCTGTTTAAGCGCTATGACTTTCTCGTCTGACATAAAATTACGTGTATTCAAGCTGGCTCTAAAGCCATTGCTGTCAAAACAACAGCTTAATTTTCGTAATTACACAAATAATTTTCAATTTCATTTTACTTTAATTTGCTTGAAGTCAGCTTAAAATTTATAAATTTGCGCAATCCCAAAAAGAAAAAAGGTTATATATTCCAAACATTATGACATTCTACACTAAGACCGGAACGTTAGCTATTCTTGCTTCAGGCATGCTCCTGGCAGCTTGTACAAACGTTAAAAAAGCGGCCAAAAACTTCGATGAAGGAACCAAGTACCAAGCCGAACCTGAGGTACTGGAACTCCATGGTGACTCAGTTGAGTATACTGTGACAATTCAGGTTGACCCTAAGAAGCTTGACAAAAAAGCGACAGTGGATGTCAATCCAACTTTGGAATACGGAGATCAGAGCCAAGCTCGTCCGCAAGTAACCGTTCAAGGTGAAAAAGCAAAAGGAAGCAATAAAGGTGCTACTACTATTCAATCAAAAAGCGGTGGTAAAGTAACTTACAAAGATAAGTTCAAGTATCAGCCAGAGATGAAAAACTCTGAGTTGAAAGCGAAACCAACCGTAATGATCAAAGGATACGACGAAGTACAAGATCAGTGTATCAACGGTCCTGAGGTATTGATCGCTAAAGGTATCGTTACCACTCACGAACTTGCTGAAAACGGCGAAAACGTATTGGAAAGCGGTGATCCTTATGTTCCAATCTTCAAAAACGTAAGCATCGAGTTGTACTACTTAATCAACTCATCTTCTTTCAACCCGAACTTCCGCGTTAAATCTGCAGGCATCAACAACAAAGATCAATTGACAAAATTGAAAGAGTTGGGTGCTGATACAGTATACTTGATTAAAGGTATTACAATCAACGGTTTTGCTTCACCGGACGGTGAATTGAAAATCAACGAAAAATTATCAGGCAAACGTGCTGAGTCTACTTTCAACTACCTGAAAAAACAATTGAAAAAATTGGGCTTCAGCGAAGTAAACGATTCAGCTTTCAGCATGTCTTCTTCTATCACTGAAGATTGGGACGGTTGGAAAATGTTGGTTGAGTCTTCTGACTTGGCTGATAAGTCTGAAATCTTAAGCATCATGAACAGCAACATGAGTAACGATGCTAAAGAAGCTGAAATCAAAAGAAAACACGCGAAGTCTTACAACCAAATGAAGAACGATATGTTGCCTTTGTTGAGAAGAGCAACCATCAACTTCAACCGTCAGCAGCCTTTGAAAACAGATGCTGAGTTGCAAGAGTTCAGCAGCAAATTGAACGAACTTCAAGAAGTTGAGTTAATGCAATTGGCTCGTTTGACTTCTGACAGCAAAGAAAAAGCTCGTATCTACCAACACTGCATCAATACTTACCCTAACAGCTGGAAAGGTTACAACAACCTTGCTTATGTTCACTTGATGGGTGGTAACTACACTGATGCAATGCCTTTGTTGGAAAAAGCGAAAAGCATCGAAAGCAATCAAGTTGTATTGAACAACATGGGTGTAGCTTACGCAATGCAGAAAGACTACGACAAAGCTGAAGAAATGTACAAAGCAGCTAAAGCAGCTGGTGAGAACGAAAACATGAACATGGGTATGCTCGAGTTCCGTAAAGGTAACTACGAAGGTGCCATCACTTACTTGGCTAACGAGAAGTGTGAGTTCAACACTGCTTTGACTTACTTGATGAAAGGTGATTACAGCAACGCTAAAGCTTCTTTGGATTGCGTGAAAAACGAAGATAAAAACGCTAACTACTACTACTTGAGCGCTATCTTGGGTGCACGTACCAACAACTTGGAAGCTGTAACCAGCAACTTAACTCGCTCTATCCAATTGGATGCTAAGATGAGAGATGCAGCTAAAGCTGACCTCGAATTCAGAAGAGTTAGAGACCGTGCCGAATTCCAGAACGCAATTCGCTAATCGGATTAAAGAATATATAAACGAAAAAAGCCTCCTTAGGGAGGCTTTTTTTATGGCTTTAACTGGCTACTTCCGTTTGCATTCAACAGTAAATCCATTACCTAATTTCTATCGCCAATCGATAGCTGATAATCCGTGTTCTACTAAATAGGAATTGCAGCGACTAAAATGCTGGTTACCGAACCACATACCCCGGTTGGCACTTAAGGGAGAAGGGTGTCCCGATTCCAGTACCAAGTGTTTGCTTCGATCGATCCGCTTGCCTTTGTTTTTGGCATAGCTTCCCCAAAGCATAAAAACCAATCCACTTCGCTCCTTGTTTAAAGCATCGATAATGGCATCGGTAAATTGCTCCCATCCTTTGTTTTGATGTGAACCGGCATCGGAGGCCCTAACCGTTAAAGTAGCATTAAGCAACAATACGCCTTGCTTAGCCCAGCGACTTAAATCACCACTTTGCGGATACGTATAGCCTAAATCGCTACTGATTTCTTTGAAGATATTAACTAAGGATGGCGGGTGACTTATGCCTTCATTTACTGAAAAACTTAAGCCATTGGCCTGGCCCGGACCGTGATAAGGATCTTGACCGATGATGACAACCTTCACATCATGGAAGGGCGTAGTATCCATGGCCGCAAAAATCTGTTGGGAAGGCGGATACAGTTGCATACCCGAAGCCTTCTCTTGCTGAAGAAAGGACTTAAGCGACAAAAAATAAGCTGACTCAAACTCCCCTTTCAGGTGTTCAAGCCAGCTTGTTTCTAGCTGAATAGCCATGTATTAATATACTTTATGAACCCAATTGAATGGATCTGCTTCTGAACCGGTTTTGATACCTTCCATGGCGTTTTTTAGTCGGGTATAGTATTCCCACTGATCCAGGTTAGTCAATTGCATGTCTTTGCCTTGGTAATGCACCAATTCAATCTGAGCAACCGTAGCGGCGGTACCTGCACCAAACATCTCTTTAAGTTCACCTTTATCAAAGGCCTCCACCAATTCGTCGATGCTGATATCACGCTCTTCCACTTCTATTCCCCATGAACGGGAAAGTTGAATGAGTGAATCGCGGGTAATGCCTTCCAAGATGGTATGTTTATCGGTAGACGGCGTAACCAATTTATCACCAATGCGAACAAAGATATTGGTGGTACCGGTCTCTTCTAAAAACTTATGTTCTTTGGAGTCTAACCACAAGATTTGGTTAAATCCTTGGCGTTGTGCTTCACGTGTTGGATGCATCACAGCTCCGTAGTTGCCGGCACATTTGGCAGAACCTACCCCACCTTCTGCAGCGCGGATATACTCAGTTTCTGCTTTTACCTTCAAAGGCTGATTGTAATAGGCATTCACCGGACAAGAGAAGATGATAAACTTATAGGTATCGCTCGGACGTACTCCGATGAAGTCGTCTGTAGCGAACATAAAGGGACGCAAATACAATGCGCTGCCTTTGGTTGTTGGAATCCAAGCTTCATCAACACGAAGCAATTCTTCCAAACCTTCCATAAATACCTCTTCCGGTATTTCAGGCATGCCCATGCGAGTGGCAGAACGATTTAACCTTTTCCAGTTGTCTTGCGGACGGAATAATTGAATTCCGCCTTCTGCCGTTTTATAGGCTTTCATTCCTTCAAATATGGCTTGGCCGTAGTGAATTGCTGAAATTGCCGGACTCAATGAAATATTACCGTAAGGTACGATGCGGGTCTTTGTCCATTTTTCACCATCGTATTCTGCGATGAACTGATGGTCTGAAAAAATCTTTCCGAATTGAATGTTGTTGAAGTCTACCTGATCGATTCTTGAATTCTGGGCTTTTTCAACAGCGATTTCCAATGTCATTTCCATAATTTTGCGCTACAAATTTAATCTTTACGGACCGATTACCCGAAAAAGATATGAACGATAAGCAGTCTTTGTCCTTAGCAACACCTGAGCTTTTGTCCTTTTTTGACGGCGATGAAATCATCCGAACCCATTCGGAACAAACGCCTAAAGCTGCCGAGGCTACTGCTGAAGCAAACATCGAAAACCATGCCCCGCTTGCCTTTGAGGGAAACAATTCAAATGGGCTTTTGTTGGTTTTTGCACATTCGGGAAAAACGGGAATTCAAGATACCGATAGACCACTATTGGAACGTTTGGTTGAAAACCCGGCTGCCCTCCATAAAAAATTGAGCGATTGTGCTATCCTCAACCTAGCCCAAACCCCGGCCGATTGGGACAGCATACTGCGCGATATTCAACCGAAACAAATCATCTGTTGGGACAGCCTCCCTACCGGACTTACCCTGGCAGAGAAATACAAAACAGAAATTCACCACGGCGTAAAGGTGGTATGGAGCGATAGCATTGCTCAGCTGGAAGCCGACGCCAAACTCAAGGTGCCGCTTTGGAACGAACTTAAAAAACACTTCTTATGATGGAATTGGTCTTCGCTACCAATAATAAACATAAGCTTCAAGAAGCCTCTCAGGTTTTACCGGAAGACTTGCTTTTGCTTAACCTCGACGATATCGGCTGTGAGGAAGAACTGGCCGAAACCGCCGATACCTTCCAAGGCAATGCCTTGATGAAGGCCGAATACGTTTTCAAAAACTACGAAGTAGCCTGCTTTGCAGACGACAGTGGATTGGAAGTGGATGCACTCAACGGTGCTCCGGGCGTATATTCAGCACGTTATGCCGGAGAACACGGCAATGCTGAAAAGAACATGGACAAATTGCTCGAAGCCTTGAAAGGTTCTGCACACCGCAAGGCCCGCTTCAAAACCGTGATTGCCCTGGTACAACCGCAAGGCGTTCATTATTTTGAAGGCAGCGTAGAAGGCCATATTCTGGAAGAAAAACGTGGCGACCGCGGCTTTGGCTACGATCCACTTTTTGTGCCCGAAGGCGAAACCCGCAGCTTCGCGGAGATGAGTCCATCCGAGAAAAACAGCATGAGCCACCGTGCCCGTGCCCTCGCTAAAATGCATGAATTCTTAAGTCAGCAATAAAACCATGAACTGCAATCCAATTCTTGTTGAAGTGCTGCGTGGTGATGTGCTGGAAAGCTTTCACCGCGGCGTGGTATGTATTGTAGACCAAGACGAAAAGTTGCGTTATAGCGCCGGCGATATTGAACAAGTCTGTTACCCGCGTTCAGCGCTCAAATTCTTTCAGCAAATTCCACTTTTAACCAGTGGTGCCGCAGATGCCTTAGGACTAAGTGAAGAAGAAATTGCCATTACCTGTGGATCACATAACGGGGAAGACATGCACGTGAAAGCTGTGGATAGCATTCTTCGAAAAGCCGGACTAGACCGCAGTGCCTTAAAATGTGGGGCCCAATACCCAACACACCGCAAAACAGCCAATGCCCTTTTGGTAGCCGGACAAAAACCCGAGGCCATTCATAACAATTGCAGCGGTAAACATGCAGGCTTCCTCGCCTACTGCGTTTTCCGGGGCTGGGATACGGTTGATTACATCAACCCACAACACCCACTTCAGCTTGAAATACGCAAGCTGGTGAGTGCGTTTCACAAATACCCGGAAGCCAAGCTTCATACCGCGCTCGACGGTTGCTCTGCTCCCATTTTTTCCATCCCGGTATACAACCAAGCCTTAGGCTATATGTACTTGGCCAAATTCGCTAAAGAAGACAGTGAACTAGGTAAAGCCTGCAAGCGATTGATTGACGCTGCCGGGGCGTATCCGATGATGATTGCCGGAACAGGCCGATACTGCAGCGACCTTATGGCGCAAAGCGGATCACGTATCATTGGTAAAACCGGTGCAGAAGGCATCTATTCGCTAGCCTTTACCGAAGAAGTGATGGGCGCCTGCATCAAAGTTGACGATGGGAAAATGCTACCGCAATACAACGTTGCTCAGAAACTTGTTAGGCAATCTGGAATACTGAGCGAAGCACAATTGACACCTTTGGATGCCTACGAAGAATCGGCTATCACCAACTTCAATAAATTCGAGACCGGAACTTTAAGAGTCAATCCTGAGATTCTTTCCACGCCTTGGTTATGAACCACTTTAGCCTGAAGCTAACTGCCCTGCATGCGGGTCGCGACCTGCTATCGCTCCTCATCGGACGTTATAAAGGTATCGGTCCGGAAAGAGCCGAAGTAGCTTTGCACAAAGGTTTCGTTCGCGTGAACGGTTTGGTGGTTCGGGAAAACCGAGAACTTCAAAAAGGCGACTTACTAGAAGCTGATTTCACTTGGTTTCTGCAAAAAAAGATCTTCGCCGAAGACCTGCCACTGGATGTTCGCTACGAAGACGATGACATCTTGGTGGTGAACAAAGCGGCGGGAATGGCATGTCACGCCGGCCTAGGTGTCTTCTACGGCACCTTGCTCAACGCAGTGATGCACTACCATCAACAGAACGGAATAAAGGCCATAGAGAACGGCATTGTGCATCGCTTAGACAAAGAAACCTCCGGACTTATTCTACTCGCCAGAAGTGAAGCAGCCTTCAAAGTGCTGAAACCCCGATTTGCCGAAGAGAAAAACGAACGTCGCTACCATGCTTGGTTAGCCGGAACCATGGAAGCCGACGCTGGGGAATTGACCTGGGCCATGGGCCGCGACCCCGAAAACGAGCGTTGCATCAAAGTGATGGACAAGGGCAAAGCCTGCCTCACCAAATTTAAAACCCAAGAACGGGTAAACAACATGAGCTTGGTGGAAGCCTATCCCCTCACCGGACGAACGCATCAGCTGCGCGTGCATTTCTCGCATGCCGGTCATCCAATACTGGGCGATAAACGTTATGGAGGTGAAACGCAGCTGAGTAGAATGTACCTCTTCGCTAGTGCTTTGGGCTTTCTTCACCCCCTCAGCGGTAAGCCGCTTTACATCGAATTGGATAAGGCTGAGATTAGTCGGCCGGAGGGCCTTTGATTTCCACCGTTTTTTGTGGAAAAATACCCGCTCAATACCGCTTGAAAACATAGATTTAACGCGGATTTAAGGTACTTTTACCAAGTATTCAAATTCAAGAATTGATGAGCGAAGCAAACGAACAAAATCGATCGAATTACGGCGCGGACAATATCCAAATTCTGGAAGGTCTCGAAGCCGTAAGAAAGCGCCCGGCCATGTACATTGGCGACGTGGGAGAGCGTGGTCTACATCACTTAGTATACGAGGTTGTAGATAACTCGATTGATGAGGCCTTGGCCGGATATTGTAAAAACATTTTTGTTACCATTAACGAAGACAACTCCATTACCGTTGAAGACGACGGACGTGGTATTCCTACCGGCATGCACGCCAAAGAAGGAAAATCGGCTTTGGAAGTGGTTATGACCGTGCTTCACGCCGGTGGTAAATTTGATAAAGACACGTATAAGGTTTCCGGCGGACTCCACGGTGTGGGTGTTTCTTGTGTGAACGCACTCAGTATCTTATTGCGTGCAACGGTTCACCGCGAGGGCAAAGTATTCCAACAGGAGTATTCCAAAGGTATTCCTCAAACCAGTGTAGACGTTGTTGGTGAATCTACTAAAACCGGTACCATCGTTCATTTCTTGCCTGATGATAGCATCTTCACCACTACCATTTACAAGTTTGAAACCTTGCAGAAGCGTCTGCGCGAATTGGCTTATTTGAACAAAGGCATCAGTCTTACCTTGCGCGATGAGCGTGAGAAAGACGCCGATGGCAAAGCCAAAGAAGAAGTGTATTTCAGCGAAGGCGGCTTGACCGAATTCGTGACGTATATCGACGGTACCCGCGAAAAATTAATTCCGGAACCAATCTACATGGAAGGTGAAAGAGCCGGCGTACCGGTTGAAGTGGCTTTCCAATACAATAGTGGTTACTCTGAGAACCTCCACTCTTACGTTAACAACATCAACACCATCGAAGGGGGTACCCACGTGGCCGGTTTCCGTAGAGCCTTAACCAGAACCCTCAAAGCGTATGCAGAGAAATCGGGTATGCTGAAAAACCTCAAGTTTGAGATTTCTGGCGACGATTTCCGTGAAGGTTTGACCGGCGTTATCTCGGTTAAGGTAGCAGAGCCTCAGTTTGAAGGTCAGACCAAAACCAAGTTGGGTAACAACGACGTAATGGGTGCGGTAGACCAAGCGGTAGGTGAAGTATTGAACAACTACCTCGAAGAACATCCGAAAGAAGCCAAACGCATCGTAGACAAGGTAATCTTGGCTGCCAATGCCCGTCACGCTGCCCGTAAAGCGCGCGACATGGTGCAAAGAAAAGGCGTTATGAGCGGCATCGGACTTCCAGGTAAATTGAGCGATTGCTCTGAGCGCGACCCGAAAAAATGTGAGATCTTCCTTGTGGAGGGTGACTCAGCGGGTGGTACAGCCAAACAAGGCCGTAACCGTAACTACCAAGCCATCTTGCCTTTGCGTGGTAAGATCTTGAACGTAGAAAAAGCCTTAGAACATAAGATTTACGAGAACGAAGAAATCCGAAATATGTTCACCGCCCTGGGCGTGAGCATCGGAACGGACGAAGACGATAAAGCCCTCAATATTGAGAAGCTGCGTTACCATAAGCTTGTAATCATGACCGATGCCGACGTCGATGGTTCACATATCCGTACCCTCATCCTCACCTTGCTCTTCCGTTACATGAAGGAGCTGATTGAGTTTGGCTACGTTTACATCGCTACTCCGCCATTGTACCAATTGAAAAAGGGCAAAGACATTCGCTACTGCTGGAGCGATTCAGAACGTGATGCTTTGATCAAAGAGATGGCCGGCGAAGGCAAAAGCGAAAGCGTAGGCATCCAGCGATACAAAGGTCTCGGTGAGATGAACGCAGAGCAGCTTTGGGATACCACCATGAATCCGGAAACCCGCACCTTGAAGCGTGTTACCTTGGAAGGTGCAGCAGAAGCAGACCACGTGTTCTCTATGCTGATGGGCGATGAAGTGGCACCACGCCGCGAGTTCATCGAAGCCAATGCCAAATACGCTAAAATCGATATCTAGTCGGTTTATACACTTAGAATTAAAGAACCCCGGGGCATTGCTTCGGGGTTTTTGTTTGGGCTTGTCCCTCCTGTTGTCGGGCCGGGCTTTTCGCTGCAAGTCCTCGGCCGAAACCGGCCTGCGGGCTATCCGCTGCAATCCCTCACGCGAACTCAGTTTCACTGATACTTCAGGCTAAAACATTAAGTTTACAGTAATTCCTCTTTCATTATACAGCCATGAAAATCAGCTACCTCATATCCCTTTTGCTATTCCTTGGCTGCTCTTTCAATTCCGAACAAAACGGAACCAAAAGAAAACAAGTAGATAGAGACAGCCTTGAAATAACAGCATTGAATCAACTGCTATCTCAATTCATCAAGGTGGATACAAACGCCGCACTAAGGCAATTCATACCGCTTGTCCGATTCAATGAAGAGTCAGGAAGTGAGTATGAAAAGCGAAAATTAGACTCCATAGAATCGTTTAAAAAACAAATACGGGTGAATGGTTTCAGTGTTTACGTAGCAGATTCTTTATTTCAGTTTCCGGCAGAATACCTCATTCTTATCGATACATTCTTGGTAGCTGAGCCTGAAGGCTATTTAATCCAACTCCAAGAATCTAAAAGTATTCCATTGCCAAGCCAGCTAAACCTTGAAGCCAAGGTTTTAAAAACTCGTCCTCCTGTAGATTCTAGTATTCCAGGCTACCTGGGCTTCGCTCGTTTTTCAAGACTGGCATTTAACAAAGACTATTCAAAAGCCATTCTCCAAGCCTTATATGATCCATCCGGGAGTGGGCTAGGCGGTGAATCCTGGATGATCATTCTTTTCAAAAAGAACAATCAATGGATAATTGAACAAAAAATTAGTCTTTGGGTTTCATAATTGGAAGTTGTCTTAGTAACCGTATTTTGAACAAAGCGTACCTTCCCTATACAAGAGAAGTAGAACTTATTCGTTGATAATGTGTGAAGACCACTAGCTTACGCCTACATTTCAGGACTTTCGTTTTAGTCCTTATTGCATCAACACTAGGTGCATGTAACAACTACAAAACCATCAGAAAAATGGGTTGTATCGAAGGCCTGCACATCAGGACAATGTCCTTTAACTTACCCTTACTCACAGATTCAAATGAAGAACAGTCCTACCAAAAATTGAAGGGGATTTTACAAAAACGCGGATACGTACGAGCAGTACTTAGCAACAAAGAAGAAGATTGTGCCCTTTTTCATCCCAACGATTCTATTCAGGTTAGTATATCAATAGAAAGGTGGAACAAAGAAAAACTCACCTTACGGTTTATGGACGACGACTTATCTGAAAAACCCGAAAAATCTGAATTCATCCAGTTCTGCAAAGCGAGGTTTAAATCCATAAAGACTGAATATGAGAAATAATTTGACTAGCCCCTGCTTAAAAGGTTTACGTATTTTAGTCGAGGTGTATACATCGCTATGAAAAAACTTAGCATCATCTGTATTTTTTTGTTCTTGATTGCATGCTCAAGCACACAAACTACGAGCAACGAGGGAAACATGGTGAATCAAACCCTGTCTAAAATTACACTCAAGGAAGCACTCTCCTTCTTAGATTCCGATAGTTTAGTTACCCAAAATACGAAAGCAGCAATACCCAAATCACTAATAAGCGCTATTGAACAACATACCAACGAGAAGTTCAAACTAGCAAACCCCGGTGAACGCAGCAATGTAGGGTGCGTGCAAAGCCGACGTAATTTGCCCTCCAGACAACTCAATTTCTTTGCAATCGGGAAAAACGCTTCCATCTTATCCTATAAAAAAGGGACACGAGGAGTTTACGATGTGATCCTATTGGCCACATACCGTGAAGGCAAAGTAAGCGGCATATGGTTAGGCTCAAGCATCAAGGCACCCGGCACTTTAACAGAAATTATCAACTGCCTTAAACAACAATGCATTCATGAAATGGAGGAGTGGCAGTTTTAACTCTCCGAGTGTGTTTTGGCTTCTTATGCTGAATGGTCATCGGCTTCATAAAAACCCATAGAATTCATGGAAATCCAATAATTTTCAGGCTTAAAACACCACGCTTCAAAATTACTTTACCAGCCTCTTGCACTCCATGAACAAACTACACGAACACTTTAGCCGTATTTTCAATTCTTTTGAAGAGCAAACCGTTACGGCCTTCGCTCAGGCTTTTAACTACAAGGAGTTTAAGAAAGGGGAATACCTGTTGAAAGAAGGGGAATACTGCAATCACCTGACTTTTATCTTGAAAGGAGCAATGATGTGTTATTACCTCAAAGACGGCAAGCAGTACATCGACGAGTTTTCATTAGACCACGAGTTTATTACCGACTATACCAGCTTCTTAACCCATAGCCCGTCCAATAAAAACATCCAATGTTTGGAAGATTGCAAAGTCTATGTGCTGTCAAACGAGAGCCTCAACCAGCTTTACCAAACCAACTCAGCCAACTTCGAGCGGCTGGGCAGGGTGATGGCAGAGCAGCTGTACCTGCAATGGCATGAGAAGAGTAAATCATTGCTCATGGACAATGCCACCGAACGCTACCTCAAACTCATTCAAAATAGAGCTGAATTGCCTCAACGCGTACCACAATACCTCATTGCAGAATACCTTGGAATTACGCCGGAGTCTTTAAGTCGCATCCGAAAAACTTCCGTTTAACAGGACCCTTCTTTCTTACCATACATCAATGACCATCCCTTTCGAGGCGATGAACTTTGTTCCCTGAATAAGTCACTACTATGGAACGAAGAGAATTTATCGTGAAATCAGGAACGCTGATAGCCGCATCTGTTTTCACCGCCAAATTTGGGATTGCCTCCACACTAACGGAAACAAGCAAGTCCCCCGATTACAGCAAAAGACCCAATCCGGATCACTTTAACCAGCCCATTCTAAAGGCCATAGCCTTGGGCATCAATGCACCGAGTCCGCACAATACCCAATCGTGGAAATTTGAAATCATAGACGACCACCGGATGCGTTTGTATGTGGATGAAAACATCCTTTTGCCCGCCACAGATCCACCATCAAGGCAAATCCACATGGGCGCCGGTTGCTTTATCGAAACCCTGGTTTTAGGCGCACAACGCCTGGGGTATACGAGCCAAATCGACTATTTCCCGGAAGGCTATGCCGGTAAAAACGATTTCGGTAAAAAGCCTGTTGCTTCAATACAACTTAGCCAAGGCAAGGTTCAGCCTGACCCACTCGCTAAATTCATTGAATCAAGGCAGACCAATAGAAGAAAATACAAAGGCGATTTAATCACCCAAAAAGAATACGATGAGCTGGTAAAACTTGCGGGACCAAGTCACAGCAAGATGCATTTCATCAACACCAATTTTGAGCCTTACCTGGATGTCTTTTACAAAGGCTTTGAAATTGAATCCAGAACTTTCGCCACCAACGAAGAAACCCGTAACCTCTTCCGATTCAATGAAAAACAAAGGGCCGAAAAAAGAGACGGGATTAGCATTCCTCAGATGGGCTATAAAGGCTTAATGATAAGCTTGGCAGAGAGTTCACTGGACATGGGTGATCAAACAAAATGGCACAGCGACAAGTCCATTAACTTATCGCTCAAAAATATGAAGAAAGGAATCGACTCCACCAAGGGAATTGTGGTTTGGTATACCGAAAGCAACGAATTCCTAGATTGGGTGAAGTCGGGCCGGGATTTTGTGCGCTTCGCACTTGCCCTAAGCAGCAAGGAACTCTATGCTCACCCTTACAACCAAGCCATCCAAGAATACGATGAAATGAAGGAAGTCAGAACCAAATTGGATGGATTACTGGATATTAAAGATCCGCAGAAAATCCAGATGATTGTTCGCATTGGTCGGAGCTCAAGCCCTTACTATGCCTACCGCAGAAATTTAAAAGACTACCTAAAAACATAAGAGGGTAATGAAAACTCACCCTCCCCTCTGGTTTATCTACCAAATTTTGTTTACTTGAAATTTCATTCAAACTCGACAGTGTTTAGTCGGTCTAAGAAATATGTCAAAACGCGCCAATTACCTATTACTATCCGGTTTATTCCTACTTGCTTATTTGGTTGTGGAATTCACCTCCATTTACGGCGACTCCGGTTGGTTCAAAGCATTCTCCCTGATTTGCAGTTTAAGCTTCTTATTGGGGGCTATTTCGAAATCAAATAAGCTAAATAAGTAAACCAATCGCTCAAGTTAAAATCTGTCTAGGGTACCAACTTTAATTGGTATTGCGCTTATTAAATTAAATTACCCCATCAAAATGAATAACAATTCACAATGGCTCACGTCTTTCAGAAGCCAAAATTTGGGTTTAACCATGGCCGGATTGGTTTGCTTTGCATTGCTCTTTGCTTGCTCCGGATCCGCGAAACCTCAAAATTCTGCAGTGGATAGCGAAGCCAAAGGTGGTATTGAAGATTCCTCTCGTAATCGCACGCCGGGAATAATTTTGAATGACTTCAGCAAACAAATCAGCCAAGTGGTGAGAATAGTTTACCAAGATCAGCAAGGCAGGATTTGGTTCGGAACAGAAAACGGCGCTTTTGTAGTTGTGGGCGATTCATTGACTCACATTGACGGAATACAGAGTGAAATTGGAAAAGGGGTAAGCATAAAAAGCATCGCCGAAGGCAAGGACGGTCGGATTTGGTTCGGACATACAGACGGTTTGAGTGTGATGGAAGGTGATTCAGTTACCAATTATTACGAATCAGATGGCTTACTTAACAACGATGTTTGGTGCATTGAAGTAGATGCTTCGGGAACAGTCTGGGTTGGCACATACGAAGGCCTCTGCCGATTTGATGGCCAAGTATTCACACCGTTCTCATTGCCTGAAGGTCAAATTGACACCAACTTGGCTATTTCAAGCACAAAGATGGTACACCGAATTCTGGAAGACAGCTCTGGTGGTCTGTGGTTTTGCACCAATGCAGGACTGTTTTCTTATAAAAACAATCGCCTAAAGCATGTTTCAAAGCTTCTCGGAATCCAAACCAATTTTATCACGGATATAGTAGAAGCGAAGAAGGGTGAATATTGGCTGTCTAGCCCTTCAGGACTCATTCACTTGAAAGAGGAACAACTGATGCACGACACAAAAGCGGTTTTATCTCACTATAAGGGAATTGGAGGTATTCAGGTTGACTCAATGGGCGACTTGTGGTTCAACTGTCATCGTGCTATTTTCCGTTATAATGGCCATCAAGTGATAACCCATCTCGAGGAAAAGGGTGAAAACGGTCCGCTGACTTTTAAAATCTACCGCGATCACCTCAACCGACTTTGGTTTGTTGGATTTGGAGGAGCTTACCGTTATGAAAATGGTGAACTTCTCAATATCACTAAAAAAGGCCCCTTCTAATTTCGGTCTTCAACTAAAGCATACCTGTTTTGTATACGGACGTGGGGATAAACGCATTCCTCCCATAGCCATCCTTGAGCATTTATATCCTTCCATTCGTTTTGTCTTCCCGCTTTAGAATCGCGGCTCAGAAATAAAAAAACAGCTGTTTTTCAATCACTTAATAAGGTGTCCCCCGATTTGTCACCCTTGGATTTTTAGCGAAAAATCTACCAATAAATAGGTTTGTAATGTCACTTAAAACTGATTCAAAATGAAAAAAACATTACTAATCACCTCCGTCTTAAGCGTTTTTGGATTCAATGCATTTGCTCAAAATGTAAATATCCCGGACGCTAATTTTAAAGCCTATTTGGTTGGCAATGCCGCCATCAATACCAATGCAGATGCAGAGATTCAAATGAGCGAAGCAGTTGCATTTACAGATGTCATTTATTGTCCAAATATGGGTATCTCCGATTTGACCGGTATCGAAGCATTTATCAATACCAAAGGAATCTACTGCGAACTGAATAACCTGACAAGCCTTGATGTATCGGCCAATGTGAACATCACTAAGCTAGTTTGCAATAACAATCAGTTGACTTCATTGGACGTTTCATCTAATACCAACTTACAATACCTCACCGCAGCCAACAACCAATTGACCGGATTGGATTTAACGTCTAATTTGGCCATTATTAATGTGATTATCGGGGGAAACAATTTCACATCGCTTGATATGTCGCAGAACATCAATCTAACACATTTCTATAGCTCAAGTTGCCATCAGATGACCAGCGTAGATTTAGCGAATGGTCAAAACACCAATATCGCCGGCTTTGTGGTGGTAGACTGTCCCAACCTCTCTTGTATCAAAGTAGACGATGTAGCTTACAGCACAGCAAACTGGACCAACAAAGGAGCAAATACAAGCTTCAGTCTTAGCTGCTGCACGGTAAACATTCCGGATGCAAACTTCAAAGCCTACCTGGTGGGGAATACAAGCATCAATACCAATGCAGATAATGAGATTCAATGCGAAGAAGCCTCTGCATTTACCGGCACCATCAACTGCCAAAACATGGGTATTTCCGACTTAAGCGGAATTGAGGCTTTTGTTTCCCTGACAAGTTTACTTTGCGGAAACAACGATCTTACTTCACTCGATGTAACTCAAAACACAGCCTTGCTTACCCTGCAATGCCAAAGTAATGACTTAAGCAGCATCGACTTAAGCCAAAATACTTCACTTGGCAATTTTGTCTGTGTAGACAACCAACTTACCGACCTCGATATCAGCCAGAATACCAGCTTAACCCTCTTGTCTATTTCCGACAATGAACTAACGGATATCGATCTAAGCCAGAATACAAACCTGACCATCTTGGTATGCTCAAACAATAGCATTGAAACCTTGGACGTGAGCAACAATACAAGCTTGCAAAACTTCAATTGCACCTCTAATAGTCTCACGGAGCTCAACATGAAAAACTTGAGCACCACGACTTTAAGCGGTTTTGACGCCACTTCTAATCCAAGCTTAACCTGTATTGAAGTGGATGATGTAGCGGCTGCTACTTCCAGCTGGACTCAAATAGATTCTGTTGCCAGTTTCAGCTTAGACTGTGGTAATACCTTGGGAGTTCAATCTCAAAATTCGGCAGATGAAATTATGCTTTACCCGAATCCGGTGAAATCAGAACTCCTACTTCAAACTTCCCAAACCATCTCTTCTTTGCGCGTTCTGGATGTATCGGGAAAAACTGTCATGGTTTTAACTAATTCAGCTCAAAGCATAGATGTATCAACGCTTTCGAATGGCATCTATTTCCTTGTGGTGCATTCGGATGCGGGTACTTGGAGTAAGAAGTTTATAAAAGAATAAGCAGCTTTTCTCAACCGGCGCAACTAGTGTAAAACACCAAGTTAGAAACGGTTCAAGCCTCGCTTGAGCCGTTTTCTTTTGCCATCCAATAGCATCCAAATTCTGCTAAATCTTTTCGAGTAAACCAAAAGGCATGTCTATTTGCATCGTACACGATTTAATCTTTTACGATATGAAAACTAAACTTTCATTTCTGCAACACGGTGCTCGAATCATACTGGGTGGATTCATGACCCTCGCCGGAATAGGGCACCTCACATTCCAGCGCCAAGAATTTCTGGCTCAAGTTCCGCGTTGGCTTCCCTCCAATGAGTCTTTTATGGACTTTGTTGTGCTCTCCTCCGGAATAGTGGAAATAGCACTCGGCTTGGGCATGCTATTTCTGGTTAAAAACCGCATCCAAGTTGGACTGGCCTTAGCCCTCTTTTATGTGCTTATCTTTCCGGGTAATATCTCCCAATACACCAATGAGATCAGTGCATTTGGTTTGGATACGGACCAAAAGCGACTGGTGCGATTATTCTTTCAACCTGTTTTAATACTGTGGGCATTGTGGTCGACCGGCGCATTGGCCTATTTGAAGAACCGTTACAAAAAAGCGGCATAGGCAGAACGCGTTACTCAAAAGGGAAATCAACGGAATCCAGAAGGCAATACCGAAATTGCAAACGGATTTACTCAATAAGAAATCAAATGGAAGAACTACCGCAGTTGTATTTAGAGAACCAGCTCTGCTTTCCACTCTACGCCACTTCTCGGCTAACTACCCAAATTTACTATCCGTTCTTGCAAGAACTGGGCATCACCTATCCGCAGTATTTGGTTATGCTCGCCCTCTGGCAGCACGACGTTCAAAGTGTAAAATCGCTAGGAGAACAGGTATTTCTGGAGTCGAATACCTTAACCCCTTTGCTCAAGCGATTGGAATCAAAAAAATTTATTAAACGCGAGCGATCCCAGACCGATGAACGAACCGTGCTCATCAGTCTAACCCCTGCGGGAGCAGCATTGAAATACAAAGCCAAAGAAATTCCAAAGAAGATTATCGATTCATTTCAAGACAATTCCATCACCGAAAAAGAAGTTCTTGATTTTCAAGCTACCCTGTTCAAGCTATTGGGTATTCTACATAAACGAACCCTGCAATCCGAGGTCTTAAATTCGGAGTTTAACGACTAAAGAATGCGCTACTTTTAGCCTTTCCCTCCCCTAGTTTAAAACCTGAAATTTGGGAAGATGGTGAAGCCCTTTGGTGCACGATTAATCTACTTTGGCTATCGCCAAAACGATTAACCAATCAAAGCTGAAAAGCTTTGCACTTAAGAATTTCACATGCAAACGCAATCGTATATCTGCGGGGAGTCAACCGCACCCCTACTCGGTCAAACCATCGGTCAAAACCTGTTTGAAACCGTCCAAAAATTCCCGAACCAAGATGCACTGGTGAGCGTTCACCAGAACTACCGCGCCACCTACCAAGAGTTTTATGATCAAACCTCTGCCTTAGCGAAAGCTTTCCTGTCGCGCGGACTCAAACTTGGCGACCGCGTAGGCATCTGGGCACCCAATCGCTACGAGTGGGTTTTGGTGCAATACGCAACAGCCCGCATTGGCGTAATCATGGTGAACCTCAATCCGGCCTACCGCAAGCAAGAATTACTCTTCGCCATCAACCAATCGGGTATTTCGTTGGTCGTTTCGGCCATCGCTTACAAAAGCAGCGAATACCAAAAGATGATTAACGAAGTAGCTGAAAACTGCTATTCACTCCAAGGTGCGGTTTACTTGGATTCTACCGATTGGGAAAATTTTATCCAAGAAGGCGAAACCGTGAGCGATGCAGAATTAAGCGAAGCCGAATCGCTAACCGAATTCGACCAGCCCATCAATATTCAATACACCTCGGGCACCACCGGTTTTCCGAAAGGGGTAACCTTAAGTCACCACAATATTCTGAACAACGGCTATTTCATCGCTCGCCGACTTCACTATAGCGAACTAGACCGGGTTTGCATCCCTGTTCCTTTTTACCATTGTTTTGGAATGGTAATCGGCAATTTAGCCTGCACTTCTCACGGGGCTTGTATGGTAATCCCGAACGACAGCTTCGATGCGGCACTCAGCTTAGCCGCTGTGGAGCAGGAAAAATGCACTTCACTCTACGGCGTACCTACCATGTTTATTGCTGAACTCGCCTTGGAAAACTTCAAACAATACGACCTCAGCTCCTTGCGCACAGGCGTGATGGCCGGATCTCCTTGTCCGGTAGAAATCATGAAACGCGTGCAAAGTGAAATGAACATGAAAGACGTTACCGTATGCTATGGCATGACGGAGACCTCACCCGTTTCCACCCAAACAAAAATTGGCACTCCCCTCCATAAACAGGTATCGACCGTAGGTACCGTGATGGAACACCTGGAAATTAAAATTGTAGATCCAGAAACGGGCAAAGTAGTACCCGTTGGACAGGAAGGGGAACTTTGTACCCGAGGATACTCCGTTATGTTGAAGTACTGGAACGAACCCGAGATAACCGCCAAGGTGATTGACGATGCCCGGTGGATGCATACCGGTGATGTGGCCATTATGGACGAAGAAGGTTATATCTCCATTTCCGGCCGAATCAAAGACCTTATTATCCGCGGAGGAGAAAACATCTCACCTAAGGCTGTTGAAGATTTCCTCTATACCCACCCCAAGGTGATGGATGTGCAGGTTATTGGTGTGCCGAGCGAGAAATACGGCGAAGAAATTATGGCTTGGGTTAAACTTCACCACAATGTAGCCTGCACCGAAGCGGAGATGTTGGCCTTCTGTAAAAACCAGATTGCCCACCACAGCATCCCGAAGTATTGGAAGTTTGTGGAAGGATTCCCCATGACGATTTCAGGCAAAATCAGAAAGGTAGAAATGCGCGAAATGGCCATCATCGAATTGGGACTCCAGCATTTGTGCGTGAGTAGGAAGTGATTCAATCAATCCAATACGGCGATTTATAAATTTAACATAGCACTAGCTCATTCCGCGGGGTTAGACCCATAATACCCCTTATATTTGCATTGCTTTAACACAAGTAATCCTAAAATGTGAGATAAAATTTCTTTCCACTGAATTAGCACAATCGGCGACTCTAGCCCGGTTGTATTGTTCCATTTTTAACGAAAGAAATTATGTTAGTTCTTCAGAACATCAAATACTCACATCCCAATAAAGACGTGCTGTTTAGCGATTTAAGCTTGACAGTTAATACCCAAGATAAAGTTGCATTAATCGGAAATAACGGAACCGGTAAATCCACTTTGCTTAAACTGATTGCAGGCGAACTTCAACCGCAACAGGGTCAACTAAGTTCCTTAGCAACACCCTACTATATCCCCCAGCTTTTCGGTCAATACAACCACCTGACTGTAGCTGAAGCCCTGCGGATTGATGTTAAACTCAAGGCACTAAAAGCCATTTTAGAAGGGGATGCCAGCGAGGAAAACTTCACCAATTTAAACGACGATTGGACCATTGAAGAGCGGTGTGCCGAAGCACTCGCTTATTGGCAGATTGAAGACCTCGACTTATCGCTTAAGCTGGAGAGGCTCAGCGGCGGACAAAAAACCAAAGTCTTCCTTGCCGGACTCAGCATTCACCAGCCGGAGTTTATCCTCTTAGATGAACCCAGCAATCACCTCGATTTAGCCGGTCGTAAGCTGCTATACGATTTTATTCAATCCACCAAAAGCACATTGGTGCTGGTGAGTCACGATAGAACACTTTTAAACCTGGTTGATTCTGTGGCTGAATTGAGTCGGCACGGCATTAAAATCTATGGCGGCAACTACGACTTCTATAAATCGCAAAAAACCACGGAGCTTAACGCCTTGAATCACGACATTCAAAGCAAAGAAAAAGCCCTTCGCGCAGCCAAAGAAAAAGCAAGGGAAACCCAGGAGCGAAAGCAGAAACTGGACAATCGCGGTAAGGCCAAACAAGAAAAAGCCGGCGTAGCCCGCATCATGATGAACAAACTCCGCAATTCGGCTGAAAACAATAGCGCGAAACTTAAAAGTGTACACGCTGAGAAATTAGATGGACTCAGCCATACGCTTCAGGAACTTCGAGATTCGGTGCCCGATACCGATAAAATAAAATTCGGGTTTGACGCTTCCCATTTACACAAGGGCAAAGTGCTTCTGAGTGCCGAACAACTCAATTATGCCTTTAACGAGGTACCCTTGTGGAAGCGCAATCTGTCGTTTCAGATTCAGAGCGGCGAACGCGTCGCTATCAAAGGAAACAATGGCTCAGGCAAAACGACGCTAATCAAACTGCTTTTAGGCGAACTGGTACCTCAGCATGGAAAATTGGTGCGAGCGCCGTTTCATGCTGTTTACATCGATCAAGACTATTCTTTGCTGAACAAAGAACTGAGCGTCTACCAGCAAGCCCAAATCTTTAACCAAAGCGCATTGCAAGAACATGAAGTGAAAATCAGGCTTAGCCGCTTTTTGTTTTCGCAAGAATACTGGGACAAGCCTTGCAGCCATTTAAGCGGAGGCGAAAAAATGCGACTATCACTCTGCTGTCTGAGCATTCAGGCTAAGGCCCCCGATTTGATCCTATTGGATGAGCCAACCAATAACCTCGACATTCAAAACATCGAAATGCTAACCGCTGCAGTTAAGGCTTACCGCGGCACTTTGTTGGTGGTATCACATGATCAATATTTTCTGGAACAGATTGATATTGAGCGTTTTTTATCGCTATAAGATGCCCTTTGGGAAAATCCTGCTGAATTTTCTTTGATGGTCTTTCTAAAAACTTTCTACATTTGCTCCCGGAAAACACCCCATGATTTTAAATCAGCTACATCATCATCATTATCATTCAAGCGCTCAGGCGTGCTGATAATGGTATAGTGTAGATTGACCAATATATTATCGCAACCCGTCTGAGTAAATCAGGCGGGTTTTCTTTTGCCCTATGGTTTGCTCAGGCGTTTAAAAATTAAACATGAGTAAACTGAAAATTGCCATTCAAAAAAATGGGCGACTCAACGAAGACTCGCTAGCGCTGCTGAAATCCTGCGGCATCAAGGTCGATAATGGCCGAGATCAGCTGAAGGTGGCTGTACCCAATTTCCCTCTGGAGATCCTGTACCTGCGTAATTCGGATATTCCGCAATACCTGGAAGACGGCGTGGCCGATATCGCCATTGTGGGAGAAAACCTCTTGATTGAACAAGAGAAGCAGGTGGATGTGGTGCGTAAGCTGGGTTTCTCCAAATGCCGGGTTTCGTTGGCCGTTCCCAAAGGGGTCAAGGCCTCCGGACTCACTTATTTCAACAACAAACGCATCGCTACTTCCTATCCCAATACGGTTAAAAAATTCCTCGATGCCAACGGGGTCTCAGCCGAAATTCACAAGATATCTGGCTCCGTGGAGATTGCCCCCAATATTGGCTTGGCCGATGCCATCTGCGATATTGTAAGTACAGGCTCTACCCTTTTTAAGAATGGCCTTAAGGAGTCGGAAATAATTCTGAAATCCGAAGCCGTTCTCGCTTCCACCCGCTCGCTTAGCCCTGAAAAACAAGCCATTCTCAACAAGCTCATCTTCCGCATTGAAGCGGTGCTTAGGGCAAAAAACACCAAATACATTTTGATGAATGTGCCCAATGAAAAAATTCAAGAGGTGAGCGCCATGTTGCCGGTTTTGAAGTCGCCCACCCTGCTTCCTCTAGCCGAACCGGGCTGGAGCTCTCTGCACTCGGTTATTGATGAAGATAAGTTCTGGGAGATGATTGATGAGCTCAAAGCAGCCGGTGCGGAAGGAATCCTCATCGTTCCAATTGATAAAATGGTTTTGTAATGAAAACGATAGAAAATCCCATAAGATCGAGCTGGGCCGAACTCTGCAAAAGGCCCGCCTTAGATAGCGAAAAACTGGATGCTGTAGTACTTGAAATACTCAATCAAGTGAAGCTAAACGGCGATCGTGCCTTGCACGCTTACGCGAAAAAATTCGATAATCTGGAACTTCCCAATCTCAAGGTGAGTGATGCTGAGTTTGCCGCTGCAGAACAAGCTGTTTCTAGCGAACTGAAGGCCGCCATCGAAGTAGCCAAAGGCAATATTGAACGTTTCCACAGCAGCCAAAAAGAAATCGTGAACCCCATCGAAACCACGCCTGGCGTAGTCTGCTGGCGTGAGAGCAAGGCGATCGAAAAAGTAGGACTGTATATTCCCGGAGGTTCAGCTCCCCTCTTCTCTACTGTATTGATGCTCGGAATACCGGCTAAACTAGCAGCTTGTCCGGAAATCAGCTTATGTACTCCGCCTGCAAAAAACGGAAGCATTCACCCGGCCATCTTGTATACCGCCAAACTGCTAGGCATTCAAAACGTTTACAAAGTGGGCGGCGCACAAGCCATTGCAGCGATGGCTTTTGGCACAGAAAGCATTCCTGCCGTTTACAAAATCTTCGGACCGGGCAATCAGTTTGTAACCAAGGCCAAAGAGCGGGTGCAGCAGATGGGCATTGCCATCGATATGCCGGCCGGACCAAGTGAGGTTTTGGTGATTGCCGACGAAACCTGTGATCCGGCCTTTGTAGCGGCCGACCTCCTCTCTCAAGCCGAACACGGAGCAGACAGTCAGGTGCTGCTGTTAAGTCCGTCTGCCGAAGTGCTCAACCAAGTAAACCTTGAGCTCGAAAAACAACTTCAAGCATTGCCTCGCAAAGAACTGGCAGCCCAGGCTTTGGCTAGCAGCAGGGCCATTTTACTTTCTACTATGGATCAGTGTTTTGAGTTGAGTAACCTGTATGCTCCGGAACACTTGATTATCGCTTCAGCGCAAGCCGAAGTCTACCTGCACCTTGTTCAAAATGCGGGTTCGGTATTCGTAGGAAATTACAGCTGCGAAAGTGCGGGCGATTATGCCAGCGGAACCAATCACACCTTGCCTACCAACGGATTTGCCCGCAGCTATAGCGGTGTTTCGCTCGATAGCTTTGTTCGGAAAATCACCTTTCAGAAACTCTCACCGGAAGGGCTAAAACGTATTGGGCCGGCTATTGAAATCATGGCCGACGCCGAAGAATTAGTTGCACACAAAAACGCGGTGAGCCTCCGCCTAAAACGCCTTGCTGATGTTTGATCTAAAAAAATTAATCCGGACGAATATCAACGCCTTGCAGCCCTATTCCAGTGCAAGAAATGAATACAGTTCGGCCGAAGGCGTATTTCTGGATGCCAATGAAAATCCCTACGGCCAATGGAATCGCTATCCGGACCCTTACCAAACAGCGCTCAAGGCTGAACTCGCTAAACAAAAGGGCATTAACCCGAATCAGATTTTGGTTGGCAACGGCAGCGATGAGATCATCGACCTGTTGTTTCGGGTGTTTTGCATTCCCGGGACAGATAAAGCACTCGGCTTTACGCCCAGCTATGGCATGTACGCCGTCTCCGCTGCCATCAACGACGTGGAATTGGTGACAATCCCCTTAACCGATTCTTTTGACCTAGACAGCGAAGCGGCCATCGAACTGTTGAAGCAAAAGCCAATTAAGCTCACCTTCATTTGCTCACCCAATAATCCCAGTGGCAATGCCTTTACTCAAGCTAAAATTCGCGAGGTGGTGCAGGCAGCCCAAGGCATCGTGGTATTGGATGAGGCCTACGCCGACTTCAGCGAACAAGGTTCATGGCTCGAGCTTTTGCCTCAATTTCCAAATCTGGTAATTACCCAAACCATGAGTAAGGCCCGCGGACTAGCCGCTGCGCGCGTAGGCTTTGCCTTTGCCAGTGAAGAAATCATCGCTGTGCTAAACAAAGTTAAGCCGCCTTATAACGTGAGCGAGCTGAACCAGCAAACTGTCCTGGCCGCCTTACGCAACGAAGAAAGCTTCGCTCAACAGCTGGAACAGATAAAAAATGAAAAAAGAAAGCTAGAGCGCGAGTTAGCCCTCTTGCCCTTGGTGCGTAAGGTATACCCCTCCAATGCCAATTTTCTCTTGGTGGAAGTGACGGATGCCAATCGCTTATACGCCCAACTGGTTGAGCGGAACATCATTGTGCGAAACCGACACAAAGAGGTGCCCAATTGCATTCGCATCAGCATTGGCAGCGCCACCGAAAATGAAATACTCCTGAATGCCCTAAAGCAAATTGAAAATGAAGAAAGTACTGTTTATTGACCGCGACGGCACCTTGGTAATTGAACCGCCTATTGATTACCAGCTGGATAGTTTGGAAAAGCTCGAATTCTATCCCGGCGTTTTTAGTGGACTATCGAAAATAGCCCGAGAACTGGAGTATGAACTGGTGATGGTGAGCAACCAAGACGGCCTGGGCACGGCACTATTTCCGGAAGAAACCTTCTGGCCTGCTCACCAAAAAATCATCCAAGCCTTAGCCAACGAAGGAATTGTGTTCAGTGAAATTATAATCGATAAAACCTTTCCCGAAGAACAAGCTCCCACCCGAAAACCGGGCACCGCATTGCTGAACAAATACCTTTACGGCAACTACGACTTAGCCCATTCGTATGTTATTGGCGACCGTCTAACCGATGTTCAGCTCGCTCAAAACCTCGGAGCACAAGGTATTTTTATAGGTGATGATTGTGAGCTAGAAACGGCCTTGACTACCCGAAGTTGGGAAACGATTTACCGGTTTTTAAAATCGAGGCCTAGGCAAGCGCTAAAGGAGCGCTCAACCAATGAAACCGATATCCGCATCAGCCTCAACCTTGACGGTTCAGGAAAGAGTCAATTTGATACGGGATTGGGATTCTTTGATCACATGCTGGAGCAATTGGCCAAACACGGCGGCATCGATTTGTCTGTTCAGGTGAAGGGCGATTTGGAAATTGACGAGCACCACAGCATTGAAGACGTAGCGATTTGTTTGGGTGAAACCTTTACGGAAGCACTTGGGAGTAAAAAAGGCATTGAGCGATACGGCTTTCTGCTGCCCATGGATGATTGCCTGGCACAAGTGGCCATCGACTTTGGAGGCCGGCCCTGGTTGGTTTGGGACGCTGAATTCAAACGTGAGAAAATCGGTGAAATGCCTACCGAAATGTTCTTTCACTTTTTTAAATCGTTTAGCGATGGCGCCAAATGCAATTTGAACATCAAGGCAGAAGGCGCTAACGAACACCACAAAATTGAGTCGGTTTTTAAAGCCTTTGCCAAGGCCATCAAAATGGCCGTAAAGCGCGGTTCTGATTATTCCATTCCAAGTACCAAAGGGTTTTTATGATAGCGATTATAAACTACAATGCCGGCAATATTCGCTCGGTACAGAATGCCTTAACACGCCTGGGCTACGAATCGGTTTTAACCGACGATCCCGCTACAATCCGAGCGGCTGAAAAAGTCATTTTCCCCGGTGTGGGCGAGGCTAAATCGGCTATGCAACAGCTGAAAGCCAAGGGTTTAGACCAAGTGGTGAAATCGCTTACACAACCTGTTTTAGGCATTTGCCTCGGGCTGCAATTGATGTGTGAATCGAGCGAAGAAGGCCATGTAGACTGCCTGGGCATCTTTCCGCATAAAGTACTGCGATTCCGTGGTGAGGCCATCGTGCCGCACATGGGCTGGAACAATTTTGAATCGCTCAACAGCGCTCTATGTGAAGGACTGGATATTACGGCTAACGTATACTATGTGCACAGCTACTATGCTGAGCTCGGGGCGCAAACTTCAGCGGTTTGCCACTACATCACGCCTTTCAGCGCCATACTCGAAAAAGCCAATTTTTATGCTACCCAATTCCATCCGGAGAAGTCGGCAGACATTGGAAACCTCATCCTTAAAAACTTTTTAGCATTATGAAAATTATTCCCGCCATCGACATACTGGGAGGCCGATGTGTTCGCTTAAGCCAAGGCGATTATGCCACCCGGAAAGTATACAACGAAGACCCCTTAGAAGTGGCCAAAGCCTTTGAAGGCAGCGGCATTCGCTATTTGCATCTGGTAGACTTAGATGGAGCCAAATCGAGTCATATTGTGAACCACCAAGTATTGGAGCAAATCGCCAGTAAAACCCAATTGAAAATCGATTTCGGTGGAGGCTTAAAATCGGATAAGGATGTTGCGATTGCCTTTGAATGCGGGGCCTCACAGATTACGGGAGGCAGCATCGCTATACAAAACAAAGCCTTGTTCTTGACTTGGCTGGATCGCTACGGACCAGCTAAAATTATACTGGGCGCCGACTGCCGTAACCGAAGAATCGCCACCCAAGGTTGGCTACAGGGTTCTGATACCGATGTGATTGACTTTATCCAATCATTCGAAGCGGAAGGGATAAGCGAGGTTATCTCAACCGACATCGCTAAAGACGGCATGTTGGGTGGGCCATCGCTTTCGCTTTACCAAGAGATTCTAACAAAAACCAGGGTTGCCCTCATTGCCAGCGGTGGCGTAGCCTCTGTTTCCGATTTAGTGGCTTTGAAAGAACTCGGGTGCCAAGGTGCAATCGTAGGCAAAGCCTTTTACGAAGGACGTATCACCTTAAAAGAACTGAGTGACTTATGTTGAAGAAACGCATCATTCCCTGCTTGGATATCCGCAACGGTCGCACCGTTAAGGGAGTCAATTTTGAAGGAATCCGCGATGCCGGCGACCCGGTAGAACTCGCTAAAAAATACGCAGCTGAAGGCGCCGATGAGCTGGTCTTTCTAGACATCACCGCTACCGTAGAAAACCGGACCACGCTGCTGGAACTGGTGGAACGTATCGCAGCTGAGATTGATATTCCGTTTACCGTAGGTGGCGGCATTCAATCGGTGGAAGAAGTACGTCGCTTGATTTGGGCCGGTGCCGATAAAGTATCGGTCAATTCTGCTGCAGTTCGGAGACCTGAATTGCTGAGCGAAATAGCTTCGGAATTTGGCTCGCAGTGTTTGGTTTTGGCTATCGATACACAATTCAATGGCAATGATTGGAAGGTGTTTGTTAAAGGCGGCCGGGAGGAGACTTCGCTCCAAACTGCGGATTGGGCACGGTATGCGGTGGAACTTGGGGCGGGTGAAATACTGTTAACCTCCATGAACCACGACGGCACAAAAAACGGATTTGCATTGGAGATCACACAAGCCATTTGCGAAGCCGTTCAGGTTCCGGTTATTGCCTCCGGCGGTGCAGGCAAAGCCGAGGATTTTGCATCGCTATTTACACAAACCAAAGCGACGGCAGGCTTAGCAGCCAGCATCTTTCACTACAATGAGTTGCCCATTCCATCGCTAAAAAAATACTTAAACACGCAAAACATTCCCATCCGATGAAATTAGATTTTAGCAAAGGCGATGGCCTCGTACCGGCCATTGTCCAAGATGCCCAAACCTTGCAGGTATTGATGTTAGGTTACATGAATGCCGAAGCCTTGCAAAGGACGCAAGAAAGCAAACAGGTTACGTTTTACAGTCGCTCTAAACAACGCCTCTGGAAAAAAGGCGAAAGCTCCGGTAATACCTTGGAGTTAGTGGATATTCAGGTAGACTGCGACGCCGACACACTTTTGATTTTAGCCAATCCGCAAGGTCCAACCTGCCATACCGGTTCTCGATCTTGCTTTAGAGATGAAACCGCCAAAGGTTTTATTTATGCTATAGAAGAGACGATTCACCGGCGCATTGATTCCAATAACCCCGATTCGTATACCAATAAACTCTACCGGCAAGGCATCAATAAGATGGCTCAGAAGGTGGGCGAAGAAGCGGTTGAATTGGTGATTGAAGCCAAGGACAGCAATGAGGACCTATTTAAAAACGAAGCCGCAGACCTGCTCTACCATTTCTTGATTTTGCTCAAAGCAAAAAACTTGAGCTTAAGTGCTATTGAAGCGGTTTTAAAAAGCAGGGCTTAAGCGGAATTGAAGACCGCTTAGCTTGGACTTTACTTCAAGAACAGTTATTCTTGATGACTATGCATTGTTGGTTATACCGAGTGAATAGTCTGAAATGAATAAAGCTAAAATTCGTATTCAATAGCCAGAAAAGAAATGAGAGTTGCCCTGATTGGAACACACCGAGTTGGAAAAACTTCACTGCTTGAAGCCTTAGCTGAACAGTATCCCACATACGAATATTATCAGGAGCCCTATTTTGAGTTGCAAGAACGAGGGTATGCGTTTTCGTCTCCACCCACGTTTGATGAATTTATAATGCAGGCCGATTTTGCTCGAAAACAGATTGAAAACAGCCACCCTAATGCTTTTTTCGACCGCTCTCCTTTAGATTTACTTGCGTATGCAGCAGCAGTTGATGAAGGTGAAAGTATTCCGGATGAATTTGAAACGATGAGGCATGCTATGACGCAGATTGATCTCATCGTTTTTGTTTCAATAGAAAAGCCCGACCGTGTGCCATGCTTGGTATCAGAAATGCCTGAATTACGGGAGAAGGTTCACAAAATTCTGAGCAACTGGATTCTCGAGTATTCCACTAAAACACTCTTTGTTCAAGGCAGCATGCCAGAACGCTTACATCAAATTAGCGAGGCCATGACTTTGGGCAACATTGATTTCGCGGCTCAGAATAGATAATTTCGTTTCATCCCATGATAAACCTCAGCGTCCCGGTTTACATCCAAGTCCACGCAAATAAAATTGTGATTCAAAGGCTCGACAACATGAAAAGCATGGAAAGGGTTAGCGAAACGCCTTTCTCCAATGAACGACTGATTGTAGCCGATTACGAAATTGCAACCAACCTGATGCAGCAAATGCTCAAGGCGCTGTTTTCAGATCGGATGTTTTTTATTCCCAGCCCTAGTTTAGACATCTGTATTCAGCAGATTTCCAATTTTGAAGGGCCCATCACCCCTTTTGAAAGTAGGATGCTTTTGGATATAGCAGAGCGATGCGGAGGCGATAATGTAGTGGTGGAAGAAAGTCAAACCGAACTTGAACCGGAGCTTGCAAAGAAGTTGTTAGATTAAGCAGAATGAACATTCAGATTCACGAATTTGCCGAGGGGCCAATTGCCGAACTTAACTCGGATCAGGTGCTTATAAATACGGCAGAAGACGGCACAGACCTAGTTGGCAACATGTATTTCCAAGGTTTAGACAAAGTCATCCTTCACCAGAAAAACATCTCCCCGGCCTTTTTTGAACTGCAAAATGGATTGGCCGGAGAGGTACTTCAGAAATTCACCAACTACCGCATACGATTGGTTATCGTTGGCCAATTCACCCACTTGGAGAGTCGCAGTCTACGCGATTTTATCCTCGAATCGAATCAGGGAAATCAAGTGAATTTTGTTTCTTCCCTGCAGGATGCCATTTCCCGTTTAAGGGACTAATTTAGAAAGCCGATGCATCCGAGTCGGGAAAATCAAAGTGTGTATCTGTAAATCTGTTTCCAGGCACCTTTTAATTGGAATTTGGCACTTGAGTATTGGATTTTTTCCTGTAGTGGTATTCTACCAGAGGCTTAGGAAAAAAACTTAGATGGAATATTAAATTTCCTATCTTCCCTTTTGAACCTAAAACCAATTATAAATCATGGGATTCTTTGACAAACTCTTTGGGAAGAAAAAAGTGCAGTTTACCCCAACGCACGAGGCACTTGAAGAAAGTAAATTCTGGAGCCTCATTCACACCAGTTATGCTTCAGCCGGTGGCGATTACGAGAAACAACAAACTGAATTAGAAAAGGAACTGAAAAAGCTAAGTGCCGACGATATCATCAGATTCTCAAACCAATACTATAAACTAAAAGAGCATGCCTATACTTGGGAACTCTGGGGTGCCATCTACCTCATGCAAGGTGGCTGTGGCGATGATGATTTCGATTATTTCCGGGATTGGGTCTTGGCGCAAGGGAAAGACTTTTTCTACAAAACCGTTTCAGATCCGGAGTCTCTCGTTGAGGTGGATGAAGCGCGCGTGTTTGTCGAATGGGAAGGTTTGAGTTATGTAGCCTTTAAAGTATTTGAAGAACTTACCGGACAATCTATGCCTATTCCGGATTTCCCGGATTACGATGAAAATGAAGGAAGCGATGAAGAAGACGGACCTAGAGGCAAAGAATGGGACGATGATGATTTGGAATCCATGTTCCCGAAACTGAATGCGAAGTACGGGAGTTCATAACAACCCCGTTGGCCGGTTTGGCGTTTTGTTAGCAATAGACCTTATAATCAGGGCCAATGACTTTTCAACGAAAAGCGCTGTGTTCATGAAAACTTTAACCTTTGTAGGTGCAATACTTCTGCTCAGTGCTTGTGCTTCGATACAAAAGCCGACTCAGCATGACATTGAATTGGCTCATTACTTTTCTTGGGATACTGTCAATGTGGTTCCCCAGGCTGAAAAGCTGATATCAGCCAATAAAACCGATACCATGTTGTTGGTGAAGTATTGCGCGAATAGTTGCTATTGCCAGCCGATGAACTATATGGCCTTTGTAAAGAATGGAAAAATCAAACTCTTTGATGTTTCCTTTTCATCTAAGAAAAAGGCGATTGAAAAGAATCACGCAGATATTAAACATGCCCTAACCATGTTTATGCTAAGCTACATGGATTCTTGCGATGGCGTCGCAACAGACTATTCAATTGTTGCTGGGTCGTCTGGCCCTTCCTTGTCGGTATATGTATCGATAGCTGGAAATATCCGTCAGTTCCATCCTTTGTACACCACCTGTAAACTAAAGGGTGAACCTAGTTTGGATAATTGGGCCAGGTCTTATGCTATTTTGATGAATCAGCGATTAGCTAAACAATACCGCTAATCAAGCCAATTCTCGAAATTTACTGTCAAACTAAAACACCTATACATTGCCCTAGCAAGCTATGCGTCTCACATCTTTTTAGCGAAGAATTTTGTGAAAGATGAAATCAGTTTGAGACAGCTCCAAGCAGCATGTGCTTAATCCATACTACCCGAACAATCAACGACAGCATTTTTAAAAAAACCGGAAACCGTTTCAGAGCGCACTTGATAACTCGCATACAGCATTAAAAAGGTTCTAAAGTTCGCTTCACTCATAGACCAAGGGCTATCTTCTCCAATACTGTGGAACAACAAGGCTACGGTTTCGCCTTTTTGTACTTCTTCCAGCAGAGAACTCAATTTAGCTTGATCGAAGCCGTAAGCATCATCCAAGGCAAAACAGCTAAACATAAAATTGTGGGGTTGGATAAACTTCACTGAATCCTCTACATAAGGAACCTGATGCAAAGGGAAATTATTTAAGCGAAGCGTTTGAAAACGCTGCCGCATGGATGGAAAATAGGCCGAGGCATAACTGCCACAGGGAAAGGCAAAAGCTTTGGTAGTAAATCCCGCCTTGCGAAATAAAGCCAATCCGGAATCAACCTCTACCTTCAAATACTCCTGCAATCCATTCGCTTGAACATACTTCTGAGCATCATGATGATTTAAAGTATGGAAAGCAATTTCATGTCCTTCGGATTGTAATACTCGAAGTTTAGCCAAACGCATGCTATCCATTGTGTGGATATGACTAACATAAAACGTCAGTTTTAAACCGTATTTCTCGAAGCTGTCTTTGTATTTATACCAATTGTTTACGTTCCAGTCATCTGCCATAAGCAAGAGTGTGCCCGGTTTAATTTGAGTGGATTCGGTATGGAATCGGTGGGCTACATTCAAATTCAGCAGAAGCAATACTCCTATAAAAAGGAGCAGCAGTCCGGTCACTTTTTTCATTTGGTTTGGGTTCTTAGGTACCTTGATAGACAGAAGCTTAAGGCATTTCGCGGCATTTAAAATCCTGGGTTTTAAACGATGTGGAAATAATTTTTTCTGGGATAACAAACGCTTAACAATGCCTTAACACAGCCATTTTACTTTTGCTCCCGAATGAAACAGAAACTCATCGCATTCGTGTTAATCTTAAGCTTGGGACTAAGCAGTGTAACTGCCGGTAACGATACCCACGTTCAAACATTAACAGTATCCGGAATTGTTCAGGATGAAAACGGTGAAACCTTAGCCGGGGTTGCTATCAAAATTGCAGGCACCGCAGAGGTTGTTTATACAGACATCGAGGGTCATTATGAGATTTCAGTTCCTAAAACTGGAAAAATCAGCATCACCTACAGCTCTATTTCGTACAAAGACAAAGAAGTAGTCCTCGACGCTAACAAAACTCAAACTTCAGATAATCTGACAGTTAAGTTAGAGAAAAACGGAATTCTCTAATTCTTTTCCCTTAACCTTAATAAATACCTTGCACCAGCGAGTAAAATCGCATGGCTTGGCATCTTTTATGAAGTTATCTTAACGAAACATTTCTTTAATGTTAATTAATTGTGAACTTTGATAAAAATACGCAGGCCATGAAAAATTTATTTCTCTTTATCGCACTCTTATTCGCAGGTTCTACCATGGCAGTAGATTTAGGTCACGATGCCAAAATCTTCTACGATGCTAACGGTAACCTATACAATGGTAAATACTTTACCTACCACGCAAACGGCAAGGTTGCTACCGACTTCGATATTAAGGAAGGAAAGATCATCGGTACTGCTAAGTTCTTTTACGAAAGCGGACAGTTGCTAGAATCAGGTAACTATACCAACGGCTTAAAAGACGGTGCGTGGACCAAATACAGCAAAGACGGAAAAGTATTAAGTACAGCTAACTTCAAAAACGGAGAAAAAGACGGTGCTTGGTACGTATACGATAACAGCGGTCAAATGTTGTTCGAAATGCATTATACCAATGGTAAGCGCAGCGGAACTTGGAAACAATGGGATTCCAATGGCAAGCTCATCTCTACCAAAACCTACTAAGCGTTAACCACGCTAAACAAGAAATCCGGCCTTCGTGCCGGATTTTTTTTTGCCTAATTCTATGATGCGTATTGGCTCTGCTCTAGTTTATGGTCTTCAATCCTGATGCGTTCGCTGGTCTAAATGGGAAACAATCGGGAGAACTTCAGTGCTGCTGATTTTGTACGATTGAAAATTGAATTCACTTCACCTCCTCATCCCTTCATCTCTTCATCGCGAGAGGGCATTCCCTCATTTTAGAAACCCTTTAAATTATAAAAGTATATAGAGCCTCCATAATCTATTTAAGGTGTTCCAATGCTTTCTCCGCTACCGTCTTCCCTATCGCTAAAGAAGAAGTTGCTGCCGGACTAGGTGCATTCAATACGTGTACTTGCGACTTAAACTCGGCAAACATAAAATCGTCTACCAAACCTCCATTGCGACTACATGCTTGGGCTCTTACGCCTGCACCCGCCGGAATTAAATCGTCTTCTTGTACCTCCGGAATCAGGTGTTGCAATGCCTTGGTGAATGCAGCCTTGCTGTAGGAGCGGTAAAACTCACCCATACCGGTTTTCCAATATTTGGCAGCCACCATGCGGAAGCCCTTCCACGAAATGGATTCTTTGAAGTCATTCCAGTCAAAGTCGCTGCGGTGGTATCCTTCCCTTTTGAAAGCAAATACCGCATTCGGACCGGCTTCAACCTCACCACCAATCATTCGCGTAAAATGCACTCCTAAGAATGGGAAATTAGGATCAGGTACAGGGTAGATCAGATTTTTTACAAGCGATTTCTTCTCGTCTTTCAACATGAAGTATTCACCTCTAAACGGAATGATGCGAACATCCACGTTCTCTTCTTGCATGCGCGCAATGCGATCAGAATGGAGTCCGCCGCAATTGATAAACAAGCGGGTATCCAAGGTTTCGTTTTCCGTAACAACTTCAGTATGGTTTCCTTTGTCAATCAGGTCTACCACTTTGGTGTTCAATCGAATCTCACCACCCATTTGTTGGAACAACTCGGCATACCGGGCTGAAACAACTTTATAATCGATAATGCCGGTTTGTGGTACAAAGATGCCGGCCACCCCGTTTACATGTGGTTCGTATTCTTTCAATTCGCCTTTGTCCAATCGCTTCAAACCTTCCAAGCCATTGGCTATTCCTCTGGTTAAAACGTTTTCCATGGCAGGCACTTCTTCTGCTCTGGTAGCAACAATGATTTTCCCACAAAGCTCATAAGGCACCTCGTGCTTATCGGCAAAAGCAAGTAAGTCATGGTAACCTTGAATGCAGTTCTGCGCTTTTAAACTACCCGGCTTATAGTAGATACCGGAATGGATTACACCACTGTTATGTCCGGTTTGGTGCGCCGCTACCTTTCCTTCTTTCTCCAGTAAGGTAACTTTCAAGTTGGGGTTCTGTTCTAAGAGTCGGTAGGCTGTAGCTAAACCCACAATACCGCCGCCGGCAATGATGATATCCTGTTTCATACTAACTTGCGACGAAGTTAGCGATTTATGGCGTTTCAAGAAGGGGATGAAGTACGAGGAAAAGACAGCACACTCAAGGCGAAGGTGCTGAAGGTGCTAGACCGTGGCTACCTGATGATTTATGAATTGGAATTCGGCATGGAAATGAATATGCACGAATCCGAGCTGGTACTTGTTCAACGCTTCGATCCCGGTTTCGTGCAAACCAAAGAAGCCATCGCTAAACCTAAAAATCAAAAAAGGCGCATCGACCTTCACGAAAAGAAACTCCCTTCCAACTACCGTTACCAACCATTGCTTCAAGCCCAATGCGATTATGCTGTTTACCAGTTAGCCAAGGCGGCTCAAGAATCTTGTAGCGAGCTAGAATTGGTGCACGGAAAAGGCCAGGGTGTCTTGCATCAAAGGCTGATGCAAATGTGTCAGTCTCACCCTTCGGTCAAATCGCTAAAAATACAAAAGGCAGCCCTAGAGCTGCCTCATGCTATTGTGATTCTACTTCGTTAGTGTTGAATCACCAGTTTCTGAATGCCTTTGCTTTCGCTATTGCTCAGTTCCACAAAGTAGACGCCCGAAGTCCAGGCTTCCGTATTCAATCGAGTCTCAGTGCCGGTGCTTTCGCCATTCCAAACCACACGACCCTGCACGTCCACCACTCGGATGGCATAGGTATCACCGCTGTGGTTAACTGAAACCAATTTATTACCCGGATTTGGGTACAATTGGAATTGGGCTTCCGGCAACTGATTAGACAATGGATAACCAGCCGTGAAATAATAACGGTAGGCTGTTCCGAAGTCGCCATCCACCACTTTCAATATGCTACCGGCCATCGCTCTTAAAGTTAAGCTACCGGTTCCGGCTGAGTTAGCCCAGAACTTGATGCCGTTTTTACTCTCGTCGACAATCTCAAAAGCATAACAGCCGCTCACCAAACGAATGGTATCAAAGTGATTGGTGCTGGCTTGGGTATAGCTGCGTTTCCACAACTCCTTACCTGAGGCATCTAAGATATGAACGGTATTGTCATCCGGCTGAAGGTTGGTTCTGAACCAAACTTGGAATTCATTCGGCATTTGAGGCACCAAATCAAACGTAGAAGCATTTCGGTTATTGATAGCCAATTCATCGGCTTGTCCGTCTACCTTGGTAGCTTCCACGTAGAATAAGCCGCTTGAAGCACCCGTCCAATCGAAGTTCGCTAGGTAAATAGACTTTGAGCTATAAGGTGCCACGGTTCCTGTCCATAGCCAAGTACGTTCGTTGCCGCCAAAGATGCCGTATTTAAACTCCACGCTGTGGATGGTGTCTGAGCCGTTGTTCTGAATGCGGATATACGGATCTCCACAGGTTGGGTTATAGCGCACATAGCGCGAATCTTTGTTCGGCGCCATGATCTCTTCAATGCTTAACTCTTTTTTGTAAGTAATCTCTTTGTAGTAGAACAACATGCCGCTCACGATATAAGAGCAGTTGTTATTGCTCACATTGGTAAATGGCTGCATATCGAGGTCAACATCCGAGCTATCCGTAGCTGAAAGGTGAGCACCAATGAAGTAATCGTTTGGATTAACCGCACTTCCCGGACACCAGTTGGCTCTATCGTATAACCAAGTTCCCGGTTGAGGGTAAATGGCATTCATGCCGCAGTCGTCGCGCCATAACAAAGCACTCCCCTTCTGTTGTCCGTTTACCTTGAGGTAATGCGATTTAGCACAGAATTCTGCACAGTTTTCATTGCCACCAAAACCATGTCCTGTCTGAATCACACGTAGCTTTGCTTCTTTAGCGATAGACTCCGGTGCAACGCGCACATTTTTCAGGTAGTTTTCAATTGGGTTATTGGCATTTCCGTATGGGAAACTTCCTTGCCAGAGCGATACAATTTTATAGCATTCGAGCGAAGGGGTGCCTTCAATCAATTCAAAATCAAGGGTGATGGTAAATCCATCTTGGTATCCGCTGTAACGTGCACGGATATCTACACTGTCTTGCAATAGGAAGGCAAAATCGGTAACATCAAACGTATAGGTATGGGTCCATTCTTTTGTTTTCCCGTTCGCATAAGGCGTGATAACCCGTCCCAATTCCAGGTTTTCAATAACCTCAAAAACTTGATACCACGTATACTGCTGCTTGTGAATGATATGATCGAATGCGATTTGACTGGAATCGGTCTGAACACCATTCATATCATAAACCGGGCGGTAGATAAGCGCATCCCAAACCGTAAGGGTATCGGTAGCGGCAGTTGGGTTTTGGGCATCCAGAAAACGAATCAGCTGAACCGGTAGATTCGCCATGGAGTCTAAAGCCATGGTTCCTGCATTGTAAAAGTAGGAATAGGTAGAATCCAGGTTGTACAAGAAGGAATCAGGTGTATTGTTTCCAATTTTGAAATTTGGCGAAAGCCTTTGCGTTGAGTCCATTCTACCGGTGGGTCTTCTAAAGAAAACTTGGGTAGTATAATCCCATTCTGAGCATCCTTTATCCGGACAGCCCAGCGTGTAGTGCATTAGAACTTTGTTGAATGATTTCCCTTGGGTAGGGAAATAGGCCTTGCGATCAAAGTTGCCGTTCCAGTTAAGGTGGACACGATCGTGAGAACGAACTTTGACGGTATCTCCTTCAGCGGCAATGCCAAGAACAGGCATCAACACAGCTAGGACAAGCAGTATTCTCTTCATCCTGCAAGTTTAGGCATTCGCGCCCTGAATTTAGCAATTCTCTCTACGGATTGATGAGGACCTCGCCATTGTATCCTCGGAGAAACTCCTCAACGCCCATGCGTTTCTTGCCTTCAATCTGAAGCTCTTCCAAACTGAGGTAAGCATCTTGGCATTTTACGTAAAGAAAATGTTTGCCATCGGTGTGAATGCTCCCAGGCTGGCGCTCATCTAGAAATTCGACAAACGAAGTTTGGAATACCTTCAGGCCCTTACCGCCCAAGCTTGTCCAGGCTGCAGGATAAGGCGATAAACCGCGGATATGGTTGCGAACCTCCACAGCAGACTTGGCCCAATCGATTTTGCAATCCGGCTTAAATATCTTTGGCGCTGTTGGTGTGCCTTCAGGGTTAGACTGTTGCTCTTGAGGATAATCACCGGCCTCCACCGCATTCAGCGTTTTCACAACGAGCTCAGCACCCAAGTTCATGAGTTTATCGTGCAAGCTGCCCGCTGTATCGTCTTCGCTAATGGCAATCTTTTCTTGGAAGATGATATTGCCGGTATCGATTTCATGCTTTAAGAAGAAGGTAGTTACGCCCGTTTCTTTCTCGCCATTCATGATGGCCCTGTTGATCGGTGCCGCGCCACGGTATGCAGGTAACAGTGAAGCGTGTAGGTTAAAGGTACCTAAGCGAGGCATATCCCAAACCGCTTCAGGCAACATTCGGAAGGCAATAACCACCTGAATATCGGCTTTGTATGACGCTAGTTCTGTTTGGAAATCGGGCGACTTCAAATTGGTCGGCTGTAGAACAGGCAACCCCTTTTCTACCGCATACGTTTTAACAGCAGATTCTTGAAGCTTTTGTCCGCGTCCGGCCGGACGATCAGGTGCCGTAATTACAGCTACCACGTTAAAACCGGATTCCACAATGGATTTCAATGAAGCTACCGCAAAATCAGGTGTTCCAATGAATACGATACGAAGTCTGTTTTCTGTCATTTCTGGCATGCGCAGTGCAAAAATAGGGGTAGCAAGCAACTTTATACGTAGAATTGTTATCTATTTAGAAATCGCTATGAAGCTCCGTATCTGTCTGCTTTTTCTTTTCATCCTTGGATTTGTCCAACTGCAGGCACAAGAGCTTTTTGTTCAGAACAAAGGACAATGGGGCGATTCAATTTTATACCGTGCGGAGCTAAGGAATGCACAATTCCACATCGAGAAAAAAGGCTTCCGCATTTACCTCTACGATCATATCCAAGCTCACCCGGATGAACACGGACATGCTTTTGGCTTTATGCCGGGCGATACCTTTAAAGCACATACCTTCTTTATCGCTTGGGAAAATGCTCAGATTCCGAGTCCGGAAGGTCTAAAAAAACGCACCGAATACCATAACTACTTCATTGGAAACGACCCCAAATACTGGGCTTCCAAAGTGCCCCTTTTTGAAGAAGTAATTTTACACGAACTCTACCCTGGCATCGATGTTCAAATCTTCGGTACGGGTAAAGGGGAGATCAAATACAACTTTTTAGTAAAACCGGGCGCCGACCCGAATCAGATAAAGTGGCGGTACCATGGATTAGACGGAATTGCGCTCAACGGATTTGAAATCGATTTACAAACCAGCCTAGGGCCGCAAAAAGAATATGCTCCCCTCGCCTACCAAGAAAGCACCCAAAGCAAAGCGGGAATTTTGGTTTCGTATAAACAAGTGAGTGAAGGCCTTTTTGGTTTTAACCTAGGCCAATACAGAAATACAGAAACCTTGGTGATTGATCCTGTTCTTGTTTTCTCAACTTATACAGGGTCCTTTGCCGATAATTTCGGATTTACTGCCACTTACGATTCCAAAGGAAATGCTTTTGGAGGTGGCGATACCCGTGATGTTTTTAATGGCAATTGGGTTCCTTCCTTGGGTGCTTTTCAAAAGACCTTTGGTGGCGGAACAGATAACCAAGACTTGCTATTAGGCGATGTTCCCCGCGATGTGGCTATCATGAAATTTGCTCCCGACGGTAAAAGCATGTTGTATTCCACCTACCTCGGAGGTAATCGAAATGAGCAGCCTCATTCCATGGTGGTAGACAGCAAAGACAACCTCATTGTTTTTGGCACTACTTTCAGTGCAAATTTTCCCGGACAAGGTACCGGAGCGCAAAAAACCATTGCCGGTAGTGCCGATGTTTTTGTAGCAAAAATTAGCGAAGACGGTAGTCAACTATTAGGCATGTCGTATATCGGTGGAAGCGGCAGAGACGGCTTGAATGGAAGCATGAACAGCAGTGGCCAAAACTCCGATGTGCTTGGGTTCAACTTTGGTGATTATTTCCGCGGGGAGGTAGTGGTAGATGGCTTTGATAATGTATTGATTGCATCGTGCACAGAATCCAGTCAAGGACAAGGGTTTCCGGTTCAAAACGGTTTTAACAGTAGTTTTGGCGGAGACAAAGACGGGTTTGTTTGCAAGCTCAACGCTAACCTCACGCAGATTGTCTGGTGCAGCTATATCGGAGGCGCTGACGAAGAAACGGCCTACGGGCTAGGCCTAGACGCCGCCGGAAATGTTTTTGTGTGTGGTGGCACCAATTCTACCGGTATGAACATTAGCATGTCGGGACCAATGAAAAGCTACCAAGGGGGCAAATCCGATGGTTACGTGTTAAAGATTTCTTCCAATGGCAGTTCAATTCTAGCCGGAACTTATATCGGCACATCACTTTACGATCAAGCCTATTTTGTGCAGGTGGACAAATTTGGGCAAGTATACCTCACCGGACAGACCGAAGGCAATTGGGCCGCCATTCCTTCCAATGTTTACCATGAAGGTGAAGGCGGTCAGTTCATTTTGAAATTCGATAATAAACTGACTACCATCCTCATTCAAACCACCTTTGGAAAAGGAAGTCATAAGCCACAATTAAGTCCGACTGCCTTCTTGGTCGATTCTTGTGAACGGGTGTTTTTTGCGGGCTGGGGTGGTCGAACCAATGCCGCACCGTATGGGCACGGCGGCTCTACGCGAAACCAAGTCATCACTTCAGATGCAGTTCAAAAGACCACAGACACCTCTGATTTTTACCTTATCGTTTTTACCAAGGGCATAAAGAAATTACTCTACGCTACTTACATGGGAGGCGGCTCTCTTTCCAATCCACTAGGTGAACACGTGGATGGAGGAACCAGCCGTTTTGACCCTAAAGGCGTTGTTTATCATTCTGTATGCGGAGGTTGTGGAGCCAGCAGTACGCCCGATTTCCCTACAACGCAAGGCGCATACTCACGACAGAACAACAGCAGTAATTGCAATAACGCGGTCTTTAAAATTGACTTTGAAAATCTGAATCAAGCGCCCGAGGTAAAAGATACCTTGTTCACCATAGTAGCCGGTGAGTTTCTCCAATTTGATTATACCGCAACAGATGCCGACGATGACTCTGTTTTTATTGAATACAATAGCACCTTTTTAAGCGATACCAACATTAAAGTAACGAAGGTTGAATTGGTGCCCGGCAGGCGAAAAGGCCTCACAACGGTAACCAATACTTGGGTTTGGCAAAGCGGCTGCGAACATTTAGGCTTAGACACTATCGTAATTCAAGCCATCGCCCACGATGAAGGTTGCCCGGAATTTAAAAGCGATACAGCCTATATCCGAATTGTGGTGATACCACCACCGGCTCCGATGCCTCCGGATGTGCTTTGCATGACCTTCTTAAGCGATGACGAGATTAAGTTGACCTGGCAGATGCCTGACAGCAATGTTCACCTGGACCATTATATCCTTTACCGCAATTCAGCAGGTGGACCGTGGCAAGCTACGGATACCATAGGTGCCGTTAGCGACTTTTTAAAAATAGATAAAACCGCCCTCTCCAACCACCAAATCAATTACTGTTACAAGATAGTGGGTCGGAATATCTGTGATATGCCGGGCGATACCAGCTATAGCATTTGCACCATAGATCAGCGAGAAAACCCAATCGGTTCCGGTGAAATATTTACCACCACCGTTCACGAAGACCGCGACGTATACACCTATTGGTTTGCTTCTCAAGAACCCGACTTTAAAGGTTATACCCTTTGGAAAAAGACCAACGATGGTAGCAGCCAATACCAAATCATCAAAGACATCAACGAACGTGACGATACCCTGTATGTTGATACCGACGTGGAGGTTGACCTTTATTCGTATTGCTATGTGATCACTGTGGCTGATAAATGCGATAACTCATCGCTAAGAAGTAATGAAGGATGTTCCATACTCCTAACCGGCGAGTCTATTCCGTACCAGCATAACTTAGAATGGACTGATTACCGTAAATGGGGCGACGACGTAATGAACTACGAACTCATGCGCCAAGATGACCGTTTGATTCAGACATCCATTCAAAAAGGCGACGGTATATTTACCCAGACCATTGATACCAGCTTAGACTATGATTGGGGTGCCTACTGGTATGAAGTGGTAGCTTATGAAAATGGTGGAAACGGAGCACAAAGTTTAAGTAACCGAATCAAGTTAATTCAAAAACCATTGCTCCACGTGCCTACGGCATTCACGCCTAACGGCGATTACCTTAACCAAGTTTGGGGTATTGTAGATGTTTTCGTGAAAGACTATAGAATGCTGGTATACAACCGTTGGGGACAGAAAGTATTGGAAACCAATGACAAGAATTACCAATGGGATGCTTATTTTCGTGATGAAGATCCTTTCGATACCGTGTTCATCTGGTATGTGGTATATACTGGATGGGACGGCAGCAAACACAGCCAGAAAGGTACCCTAACCATTCTACGATGAACAAAATCAAAATACTAATCTTACTATCCTTCAGTTTTGCATTAACACTGAGCCCTGCGTGCTCCAAGCTTTTGGAGACCATCGACTTCGGGTTTAATATCCGTGGCGATTTTCCTGTTCCACCCAGTATTCCGGCCAATATCCCGTTTGAATTACCGACACTGCCTGTCTCGCATAATATGTCGAAAGAATTTGAAGACAACGGCACCAAGGCAGAATTGGTCAAAGAAATCAGAATTGAATACCTGAAGTTGAAGGTGGAAGAGCCCATCGGGGGCGATTTGAGTTTTCTCAAAGACATTGAAATTCGCTTGAACAAAGACGGTGTTGGTGAAAAGCTGGTTGCCTGGAAATACGATGTGGACGATGCGGTTGGACAAGAGCTCGCCTTAGAAGTAACACCGGATGTATTAGATGCTTACTTGAAATCCGATAACTTTGAAATGAAAATTAAAGTAACCACGGACAAGGTGAACAGCAAACAATACAAGATTTCGTATGATATCCGCACTAAGGTTAAAGCCAATCTGCCTGACTAAGCGGATACTCTTCAGTTTTATTCTTCTCTTCTTTAGCATTGCTTCTCAGGCAGATCAAGCCCTATTGGTGCGGAATGATTCGCTAAAGAAGGCATTTTACCTATTACCCGGACTTGATGTGGCATTTCGCTATTCGGGCTACCAAGGACAAGAAGAAGAAGTTAGAGGTATTATACTCTCCATTTCAGATAGTGCTATCCAAGTAAAGAGAACGCGGTTCTATAAAAAAGACACCTTTACAATCCAGATTTCCGATCTACTGGGATTTCGCTATTTCACCACAGCTCGACACCTAGGGGCTTTAGCTTATGATGTGGGAACTTTAGGAGGGAATATCCTATTGTATACTTATGTTTTGAGTCCGGCGCCTATTCCACCCCTTGCTCGCTTGGGCATTTCATTTGGAGTAGGCCTTGGCACCTACGGTATTCGTCGATTGCTATTCCCTGAAAAAATAAAAAACACCACAGCCAATGGCTGGGTGTTTAAGGTTGTTAATCGCTAAAGAGCTTATTCTCCTAAGATTCCACGACGGTGCATCTTTGCCGGACGTAATCCAAATCGCTCTACTGAATGTGTCTTCAAGTATTGCATGGCCTCGTCTACGTCATCGGTAATCAAGAAGAGGTTCTTGTCTTCCGGATCAATGGTTTTCTCCAAAATCATCTCATCCACAAAAACTAAAAACTTGTCCCAATACTGGGTACCCATCAAAATCATCGGGTAATTGGTGATCTTTTTCGTTTGTATCAAAGTCAATACTTCAGCGAACTCATCTAAGGTTCCGAAACCTCCCGGAAGCACTACTAGACCGTACGAGTATTTCACCAGCAATACTTTGCGTACAAAGAAGTAGCGAATATTCACCCAACGGTCTAACCAGCGGTTCGGGTATTGCTCATGCGGCAATTCAATATTACAGCCTACACTGCGTCCGCCTGCTTCTTTGGCTCCGCGGTTAGCGGCCTCCATGGCACCCGGGCCTCCACCTGTCATAACGGTAAAACCTAAGTTCGCTAAACCGGCACCCACCTTCATTCCTAATTGGTAATGTGGATGGTCTTCCTTGAAACGGGCAGAGCCGAAAACGGTTACGCAAGGTCCTACAAAATGCAGTACCCTGAAACCACGGATAAACTCAATAAATACACGAAATGCTAAAAAGAATTCGGTAAGCCTGGGGCGAGGTCCTTCGAGGAGGACTATCTCGTCCTTTGATTTAGGTTTATTGTCTGTCATGCTCGACTAAAATACATAAAAAAATCCCCCAAAAAGGGGGGATTTCAAAGCTATCGCGGTAGAATTAGAGGTTACCTCTTCTATCCTGCTCGCGCTCAAGGGCTTCGAATAACGCCTTGAAGTTTCCTTTACCGAAAGACTTAGCGCCTTTACGTTGGATGATTTCGTAAAATAAGGTTGGACGGTCTTCTACCGGTTTGGTGAAGATCTGCAATAAGTATCCTTCGTCGTCGTGGTCAATCAAAATACCCAACGGAGCAAGGTCTTTCAAGTCCTCATCGATGGTACCTACACGATCCAAAACGGTATCGTAGTATGATTGAGGCACGGTTAAGAATTCTACTCCACGGCTCTTCAAATCTTTTACCGTTTCAATGATATTATTGGTAGCGATAGCTACGTGCTGCACACCTTGGCTCTTATAGAAATCGAGGTATTCTTCTACCTGGGATTTTTTCTTTCCTTCAGCCGGCTCGTTGATTGGGAATTTGATACGACCATTGCCGTTGCTCATTACCTTACTCATCAAAGCAGAATACTCGGTAGAGATGTCTTTATCATCGAATGAAAGGATGTTCTTGAAGCCCATAACGTCTTCATAGAATTTCACCCATTGGTTCATTTCGTTCCAGCCCACGTTTCCTACACAATGGTCAACGTACAATAGACCCGCATCGCTAGGATTGTATTCTGAAGTCCAAGTTTCATAACCCGGAAGGAATGGGCCATTGTAATTGCTACGCTCTACAAAGATGTGTACTGTTTCACCATAGGTATGGATTCCAGCTCTTACCACCTCTCCTTGTTCGTCTTTTTCTACACGAGGCTCCATAAAGGATTTAGCACCACGTTTGGTGGTTTCTTCCCACGCTTTGCGTGCATCATCAACCCATAAGGCCAATACTTTAACACCGTCGCCGTGCTTTTTAACGTGCTCCGCAATTTCACCTTCCGGTTGCAATGGTGTGGTGAAAACAAAACGCAATTTATTTTGCGTCAAAACGTAAGACGCTCTGTCTTTCACTCCAGTTTCCGGACCGGCGTACGCGCAGCTCTGGAAGCCAAAAGCCGTTTTGTAAAAATGGGCTGCTTGTTTTGCGTTACCCACGTAAAACTCAACGTAATCCGTGCCATTCAAAGGCAAAAAATCCACGTTAGTTTCTATCTCTTTTGAAGTCAGTGTATCGTTCATTGTACTGCAAAGTTAATATCAATAATCATTTATGTTTAACCAAAGGGTCAATGCCTTTAGGGTGATGAAGTTCCAAATTTCAAAAACCACTTACCAAGCTATTCAGCAAGCTCAGGAATTACTTGTTTTGGCCAATGGAACTTGTCTATTGGAATTTTTAAAGGTTTATTCTACCCAGCTTTTCCAGTAGCCTTCTTGTTCCATTTTAACGGCTTCTTCGGTAATCATAAGCGGATAGAATGGATCAATCATAACAGCTAGCTCAAGGGTTTCTTTAGCACCAATGCTCTTTTCAACGGTTCCCGGATGTGGCCCATGTGGGATGCCTTTAGGGTGCAAGGTAATCATACCTTTTTCCACGTGTTTGCGGCTCATGAAGTCGCCATCTACGTAATACAGAATCTCGTCTGAATCTACGTTGCTGTGGTTGTATGGTGCAGGAATGGCTTCCGGATGGTAATCGAATAACCTTGGTACGAAAGAACAAACTACGAAGTTTCTGCCTTCGAAGGTTTGATGTACAGGAGGTGGTTGATGCACGCGACCGGTAATTGGTTCGAAGTCGCTGATATTAAAAATATAAGGAAACACATACCCATCCCAGCCAATGGCATCAAACGGATGCGTGGCATAAACATAAGGGTAAATCAAGCCTTGTTTTTTGATGCGTACTTCGAAATCGCCCTTTTCATCGTAAGTCTTGAGGTTTTGCGGTGTGCGTAAATCGCGCTCGCAGAATGGCGAATGCTCCAATAGCTGACCGTTGTGGTTACGGTAACGTTTTGGCGTTTCCAAAGGTGTTGGCGACTCCACCACAAAGTGACGGTTTTTGTCGGTTTTGAACTCCAATTTGTAGATGGTTCCTCTTGGAATGATGATGTAATCACCGTAGCCAAAAGTCAGTTCACCGTAAATGGTATGCAAGGTGCCTTCTCCTTCGTGGATGAAAATCATCTCGTCGGCATCGGCATTTTTGAAGAAATAATCCACGTTAGCAGAAGGGGCTTGTGTGCCTATCTGCAGGTCGGAATTCATCAATAAAATTTTTCTACTTTGGATGTAATCCGCTTCGCTAGCACCAAAAGTAAGGTAGCTGCGGTGGCGCATGTTTTTGGCCATGGCAACCTTAGGCTCTACGCTGTATTCCTGTCCTATCTCTTTCACCAAGGTAGGTGGATGGCAGTGGTAGATGAGGGAATATACACTCGAAAACCCTTCGGTAGAAACCAGTTCTTCGGCGTATAAATCGCCATTCGGCTTGCGGAAAACGGTATGTCTTTTATGGGGAACTTCGCCCCGGCTCACATAAAACGGCATAGTCTATTTTTAAGCTGTACAACGAAAGTGCTTATCGTTGCGTTCATTAATTGTGGTCAAAATTAGTGAAATTCGCTCCCTGCAAACTATGAGATTAATCAGGTTTTATTTCTTGGCGATTGGCGCATCCATGATGCTGCTCAATGCCTGCTCCGACAAGTCGGCCAATACCGACAATACCACCGAAAATGCCGATAGCGCTCAGGGCCCGGCTTTTATTCATGCTTTAAATGCCCAGATTGAGCAAGACCCTAGCAATGCGGCCTTGTACCATGAAAGAGCTGTAAAATTATATGACTCAGCCTATTTCAAACAAGCTTATGCCGATGCGAAAAAAGCCGCTGAATTGGCTCCCGACAATGCAGAATACCTGTTTAGCCTTGGACAAGCGGCCTTTGAAGTGAATGAAGTGGCTGAAGCGGTAAGTACCTTAAACAATGCTGTGGGCAAGGATCCAAAAATGGCCAAAGCCTGGCTCAAACTCGCTAAAATTCAGTTTTACCTCAAACGTTACGACGATTCAAAAAGGAGCTTAGAAGCCTGCACCAAAGAAAACGGCGAATTGGCGGAAGCCTATTTTATTCAGGCTTTGATCAAACGCGACATTACCGATACCGCCTCTTCCATCGCTAATTTGCAGAAAGCCGTATCGCTAAACGACTCGTATTTTGATGCCTATATGATGTTAGGCTTATTGTTAACGGCACAACAAAATGAGCTAGCGATCGATTACCTGAACAATGCGGTTCGTCTGGACGATAGCAGCGTATTGGCACTCTATACACGTGCTCAGGCTTTGCAAGAGTTTGGGTTGAAGAAGAAAAACAAAGAGATGATTAAGAATGCGGCTGCCGATTATAACCGAATCATCGAAATCAACCCGAACCACGCCCCATCTTACTATAACTTAGGCATGATCAATTTCCGTTTGGACCAATTTGAAAATGCCGTAGCGCATTTCAACGAAGCCATCATCGCCGATGAGAATTATGTGGATGCCTACTACATGCGCGGACTTTCCCACCAAGGCATTGGTAACTTATCTGAGGCCAAAGCCAATTACGAAGCAACTTTGCAGCTGGACCCGAACTATACCATTGCTCGGGAGATGTTGGAGTTGTTGGGCAGTCGATAGTCCATGGTCCATAGACCATTGACGATGGTCCATGGCAGATGCGTTCACTGGAATGAATTCCAGTGCTGCTGATTTTGTGCGATTGAAAATTGAATTCACTTCACCTCATCATCCCTTCATCTCTTCATCATAGAGAGCCTAACGCAATACGGATACCACCTGAATTATCATAGCAACCAAGGCGTAGAAGAGAGCCACCTTAGTCCATAGCCGGGGCGTTGGCACTCTTTTAGGTGCACTGCCAATTAGTAAATTGCAGTAGCATTGATTCTTTGTTATACTTGTTCTTTACCTAATCAGCGACCAATGGAAATCACAGACTACAATGAGTTAAATGCATTGAATAGCCTTCTTGGAAAGATAAAATTCGACAAGGATTTAGATTTCGAATCGTTTCAATTGTTTGTGGGAAGCCCTTTTATCGCTAATATCTACCAACGCGTAAATAAGGACTTTAGGGAAGAATCCAGCCGTCGTGGTTATTCCATTCATCCAGGTTCGGGTGTCTTTGAATTCCATAGTGAAACGGGTGAAACGCTTAAGCAAAGGATTTTCCGCTTAACCGATTCAGAGAAAGAAGCTCTCGTTCAGCAGGATGCATTGGAAGACTATCTTAAAACACTACTTACCCCGCTGACCTACGAAGAAAAGGAGTACGAACAACTTTTGAAGTTCGCTAAACAAGAAGTTTCAAAAGCTTAATGCTTTTTCAACTCCCACTTCTTCCAGAATATATTAACTGCAGTCATTCAACAAAAAAGCCCTCCGATGAGGGCTTTTTCACTAGTTTTTCTGGAAGATGAGCAGGTCCACGCTGCCGTCGCCGCCACTTTCATCACGTAGCACTATGCGGGTATCGGTTTGGCTATCGATGTCCCAGTCGTCGCTTAATTCTACTAGCTTCGCCGGACTACCAAACAACAGGTAGAGTTCCACTTCCGATTCTTTTCTGCTGTCGTCGTAGCCCTCGTTTTCTATGCGCCAAGTACCTTGGTAGGTGTTTGAATCGCCACTTACGCTGACGGCACCTGAGCTTTGAAACGTGAAGTTCAGGTTCACATAATGTGAGGTTTCATCTTTGCCATCATCACTATACGTTTCGATTTTCCACGTACCGCTTTGGAGAGCCGTGCGAGCAGCCTCCGCTTTTTGTGCCGACGTATCATCTGATTTAGAGCAAGAAACCAAGCCCAAGCCTAATACCAAGGCTGAAGCTAAAAAGGTGTTTTTCATGATTTTCATATAAAGTTGTTCGTTTTGAAGGGTGAATAGATTAATGCACATTAGGACTAGTAGTGTTTTCATTAAAATTCCAGTTTATAGCTGAGCACTGGGATCAATCCGGTTTGGTACCAGTTGCGCACTTGCATGGTTTTGTTATCGTAGTACACACCGCCCACGTTGCTGTGGTTGGCTACATTCTGAATATCCAGACTCAGCGTACCTGTGCTGCGTTTGTAGTTTCTGCGCACAGAAAAGCCGAGGTCCACACGGAAGTAATCCGGATTTTGCAGGGTATAACTTTGGTCGTACAAACGAACGGCCTCCCCTTGTGAAATGCTTTGTTGCAAATCGATTGGCGTATTGCGTAATCCGCCGGCATAAATGGCTTTTAGGTTAAAGCCGACGATGCGGTTTTTGCGTTTGGCGGAAAGCTGCCATTCTTTTCCACCGGTTAAGGTTAAGGTGCGATTTCCGTTAAATCGGGTATCAAACCAGCTGCCGTCAAGCGCGCGGTATTTAGAATCGTAGAGCGATGCAGAGAACAACATGTACCAGTTTTTAGTGAAGAATTTCTCTACGGTCAATTCAATACCGTAGTTTCTGCCTAGGCCACCATTCACCATCTCGAAATCGCCACTGCCGTATTCGGTATTTAAGGCGCTCAACATTTTGGCGGTATCGGTGCCAACCGGGATATTATACAAGTGTTGGTAGTATACTTCCACCTTGGCATGCCAGTCTTGGCTGAAGCGGTAATCGTAGCCCAAAACCAGGTGGTGTGCTTTCGATAAATCAAGGTTTTTGTTTTTAGCTGCATAGGTGCCATCAGACTGCAAGGTTTTAACAAAGTAGATATTGGTGGATTGTACCTGACTGTGTAATCCGTAACCCAAGCTCACTTTGCTGCGTGAATTGATGTCGTAAGCAAGCGATGCTCTAGGCTCCACTGAACTCGATCCATTTAAGCCCAAGCTCAAGAAGTGTAGTCCTACTTGAGCCGTAAGTCGTTCTGTTGCACGGTACCTCCACTGTGAAAAGGCTTGATAGGTATAGGTATGACCTTCGTTGTTAAGGAACTCCACCAACTGCTGGGTGCTGTCGTCCAATACATTCTTCGACATATTGAAATTCACTCGACTGATAATAATACCGGAGCGTTGGTTCAAACGACTGCTAAACTTGCTGTTTAAGGTAGTCATGAAAGTAGCCTTGCCTTGAAAATAGCGGTCTTTGTATTGCACCTGACTGTTGAATTGTTCATCGAGTTTCTCCTCTTTGTAGCCGGTTACAACCCCAGAGAGGACCAAGGAAGTTTTCAGGTAATTGTGGTTATTGAAATTGTATTTGTGCGACATCCCCGCTGCTCCGGTATTGGAGCCAAAGCGCCAATCGTATTGTTTGCCTGCATCCAGGCTCCATTCGCTGGTGTCTTTTATCGCTTTCTGAAACTGTGCACTCAAGCCTCCGAAGCCGAAGAAGGAGAAGCTGCCGTATCGCTGACTAGGTAAGTAGACGTGGTAGCTTAAGTCTTGGAAATTGGTGGTGGCATCGCCAATGTTCACGCCCATCTTTCCTAATAAACCAAGGGTAGAGTAACGGTAATTAACCAGATACGAGCCTGCATATCCTTTTTTAATGGGACCTTCCGTGGCCAAATCGATACCCAGTACCCCGGCGCGGAAGGTATGCTCTCGCTTTTGGTTATTCCCCTTTCTCAAGCTCAGGTCAAATACACCTGAAAGTGCGTTACCGTATTCGGCAGAAAAAGCACCGGTTGAGAAATCTGAATTGCTCAAGAGTTGAGAACTCAAGATACTGATTCCACCGGCAGAAGCGCCCACTTCAGAAAAGTGATTCGGGTTCGGAATATCCACCCCTTCCATTCTCCACAATAATCCTCTAGGCGAATTGCCGCGTATAGCGATGCTGTTATTACCGTCTTGGGTAGAAACCACGCCGGCGAAAGACAAGGACATACGCAACGGGTCATTCACCGCTGCGGCATAGCGTTGTGTTTCTTCTACCGAAAAGGTACGCGAACTCACGGTGAGCATATCATTCTGTGTGGTGGCCTTATCTGTTTTCGCCGTTACCACTGCTTCGGCCGATTCGATAAAACTTTCTTCCATTTGAATGCGCAGCACCATTTCTTTTCCGGCTGCGAGGAAGAGGTTCTCCATCATTATATCTTGGTAACCGATATAGGTGAATTTCAATCCCTGATTGCCTACCGGCACATCGCTTAAACTGAAATTACCGTCCAGGTCGGTAACGGTACCTTTCAAAGGCTCTGAATTCAATAAAACCACGGTAACGCCCATCAAAGGCGATTGTGATACTTTGTCGACCACCGTTCCACGAATGGTTTGTGTTTTCTCCTGGGCACTGGCCGTCCAAGACAAGAACAAAATGGAGAGTAGTGTTATGTAGTTGATAGTTTTCATTTTCTGTGTCATCAACCTTGAGACACGTCATTGAAACACCCCCCTACCTCGGGTAGAAAATAGTTTAACTAAAACAGAAAGGCAGACTTATGCAGAAACCTTAATTCGTCATAACAAACTATAAATCAAACATATTAATAACACAATCAGAATTAGTAATGAGAAAAGTTAGTGAATAACAATTTAGTCCTGAATCCACGAGTTCAATCAACCCTAGTGCTTCCTACTTAATAATAGTGACTAATCTTTTCTATATTTGATTAATATTGAGTCGTCAGTGAAAATTAGACTGACTTGAACTTAGACTTACTACAAAAACTTAAAATCATACTGAACCAAATGTATAAATCTGCAACAATACCTAATCCTTTGAAACGAAACAGAATTCAATTTCTCAATTCCATATTGATTATCATACTCCTAACTCATTCGTCAGATAGTTTGGCACAATCGAAATATGGATTCTACTTAGGTACCGGAATCAACATTAGTCAAACACAGGACAATGAAGTTGGATCAACTTTAAGTACTGTAATCCAAAATCAAGTAGGAGGCTATAGGCTGATAAAGAACAATTGGCAACTTGAAGTTGGATTCAACCATGCGATTAATAATCTTAACTACGAAGGAAAATTCACCAATATAAAGAGCACTCAAACATTTTTGGGCGGACATGTTGGTGCTCGAAGAGTTTATAACTTTAATCGACTATTTATTTCATCATTGAATCAACTAACCTTTCTAAATGGAAATTACAACTCCATTACCAGCTCTGCCAACTCCGGATTTGTAACATATGAATTCACCTCAATGACCAATGAGCTGTCTTTTAATTGGGTTATCTCTCCAGGAGTAAATTTGACATCAACCGGAAAGCATAGATTAATGTTGGACATTCCACTGGGACAAATTGCATACACCAGTATAAAGGAAACAAAAAATGGCATTGATAATACAAGCTCCAATATTCGAATACTGAAATTGCCTTATGATGTTTTGGCCTTTACTTACATGATGAGATTCTAAAATCTAAGGTTTATTAAATCAGCAAACTATGAAGCTTTGGCAGCATGCTTAGGCTTCATAGTTTATAAATTAAATTCTTCATATTCCATACCTATATATCGTTTTTATAAAGTCAAACAAAACCAATCATTAGGTATCCTTGCAAAAAGCTAAAAGAACCTCAGCGCTACCCTAGCTCCAAACCAGCCAAAGTTCTGAATATCGCTGCCTATGTCGTTTTGAAATAAATAATTTGGACGCAGCTGACTCAATTGTTCGCTGTAGTTCGGGTGGAATCTATCTACAAAATAGGTATTGAAGGTTGGGCCAAAGGCCAAGGAGAATTTTTTAGCGAAGTGCACATCAAAGCCTACATAAAATTGTCCGAGTTCACTCCAATATTGATCAACGCGGCCGTGATCCAGGTGGTAGGCCGTGGCATCTAAATCAAGCGATAACCATTTCGCTAGCTTAAAAGAGGTGCCTAAGCCGTAGCCGAAGCTCCAGAGTCCGTTGCGTTCACCACGCCAATCGCGGCTATAGCTGAAAATATTATGAAAGAGTCTGCCCCCAGTTCTAAAAGATACTCTTGCCGGAAAAACTTCATCCATCCCAAACTCCAGTTTATGGTATCCGTATTTGCTGAAGGTGAACAAGCCTATCGCTAAGCCATCCAAGGAATCGCTAAAATTCAATAAACCGATCTGCATCCCTTTCACCACACGAGCACTGTTTACCAATCCTCCAACCTGAATACCATTGAGTCTATCGGCTCTGCTCACCAAACCGGATACTTGAAGTCCGTTTAAGGTATCGGCTTTGCCAATTAACCCCGAAATCTGAATTCCATTCGCTTTATTGGAACTGCTGCTCAGCAATCCGGAAACTTGTATGCCATCTAAACCGTGGTTGCTGCCTACTAGGCCCGAAATCTGGCTACCCTGCACTTCGCCACCGGTGGAGTTAACCAGGCCGGCAATCTGCACCCCCTGCACCTTGCCTTTGGTGCTGTTGAAGAGTCCCCCGATCTGAACCCCCTGTACTTTGCTTTCCACTACATTAAAGAGTCCTGCAATCTGGGCCCCGTTCACATCACCTTTATCGATATTAAACAAACCGCCAACCTCTACCACATTGGTACCTCCGGTATAGCCTCCTAAAATATTAAAGGAATAATCGTTTCGAATGGATGGCCCCATGGAGCGGTTGGTGGAAATGCCCGGAATCAGTGAAACCTGACTTTTCCTTGTGAAGGTATCTTTTACGTTATTGGAGTTGAGCCTGATATCGCGGTTGAGTAGCTCCTTTATCTTAGCGATGGCCTTAGCCGACTCTTCTTTGAGGTTTAAATCGAACCAGTTATCGGTTTTTGCCGCAGTATCAGTTTGAGCCACCAAACCACTATCAACCGGCACCAATTGCATAGTGCTGTCGGCAGCTGTGGTATCGGACTTAGGCAAAGGATTTAAGGTGATCAACAGCAGTTTAAAGGCTGCCCTTTCCAGGTAGATGGTGGTGTCTTGGTATCCTGCTTTTTGCACAAACAGAGCGATATGTTGTGTTTCCGGGTGGAGCACAAACTCAAAATGGCCGTGTTGGTTGCTGTTGGTTGAGTGGAAGGAAATAGTATCAAACAAGCTGACATCCGCAATCTTTTCGGCATTGGCTGCATCCAATACATAACCGCTTATTCGGAGGGAACGAGGCGGTTCATTTTCCTTTTGTTTGGGCTGCTTGCGTTCTTGAAGTATAACGTAGTCGCCTTTGGTTTTATACTTGACTTTACCTTGGAAGATATCATCTAAAATCCAGCGAACGCTACGTTTTTCGTATTTCCCGGTCACGGTTTTTTGGGCATCGATCTGCTGCGGATTATAGGAGAAATGCATGTCGGCTTTCTTCTCTATTTCTTGCAAAGCTTGCCCTAAAGGGAGGTCTTCGGCGTTCAAGCTAACGGAACGCTCTAGTGGCGGCATATTGGCGTGTGTACCGGCCCAGGCAGCCAGTGCACAAATGCTCAGTAAAAGAAAAAATAATGTACTCTTTTTCATAGTGGTCTTCTTAAGACCGATCTGTGGATTAATCCACTGTGCAAGCTGTTCCCAGTATTCGGTATCCTTTGTCTGTTTCTTCGTAATCCAGGTTGAGCGTGATGCTGATGATTTCCAAAATCGGAATCAGTTGCTCTTGTTCAAACTCCACACTGATTTCACAGTTGGCTAAAGCGGCGTTCTCCAACTCCACATGAACACCAAATTGTTGTTCCAATTGAGCTACCACGTCTGCCATCTTGCTTTCAATAAATTGGAAGGAAGCCCGTGTTTGTTCTTTGGTCATCGCTTCTTTTTTAGTGAAGCTACCTACCGATTTCAGGTAATACGCCGATTCGCCTGCTTTGATTTCGAGGTTGGTATTGCCCTCTTTCTCCAGCTGTACAATTCCTTCTTTCACTTCTACCCAGATGGTATCATTGTTTTCAGGTGCTTTGACGCGGAAGGCCGTACCGATATCGCGAATACGCAAGGCATCGGTATACAGTACAAACGGTTTGGTATCCGGGTGTATTTCGAAATAAGCCTCACCTTTTAGCGAATAGGCTCTTTCATTTTCAATTTCCATGGCCGTGATACGCGCACCTTTCTCTAGGACTACAGCTGTTTGATCCGGTAATTCCGTTTGAATCACTTCTGCATCCGCAACCAATTCATAGCCGGCATCCGATTGCTGACTGTACCAATAAGCGATAAATCCTAAGCCGGCTAAAAGTGTCAGAACCGCTGCCCTCAGCATCCCTGAACTGAAAAGGAAGAACTGCTTAGGCTTAACCTCAACCTTAACCTCAGCCTTAGCCTCAGCCTTAGCCTTAACCTCAGCTTCAACCTTCTTCCACGCTTCATCCACATCCACTTCAAAATGCTGTGGAACGCTAGAAGTAATTTGGTGAACAAATTCAAGGTCGAGGAAGTACTGCTCGTTTTCAGAAGAATGGGCACGCCACTCCTGCAATGCCTGAATCTCTTCAGCACTGGCCTCATTGTTAAGGTATGAGGCAATCAGGAGTTCGATATGTTCCGGTACTTCCATCATCCTTTCCACCAATCTTGGCCGAGGTACAGCAAAATCAAAGGCAGGTATTCAGCCAAATCCTGTCTTAAGGTTTTGAGCGCCTTGCTCATGTGTTTCTCCACGGCTTTAACCGATACCCCCAAAGTTTGGGCTATTTCGGCATACGACAAACCTTCAAAGCGACTCATTTCAAAAACCTCGCGGCATTTTTCCGGAAGCGCGCCTACCGAAGCCTGAATTTTTTTGGTGAGTTCTTTAGAGATGAGTACTTGAGCACTGTGTTCGTAGCTGCGGGAGGCGGTATACTCCACTTCGCTGCGGTGCGCATCTTTCACCTTGAGGTGGCGGATGCGGTTCATGCAGAGGTTATTCACTGCACGATACAGGTAAGCCTGCACGCTGCTTTGAATCGCAATTTCCTCGCGTTTGTTCCACACATTGACAAATACCTGCTGTACCATCTCTTCTGCTTCTTCTCGGTCTTTCAGCAAGCCAAACCCGTAATTCACCAGTGCCTGGTAATATTTCCGGAATAATGCCTCATAGGCCCGGATATCGCCAGTTCTGATTTTTTCAAACTCAGGTATATCTACTTGCGTTGTCATGGAACGGCGCAAATATACCAAACGAACCGCTTGCAACAGATCGATTTCAAATTTGACACCTTACAATTGAGCTACCCTACCTCCGGATTGAAAAAAAAGTTTCGGGTTGGTTTCGAGTTGGCGGGTTGTCGAGTTGCGAGAGCCCTCCTATGGCGGCACTGGACTTCCTCCCGATTAGTTTACTTCGGGACCAGTGAGAGCAAGGCATAGGGATAGTTGCGAATAGGTAAATAAAACTATAACTGTCAATTTCAGGTTCTTTATGAACCCTTCAAGAATTCACCTCATAAATAATCAAAGCTAACTCTTCTATCTTCTGGAATCCCTTATCAGCCGTGAGCAATGGAAGTCCTAAATAGAGAGATGTGCTTGCAATAATGGCGTCTGGAAGCTTAATAGAATATGCCGCCCTCAAACTGATAACGTTACGTTTTATCTCTGCATTAATATCAATTACAATGCAGTCCGAGACAAAAAGCTCTAGCCTTTTTCTATCTGTGTTTGATAAGTCTTTGAATCCTAGTAATTCAAGTTCGGTCACAAACGAGATATAGACGTCGCGTCCATTTAAGAGGTCTGCTAAGGTTTCATCCTTGCCCAGCAGATAAAGTGCAATGTTGGTATCTATAAAATTCTATTTCCACTCATCTCTATGTTTCTGCTGAATTTCTAAGGGTGAATCAGTTAGTTGAATAACCCCATTATGCTTTTGGGCATTGAATGCTTTTTTTGATTTGAGTTTTTTTATGCCTTCCTCAATTGATTTGAGCGAGGCGCCCTTCTTCACAACTAGTACCATCGTTATAGCCAATTATCCTATCAAATATATGGGAATTATGGCAATCTAGATCGAACACATGATTGGTTGCGAGTTGGCGTGTTACGAGAGCCCTCCTATGGCGGCACCGGACTTCCAGTCCAGTGAACCTAGTGCTTGAATCACTCATTTGGAATTTGGCCTTTGACCATTGGTACTTTAAAAATCATGACCGGCCCTGTGCTTCGCTTAAAATTTAGAATTTTATTCCCAAGCCCCTCCATCCGCTCCCTAAAATCGGCTGCAATTCGCTAAACTTGCAGTCCTTTATGTCAGAACAAATAAATATTACCCTTCCGGACGGATCTGTGCGTGAGTACCCAAGTGGTTCTTCGAGCATGGACATTGCCAGGAGCATCAGTGAAGGCCTGGCCCGCAATGTATTGTCAGCAGTAGTAAACGGCGAAGTATGGGATGCCACGCGTCCGATTACGACGGATGCAACGGTGCGCTTGCTGACCTGGAACGACAAAGAAGGAAAATCGACATTCTGGCACTCTTCTGCCCACTTATTGGCGGAGGCTTTGGAAGAAATCTACCCGGGTGTGAAATTCGGTATTGGACCTCCCATTGAAAATGGCTTTTACTACGACGTAGACTTAGGTGATAGCAAACTTTCAAGCGAAGACTTTGAACAGATCGAGAAGAAAATGATCGAGCTGGCTCGCCGCAATGTGGAGTTCGAGCGTAAGGAAATAAGCAAAGCCGATGCGTTGAAGTACTTTGAAGAAAAAGGCGACGAATACAAAGTGGAGTTATTGCAGGATTTAGAAGATGGAAAAATCACCTTCTATTCGCAAGGTAACTTTACCGATTTGTGCCGCGGACCGCATATCCCGAATACTGGTGGTATCAAAGCGGTTAAAATTCTAAGTACTGCAGGCGCCTACTGGAGAGGCGATGAAAACCGTAAGCAGCTTACCCGCTTGTATGCCATCACCTTCCCAAAAGACAAAGAATTGAAAGAATACCTCACCTTGTTGGAAGAAGCGAAAAAACGCGATCACCGCAAGTTGGGTAGAGAATTGGAGCTGTTCACCTTCTCAGAAAAAGTAGGTGGCGGACTTCCTTTGTGGTTACCGAAAGGAACCATGATACGTGAGCGTCTAGCGAACTTCATGCAGAAGTCGCAAATGGACCGTGGCTACGAACAAGTAGTAACACCGCATATTGGTAAAAAAGACTTGTACGTGACCAGTGGTCACTACGAGAAATACGCGAAGGACTCTTTCCGTCCTATTACCACTCCAAACGAAGGCGAAGAGTTTATGCTCAAGCCAATGAACTGTCCGCACCACTGCGAGATTTACAAGTTCAAGCCTCGCTCTTACAAAGACCTTCCTTTGCGTTTGGCAGAGTTCGGTACCGTATACCGCTATGAGCAATCGGGTGAGTTGAATGGATTGGCCCGTGTAAGAGGATTTACCCAAGACGATGCGCATATCTTCTGCAGACCGGATCAGGTGAAGGAAGAATTCTTAAACGTAATTGATTTGGTATTGACGGTATTCAAAAGCTTAGGCTTTGAAGACTATACGGCTCAGATTTCCTTGCGCGACAAAGAAGACCGCAGCAAGTATATCGGTAGCGAAGAGAACTGGGAAAAAGCAGAAAGCGCCATCATCGAAGCGACTGCCGAAAAAGGCATGCCTACCATTACAGAATACGGAGAAGCGGCATTCTATGGTCCGAAGCTCGACTTTATGGTGAAGGATGCATTAGGTAGAAGCTGGCAATTGGGTACCATCCAGGTGGATTATAATTTACCTGAGCGATTTGAATTGGAGTATACCGGTAGCGATAACCAGAAACACCGTCCGGTGATGATTCACCGCGCACCATTTGGCTCGCTCGAACGATTCTTCGCTATCCTTACAGAACACTGTGCAGGTGAGTTTCCGCTATGGCTGAGCCCTGAGCAAGTTGCAGTCTTGCCTATCAGCGAGAAATATGAAAATTATGCCCGAAACGTTTTAAAATATCTCAATAATTACGATATTCGCGGCCTTGTCGACGATAGAGCGGAGTCCATAGGGCGAAAAATCCGCGACAACGAGGTAAAGAAAATACCGATTATGTTGATTGTTGGCGAGAATGAAGAAAAAGATTCGACGGTTTCTGTGCGTGTGCACAAAGAGGGTGACAAAGGGGCCATGAAACTGGAGGATTTTGTAGCATTTTTTAACGAGTTAAAAGAAAGGAACTAAATCAACTCTCGAGTGAACAATAGGCCTAGAAAACCTTTAAGAAGGGAACCGGAACATCGGATTAATGACCGGATCAGAGCCCGCGAAGTACGCCTAGTAGGTGAAAACATTGAACAGGGAGTTTTCTCTCTGGAAGTGGCATTGAAAATGGCCCAGGAACAAGAATTGGACCTGGTAGAAATTTCACCTTCGGCAAACCCTCCTGTTTGTAAAATAACTGACTACGGTAAGTTTCTTTACGAAAAGAAGAAGAAAGAAAAAGAAATGAAGGCCAAAGCCGTGAAAACGGTGGTGAAAGAAATTCGATTTGGCCCTAATACAGATGAACACGACGTGGAATTCAAGCTGAAACATGCTGAGAAATTCCTCGAAGAGGGCTCAAAAGTTAGAGCTTACGTGTTCTATAAAGGAAGAAGTATCATATACAAGGAACGTGGCGAAGTATTGCTACTCCAGTTTGCTGAGAAACTTTCGGAGATTGCTAAAGTAGAGCAGATGCCGAAAATGGAAGGTAAAAAGATGATTATGATGCTGGCACCAAAAGGAAAGAAATAAACGTATTAACGCTAGAAGTAAAGTATAGAGATATGCCTAAAATGAAAACGAACTCCGGAGCTAAAAAGAGATTTAAAGTACTCTCTTCCGGTAAAGTAAAGATGAATCACGCGTTCAAAAACCATATCCTCACGAAAAAAACCACTAAGCAGAAAAGAAATCTGACTCAAGGTGGTTATGTACATGAGACGGATATGAGCAATGTGAAGCGTCTTTTGACAATTGGAAAATAATCTTTCTGTTTAACCTTGTCAGGCTGCAACAAAGCCCTCTGCAATAGTGAGGCGCACTGACGAAAATTAACATACAATGCCAAGATCAGTAAACCACGTAGCTTCTCGTAGGAGAAGAAAAAAGGTCCTCAAAATGGCCAAGGGCTATTTTGGAGCACGCAAAAACGTTTGGACCATCGCGAAAAACGCAGTAGAAAAAGGCTTGCAGTACGCTTACCGCGACCGTAAAGCTAAAAAACGTCACTTCCGTGCACTTTGGATTCAGCGTATCAACGCCGGAGCCAGAATGGAAGGTATGAGCTACTCTGTTTTGATGGGTAAATTAAAAGACAATGGAATCGAAATGAACCGTAAGGTTTTGGCTGACTTAGCCATGAACCATCCGGAAGCTTTCAAAGCTGTATTGCAGTCTTTGAAATAATATTTCATTCAGATCTTGTAAGTCCCGATTTCGAAAGAGATCGGGATTTTTTTTTGAGTAATGAGGAGTAAGGCTGAGGAATAAGACAAAATGTGAGATTTGAGTAATTAGCGGAGGGCTTTCAAGAGCTTATTGATTCCATGTTACCATTTCTTTATTCGTTCCTCCAATATGGAATAATCTTCAACTCTTAAATAGCTCACCCTTTGGGCATATTCCAATTGAGCCTCTAGCTCGTACATTGAGGCTCTGGCAATCTGATAGTACCTTATCTTTTCCTTACTACTAGGACGTCCGTATCCTTCTGCAATATTAGAAAAGGTACTCACTGCCGCTCGTCGCAATTGGCTACTTAGCGCAAATTGTTCAGAAATTGGAAAGTCACTTGAATGTTCATGAACTAATATGGCTAAATCAAAGGCCTCTTTCCAAACGTCCATGTCTCTGAATGAATAAATCATGGCTCGATACTAAGTGAGATAAATATCAAAAAAAACGCGAGAGAAATAACTGACAAAGCGCCTTTATACTATTTACTCAATTGATCTAATATTACGCTATGCTGAACTTTACTTAAACTCTCAATCCTCAACCTTACTCCTCACTTTATTCTCTTTATTAGCCATAGCCAGGCCATGGCCTGGCTCTACTTTCCGAATGAGAAAGGCAATCAATTAACCAAACATTCGAGCTTACATTTCATTTTCATTACTCATTCCTTATTCTTTATCCTCATTCTTTATCCTCCATATCATTCCTCATTACTTATTTTCATTTTTTCTTGAAACTTCAAAAACTTCTTTTACCTTTGAATCATGAATTTGCAAGAAGGGCAACAAAAGTTTATCGAGACATGGGGTACGCTGGGAAGCAACTGGGGTATCAACAGAACCATGGCGCAGATTCATGCCCTATTGTTGATCAGTCCGGAAGCGAAGACAGCCGATGAAATTATGGAAGCCCTGCACATCTCCAGAGGCAATACCAATATGAATGTGCGTGCGCTCATGGATTGGGGACTCGTTTTCAAAACCCTGAAAACCGGTGAACGCAAAGAATACTTCTACGCCGAGAAAGACATGTGGAAGGTAGCCATGCAAGTAATCAAGGAGAGACGAAGAAGAGAATTAGAACCCCTTCTTGGAACGATGAGCAGCCTGAAGGCAGTGCAAGACGAATCGGCTGAGGGAAAACAATTTGCTTCTACTGTCCAAGATTTGGATCAGGTTATCGCTAAAGCCGACAATACACTTGAACTCTTGCTTAAGGCTGATGAAAACTGGTTCATCAATAACTTTTTAAAACTACTTAAACGGTAGTCTTTTTTTATGATTATATATTTCATTTTTTTCTGAAACTTTAAAACATCATGAAAACTTTCACCATCATCGACATGATTATCCAGGTTGCAATCGCAATCGCCTGTCTAGCAAGTGGTAACAATACACAATCCCTCCTATTAGCCTATATCTATTATGGTATTTGGCAACCTATTGCCACCGCTATCTACCGAGGCATCCAAGGCAAGCAGGTCTATGCCAGCAGAAAATTATATGAAAAAGGACTTCTCGTAGCACTGCTCCTGTTATTCACAGTAGCCTTACCCGGTGAAGTATTTTCGATTGTATTCATGACATACTGTGGATGCCTAGCCATCTACAACTTCTGCCTTCCCTTTGAACACCTGTATAAAATGCAACAAGCACCCAGTGTTTGGGACATTGAATAAACGCCTTGGGTTTAGGAGCCGATCACAAGAATGAACGACTCTGTACCAAGTATGGCCTTGCCACTTAACCTTAACCTCTCCAGATGACTATCGGTACTAAACCTTATCCTTAACCTTAACCTTATCCTTAACCTTATCCTTAATCCTCAAATCATGAACTACAACATTATCGCGTACAGTGTTTACCTAGGTGTAACACTTGCTCTTACCGTCTTCGTTGGACGAAGTCTCTTTAGAAATGGTCGCATATTTTTACGCGACATCTTCCATGGCAATCTCGAATTAGCCGAGTCTGTAGACAAGCTGTTGCTTGTTGGCTATTACCTCATCAACATGGGTTATGCCGTATACAATATGCAAATCGGAACTCACATGGAAAATGCGCAAGAAGTGATGGAAGTGCTGAGCTACAAATTAGGTGTTATCATCCTGATACTCGGGATAATGCATTTCTTTAACATGTTTGTGTTTTTTAAGCTGCGTAACAGAGAGCAGCTCTACAATTGATCTTGAACCTAAAACCTATGTCAAGGGCTCCCTTATTATATGGGAGCTTTGGCATTTGCCTATGTAAAAAACTTCTTCTTTGGGTGTTGGCGCGTATCATAAAAGGTGACCAACTCAATTCGATCTTCAGATTCGCGGTAGATAAGTAAATTATGTTTGGTTATAAGTACCTCACGGATTCCTCTCTTTGAGGAACTGCGAAAGGCAATATTTCCCATTTCAAGTAATTCAATAATTCGATAGGTACTCCTCACAAAAGAAACTACCTCCTTGTCGGACCAGTCTTTTCGTAAATAAGCAATAATCTGATCGAACTTTTTATCGGCTTGCCTAGACCAAACTACTTCTTTAGCCATTTTTCATGTTTCAGCTTGACCTCCTCATTGGATAGTATATCACCATTCTCCAATTCTATCAAAGCCTCATTCACTTCATTTTGAATATCCTCGTGCAATTCATCCCAGACATCAGCATCTACATCATAAGATTTAAAAAGAGCTTTCACCTTTTTAAGCAATGATTGATCTGTCGTTTTCAAGAGCATTTGTATCAACTCTAATTTTTCCGCGTGCATGTTCATTGCCATTCTTTCTTGCTCTTTCAATGTTTACCAAAGATACAAATTCGATACGCTAATTTCGGCAACTAAGCCCAGTCTGCCGTAAAAGGATCCCTGTCTGCCAAGACGGGGAACTTTTCTCGGCCTTCCTTTAGCTCCTCCAGAATCAGGGTAGCATTTAAAACTTCAGGCAAAGAACCACTTGTTGCTAAACTCTCCCCTTTGTAATCGTATACCACCGAATCGCCAACATGATCCACTCCATTGGCATCAACACCAACGCGATTGCACGCTAAAAGATACGACTGGTTTTCGATGGCTCTGGCTTTAACCAATGCCTTCCAATGTTCAGCACGTTTGGCCGGCCAGTTCGCTACATAAATTAGCAAATCGTATGCGGCATTGTTTCGAGCGAAAACAGGAAAGCGCAAATCATAACAGATCAAGGGACAAATTCGCCAGCCTTTGTACTCCACAATCAGCCTCGATTTGCCAGGACTATAGTGATTCGGTTCGTCGCCCATGGTAAACAAGTGGCGCTTATCGTAGTATTCATATTGGCCATCCGGGTAAACAAAGAAGAGTCGGTTTACATATTGATCAGCCTCGTTGAGCATGATAAGCGACCCACAAATGGCAGCCGATTTCTCTTGTGCCTTCTTTTGCATCCAAGTCAAAGCTTCATCCTGACTCCCACATTTATCCGGTTGCATGCTGAATCCGGTCGACCACATTTCAGGTAGAATGAACAGGTCAGCCGATCCATTTTTTAAAGTATCGTCCAGGTAATTCCGGTTTTTTTCAGGATTTTCCCAAAAAATATCAAACTGTATTACACTGACTTTCAATTCATTCATGACTTTCTTCGTAATTTTTTAAAAAATATTTCAATCTCGGGCAACGCACAGTAAAGATAGGGGGTCTACCCCTTACAATCTTAACAAGCCAGAGATTTATATTATTGATAAAAGCCGCGCAAGCGGCTTTTTTCGTTTATTTGACCCATGAACTTCCGGCTGAACATTCCCAATTTCCTTTTGTTCTTTTGCCTCGCCTTTATCGGGTTAAACCTGATTCGCTTAAAAGACATCAGCCGCGAATCGGAATCTCCATTGGATCAACGCCAACCTTTCTTTGCCGGCAAACTGTACAGTCAAGAAAAGAACCCTTACAACGACGAGCTTCTTAAACAAGCTTGGCATGAAGAAAGTCAAGCAGGTGAATGGGTCTATTCCAAACAGCCGGGCGGTCCCGAAAACTACATGCTTTACCCTCCCTTTGTGGCTAGCCTATACAGCTTATTTAGCGATTACAGCTGGTTTCAATGGGGAAATCTTTGGTATACCTTGGAGTTTGTTTTACTCTTCGGATTTATACTTCTCGCCTTTTTCCATTTTGAGCGAAAGCATTTTTGGGCATTTCTTGCATTCTTACTCGCTTACAAAGCCTTGTTTCCGGCCTTGATGCTTGGCCAACCTTTGTGGATCAGCTTATTGGCGGGCATGGGATTCCTTTATTTCAGAAAAAGCAATTCGCTATTGGCTGCGATCTTCCTCACCATCACGGCATTTAAACCTAGCATCGCTTTGCCACTCTTTGCCTTTACCATGGTTTATGATTTCCGCCAGCTGCTTTATGCCGTCGGATTGGTGCTACTGCTTCAAATTCCTTTCTTTCTACATTTCGGGAAAGATTCATTCCTGATCATCCAGGACTGGCTTCACAATATGGAATTTCAACAAGCCATCGTTTTTAGCGATGCGCACGATTTCCTAGTGAGTAACTTAGTGGATATCAGTCCGGTTTTAGGAAAACTAGGAATTGGCCTTTGGCTTGAAAAGCTGCTGTTGCTGGGAAGTGTTGGTTTGATTCTTTTAGGTGCCTTTAAGAAATGGTACTCGGAAGAACAGAGTTTGGCCTTATTGCTCTTGGCTAGCCTGAGTTTCAGTTACCACTTGTACTACGACGTTTTCATTCTGCTGTTGTCCATCCCCTATTTCATGAAAAAAGAATGGTGGTATTCGGTTCCGCTTTTAGCTCTTTTTCTCCCCGGACTCAGCAGTCTTTCCATCTTCCTCACGCCTTTACTGCTACTCTTCGCCCTTGTTTTGCACCTAAGCAGCAGAGACAGCAAATCGCTAGAAGCTTAAAGTTTGTGTAAAATTTCGGCTGCCTTTTCTAAGGTATCGTTTTGCTTAGCGAAGCAAAAACGTAAAACGTGGTTATCGTTTTTCTTTCTGTAGAATGAAGACGTTGGAATTGCTGCAATCTTATTCTCCACCACCAATCGACGCGCAAAATCCATGTCGTCTTCGTGGGTGATTTTGTCGTATCCCAACATCTGGAAATACGAACCTTGACAATTGAGCACCTTCCACTTGGATCCTTTGATGGCCTTCTGGAAGAAATCGCGTTTCTCTTGGTAGAAGGCAGACAACTCCAAGTAGGCGTCTTTTTTATCCATGAAATCTGCCAGTGCATACTGCACCGGTGTATTCACGCTGAACATCATGTATTGGAAAATCTTTCTGAATTCGGTGGTGAGTTTAGCCGGAGCTAGACAATAGCCCATCTTCCAGCCTGTATTGTGGTAGGTCTTACCAAAACTGGAGATGATAAAGCTTCGCTCAGCCAATTTTGGGTAACGTGCAATGCTCTGGTGTTCCAATCCATCAAACAGGATATGCTCGTATACCTCGTCGCTTAAAATAATGATATCCGAATTCTCTGTGAGCTTTTGAAGCTTCTGCATATCTGCTGCAGAGAACGCCATGCCGGTTGGGTTATGAGGCGTATTGATGATGATCATCCGCGTTTTAAAGGTGATGAGTTTTCTAATCTCATCCCAGTCCACCGAATAGCTTGGGTACTTCAACTCTGCAAAAATCGGGTGACCTCCATTCAGCTCAATTGCCGGTAAATAGGAATCGTATGCTGGTTCAATGATAATAACTTCATCTCCTTCCTTCACTACCGCAGAAATGGCAGCATAAATAGCCATAGTAGCTCCGGGAGTTACGGTAATCTCCGTATCCGGATTGTATTGAGCGGAATACAATTCTTCCGTCTTAGCCGCAATTTTCTCTCTCAAAACAGGCACACCCGGCATCGGTGCATACTGATTCAACTGCTTGTTCATGTAGTGGTTCACCAAACTGATCAGCTCAGGAGAACAGGAGAAATCAGGAAAACCTTGCGCCATGTTCAGTGCTTGGTTTTCATTGGCCATGGCAGTCATGACCGAGAATATGGTAGTACCCACTTTGGGTAATTTGGAGGAAAGGCTTCCGTTAAATTCAGGCATAAAGAGGCAATATACGAAGTACCGAAGGCTAAATTCTACTGAAATATGGTGATTTTCACTATTGCCTTATTCCTTTTTGCGTTTGTAGCTAAAAGTTTGAGTGCCGATGCTAATGTTTAAAGTATTGGAATCGCTAAAACTCACCTTGTATTCTGAGAACTCCTCGTAATCCAAATCGGTTAGGGTGAGTTTTGCCCCACTGATGCGCCAGTTCCAGCTGTGGGCCTCTCCCGGAACGCTGTACTTATTACGATCCGCAAAATGGATTTCTGCCCGCAGAAAAAGTTCACCCATGGTTTTTAAAAGTTTAGCCTGTCCGGGGTTCACCAACTCCCAACGTCCGATAACCAAAGAATCGGCTTTCTCCAATAAGGTAGAATCAACAGCGGTTTCAGCTTTAGCGAAAGACGGAATGGCTGAGCCAAGGAAGAGCAGGAAGAGGAACTTTTTCATTTCACTAAGTTGCAAAAAAAAGGGTGACCGAAGCCACCCATTAACAACACTTTTTACTATTTCTTTTATCTGGGTTTAAAATTCCAAGCTCCAAATTCCAAGAGCCAAATTCCATGAGTCAAATTCCAAGCTCCAAATTCCAAGAGCCAAATTCCAAGAGCCAAGAAACAAGTTCTGAATGCCCAGAAACAATTTTACAATGCACTTGAGTGCGAGCGAAAACAGTTTGGACCTTGGGGTTTACAGACTTAACGATTCCTGATTACTTCAATTTCAGCTGCTAGTTCCGGAATATGTTTTTGAATAATACCCCAAATCATTTCCGGTTCAATGGAATCATACGCGTGAGATATGATGTTTCGTAATCCGATAATCTGCTTAGAGGACTAAATTTTCAAATCAGGGTCCAAGTCAAGAATCTTCCGAATTGCCTCTCCAATAATTTCTAAGTCCCGCTCAACGGCCCTTTGCAGAATAACCTCCGCTTTAAACGTGTTGAAATCATTATTCGACTTATTCTTTATTACTTCGATCTCTTGAATAACGCTTTGTATATCCAGCAAATATTTTAGCACCCTAGGCTGCATAAAGAACTACTTTTGATTGATTAATCTCCTCAAGCAGAATGGGGTTTTTCAGAGATTTCAGCGAAACCAAATCAATCTTATACCCCATTAGTTTTTCTAACTGTTCCAACAAAGAAAAGTAGTTATCAGGATAATCAATAACAGCTATGTCTTCTGAGAATTGAACCAGAAAATCAATATCACTAGCGCTATGCATCCTGTCGTCCGATGCTGAGCCAAAAAGGGCAATAGATACTACATTATGCTCTTTGCAAAGAGCAATAATATCTTCTAATTTATCTTCTACCAGCTTCAGCATAGTAACTCAAAGATAAGTTCTTTGTTTCTTAAGTGACCGGCAGAACACCTAAATCCTACATTCAACCCCTATTTCGCCTCGGCATTTTCACCCATCAGGCGCGCTTTGATGTCTAATCTATGCTGGCGAGCGGTGTCTTTAGCGATGTCGTAACCTGCATCAGCGTGGCGTATAACACCCATAGCAGGGTCGTTATGCAATACACGTTTTAGGCGACGAGCTGCATCTTCAGTACCGTCTGCTACCACTACCATACCGGCATGGATGGAATAACCGATACCCACACCACCACCGTGGTGAACAGATACCCAGCTAGCTCCTCCGGCAGTATTGATAAGTGCATTCAAAATCGGCCAATCGGCAATAGCGTCAGACCCGTCCATCATGGCTTCGGTCTCTCTGTTTGGCGAAGCCACGGAACCTGTATCCAGGTGGTCGCGACCAATGGCAATCGGGGCTTTCACTTTACCGCTTTTCACCAATTCGTTGAAGGCCAATCCTGCTTTTTCTCTTTCTCCTTGTCCCAGCCAGCAGATACGCGCAGGCAAACCTTGGAAAGCGATACGCTCTTGCGCCATCTTAATCCAGCGGTGCAAGCTTTCGTCTTCCGGGAAGAGCTCTAATATCAGTTTATCGGTTTCGTAAATGTCTTGTGGATCTCCGCTCAAGGCAGCCCAGCGGAATGGACCGCGGCCTTGGCAGAATTGCGGACGAATAAAGGCCGGAACAAATCCCGGGAAGTCGAATGCGTTTTTCACGCCACGCTCCAATGCTCTTCCACGTAAGTTATTACCGTAATCAAATACAATACTTCCCTTTTCTTGGAACTGAAGCATCAATTCCACGTGTTTGGCCATGGTGGTATAGGCCATGTCCATGTATTTCTCCGGATTGCTTTTGCGCAAACGATCCGCAGCCTCTACATCCATTCCTTGCGGGTAATACCCCACCAAAGGATCGTGAGCTGAGGTTTGGTCGGTAAGCGATTCCGGTACAATGCCTCTGGCATCTAGTCTTTCCAAAAGATCTACCGCGTTAGCGATAACCGCGATGGAAATACCTTGTCCTTTTTCTTTTGCCTCTATAGCTGCATCGATACCCTCGTCGATATTGCGGAACATCTTATCCAGGTAACGTGTTTGCAGACGTTTGCGAATTCTCCATTCTTCTACTTCAGCAGCCAAGCAAGTACCTTCGTTCATGGTGATGGCCAATGGCTGAGCTCCGCCCATACCGCCTAAGCCGGCCGTTACGTTTAAAGTTCCTTTAAGGGTTCCGCCAAAATGCTGGCGTGCCATCTCGGCAAAGGTCTCGTAAGTACCTTGAACAATACCTTGCGAGCCAATGTAGATCCAAGAACCGGCTGTCATCTGACCGTACATGGTCAAACCTTTCGCTTCCAGTTCACGAAACTTATCCCAATTGGCCCAATGCGGTACCAACATGGAATTGGAAATCAATACACGGGGTGCATCTTTATGGGTAGGCAGAATACCTACCGGTTTACCCGATTGAACCAATAAAGTTTCATCTTCATTGAGGTCTTTCAAGGCTTTCACAATCAGTTCTAGCGATTCCCAATTACGCGCTGCTTTACCGGTACCACCGTAAACGATGAGGTCTTCCGGACGTTCAGCCACCTCTTCATCGAGGTTATTCATTAACATTCTTAGCGCAGCTTCCTGAACCCAACCCTTGGTATTAAGCTTGGTTCCGGTGGGAGTTTTGATATCGTAAATATTCATGAAATCGTTTTAAGAAGGGCAACAAAGTTATGCTTTTCAGGTTTTCCAGCCGATTCAAAAACGGTGAAAATTCTTAGGCCTCGGAACATTCGGCGCAGACGCCTTGCAAGAGCATATTCCATTCTTCCACCTGATAACCACTCGGTAACTGAATCTCCGGCATCGGAATCTCATCCAAGCACTCTGTTTTACCGCAGTTATTGCATTTGAAATGCAGGTGTTCGTCGTGGTGGTGATGCGCCGTACAGGCATCGCATAAGGCATACTTCTGCTTGCCTTCGTTATCCGGAACGCGGTGCAAAATGCCTTTGTCTAAAAAAGAATCCAAGATGCGGTAGATGGTCACACGATCACAATCGCTTTCCAGCATTTTCTCTAAATCGGGTTGCGATAACGCGTGGTTGTTTTCGATGAAAGCCGTTAATACCGACTTACGCGATTGGGTGATTCTGAGTTGGTGTTGTGATAAAATTGCCTCCGCCTTGGCCATGGCACAAAGATACAATAAGCATGTTTCAATCTCGATAACTTTCGACCTTATATACCATGGACCATAGACCATGGACCATGGACCATGGAGGCTCTGTTCTACGTCGTGGTTTGACGTTGTGGGCGCTGTTATTTGTTGATTATGAACTTAATCAATGAATTCACTGCAAAGTTTGCTCTTTTGAATAGCGATGATCAACAAGCCTTCATTGCCCGTATTAACGAGGTATTATCTACAAATCCCGATTTTCAAGATTCAAGTCGGTTTTTTCAATCCGTCAGATCAATTGAGTTTTCGAAATCTCAAGTTCTGTGTTTGAACTGTTGTTCTTCAAAAGTGATGGGATATGGTTTTACTCCCCGCAGAGTTCGGCGATATCGCTGTAATGATTGTAAACATGTGTTTTCAGAAACTTCAGGGACAGCCGTTAGCAGAATAAGGGACCTTAAGAAGTTCAATCACTACATATTCTGCATGTTGTCTGGTTACTCATTACGCGCTAGTGCATCCGATGTTGGCATCTCTCTGCAGACTTCCTTTGCATGGAGACATATCATTTTGAATTCATTACAGAATGTTAGAGAACTAACCTTTAGCAATATTGTAGAGGTTGACGAAACCTTTATTCTGCACTCTGAAGTAGGTAACAAAAATATCAAAGGAAGGAAACCACGAAAAAGAGGCGGTAAGGCTAAAAGTGATGGAATAACAAAGGCTCATGTAAGCGTTTACGTATGTACTGACCGAGAAGGCAAAAGTCTATTAGCGGTGGGCGGAAGAGGTAAATTAACGAAGGCAGCGATACACCGAACGATTGGAAATACCATATCTTCAGAGAACACCGTCATCTCAGACTCAGATAGAAACCTAGCCTTTTACTTAAAAGACAGAAACATAAAACAAATCAAGCTAAGCGCCAGAAAGAAGGAACGTGTAAAGGATAAGATCTTCCATATACAACATACCAACAACCTCCAGCAAAGACTGAAGGATTGGCTCAGGAAGTTTAAGGGGGTTGCTTCTAAGTATTTACAAAACTATCTGAATTGGTTTTTAGCAATAGAACTCATCAAAAACCAACCAAATAAACATCAAGCCTTTGTAATACAAGCACTTCGAAGGATTACACTATAAACTAGAACAGAGCCACCATGGACTATGGACTATGGACTGAAGGTTAAATTATTGTACCCGATGTGCTCCATATTAATTTAGCCATCGAAGGTTCACCGTCGACAAGGTCAATTTTTCGCTAAAACAAAAGTGGTCCATTCATAATTCAACCTTCACTATTATCCTGCTCGAAACTCAACAAAGCTCTGTGCGAGCTGAATTTCTACCTCTATTCCTCAGTTTATCAAGGTCACATTTTATTAAGCGCTAGACACTATCAATTCCGCTTTTATATTTGCAGCATGTCAATTCGCATCTTCGTAACAGGCGGCACCTTTGATAAGGAATACAATGAGCTGAACGGCCAGCTGCATTTTCAAAACACCCTCATTCCGGAACTCCTCAAAATGGGGCGCAGCAGACTGGATATTCAAGTCAGGACTTTGATGATGGTAGATAGCCTGGAGATGAATGACACCGACCGAAACATCATTCTAGATTCGGCCAAACGCACGCCAGAGAAACAAATTATCATCACCCACGGCACTGATACCATGTGCGAAACGGCCGAGTTATTGGCATCGGCTAAGCTAGACAAAACCATTGTACTGACCGGCGCTATGATTCCGATTCGTTTTGGTAGTTCCGACGGACTCTTTAACCTGGGGTCTTCCCTAGCCTACGTGCAAACATTGCCCCCGGGCGTGTATATTGCAATGAATGGTCGCTATTTCAACTGGAACAATGTGCGCAAAAACAGGCAAACCGGTTACTTTGAAGAGCTGGATTAGCCTTTGCTTTTTAGCGATATTCCTCTTTGCCTGTGGCAATCCCAAGGAAGAAACGCAAGCCTCCATCTACCATTGGAAAACCAGTTTCACCCTGAATGAAAGCGATTACGCAAAGCTGGATAGCCTCGACATAAAACGTCTGTACGTCCGATTTTTTGATGTTGATTTTATGCAAGGCATCGTTCGGCCAAAGGCCAGTATCCAGTGGAAGCAATACCCCGATACCGCTTATGAAATAGTGCCTTGCGTTTACCTGACCGTAAAAAGTTTGGAGCAAACACCACTGAACGCCATCGACTCGCTTGGAGAACGGGTTTACGAGAAGGTAAAAAAGCACTGGCCGCACAAATTCAAAGGCTTTAATGAAGTGCAGCTCGACTGCGACTGGAACCAAAGTACCCGCGAAAAATTCTTTCAGCTTTGCGCCAAGGTACATGCCCTGTGTGCAGCAGATCAGGCCTTGCTTTCTTGCACCATTCGCTTGCATCAAGTAAAATACCCGGAAAGAACGGGGATACCTCCGGTAGACCGCGGCATGCTCATGTGCTACAATATGGGCGATGTAGCGAACCCGAATACCGCTAATTCGATTTTCGATGTGAAGGTACTAGACACTTATACCCAGAACCTGGAAAGCTACCCTTTGGATCTTGATCTAGCTCTTCCTTTGTACAGCTGGGTGGTGCAATTTGCCGACGGTGCCATAGACGGGCTTCACAGCGATTGGTCGGCAACTGAGATACGGGAAAGTTCGCTATTCAAACCACTCCAAGGAAATAGCTATGTATCGCTCTACGATACCCTCTTCAAGGAGTCGTTTATTGGTAAAGGCGACCTATTCAGAATAGAGGAATGTTCTATAAATGAACTTGTTCAAGGAAAAAAATTACTAAATTCACGTTGGAACCAAAACCCGCCAAACCATTTCTCACTCTACCATTACAATCCACGTGAACTTGAAGAACATTCCTGCAACAAGCTTAAGGAGCTTTATCATACTTGGGACTAGCCTCGCTATTCTCTGCTCCGGTTTTATTCAGTCCCTGGCCTGCGGATACGAGGAAGAAGACCTCACCTATTACCTCATGCCACTGGCTTCTGATTTTGATCAACATGCCCATCACTACAGCAGCTGGAATAGTCTTTTCTCCGAGAATAACTCTAGTAACCAAGTGAGCAATTTGGAAACATGGCGGCGGTTCCTAAACATGGAAGGAGGAACAGAACGGGAAATCGAGAAACTTTATATCGAAACATCACCAGCTGATTTTGAGAAAATCCTCACTGCCGTAGAAGCCGGACAAACACCTGCCGAATGGGAAAACAATAGCATGTTGAAGGCCATCTTCGCTTTTAAAAAGAAAGATGAACTCATCAAATACCTGCGCTTTTCTAAGAAACTTGAACTTGAACTTGGCTATACCTATGATTACTGGGACGAAACCGATAAGCTGGATAAAGTCAAACTTGCTGAATGGGACAAAGAGCTAGATCAGCTCCTCAAAAAAACAAAAAACAAAGAGCTCAAATACCGTTACCTCTACCAAAAGCAGCGGCTGGCTTTCTATTCCGGGAACTACGAGGAAGCCATCAAACTATACAATAAAGAACTTGCTAAATGGGATCACCCTTTACGCTACAAGGCGCTAAACAATAAATTCGGAGCCCACTGGCACCTCAAGGAAGCTGCAGGCGATAAAGCCTATCCGCAAACCGGCGAGATGATTACTTGCCTGTACGAGACTTTCAATCAATGCCAAAGCTGCGCTATTGTAAAATACTCAGAGTTGGAGTCGCTTACGGCAGCTGACTATTTTGAAGCCATAAAACAAGTGGAAAATCCGCAAGACCAAATAAAAATCTGGTTGCTTGCTTCTTACCAATCGGTTCCGTTGGAATATGCCTTCTCACACATAGCTGCCCTCGACCCAAATGCACCGGAATTGAAAGTGATTATGTCGCGCCAAGTGATACTTTGGGAACGCAACGCCTTAACCCGAGATCAGGTGAGCGAAACCTATTCTGAACCGCTCCATCCGGGCATGGTGAAAGAGTTGATTAAGTTGGGTAAAAATCCCCTCGTTAAAAACCAAAGCTTTTGGCTGAGTCAGGTTTCTTTTTATCACTTCTTGAAAAAAGACCATGACAAGGCGCTAAGCACCTTATTTGAGGCGGAGTCGGTGCAAGGTTCAGACGATGCACTTTCTCAAAAAGCCACCAAAACATTAACCCATCTAGTGGGCATTCAAAGCTGGACCAAAGGCGACTTAAAAGCCAGTATAGTTGCGCGCAAAATGGAGAAGCTGATCAAAGAAGGGAATGCTGATTTATACGATTACGCCTTGAAAAAAATTGGGCAGATCGCTATGCCACACGATTACCTTTATGAATACACCGTATTAGCCGATGCCGCCTTGAGTCATTCGCTGACGGGGAGTTTCAGCTTAAGTGAATTAGAGCGATTGGAAAAAAGCCTAGCTAAACCGGCAAGCCCGCTACTCAAAATTCTCTGGGCACAAAGTAACTTATCGCAAAAACACCTACTGGAGGCCAAAGGACATTGGTACATGAACAAACGGATGTTTGCCAAAGCCCTCCAGTGTTTTGAGCAAGCCAAATTTGAGCAAACCATGCCGGCCGATGCCTTTGTGATGCACCTGGTAGACTGCCACGACTGCGACCAAGCCAATCCTGACCAAGCTAAGGTGGTAGATGTGCTTCGCGAATTGGTGAAGCTGAGAACTTCTTTCCAAGCTAAACCATCTGCTCTGGTTGCTGAAAAATTAGCGAATGCCCATTATAACTTTACCCAGTTTGGCAACCTGCATTATTACCTCCACGTTGAGGTTTTCGATAAAAACGATTTGATGCACCCGGAATACTTAGCCATGGATAGAGGTCCGGTTTTCAAAAGCCTCGACATCGATTTCAATACCGACATGACCTGGGCAGCCTACTACTATAAAAGGGCCTTCGAGTTGAGTAAAGACCGAGAATTCAAAGCGCGTATGTCGTTTATGTTAGCGAAATGCGAACAAAACCAATACTACATAGACCACCAAGACCTTTATTGGACCAGCTGGGATGACAGTTGCCAAGAAGATAAAAACACCAAGTACCGCGTAAACTTCAAACACCTGAAAAAAGATTTTTCCGATACCAAATTCTACCAAGAAGCCCTGAAAGAGTGTAGCTACTTCGAACATTTTACCAAGGCACACAGCTAAGCGATTGAAGCCTATCGGTATAATGAGTGCGTGAAGCAGCTTTTTCGCTTTGCTATCCCACGGAAATCTATAATTTTGCGCCACGAGTAAAAAGCATTATGAGAGTTATTCAATTCAGAGAAGCCCTTCGTGAAGCGATGAGCGAAGAAATGAGAAGAGATCAAAACATCTTCTTGATGGGGGAAGAAGTGGCTGAATACAACGGCGCTTACAAAGTGAGCCAAGGCATGTTAGACGAATTCGGTGCAAAACGCGTAATTGATACGCCTATCTCCGAATTGGGATTTGCCGGTATCGGTATTGGAGCAGCCATGAACGGCATTCGCCCGATTATCGAATTCATGACTTTCAACTTCTCGTTGGTAGCGATTGACCAGGTAATCAACTCTGCGGCAAAAATGTACCAAATGAGTGGTGGTCAGTTTGGCGTACCTATCGTATTCCGCGGACCAACTGCCAGCGCCGGACAATTGGGAGCTCAGCACTCTCAAGCGTTTGAAAACTGGTATGCCAATACTCCGGGCTTGAAGGTGGTAGTTCCATCTAACCCATACGACGCAAAAGGTTTATTGAAGTCGGCCATCCGCGATAACGACCCGGTTATCTTCATGGAGTCTGAGCAGATGTACGGCGATAAAGGTGAAGTACCTGAAGAAGAATACCTTCTCGAATTAGGTAAGGCACACGTAGCCAGAGCCGGTAGCGATGTAACCGTTGTTTCTTTCGGTAAAATCATCAAAACCGTTTATGCTGCTGCAGATGAGCTAGCGAAAGACGGCATCTCCGTAGAGATTATCGACTTGCGCAGCGTTCGTCCTATCGATTACCCTACCATCATCGAAAGCGTGAAGAAAACCAACCGCTTGGTGGTTGTGGAAGAAGCTTGGCCATTGGCCTCCATCTCTTCTGAAGTATCGTATATGGTACAAAAAGAAGCATTCGATTACCTTGATGCGCCTATCAAACGTGTTACCACCCGAGATACGCCATTGGGCTATGCACCAACCTTCGTGGAAGAGTTTCTACCAAACCCTACCCGAGTGATGCAGGCCATCAACAGTGTTTTATATCGCAACTAAATAAACGAAGGCCGGTAGCGATACCGGCCTTTATATTTTATACCCCTTTATGAAGGCTTATTCTCCACAAGCGTACCTCTTCCTGATCGTTTTGGGATTTGTCTGGGGTAGCTCCTTTATCCTGATCAAAATCGGATTACGCAACTTCACTCCCATCGAGGTTGCAGCCATGCGTTTGCTTAGCGCAGGCGTGGTGCTCCTTCCTATCTTCATCGGTTGGTATAGCCAGGCCAAAAAGAAAAACTTCAAATGGTTTGTTTTAAGCGGCTTGCTTGGTAGCGGACTCCCTGCCTTCATGTTTGCCTTTGCCCAAACCAAACTCTCCTCTTCCATTACCGGATCACTCAATGCCATGACGCCGTTATTTGCGCTTTTGGTTGGCTTGCTGGTTTTTAAGCTAGAGGTAAACTGGACCAAGTGGTTGGGTGTATTAAGCGGACTTATTGGTGCCCTGATGTTGATTCTCCTGAAATCCGGAGCACAGGTAAGCGGCGATTTAAAGTATGCTGCTGTGGTGGTTTGTGCTGCCATGTTTTACGGCATTAACATCAATATCATCAAGCAGAAATTTGCCGAAAGCAGACCGATGGTGATCGCCGCCTTCCCTACCGTATTTATGTCGGTGCCGGCCTTAGCCATTTTATTGAGCGATGGCTTTTTCACCAAATACAACTTTACCGGTGCTCACCTGCAAAGCTTAATTGCCGTTTGTACTTTAGGCATTGTAGGAACTGCCTTGGCCTTGGTAGCCTTCAATCGCTTGATTCAAATGACCAATGCGGTATTCTCTTCCTTCACCACTTACCTCATTCCGGTGATTGCCCTTTTTTGGGGTATGATGGACGGTGAGCAAGTGAACCTTTGGCAGATTGTCGGGCTCTTCTTTATCCTTGGCGGTGTGCTTCTGGTAAACAAAAAGTCATGATTCCGGTTGAATTCCCTTCTTGACTAAATTCCAATAATCAAGTACCAAATTCCAAAATGGATTTTGGATTAGCCAAGACTTTGGATTTTGGCTCTTGGAATTTGGAAATTACTAAGCAAGTGACCCCTTTTCGGGCACTTCTAAACTGTTTAAGGTCGGTAACCCGACTCTTTCAGAATGATGTCGGCATTCACATTGTACATCAGGTCGGCTAGGCTGATTTCCGGATTCTCCTTCATGTACTTTTTAATGATGCGGTAGCCGCTATACGATGCGATGCGCGGTGCACTTTCAGGTGGCACATTAGGCGCAGCGGTATAAGGAGCATCCACCATTAAATCGCCAAAATCTTGAAAATTGGTAGAATACAACAGCTTCGCATCGATGTAGTAAGTCCACATCTGAAACTCATTTTTCTCCAGCCAAGCCAACTGCTCACCGGTCCAGCCACTGCGGATGCTATCGGCCTCTTCGGGCAACATCAAATCCATAAAATAAAGCTTCTTCCCCTCCATCAGCATGCGGTCTAACATACGGTTGCCAATGGGCATTTCACCAAACTGCTGATCGAACCAAGCCTCAAAAGCAAACTTCACCAAGTGGGCCTTGTTCATGCGGCGCACCTTGTATTCGGGTAAATTGAAGCCGGAATAATACGGGTAATCTGCACCCAAAAAGAGTTCAAGGCTAAGCACCAATAGGCTGTCGTCTGTAGCAGTAGGGTAAGAAAATTCGGTAAAGGCGGTAACCACTTCCGGCACGGTAAGCTCCGGGAAATGGTGACGGAACCGCTTAAAGCCGTCTTCAAGTTTTTCCGCTTGGTCTTTGAAATCGCCAAATACCATGTTCACGGTATCGCGCAGGTCTTTCACCTTGGGGTGGGTGATTAGAATGCGGGCATTGTTAGCGATGGCAGAGTCTGACCACTGCATGATATCGTGAGCGTAGAAATCCCAGAAATTGGGGTAGCTCGCCTTTAGCTTAGCGAGGTCGGTCTCCAGCTGATTGGGATTCATATTGAAGAACTCCAAATCGAAGCGACGCACCTCCGTTTGCTGCGGAATATCGCTCAAGGAATAATCATTTCGCGGTTCATCGCTGCATGCCGTAAAGAACAAAACAGCGATCGTAAGTGTAGTTAGATAGAATTGACGGATTTTTACCACCTTTGTGTCTGTTGAATAAACGAGCCCAAAATTATGAAAAAACTACTGTCCACCTTATTAATCCTCTGCTTTGCGTTGAACAGCCAAGCACAAAACGACACAGACGAGAAAAAATTTCATTTGGGATTACTGACTGTCAGCAAACTAAACTGGTTCACTGCGGAAAGTAAAAACCTGAGTGGCGATGGCGTAAATGCCGGTATAAGCCTCGGACTGAGCTTCGATCAGTTCTTCGCTAAAAACTATGCGTTCAGCGTAGAATTATTGCATTACTCCGGTAGCTACAGCGTGATGGCCGATAGCTTATCCCAAAAATCCAATCGTTTTGGTGATGTCGGCATCAAGTATAAAGAAAGAGCATTCCAGATTCCCATCAGCATTAAACTCAGAACCGGAGAAATTGGCTACTGGCGTTATTTCGGTCAGATTGGTATTGCGCCACTGATCAACTACAGAAGCATTCGCGCCGATTACAGCAATACCGGCGTATTTGGCAGCAATCCCGACGATGCGATTGACCGCTTTGTAAATGAAAATGAAAACGACTTTGACTATGCTGATGCCAGCATTGTTAGCGATGATAACCGCCGTTACTTCCTAGAAGAAGACAACGTAAGTGCTTTGCGTGTTCCATTGATGGTTAGCGCAGGTGCTGAGTGGAATTTGAGCGGAAGCACCTCCATCATCATGGGCATTCGCTACGAATATGGCCTGCTTAACGTGATGAAGGCTGAAGGTTCTGTTGGACGTATCAACTCCTTCGGAATTATGGCCGGCGTACGTTTTTAACCGATTAAAGATTAGACATTGAAGATTGCCTTAGCTCAGCTAAACTACCATACCGGGAACTTTGCGTTCAATACCGGACAGATTATTTCCAATATTGAAAAAGCCAAAGCAGAAGGAGCTGATTTGGTGGTCTTCGCTGAGCTTGCGCTTTGTGGTTATCCCCCGCGCGACTTCTTGGAGTTTAGGGAATTTATCGATTCGTGTGAGTTTCACTTAAACGAAATCGCCTCACATTGCCAAGGCATTGCCGCCATTGTTGGGGCGCCTAGCCGAAACGATTACGGCAAAGGCAAATCGCTTTATAACTCTGCCATTGTAATGAGCGATGGCAAGATCCAAGATCGCGTTTACAAAAGCCTCTTACCTACCTACGATATCTTTGACGAGTACCGTTACTTTGAGCCTTCTCACGATGTACATTGTGTGAACATCAATGGCCAAACCGTGGCACTCACCATCTGCGAGGACCTCTGGAACCTAGGTTCAGAGCAATTGTATAAGTTTACTCCTATGGATTTGTTGAAGGAAGAAAATCCGGTATTGATGATCAATATCGCGGCTTCGCCATTTAGCAAAAACCACATCGAAAAAAGAAAGGCCGTATTGGTAGAAAACTGCCAGAGCTATCAACTGCCGCTGCTTTACCTGAACCACGTAGGTGCGCAGACGGAGTTGATCTTCGACGGTGGCTCCTTGGCCATCAATGCCGACGGTACCTTGGTAGATGAAATGGCCTACTTCGATGAGGAATTCAAATGTTACGAGTTTGAGTCGGGCGCCCTTATTCAGGCGAGCGAAGACACCAGCTTCTTGCCTACCGAACGCATTGAATTGATACACGATGCCCTGGTTACCGGCATCCGCGACTACTTTAAAAAACTAGGATTCAGCAAAGCCATTCTGGGCAGCTCCGGCGGTATCGACTCCGCTGTGGTGCAAGCATTGGCTGCCCGTGCACTTGGTGCGGAAAACGTGAGAGCCATCCTTTTGCCTTCCCGTTATTCTTCCGATCACTCGGTGAACGATGCTGAACAACTGAGTAAAAACCTAGGTACGCCGTACGATATCTTGCCTATCGAGCAAAGTGTGGCTGCCATTGAACAAAGTTTGCTGCCCCATTTTGCAGGTACCACACCGGATCTTACCGAAGAGAATATTCAAAGTAGATCGCGCGGACTCCTGCTGATGGCCCTTTCCAATAAGTTTGGGTATATCCTGTTGAATACGTCCAATAAAAGCGAAAACGCGGTAGGCTACGGCACGCTCTACGGCGATATGTGCGGCGGACTTTCCGTTATTGGCGACTTATACAAAACCCAGGTTTATGAGCTGGCGCGTTTCATCAATAAGCAGCAGGAAATCATACCGGAGAATATCCTGACCAAAGCCCCAAGCGCGGAGCTGAGACCGGACCAAAAAGACAGCGACAGCTTGCCGGAATACGATATCTTGGATGAAGTGCTGTACCAGTACATCGAGGAACGCAAAGGACCCAAAGAGATTATCGCCGCCGGCTACGACGAAGCCCTTGTTAAACGTATTCTGAAATTGGTGAACATGAACGAGTACAAACGTTTTCAGACTCCTCCAATTCTACGAGTATCGGCCAAAGCCTTTGGTATGGGCAGAAGAATGCCGATTGTGGCGAAGTACCTGCAGTAGAAGGGCAGAGGGCGGAGGGCGGAGAGCAGGGAGCTGAGGGCGGAGAGCAGAGAGCCGAGGGTTGAGAGCCAAGGGCAGGGAGCAGAGAGCGGAGAGCCAATCCGGAATGCCTTCGGGACCAAAAGTTCTAATACAGAGCTATTTTGAAACATTCCTGCTTTGTTGAATGAAAATTGATATTCAAACCTTCCAGTAGCAGGCTACGGCGCATCTAATTCAAACTAGAAGTTGTCTTAGCTAAGATTTTCTAGTTAATTTAGCGGAACCCGTGAACCATGAACACAACTACTAAACTACTATCCTTCGCTTTAGGCTTGGGTATTGCGCTTTTTAACCTCACCGGTTGTTCAGATAAACTTCAAGACGATAAACCTTGTATGGAATCGAATACGGTATGGCATATACAGCGCTTTAAAGATTTCTATTATTTCAAGGAAGGCAGTTGGTGGGTGTATCAAAACCTAGCTGACACAACAATTAAAGATAGTCTTTGGGTCAATTTTTCTGCCGAAGACCTGAAAAACAACACAGTGCAAAATCGAGATTACAGTGAACCCTACTGTTTTGAAGTACTAACAATGCACATTCAATCAAAGCTTAATTACTCAGAGCCTTATTTTGTTGTACGCCAATTGTCACTAGACTTTCAAAGTAGTCCACAAGATGTCTTTGGGACATACTATCATTACTCTTCCAATTCTCCTGCTACAAGTACTTATTTTCATTTTGAAGGTGATTCTATGTATTCGCAAGAAACTGCCACCGGTTTAGCTTTTAGAGCAATAGGAGATACTACTATTAATAATATAGCATTTAGTGATTTAGTTTCTTTTTACTATCCAGGTATAATTAAATCGATAGGCTTATACAAAGTGCTAACATTTGCCAGAAACGTGGGTCCTGTTTACTACGAAGAGGTAAACGGCAGCCGATGGAGTTTGATTCGGTACAATGTGGTGCAATAATTCAGATTATTATGCATTTAATTAATCCCGCCAAGAATTTTGAATCCATGTTTAAACATCGCTTGAAAACCATTGCTAAAATGGCAACGCTGGCTTTAGTCTTGGGTATTCCGCTTTTTAACTTCACTGGATGTTCAGATAAAATGCAAGACGATAAACCTTGTGTAGAGTCTAACACGGTTAAGCAGGTTCAGCTCTTTAAGGATTTTTATATCTACAAACCTGGCTCTTGGTGGATATACCAGAATTTAGCAGACACCACCATCACAGATAGTTTCTGGGTAAGCCGATACGAAGAAGGTTATGTGAATAATACCGTCCAAAATCATGATTACAGTAACCCTTACTGTTTCGAGACAATAAATATGCAATTGCAATCTAAAATGAATTACACTGAACCGTATTTTATTGGACGCAAACTGTCATTATCCACCAATAGCAGTCCAGAGAACCCAAGCGGAAGATTCTCTGACTACTTCTATTCTAATAGTTCAAGCGGAATCTATTTTTTATATATCAACGACTCAATGTATTCTCAAGAATCTGCGTCCGGTTTATCCTATAGAATAATTGCCGACTCTGTTATTCATTCTAGAAAATACACAGATCTGGTTTCATTTTATTACCCAAGCATTATTAAGGAAATCGGTTGGTATAAAGAACTCACTTTTGCCAAGCATATTGGCCCAGTCTACTTTGAAGAAATAAACGGTAGCCGCTGGAGTTTGATTCGGTACAATGTGGTGCAATAATTCAGATTATTATGCATTTAATTAATCCCGCCAAGAATTGTGAATTCAAGTTTAAACATCGCTTGAAAACCATTACTAAAATGGCAACGCTGGCTTTTGCCTTTGGTATTGCGCTTTTTAACCTTACGGGATGCTCAGATAAACTTCAAGACGATAAACCTTGTGTAGAGTCTAACACGGTTAAGCAGGTTCAACTATTTAAAGATATTTATATTTATAAACCTGGTTCCTGGTGGATTTATCAGAATCTATCAGACACAAACATTACGGATAGTTTTTGGGTAAGCCGATATATAGAGGGTTTCGAAAACAACACAGTCCAGAACCATGATTATAGCGAGCCATATTGCTTTGAGACATTGGATATGCAGTTGCAATCTAGCCTGCATAATATGCCACCATATTTCATTGGCAGAAGTTTAAGCCTGTATACGATAAGCAGTCCTGGTCAACAGCATGGTGAAGTCACTGATTATTATTATCCAAATAAATCTTGGTGCACCTTTTTTACATATTCTAAGGAAATCATGACCTCTCAAAAGAATGCCTCTGGTTTGGCTTTCAGAAAGATTCAAGATACTATTATAAATAATGTGGCCTATAGTGATCTTGTTGTCTATTTCTATCCTGATATCATCAAAGAAATTGGCTGGTATAAGGAAATCATTTTTGCCAAGCATATTGGCCCAGTCTACTTTGAGGAGGTAAATGGCAGCCGCTGGAGTTTGATTCGGTACAATGTGGTGCAATAGATTAATCAGCACTTATTTGCGTAATACACCTTCTGTTTAAATGGTTCTGAGGCATACTCAAAATTGGAATTATCAAGTTTGCAGGTAAGTATATAGAACCTTTGATTCATTATTTACGAACTTTAGTTTAGCGTTCATACCAGCCTTGCGCAATGGTAGTTGCGCAGATAAATTAGTTGGGTCAACATAAAATGGAAAAGAAAATATTCTATACTGATTATGAGGACGAGTCAATTTTTAATGGCTATAATGGAGAGTTCCAAACTGAAATACTCCGAGATTGGAATCATGAAGTTCCTTCCCATGTGAAAGTCTTTAACGAATCAAAAGAAGATCGTAACGCCGTGATTTATTTCGCTCTTTTTCTGGAATTTCATATAAATAGGTCAATTGAAACTTTATTCCCTGACTTTGACAATTATTTAGGCATCTCCAAAACTTCCACTAGTACTAAAATTAACCTATTAGCCTCTTTTCGTTTATTCCCGAGACAAATCTTTCAAGCGTGCAGATGCGTGAATAATATTCGAAATGAATTCGCTCACGAGTTTTCAATTATTAGCTTAGACCAGCTAAAAATTCTACCAGAGAATCGCAAGAAATCCACAGTTGACAAGCTTATAACGTTGACAACTGAATATGAAGGTGATTATGAATATGAAACTCACACGGAAGATTCTGATAATCTCAGAAATCGCTATAAATCCCTCTGTTTGAATACAATTACGGCATTTAGAATATTTCAACCTCAATTGATAAGACTGCGTGATGAAAGAATTGATAGAAAATAAAAACTGCCCCCAACAAGGGCTATAATACATTCTGGCACTTACTTCTTGACATTGGGATCATCGCAAATTCACAGTCTCCTTATATTATACAATCAACTGTGGCTTTGGGTTCCAGTGCTTCACTTACCATAGCTTAGACCGTTGGCTGAAATTATTCTCGATTCGAAAAAAGGACATAAAAAAAGGTCTTCCGAAGAAGACCTTGATTTCTTTTACTTGATTACGTTTTCAAAATAGAAAAGAGGCTTTACCAAGCATTACCTTACAAAGGTAACCTTTATATTTGGATTAATCTAAACCCGGATTTTCTTGGACTATTCAAAACTAGAATACTACATTTCTCAACCTCGATTACAAAGATTCCTAATCGCAACAGGAAACTCAAAATCTAAAGCACAAAAGCTTTATCGAGTTAACTTGAGAGTTTCTCAATCTTTTTACCCTATCCTTAGTCTTTTTGAAACATGCTTCAGAAATGCTATTTACTATCAGGTATCTAGCCATTTCAGTGACCCAAATTGGATACTAAATCAAAAAAACAGATTCATGAATGATGGAAGCCTAAGGCCTTCAAGATTCTTCTTAAAGAACAGTGTTCAAAAAGCAGAAGGAAAATTACGACAACGAGGATTGGCAATAACTTCGGGGAAAGTTATTGCAGAGCAAACACTTGGTTTTTGGATTAGTTTATTTCAGCCTCATCACTATAGACTAATTGGCGGAACACCAATTCAAGCATTTCCCCACAAGCCTACCTCTGAAAATAGAAGCTCTATAGATGGGAAGCTTAATAGAATAAGAGAATTTAGAAACAGGGTTTATCATAATGAACCAATATGTTTCAATGGGCCCAGTATTGACTTTACAGAAGCAGAAATAATCAAACAACTAATCTTTGATTTAATGGAATGGATGGACCCTGAAATCTGCATATATATTAAAAAATTCGACTCCATAGATTCAAAAATTAAGTCAGTGAATTATCTGTAAAAACTGCAACCAACACAGGCCTATGCAAATTCTTAGTTAGACTTCGCAACAAAGGTCAGAGTTCACTGGTTTAGCTCAACCTAAATTTCATTTCGTCAGCAATCGAACCGTTTTCTTAACTCGGTTTTGGTTTCTCTGCTATGCGTCGTTTTCAATTTTTCACAGAACTTATAGAGGCGGGTAATCGATATAACTCGAAATTCAAAATTTCAGCAAAGCGTAGACAGAATAGGGAGTAGTCCGTTTATCAGAAATTTAAAATCCCTTCATCCCTTCATCACTTCATCCCCTCATCAAGCCCTCAGCTCCAAGCTCTCCGCCCTCTGCCCCACGCCCTCTGCTATTCCTCCGGTGCTTCATCATCCTTCAGGTGCATTTCCAGCTTGCCGCCCAGTACTTCCATCATAGCGGCGAGTTCCGGTAGGTATTGGAGTTCTTTGTTGCGGGTATAGCTGCCGGCCAGGTTGCGCAATACGCGTTTTAGTATCTCCACGTTATTGCAGGGTTTGAAAAAGGTATCTACCGATTGAATCTTCAGGTGTTTGATAAACTCGTCGATGTTCTGCTTGGTGAAAACCAATCCTTTGTTAAAGGGATTGATATAGAACATCACTTCTTCCAATTCCCCTTCTTTGATCATCAGGTTGCGTTGCTCCGGTGTGCTACCGTCCAACTCAAAGTCCATGCAATAGCCTAAAATAAAATGCTGCGGAAGGTTAACGCCAAATACCGGAATACCCAAACGTTGCGCTACAATGGAATAAATGATGGCCAAGGAAATGGGGTTGCCTTGGCGACTTTCCAATACGGTATTGAGGTAGGAATTATTGGGCGAATGGTAATCCGTTGTATTGCCCTTAAACCCATTTACATTATAGAAGATATGGTTTAAGATGCGCACCTTCTCCAGTGCGGTTAAATCGTAATGCAGCTCCAGCCAAGCATCCAGCTTAATCTTATCGATCTTATTGCTTAGCTCCTGTTTGTCGGTATGCGGGTAACGGTAACGCGAGAGCAGGTAAAAGCCTTCAAACAAATCTTGTTCAGCCGATGCTCTCCAATCCTTCAAACCTTGCAAGGTGGTATCAAACTGAATCTTGTGAATGAGCTGCTCCAATCGCTCTTGATGCAATAGGCTAAAGTCTTGTCCCCACTGGTCTTCCAACATCGGAATCACCTCTTCGCCTAACGACAAAATACGCTCCTCCACCAGGCGCACCACTTCCTCGTCTGTATCGTCGAGGAGCTGTACCATGGCGTTGAGTTCGCGTTCGTTAATCATCCATTCAAACTTACAGCTTTCTCTAAGCCCTCGCTTTTTGCTTTTTCCACAAGCCTCTTCGCTTGTCTGAAATCGTGGAAAAGCTAACGCTGAATGGTGATGCGTTTGCGGTAAACCTTGCCGCCTTCCAACTTACCGTAGAGCACATAAACTCCCGGACTCAATCTTAAATCAAGTGTATGTTGGCCTTCGCTCAAATGAAATAACTGAAGCTGTTTTCCTGTCGCATCCAAAATTTCCAATTGCATAGCGATGGGAACCTCCACCTTGAAACTGCCGGAATTCGGATTGGGATAAACACCCAGGCTGAGTTCCTCTTCTTTCACATCCAATCGGGTTGTACCGTTTTCGCTCAAGAAATTAAGCTTATCGGCTTGCACCGATGTATAGGTTTTGTTTTGCCCGCTGCCATACCAGAACACCTTTACCGAGTCTACCTGATCCGTTTCGGCTAGGCCAAAATGCACACGCGTAGCAGGCTGCATGCGTACACCTCTTCCTGCAGTCACATCGCGGATATAACTTTTACCACCGGCATACAGGGTAACCCGAGAACCTATCGCTAGCTTATTCCCGCTACCGGCTTCCAGCTCAACCTCGCAGAAGTGATGGTGCCAAACGGGAGTATTGTTTTTCCATACTTTGAACTTCCCTGCTTCGCCCATCATCAGGTCAAGTTTGCCATCGTTGTCCAAATCGGCCCAACAGGCATCTTCACCCGTCACAATGCCTTCTAGGCCGTATTGTGCCGTCACCAAACCGAAGCTTCCGTCTTCTTGCTGTTGGTATAAATCGATGTAGCGACAGCCGTAAAAGGTGGTAACCACAAAATCCAGTTTTCCATCGTTGTTGAAATCGGCCCAAGCTGCACCGGCATGAGTCTCTTCGTATTCAATGCCGCTATTGGCTGTTTCATTAGCGAAGTAGAAGGTAGAGCCGCCCTTATTTCGGTAGAGGGTAGTTGGGAAATGGTCGTATTGCTTGAGGTAGGCCGGATGCGCCAGGTTAGGTGAAAGCAGGTCCATGAATCCGTCGTTATCGTAATCGCCCCAGTCGCAACCTGTGCCGTGCGAGCTGCCTTGAAACTTGTTTCGATCGATGCCCGCCACCGCGGCATAATCGGTAAAGGTTCCGTTGCCGTTATTGCGCCAGAGCTCGTCTGCCTCCAAGTAGTAATTGGCCACAAAGAGGTCAAGGTCGCCATCGTTATCGTAATCGCACCAGGCCGAGCCTCTGCTTCTTCGGTGCGTATAACCGTTCGGGTAAATCAGTGTAGAGGCATCGGTAAAGTCGCCTTTGCCATCATTCAAATACAGGTAGTTTGGCGTGATATCCGGACCACCAGCCGGGTACATGGTCCACAATCGCCCCACGAAAATATCCGGGAATCCATCTTTGTTAATATCAGCTATGCTGAAGCTGGAGATGCCACGCACCGGTATTTCGGCACTCAACTCTTGTGTTTGAAACTGGCCGCCACCTTGGTTGACCAAAACCTTGTGGTTGACAGAATCGCCATACAGCAAGAGAATATCCAACTTCCCATCGTTGTTGATGTCGATGAGCGGACTCGCCACCACATCCGTGGTAGTGATATTGAGGTCGGCGGTTTTATCGGTGAACGTGAAGTCTTTTTGGTTGAAGTAGACACTTCCGCGAATGCAGAGGTCAAGGAAATCGTCGCCGTTTAAATCGCCCGCCGCGATGCTCTTATTCGATAATGTTTCGGCTATGCCGGATGCCTTTGTTCTGTCTTCAAACCAGGCGCTGGCCGGGAGCTTCTCTGCTTCCCAAACCAAGTCTATCGCTAAAGCCCTTCTGTTCACCAAGGCCCAGGAATTATTGGTGTTTTTAGCGAAGAGGCGGTAATAGTCGCCACCCGATGAACTGCTGCATTCAGCCAAAGCAGAGGTGCCTTCCGCCAAAACAGTTACGTTAGCCGACCAATCGCTCAATACCACAAAAAGCTGGTTATTGGCAAAGCGAATAGGTTCGGGCAGTTTGATGTGAACCTCTTCATTCCCTTCTTTGGACTTTTTCAGTTCCAAGGGACCGGCAATGGTTTTCTCCAGCTGCGGAAACGAGGTGCCTGCTTCATGACCGTATAACTTGAGCTTCACCGTTCCATCGGCACTGCTACCACCCAAACGCACCACAAGCTCAGAAAGCATTCCGGGCCCGGGCAAATCAACCCGACCCACCAGTTCTTTATACCCTGTTGGCAAGTTGAGCAAAGGAGCAGCGGGATTGTATTGTTTTAAGGTGTCTGCGGCAAAAGAAGCGCTACCGCATAAAAGAAGTAGTAATGAAAGGAGGCGTAACTTCATGGTCTAGCTTTGGTTTCCCAAAGCTATAAAAACAGAAGCTATTGCTAAAACGAAAAGTCCCGACATCTGCCAGGTACCCACCCATTCTCTTTTTCTACCCACAAAGAAAAGCCCAAGCATAAGCACGATAAGCCCTAGCCAGAATTGGGAAGTGAGTAAAAATAGAAGGAATACCAGTTTAAGCATGTGCACTGCCGTATAATTAGAAGTACCCATACTTTGGTGTTTCGTTGCCCGAATCAGGAAGAAAATTTCAGCTGTTGAGTCGGTATTTATTCTGTTCCAGCAGAAGCAGGTTTTGGCCTTCCAAATCGTCTAAGACACTGAGGATATGCCATTCTACATTATCCTCTATTACATACTCGAACAAATTCAGGGCTCTTGCTAGTAGTAGATCGGCATCCAATTCCTTTTCATCGCGTATACTTTTCAGCAGATACGATTTCAGAATCTCATACGATTCGGTCTCCATCTGATCTCCGGCATTACCGTTGGCGCGGAGAAGTCGGGTCATTTGCTTCTTTTCGCCCATAGCTGAGAAAGGTTAACCAGCACTTCGGTGGCTTTTTCCATGTCTTGCACACTCACGTACTCGAGCTTGCTGTGGATGGCCATCTCGCCGGTGAAGATATTCGGACAAGGTAATCCCATAAAGGAAAGTCGGGAACCGTCTGTACCCCCTCTGATGCTGTGAATCTCGGCATTCAAGCCACTGGCTTCGTAGGCTTTCACCGCCAGTTCCATCACCTCAGGAACGGTATCCAATACCTCTTTCATGTTGCGGTATTGTTCGCTCACTTCCATGCTGAATGTTCCGCCCGGAAAAGCTTTCACGGTAGCCTCAGCCATGGAGCGAAGGCGTGTTTCGTAGTCGGCAAGCAAAGCGGTTTTATGGTCGCGCACAATGAAGGTCACCTTGCACTGTTCCATGCCGCCTTCTACGTGTAACGGGTGCACAAAACCTTCGTGACCGCTTGTTGTTTCGGGGCTCCAGCTGTCTTTCGGCAGGCTATCCACAAAATGGGCTGCCATCTTGAGCGCATTCACCATTTTCCCTTTGGCATAACCCGGGTGAGCACTTACCCCATTGAAGGTAACGGTAGCCCCATCGGCCGAAAAAGATTCGCCTTCCAAAGAACCGCGTTCGCCACCGTCGAGGGTATAGCCAATATCGGCGGCCAGTTTCTTCATGTCGACTGCATTCACGCCGCGGCCCACTTCTTCATCCGGTGTAAACAGGATTCTGATTTTGCCATGCGGGATTTCCGGATTCTGCATCAAATGCTGAGCGAGGTCCATGATGATGGCCACACCGGCCTTATCATCGGCACCCAATAAGGTTTTTCCGGAAGCAACGATGAGGTCGTCGCCCAATCGTTGTTTGAGGTAAGGATGATTTTCCTTGCTTAAAGTCAGGGTTTCATCATCCGGGTATTTGATATCGCTTCCATCGTATTTAGCGATGAGTCGAGGTTTTACATTTTCTCCGGTTACATCAGGGGCCGTATCCACGTGGGCGCAGTAGCAAACTACCGGCGCATCGTTGGGAATAGTTGATGGAATGGTGGCGTAAACGTATCCGTGTTCGTCCAATTCAGCATCGGCTATGCCTAATGATTTAAGCTCTTCTACCAGCATACGGCTCAAGTCTTTCTGACGCATGGTGGTTGGTTGGGTATCTGAATTTGGATCTGACTCGGTATATACTTGCACGTAGCGCATAAGACGCTCTGCAACGCTTGATTTGTAGTTTACAATTGCCATGGCTCAAACTTACTAATTTGACCACAAAGGAAGAAGGCCGGACTCGGTCAATTCATAGCCGCCTTTGGTAAGCTGGCCCACTTATGAGGCTTGACTAGGCCTTAACATTGTGCGCTTTAAGCCAAAGATCATGAATAAAGCTTTATCGCAAATTTTAGAACATAGCGAAGCCCTTTACTGGAGTAGGGTTTACGGTGAAGTACCCGGACTCCCTACCTATACCCGAAACATCCAGGGTGCCATAGCCTGCTCCATTCCTCAAATCGATATGCTGGCCTTGAATCGAGTGATAGGTTTGGGATTCGAAGAAGCGGTAAAACCTGAAACCTTGGAGGAGATTAAAAATTTCTTCCGGCAGGCAGGTGCTCCTCGCTTTTTTATTCAACTGAGCCCGCATGTGCCGCAAGAAGGATTGTCTGAAATGATGACTGAACACGGATTTAAGCTTCACAACCGCTGGGCCAAGCTGTGGCAAGAGTTAGAAAAAGAACCGCTTGAACCTAATACCGAACTAAGCCTAGTAGAAATAGGCAAAGCCGATGCAAAGACCTATGCAGAAATAATTAAAAAAAGTTTTGGATGGGAACAGGAAGGACTTTTACCTTTGCTTTCGGAATCGGTTGGGAAAAAGGGATATACCCATTACCTGGCTTACCATGGTGAAACAGCGATTGCTGCTGCCGCCTTGCATCTTTACCCCGATGCTGCCGCCATGGCCTTTGCAGGTACGCTTCCGGAATACCGCGGACTAGGTGCCCAGAACGCCTTGCTTCAGATCAGGCTTAAAAAAGCGTGGGACAATGGAGTTAGGTTGATTCACTCCGAAACCGCAGAAAATACTTTAGATAACCCTGTGGCCAGTTACCGCAATATGGTGCGGAACGGTTTTCAAGAAGCCTACACGCGTGACAATTGGATCTGCGTGCTAGCATGACACTGGAGGTAGCGATGCGCCTGAACTTCTGTTCCCCAAAGTTCAACGTTTGCTGCCTCCTTTCTGTTTAAAACCCCTTTTCTTCCGTTTCAAATCCCTCAGCTACCTGCTTGAACTTTCTGCTTTAGCGATGCTGAAATGAGGTTCTACTTTTGTACCATGCTAAACGTAGAACACCTGCATTTTCGTTACCCCAATAGCGAAAGCGATACGCTGAAAGATCTGAGTTTCACCATGGAGTCGGGACAAATATTCGGCTTCTTGGGACCAAGCGGAAGCGGGAAAAGCACCACTCAAAAGATTCTGTACAAACTGCTCACCGGCTACGAAGGCAGGGTGCTTTTTGCGGGAAAAAACCTCAACGAGTGGGGACAGGATTTCTACGAGAAAATTGGGGTCTGCTTTGAATTGCCCAACCACTACAGCAAACTCAGTGCTTTGGAAAACCTGGCCTTCTTTGGCGCCTTCTACAGTAAACCTCTTCTGAATGCCATGGAGCTTTTGGAGATGGTGGGCTTGGAAAAGGATGCAAACAAGCCGGTAGCCGATTATTCCAAAGGCATGAAGATGCGTTTGAACTTCGCGAGGGCTTTGCTCCACCAGCCGGAGTTTCTGTTTTTAGATGAGCCTACCTCCGGACTCGATCCCATTCACGCCAAACGAATCAAAGACATCATTCGAGATCAGATAGCCAAAGGAACCAGCATCTTCATTACCACACACAATATGTTTGATGCCGACCAGCTTTGCGACGAGGTAGCACTTTTGCACCAGGGCGAAATCAAAGCACTGGATAAGCCCGGTGAGCTAAAAAGAAAATACGGACAAGAAGTATTGGCGCTAAAACTACAGAACGGCGAGTCCTTCCGATTCCCGCTTCAAGGTTTGCAGGAAAATACAGCGTTTCAAACCGCTTTAAGCAAAGACCGCGTGCTGGAGATGCATAGCCTGGAAGCCAGCCTAGAAGATGCCTTTATCCAAATTACCGGGGAGGGCCTGCTATGAATACCCTGAAAAAACTGCTTTACTGGGACTTGCTCCTCCTCCACCGTAACAAACTTATTGTATTGGGCTTGGTGGTAGCCGGCATTTATCTTTTGCTTTTCAAGCTGCTGGCCGGGTTGGGCGATTTACACAGCCTGCTTTTGGTGCTCGTTTTTAATGATCCGGTTGTCACCGGTTTACTCTTTGCCGGTGTGCTTATGCTTTTTGAAAGCAGTCAGAATACCTTGGTAGCCGTTCAGGTATCGCCCTTGCCGGTAGAGAAATACCTTTTATCGAAGGTGATCAGCCTAAGCTTACTCTCTACCGTTTCGGCTTTGCTGATGAACCTGGCCGCCATCGGCATCGATTTCAATTTTGTCCATTTCATTTTGGGCGTGGCGGGTACCTCTGCCCTGTTTGTGATGGCCGGACTCTACCTCGGATTTGGCGCAAAAGGATTCAACCAGTTTCTGATGCGAAGCCTTGGTTTTCTAATGCTCAGTGCCCTTCCCTTCTTGGCCTATTTTCAGCTGATTCCCGATGTTTATTTGGTTTGGTTACCGATGTATGCCGGCATGAAAATGATAGATGCAGCCTACCATTCGCTCGACTGGTACTACCTCGTTTACGCCTATGGCTACCTTGGCTTTAGCCTGTACATCGCTTGGAAACGTTTGATTCACCACTTTAAAGAAGTCCGATGAAATTTATTCTTTCCTTAGTTCGCCACGATTTCCTCAGCACCTTTCGGGAGCCCATGTTTCGCGCCATCCTGGTATTCCCGGTATTCTGCTTTCTGCTGATTCGATTTGGGATGCCGCCTTTATTGGAAAATTTCCCGGTGGTGGAGCCGTATAAGCAAGTCATCATCATGTGGGCCTGTTTGCAGTCGGCCACCTTGTTTGGCTTTGTTTATGGATTCATTGTATTGGAGGAAAAAGAAGAAAACCTGCTGGGTGTACTGCGCATTGCGCCGGTGAAGACCTCACAGCTGGTATTGGCTCGTCAGTCGGTTGGCTTAGCGATTTCCACCTTAGTCAATTTCAGCATACTGCAATGGGGCGGAGTCTTGCACATGGGCTTGGGCATCAACCTGCTCATCGCCTTGCAGATGTCGCTCATGGCTCCCTTTCTCATGTTGCTGCTAGCGAATTTCGCTAAGAACCGCATCGAGGGATTGGCTGCCATGAAAATTTTCAATATCCTGCTTATCGCTCCGGCGCTCATCTACTTTTTACCTTACGATGCCTTGCATGCTTTAGCTATAGTGCCAACCTATTGGTCGTATAGAGCGATTGAGTGGAGTTACCTGGAGCAATTGTATTGGCCTATTGCTTTGGGCTTTGTCTACTACGCACTTTGCCTGCTTTTGCTCAATTACCGTTTTCAGAAAAAGGTGCTTATTTAGACTTTAAATCCTTGTACGCCACCCGCAGCACCTGCCCTTTATTTCCGGCCATCCAGAGAAAGTTAGGTGAAAACTGAACGGTATTCATGCCCGGCAGATTAATAGGTTGCCAGTTTATTCCTCCATCAAAGGAAATATCACTTCCGTTGGTACCGGTGCATATACTCACCTTATTATCGCTAGAACTTGCCACACCGCTTCGGTAGCCCGACGGCATTTTTTGGGCAGGCTTGACCTTGTTCAATTTATAATCAAAATAATACGATGTTTGGGCGGTATCATTTGGACGCAGGTAATTTCCTCCAACAAATAGTTTCCCTGCAATGCTTTGGGTCATACCATACATTCCACAGGTGGCACAAGGATTACATGGAATCGCGTATTTGGCGCCATTGTAGTACAAATTATTTGACATTCCACCGCTCATAAAGGAATACGATTGTCCTGCCCCTACTCCCTGAAATATAGCTTTACGGTAGTTCAAGTTTGAACCGCTCGCCGCATAGACCGCTTCTCCGTTTACAGGGCGATTCAATTCATGATTTCTAATTTCTCTATCGCGTTGCCAGGTCCGCCCCCCGTTACGGGTAACGAGAAACTCAAAACGTAGAATGCCATTCTCATCCGGAAATGGATCGCCTACCACAGCACCGAAACTTCCATACATGTCGAGTGCATCCAAAAATATGAGGGTATCATCTTGCCGAAATACTTCGGTCCAGGTTTTCCCAAAATCTGCACTTCGGAGAATAACCGCACTATCTCCCGAACTCATCACGATGATGAGGCTATCGTCGGCATGGATATCCCTAAATTCTTTCTTGGCATAGCCCGGCGGACTGATCGTATCCCAGGTTTGGCCGCCGTTCACGGTTCTGATTACCGTGCCCTTGCTTCCGCTTACACAAGCGGTGCTATCGTTCACAACTGCCAATCCCCTGTAACTCTGTGCATCAAGTTGAAACACGGCTAGGAGGCAGACTAAAAGGGTTAAGCCAAACTTCATAATTGTCAAACGGGAAAGCTCGGAAATTCAAGGTCTTGCATTTTTGCGTTTTTGCGTATTACTTTTGAAATATTGCTCCCTGCCTATTCTATACTTCTTTATATAGGAATGAGTCTGAGTAGTTTAGCTCCTCAATCCAAAATAGCCGAACCTGAACCGGTGGTGTGGAACTATTGTGCGCACCTGAATGGCGTACAGTTTACCTGGCAGGAAGACCAAAGTTGGCATTGCTGTTATATCCGCGCTGAGAACAAATCGAGCACCTCGGCAAACTACAGTTACGAATACTATATCTACGAAGGTGAGCGCCTAGCCGACCAAGGCAAACATTATTTCAGCAGACTAAAAAAGAACCTTAAGAACCCCATCAAAGTGAACAAAAACTTCAGCGGCATTACTCGGGTGGTTCTGAAGAATTTGAAGGTGGAACGGTACTAAGAATTGTTGGACTGTGGAAATGTTGGACTGTTAGACTGATAGTAAGGCTGTTGCATGTTAAATGTAAACTGTGGTTGTCTTAACCTTCAACCTCATTCCTAATTCCTCACAAAAAAACCCAACCTCCTGAGAAGTCGGGCCTAATTTTGTAAAGCGAAACAGTGTTCTAGCGAACCTGAATCTTGGCTTGGTATATTATACCGGCAGAATTCCGGGCACAAAGCAAGTAGACACCCGTTTCTAGTTTTGGCATCTGAATCTGATTTTGTTCATTCCTACTTAGGGCATACGTTTTACCATCCAGTGAATGGAGTTGAATCACTTGATAGTCTTCTCCCTTTAAAGTCACTAGCCCCTGAGATTGTATTGGGTTTGGATAAAAGCCCAATTCCTTGTTTGTCAATCGGTTTATACCGCTTGTGCTGTAATAATACTTTTCATAGTATCCATAAACATAAGGTGTCCCTAGAGTGTTGCTGTAATTTAGCGAAACATGTTTAAGCAATTCACCGCTGGAACCATAATAAAAAGAATCTAGGCGCACATAATTGGTATCAGCAACCCCCGCTGACCAATCTACATAATCAGTATACGTCAGTTCACCTTGGGTGTTGTATAGGAACTTCTCTGAAGCAGTGAGTTCAAATTGTGCTGAAACCGTGTCCCAAGAATGTGATAAACGGTAGTAATCATTGCTATTGTTTATAACGGTACTGTCATAAAAACTAGGATTCCAGTTTGCACCATCCCATTCGTAACCGGTGTACAAAGAGGGTAAATCTATATCTACATTTCCTGAAAAGCCTAATTCCCATTTCACTCCGGTGGCATGGATGACTTCGGTATAATATCCATTATCATATTCATCTACATAAACCTCAGTAGGCAGGGTATCGTTACCAGAATAATAAAATCGGATGCGCTCGTAATAAACCCAATCGTCCAACTGGAAATCATAGTCTTTGTATTCCACAGATTCCGGACGATTTTGTGCATCGTAGGTAATGGGATAAACGTACATGCTCACCAGTTCCCAGTCTTGGGCAATTGGATTGTATTCATAACTCAAGTCGGCCGAGTCTACTCCTTTGTGATCCCACAGTATTTCGTATTTCGACTTGGGTTCCCACTCGGACATGGCTGCATCCCATTCATGGTATTCAGACCCAAACTCTTTCCCGTTTTTGTAGTTGTAGACATACTTCACTTTGGCTGGAAAACTCGTGTGGTTGTACTTCACCTCTTCGATCAGCAGTCCGTTGGCATCGAATACAGGGATCTCAGTTGAATAGGCATTTTGTTGATACTGATTGGTATTGTGAATCAGGTTATACCGTTCTATAGAATCAGGCAACAAGGAGGCCTTCTTTCCAAATTCAATTTTATGAATTCTTGATTGGTGTCGTGTCTTGACTTTCGCTAAAAAAGGTTGGGCTTGCAAAGGCATACTAAGCACGAAGCTCAAAACCAGTAGGTTAATTAGGTAAATACGTTTCATAGAGTCAATTAGGTTTAGTTCAATTCGTAAAGCAATTCACTTAACAAGAAAAAAGCCAAAGTTCTGCTTCACCATCCATTTAGCCCCTTCCACAAGTTGGATCAATCTTGAATACGATGCACATCCTTACCGAACCTGAATCTTGGCTTGGTAAACTTGGCCGGCTCGAGTTGTAGCCTGCAGAAAATAGATTCCTGGAATTATGCTTGGAACTTGAAATCTGTCTGAGTGCTGCAGTTCTATGTGAAATATCTTTCCGTTCAAGGAACTAAGTTGAACAGCATTCCACTCGCCCTCGGGCAATCGAACTTGTCCATTGGCTGCTATCGGATTGGGAAAAACAGCCAGCTTCCTTGCGACTCGGTTTTGGGAAGAAAGCGGCTTGGAATACACGTGTTTTCGCGTTTCTGTCCCACTATGCGCAGAATAGGTAACAACGTAAGAAATACTCAAGTTGCCATTCGCATCCTCGACATGAACTGAATTGGATTTATAGGTCGTATCCGATTGACCATTTCTCCATTGAACTTGATAAACCTTTATTCGTCGCTGTTTGGCGTCAAACTCAGTGAAAGAAACCTGCACATTTTCATAAGCCTGACTTGCGCTATCGTAGCGCATACGAAGCCAGTATTGCATGTGGGCATCGGATACTGAGGAATCGTAATATATAGTTGTATTACCTGAGAAACTGGATTTCTTAAATGCAATAAGCCCACTATTTAAATTGTCAAGATTGAATCCATTCATCCATTTTATACCGGTCCAGTGATCATATAATTCCATTGAGCCGGATTGAATCGTGAAAAAACGCAATTCAGAAGGGAAAGAATCGGAGTCTGTATAACTCAGTTCAATTGAGTATCGAAGTTGCCATGCATTAAAGAAATAACTGCTTTCATCCCTCTTAATCAGACGACCCAATGAATCTTCGGTATGGCTATACCGTCTTCCGGCAATGGTGATGTAGGTTCCCGGATCAGTTCCCGGTTGTTCTTCTAAAATTAAAGTATCTCTCCCTTTGGCATCTTTGAACCAGCGGTACCTCCCAGGTAATGACCATGTTCTGCTGTCCACATCGAAACTAGAATAGTATTGTTCGCTAAGTATTCCGTTTGAATAGACATATTCGTAACGGGTTCCCATGGAAGGTGAGATGTACTCACGCTCCTTTAAATTTCCATCCGGAAAATACTTTACCTCCTCTGTGTATAAAGGCGTTTCTTCATACTCTCCAGTGGATGAATCCATTTGAAACACTTCACATCGATAATCTTTAGGCTGGGCCAACAATGCAGCCGAAGAGCATATTAAAAGTGCCGTAAACAGGTGTTTCATGAGCAGTTCATTTGGTTTGCCCTTAAACGATTCTACGTAGCAATCCGTTGCAAATAGCATTCAGATATTTCATTTCTCACCCTAAGTAGTTTGCAACAAAGCCTCTACTTTTGGGCCTCAATCCTCACAAAAAACCCGCTCCAAAAATGAAGCGGGTCTTCGTAAAGGGTATTTGAACCGGGATTAGTATCCCATGTCCATTCCGCCACCTGGCATAGCAGGCATGGCAGCTTTGTCGTCTTTCTCTTCCACAATGGTGCACTCGGTAGTTAAGAGCATGCTCGCTACTGAAGCGGCATTTTCCAAAGCTACGCGAGATACTTTAGTTGGGTCGATAACACCGGCACCGATTAGGTTTTCAAATTGCTCCAAGCGGGCATTGTAACCGAAATCGTCTTTTCCTTCTTTCACTTTCTGTACAATCACAGAACCTTCACCACCGGCATTGTGCACAATCTGACGCAATGGCTCTTCGATAGCGCGTTTGATGATAGCGATACCTGTAGTCTCATCGTCGTTTGCGCCTTTCATGTTTTCCAAAGACTCAACGGCACGGATATACGCGGTACCACCACCGGCAACGATACCTTCTTCAACTGCAGCGCGGGTGGCATGCAAGGCATCATCAACACGGTCCTTTTTCTCTTTCATCTCTACTTCTGTAGCTGCACCGATGTACAATACAGCTACACCGCCACTCAACTTGGCCAAACGCTCTTGCAATTTCTCACGATCGTAATCGGAAGTAGTGCTTTCAATCTGAGCTTTGATTTGGTTGACACGTGCATGGATGTCTTCGGTTTTACCTGCACCGTTGATGATTACGGTATTGTCTTTATCGATAGAAACTTTCTCTGCTTGACCCAATAAGCTTAAGTCAGCATTCTCCAGTTTATAACCGCGCTCTTCGCTAATTACGGTACCACCGGTTAGGATAGCGATGTCTTCCAACATGGCTTTTCTACGGTCGCCAAAGCCCGGAGCTTTAACTGCTGCGATTTTGAGTGAGCCGCGGATTTTGTTCACCACGAGGGTAGCCAAAGCTTCACCTTCTACTTCTTCAGAGATGATAAGCAAAGGGCGACCGCTTTGTACGGATTGTTCCAAGATTGGAAGCAATTCTTTCATGCTGCTGATTTTCTTGTCGGTAATCAGGATGAAAGGATTCTCCAACTCAGCTTCCATTTTTTCGGTATTGGTAACGAAGTAAGGAGAAAGGTATCCGCGATCAAACTGCATACCTTCTACAGTTTTAACCTCAGTTTCAGTTCCTTTGGCTTCTTCAACGGTGATTACACCGTCTTTACCTACTTTTTTCATTGCATCTGCAATCAAAGCACCGATTACTTCGTCGTTGTTCGCAGAAATGCTGGCTACTTGCTCAATTTTCTTGAAATCGTCGCCTACCTGAGTAGACTGCTTGCGCAAGTTGTTAACTACTTCGATAACCGCTTTGTCGATACCGCGTTTCAAATCCATTGGATTTGCTCCTGCAGCTACGTTTTTCAAACCGGCTGTGATGATGGCTTGAGCTAAAACAGTAGCAGTTGTAGTACCATCACCTGCTTGATCAGCTGTTTTGGAGGCCACTTCTTTTACCATTTGAGCACCCATGTTTTCAACCGGGTCTGCCAATTCTATTTCTTTCGCTACAGAAACACCGTCTTTGGTAATTGCCGGTGATCCGAATTTCTTCTCGATAACAACGTTACGACCTTTAGGTCCGAGGGTTACTTTCACGGCGTTAGCCAATGCGTCAACACCTTTCTTCATCGCCTCACGGGCTTCTACGTTGAAATGAATGTTCTTTGCCATATCTGTTTTAGACTTTTTTAGGAATTAGGGGTAAACATTAAATAACCGCGAAAATGTCGGCTTCGCGCATGATGAGGTAATCTTTACCTTCAATGTTAATTTCAGTACCTGAGTACTTTCCGTATAAAACGGTGTCACCTGCTTTAACAGTCATTGGCTCATCTGCTTTTCCGTTACCAACCGCTATTACAGTACCTCTTTGAGGTTTTTCTTTAGCGGTGTCAGGAATGATGATTCCGCTAGCTGTTGTTGTCTCGGCCGGCGCAGGTTCTACCAGAACTCTGTCTGCCAAAGGTTTGATGTTCACTGCCATAATTTTTTTCTATGTTTTGCTCTTTCTTGTCACGACATGTGCCAAATCAAATTTCGCTAAATATTTCAGTCATTCAGACCAATTCAAACAAGCATGTCCGAAATTTTGTCAGCCTTGGTTCAAATTTGTCAGTTCTAAAAAAATACGCGTCAGTGTTAAAGCTTGAGCAGCACATTATTTAGCTTTGTAGTCTATCTGGTGAAAAGCCTCTTTTCAGCCACAGATTATGGAGATTACCAATAAGGATTTTGAGTTAGTAGACAATTTCCTCGACAATTGTTTAAGTCAGGAGGAAGCTGCCTTGTTCCGCATACGTATGCAGGATGAGGAGTTCTCTGATTTTGTCAAGTTTCAAAAGGAATTACGCGGACTCATTTCCGGACAGCCTGAGCCTCAGGTACGTGCCTTTGAAAACAGCCTTAAACGTAAGGAAATGAGCAGTAGAGCATTTTCTTCTGCTCTTTGGATCAGTTCGGTGCTTATCATGACCGGTGTGGCGCTGCTGTTTGTGTTGATGCTGCGTTAGCATCTCCCTTTTTAACCAATTTCTCGATGTAGTTGGAGTTGAGAATACCCAGAGCTCCCATGTATTTTAAGCGAAAAGGAATCACGTCTCCTACCTGAATTCCGGATGCATTCTCTCCTAAATCCAAAACCAGCATATCGGAACTGGAACCCACCACTTCAAATTTCGACTCATCAAAAACTAGGTATTTCGGGTCTATGTCGAGTAGGCCTATATCAATAATTGCACGTACCGATGTCTTACCGTACAACTCCGGGTCTATTTCCAAGGTGATACCTTGCGGGTTAGCCGCCAATTCACCTACCGGAATCATGGGTTTCTCCGTTATCTCAATCACCTCGGCAAAAAGCTCAAACACGTCATCGCGCATGCCCGGTATGGTTTCTCCGGTAAACAGGTCAGAGCCAAAAAACAAGGTTTCCCCAATTCTGAAGTGATTTACACCTTGTGGTATTTGTTTATTCAGCAACAAAGGAATGGTTACGGATGTGCCACCCGATATCCAGGGAATTTCGCGGTTAAACTTCAATTCGATGATTTGCTTGTACAAAGCCAATTGCACCAGTTTATCTTGAGAAGGCATCACGCCGTGCAAACAATTTAAATTGGTTCCCAGCCCAATAATCCGAATATGCGGTAACCTAAACACCTGTTCGTAAAAAGCCACCAAGTCATCGCCTAAAACGCCTTCCCTTAAATCGCCCATCTCCACCATGATGATGATCTTGTGCATCTTTCCCTGCTTGCCCGACTCTTCAGACAACATTCGGATGGTTTCGAGCTCGGTATTCATGCTCACATCAGCATACTTTACAATGCTTTTAATGCTACGTTTGGCGGGTGGCTTGATGTAAACCGTCTGCACCTCAGGCGCTAATTCTTTGATGGTTTTCAGGTTGCTAACGCGTGAATCGTGAATCTCTTTCACCCCCAACTCCAAAAGCTCTTTGATGTAATTTCGGTTACCACAAAGCAGCTTGCTCACAATGCCCCAAGAAACATGCTCTGCTTCAAAAAGCGATTTCAGAAAGCGAAAATTATGGGCTAAGCTGGGTTGGTATAATTGCAAATAAGCCATGGTTCTATATGTTGAATTTGTTTAGCGATTCGGATTAGTTTGAAGCCGTTTAGGACTACGATTTGGTATACCTCATTTCCAGGTATTTATTGGTGAAGCCCAATCGCTCATAAAGTTTCTTTGCCGGGTTATCCGGTTCTACGTGTAAGGCCACTGATCCTTTAGCAAAACCCAGAGCTTTTTCCATTAAAATCTTTCCTAAACCTTTGCCACGGTGGTCTTCATGCACTGCGATATAGACTAAAATATTCTCCGGGATATAATCTTCCATCCCCGTTTTATTCACTACCACAGCCCCAATAATCTCCTGTCCTTCTTCAGCAAGAACAATAAATCCGCCTTGGTGTTTGTAAAACCCTACGGCATAATCAAGGCATTTCAGAATATGTTCCTTCGGATCACCGTATTGTCCCAAATGTTGAAAGAGAAATTGAGCGATACGCAATTTTTCTCCTTGTGTTACCGTGTCTACTCCGGTTAATATGTGTACGTTCATAGGTTCAGCTTTTGATTGTGTTGACGTCATGAGTCACGTTTTTAATGGTAAAAAATAAAAGGGCCGAAAGACTGAGTCCGAATACATTGGCGTCTAACTCCCAAGGCAATTTTTGAATCAATTTATACTGTTCGGCTAATTGAAGGCTAACGGTACAAAGTCCGCCGCCCACCATCGCTACCGCTGCGGCAAGGCTATTCCTCGATTTCCCATACAAGGCCGCCAGCAAAGGCACAAACAATCCCGAAACCATAAAGGCATAGCTATACAACATCAGGTCTAAAACCTCGGTCATGGTGCCGGCCAAAAAGATCGCTAAGAGGCCAATCGACATGGTAAAGACTTGAGAGATACGCAGCTGGAATTGCTCTGATTTACCTTTCAATAATTTCGGAAGAATATCCGTGCTCAGGTTTCCGGAAGCCGCCATCAAGCAGCTATCGGCCGTAGATAGAATAGCCGAAAAATAAGAGGACAAGACCAAGCCCATCAATCCGGCAGGCAAGATCGTTTTCAGCAACATGGGTAAACCGCTTTCTGCGTCTCCAACGGTTCCTAGCAAGCCTTGCTCCGCAGCCACGCGAGCCAACATCCCTAAAACAACCCCCATAAATGCCATCAATGGCCACTCAAGTAATCCGGCAAAAAACCAAGCTCGTTTGGCCGTTTTAGCATCCCTACTTGCATAAATGCGTTGGTATAATGTCATGCCTACAAACCAAATAGGGATAATGGTTACAGCCCATGAAACCAAATCAGCCCAGCCAATATGTGTTAGGCTAAGCATCTCCGGTGCCAGGTAGGTTTGCATCGCTTCAAATCCCCCCAATTGGGTCCAGGCTACCGGAATAGCCACCAGGATAAGTCCCACCAACAGAATAATCCACTGCACGGTATCGGTATAGATAACGGCTTTGAGTCCGCCAAACACCGTATACACCACGGCAACAGCACCCATCAGCCACAGGGCTTGGTTTAGGTTAATGCCTTCTAAGCTGACCGAAGCCAATTTTGCTCCGGCTAAAAGCTGTGAGCTCGTAAATCCAATATAGCCTATCAAAGAAATGAATCCGGCAATCAGTGCCACACGAGCACCGTAATAATGAGCAAAGAGTTGAGGAAAAGTTTGAAAGTGAGCGAAGGCCTTGTGCTCTCGCACGTAGGGAACCAAAAAAACGGCAGCGAGCCAAGCGCCCAGCAATCCTGTAAACAGCATCCATGATCCCGAAAGACCCATACTGAACCCAAGTCCACCCAATCCGATTGAAAAGCCACCACCAACATCAGTCGCCACCACGGAAAGAGCAATGTGCATGCTCCCCATATTTCGGCCGCCTACATAATAGTCGTCCGTACCCCTGTTTCTTCGGTGAAAATAGACCCCCACCAGAAGCATGGCCAGCATGTACAGAATAAAGATGATTACATCTATCTCGTGCATGAGGTGCGACAAAGGTAAGCAAAATCAGGGAGGGAGTCAATTTTAAGTGACAGATTATCAATTAGATATAATTACAAACGACTGGCAGTCAGGGTATTGAGGACAGTTATTTTGCCGGCTTTTTTGTATCATGCACTGCGTGAACCTTAAATGCCTTTTCTTTCTAATCGCTGCTTTTTCCTTCTCGCTTAGCAGCTTTGCTCAGGCCGAAGACTCCACTCAGCGAGGCGTTATCCGAATCAGAAAATCAATGCCTTCCGATTCGGTAGAAGAGAATCGTCCGCGTGACCTGATACACGTTGGCGATGATGCACTACTCTTTGAGCGACGCCGAGGAGGCATATACCGTCACGGCCCGGTGGTGGGTGTCGACGTTCTACAAGAATTTAGTTACCGAGCCGGGTTCCAGTATACCGGTTCCAGACTTAGCACCAGCATGTGTTTCCGGCATTTCCCCTCCAATAAACTTGCTGGAATATCTGCCGGCTTCGATTTCCCTGTAAGCACCCAACGCCTTCGCTTGGGCACGGAATGGACTAGCATGGGACAGGTTAACGCTTGGTACCATGGGCTAAGCTTACATGTAGGAACCTTGTTTCCATCGTACAGGAAGTATTGGCCAAATGTGGTATGCAAAGCCGGTTACAGCTTTCGTTTAAACAAAGACTTGGGCACTATTCCACTGAATAATGGCTTTGTATTTTCCTTTCATCTCTACCTCTGATTAAGTTTTTCTTTCTGTTTTTCAATGCGTTGCAAATTATTTTCAAGGTAGCCTGTATCTTTTTTTAGCGATTGGCATTATGGGAGTAAAAGCATGAAAAAGCTCATCTCCATATCGATCCTACTCACATGCTTCCTCACAGCAAATGCCCAAAGCGGGGTAATTACCGTGAAGAAGAAAAAAAGAGATGAGCTACAACTGATAATGCGAGAGCCCACTCGTTATGGACTATCGATGAACTGCTATATTAACGAACGCAGATTTCCGATGCACATGTTAATAGGAAGCGGCTACCGTGGAAATGGCTGGACTGCCACAGCAGGAGTTAGCTTGCTAAACAGGACCCAAGTGCACAGTGTAAACCTGCGCTGGGAATACCAAACCAGAGTGAAATCGCATATGGTTTTTGCGGGCTACCAATACGCCATGCTAAAACCCGGACGAAAAATAACACCCCACAGTGTGCTTAGTGTTGGTTTAGATGTTGGAACAAGGTTGAGCGGTACTGCGTACCTAGAGTTTAAACCTTATCTGGCTTATAGTGTGAGAGCTTACTCCAGTCTGCTCAACCGCTTCCAACTGAACTTAGGCTATGCTTTGCAAACTGGCCGACAGACTGAAAACCTGTCGATAAGTAATGGACCTGAACTCGCGTTATGGTTTTACCTTTAATGAATCAAGAAATGCTCATGGAGAACCCCTCTAAACACCACGTGAACCAGGAAAGACTGGATGAAGAGCGGATGATCATTGAAAAAGCGAAGAGTGAGCCGGCTGCCTTTGAGCCACTTTACCGACGCTATTTTGAAGACATCTTCCGCTTCATCTACCAACGCTTGGACAGCAAAGACCTCGCGAAGGACCTGACACAACAGACTTTTATCAAGGCCATGAACGCCTTGCCCAAATACGAAGACCGCGGACTACCTTTTAAATCCTGGCTATACCGCATTGCTTTGAATGAGCTGAACAGCGAATTCAGAAAGAATACAAAAAACCAGTGCCTCAACCTCAGCAGCGATGGAATTGAAGAGATTATGGATGAGATGGAGGAACATGACAATTACGAGCCTTATATCGAACGCCTCACGGAAGTGATGGGAATGTTGGAACCGGAAAATCTCTACCTATTGGAGATGCGCTTTTTCGAGAAACGCAGCTTCAAAGAAATTGGCGAGATCCTGGAAATCACCGAAAACAACGCCAAGGTGAAAACCTACCGACTCCTCGAGAAAATTAAACACATCATTATCAAGGCGGCTTAAGATTGGACAAAATGAAAACGAATCGCATTAAACATCAATTGGATAGGAAACCACTCAGTTCAGAGGAAATCAATGAACTGCAGGACTTCAGCCAAGTATTGAATCAGAGCAGCGGCTCAAGCAATACAGGCTCGAAAGGCGGATATAAATCCATGCTATACATTGCCGGCGTAGCTGCCATTGCCCTGCTCAGCTGGGGCGTTTACAGCCTCGCTACCCAAGATGACTTTAGACAAGTAGAGAAAAATAATCCGGAGACGATGCCCAGAACGCAAGAGGTTGCCGAAGATCTAGTAAGCACACCTCTTGTGAAGCCTCCGGTGGCCCAATGGGATATCCCTTTCTCTAACTATACCTTGAGCGCAGAAAACGGCGGACAAATACTTCACGGTCAAACTGTGATCGATGTGCCACCGCAGTGCTTAATTGATAAAGAAGGAAACAGCGTTCAAGGGAACGTAGACTATAAATACCGTGAGTTTCACGATGGAATCGATTTCATGCTTAGCGGCATTCCAATGAACTACGATTCTGCCGGCACCAGTTACCATTTCCGCTCTGCGGGCATGTGCGAACTGCGCGCCTACCAAAATGGCGAAGAACTGAAACTCGCTCCGGGAAAACAGATCAAAATGGATATGATTTCCTATGCCGATGGAACCTATAATCTCTATAAATTGGACGAAGACTCGGCCCGCGCCTGGGTGCCAAAAGGCAATACGCTAGCCAGACGCGTGCCACAGTCTGACTCCATGCCAAGTATTTTGACCGATGAAGATAGGGTGTCTGAATCAGGTATCGATCAAATCGAAACAATACCTCATCGTGTTCAAACCTCGGAAGTGGCTGTGAACTTTGAACAAAGCCCACAAGTAATTGCAGCAGTTCAAAAGACCGAAGAGCTGAAAAAGACCAAACCGGTGGAACCGCGCAAAGAGAATAAAAACCGCCCACAGCTCACAATTGAAGTTATAGAATCAGAATTCCCTGAATTGGCCAGCTTCACCAATGTAACTTTTGAAGTAGCACCGGAAGACACCGAATTTAAACCGGCCTATTTCGATATCACTTGGGAAGACATCAAGCTGGAACGCTACAAAGACGAACGCTTTAAAATGGTGCTCAGTCGCTATGTGACTAAAAACAACCGTCAGGTTTTGGAAAAAATCAGCTTAATCGTAATTGCAGTAATCCCGGAGAAAGACTATCCGTCCGTCAAAGCCAAGTACGATTCACTGATGAAAGAGTACAACAGCAAATTGGAAAAGCGCAAAGCCGATGAAGCTGCAGCTAGAGAAGCTGCAAAAAAAGCAGCTATAGAAGAAGCTAAAAGACAACAAGAGGAGGCCAGAAAACGAGCTGAGGCATTTCAGAAACAACTGCAAAAAGACAAAAGCGGTAAGTATGGAAGTGCAAAAGCCTTTGCACAAATGGCTTACGTTGATCTGAAGCGCAGTTTTAGCATCGATGGGTTTGGTGTTTGGAATAGCGATAATCCGGTGCGCATCAGCGGTGAGGCCCATACCTTTGAAATGACCTATAATTTGGATTCTCAACCTTATGTTACCATCTGGCACCAAGTAATTAACGAGCGTGAATTGATGAGTAACTATTCGAACAAAATCAAATACAATCCACGCCATGAAAACCTGCTCTTCGCTATTCTGACCGATGGTCGCCTGGCCTATAACCTAACCGAAGAGTGGGAACCGAATCAAAAGACCATACACTTTCAGGTAAGTGATCAGGAATTCCGCTCTGCGGATGAAGTGAAGAAATACCTGAAAGAACTTAAACCGAATTAATCCCCGTTCTTTATAAAGCTCATACGTCGTGAAAGAAATGCCCTGCTCGGGCATTTTTTTTTATTGAAAGTCAATTCGCTAAACAGGCCTGCTAGCAAGAGTCTTCTGAATTTTGTATCTTAAGGAAACAAAATAAATTGACTATGTTATCGAAGAATTGGTTAACCGAAAACATCATCGATTTTGAATACAAGAAGTATGTGCTGCTGGCCTATTTGCAGCAGGTACAGCACGATTTCAAACAACCTGTACTCTACCCTCACATGGCGGAGTTGATTGAGCATTACCGCAAACTCCTCGATTTCAATAAGGCCACCGAAGTGGTGAAAGAAATGAACAAAGGCGAGCTTAGTGGCATCGACTTAGAGCGATTTCAATTGCTCTACGAACAAACCTTACAAAACGATAAGGTGATGTTAGAATTAGAGAGTATTGTCGACTTTGCTTTGCCACAATTCAAATACCACCTAAGCCAAGGCAAGGAAATCTACGAAGACATTGAACAGCAACTGAGCTTGGTGCCCATTGGCATCGTTCCGCTGTACAAACAAGAAGGCTATTTGCTGTTGAAATCAAACGAAGTGAGCGAAACCCGGGTTTACGAATACCGCATAACCTTATTCCAGAATGCCCATGAAAAGTTCAGAGGCATCCATACCCATTATATTGATACGTTCAGAAACAGCCTAATCAATACGTTTGAGGGAATGAAAAAGAATTTGATTCAGCAACGTAAGAAGCTCCCAAACCCCGCGACCTACCTTATAGAATCAGAAAAGCAGTATCCCGTAGACGGAACACTGCTTCCCATTGCAAGTCGTATGCTGGTGAGATACCTCTCTACCAGTTTCTAGTATTTTTATTGACCTTCGCCTTCTACAGGCAATTGTTGTTGAGCACCACCTTCTGGCATAGCCGGAGCAGCCGGGGTAGACCCTGCGTTATTGTCAACATTCTCTTGAATCAAAGATTCTGGAGCATCACCATCGTTTCCACCTTCGTAGAAAGCGCCGGAGATAATGGTCAAGGCCATGATGCCAATAGCCAATCCCCAAGTTAATTTCTCTAAGAAATCGGTAGAGCGACGAACACCCATAATGCTGTTACCAGCTGAGAAATTAGAGGCTAATCCACCGCCTTTTGGCTTTTGAATCAAGACAACGAGAATCAAAACTATAGCGGCCAAAATGATGAGTACGGTCGAAATTACGGATAACATTTATGTAGTCTTCTGTTTTAGTTCTAAAATAAGGCCTGCAAAGTAATCGTTTTTTGCTGGATATTTCAACTGCAATTTCTCGTAAGCTTGAATTGCTTTATCGAATTTCTCCTGCTTTACTAAAATGCGGGCAATCGTCTCTGTTACAAGGTCGTCTGGCTCCTGCTCACTTTGTTTGGCGGCATTCACCGGACTAAAAAATTCATTCTTTACTCTGCGGACACTCGGTTGTGTTTCAATAAACTTATCAATTAAGTTATCAATCACCACTTCCGTTTTGGTGGCTTCTTGCACCTCCTCCACTTCAGGCTCCTCCACCTTGGCCGGTATCTCATCGCTTACTTCTACTGTATGAATTCCCGTCTCTGTAGGTGCTTCCAGGTGTTCTGTAGGCGTCATGCTGAGTTGATTTAACCAAGTCATGAAATCCGCCGCAGGCAAAGCCTCCTCTGGTATTTCACTAGAATCAATCTCAACCTCAGCCTCAGCAATCACTTCATCTGTCTCTCCGTCTCTCTGTCTCTCCTCTTCAACCTCAGCCTCAGCAATCACTTCATCTGTCTCTCCGTCTCTCTGTCTCTCCTCCTCAACCTCAACCTCAGCCTCAGCAATCACTTCATCTGTCTCTCCGTCTCTCCGACTCTCCTCCTCAACCCCAACCTCAGTCTCAGCCATCACCTCATCCGTCTCTCCGTCTCTCCGTCTCTCCTCCTCAACCTCATCTTCACCCTGATGCTTCTGTCGGATTTGTCCAAACGGAATTTCATTCAGCTCATTTGAGTTTTCGGCTTCAGTTTCAATCGGGCTTTCTTCTTTCTCTACCGAATTGAAATCGATAGCGAAGCGTGAACCCGGTAAGATGCTGTTGATCTCTTGCTCTACCAGCGGGCTAGGCGAAACCTGAGCCTGCTGCAGGTTAGGGTATGCATGAATTAGGTAAAAAAGTTTCTTACGGTCATAGGCACGGAGCGACAATGCCGGGAGCAGCGACTCATAAGCGCTGTGTTGCATCTCGTGGAGTCGCCTCGCTAAGAGTAAATAACTGGAAGAAAAGGCCGGATAGCTGGCAATGATTTCTCTCAAACGATTTTCATCACCTGCACCCAAAAGGGCCGGATTCTTTAATCGCTCCAGTATCCATGCTTTATTATCCATTACCAGTTAATCACCGCTTCGTTAAAAATCTGCTGTACAATTTTATCGCAGATGGTATTCACCAAATCAGCTTCTACCGAAGCAAGGCTGACGTTGGCGTCGAAGTCTTCAAAATTGCTGAAACTTTTATCGAAATCGAAACGCGGGTTCGTTTTGTTGACAAATTTCGCCTGTATCGTAATGGTCAAACGGTTTCTGGCCGCGCTTACGTTCTGCTGAATGGCCACCGGAGCCACGTTATAATCGGTAATCTGACCGGAGAATTGCATATCGCCATTGTCGTCTACCAATTTCAACTTGGTTTCACGGTTAAATTTATCCTTCATCTTCTCGGTAAAAACCTGCGAAAGCAAAGGGTTATTCAAGGCTGCATTGTTCTTAAAAAACTGAATACTCAAGGTTTCAGCCGTGCCGGTTGAGGCGCCCGAAAGACTGTAATTGACCTTACATGCTTGGACCAATGGCAAGCTAATCACAACTAAGGCAAGGATGATGGCTCTCACAGTTCTTCGAGTTCGTATTGTTTGATTTTCCGGTACAAGGTACGTTCAGAAATGCCTAATTCCGCGGCTGCTTTTTTACGGCGACCTCTGTGTTTCACCAAGGCCTTGCGAATCATTTCTTTCTCCTTGTCTTCAAGCGAAAGGTTCTCGTCCTCCACCGTTTCAATCGCCTCTACAAAAACCTCGTGGTTGTCTTCTTCCTCTTGGTGTCTGACGCTCGGTGCCGCAGGACGAACCAAATAAGGTGATGCGCTTGGCGTGGCTACACCATTTTCGTCGTAGTCTAGCACCTGCTTCAGCAATTCCTGGTTATCGTGGATGAAGTCGTTGGTGCTTTCGTTGTTCTCAATCATCTTTAAAACCACCTTCTTCAAATCGCTCACGTCTTGGCGAAGATCAAAAAGCACTTTATAGAAGATATCGCGCTCCGAAAAGTTCTGGTCTTCTCTTCCCGCCAAAGCAGGCAGATTCGATTTTTCATCCGGGAAATAGCGAGCGATATCGGCAGCTTCCAACGCTCTGTTATCGCCTTCCAATACCGAAATCTGTTCTACCATGTTTTTCAGCTGACGTACGTTACCCGGCCAGCGGTAGTTCTCGATAAAATGTTGAGCTTCTGCGCTGAGTTCAATTGGCTCGGTATGGTACTTCTCCGAATAGACCGTGGCAAATTTTCTAAAGAGCAGGTAAACGTCTTCCTTGCGTTCTCTGAGAGCCGGCACACGAATAGGCACCGTGCTTAGACGGTAGTATAAATCCTCACGGAACTTCTCGGCCTGCGCTCTTTCGAGCAAATCGCGGTTGGTAGCTGCCACCACGCGCACATCTGTTTTCTGTACTTTGGAAGAACCCACCTTAATGAACTCACCCGTTTCCAATACGCGCAACAAACGTGCTTGGGTATCCAAGGGCAACTCACCTACCTCATCGAGGAAGATGGTTCCACCGTTTACCGTTTCAAAATACCCTTTGCGGGTATCGTGGGCTCCGGTAAAGGATCCTTTTTCGTGACCGAAAAGTTCAGAATCGATGGTACCTTCGGGAATGGCGCCGCAGTTTACGGCTATAAATGGCCCGTGTTTACGCGGGCTTAGTGAATGTATGATTTTGGAAAACGCTTCTTTACCTACACCGCTCTCACCGTTGATTAAAACCGTGATATCCGTTGCAGCAACTTTAACAGCCGTTTCCAATGCTATATTGAGCAGTGGCGAATTTCCCACTATCTCAAACCGTTGTTTGATTGACTGTAAATCCATGTTCGAACACAAAAATACAAAAGGCTGAGGCAATGCAACGGAAAAAACTGACAGAGTGTCATAAAGAGAAGGTAAACACAGTAGTAAAGTAGGTGAAAGTCTTAATCCGTATAAAACTAAATCACTTCAAACACTTCTTCCTTCATCGGCATGTGTACCGAGTTATACCCTTCTCTTTCCAGATCGTTTTTCAAAAACTCCATGGATGATTCTTCTCCGTGGACCAAGAAAATGCCTTTGAGCGATTTGCCACCGGAGGCTTCAACGTAACTGCGCAAGCCGCTGTGATCCGGGTGAGCACTAAAGGTATCAGTTTTGGCTACTTTAGCGAAAACCGGGAATTCTTTGCCCATCATGTAAACATACCCTTGGCCGTTCAGCAATCGGTGGCCCAAGGTTCCCTCAGCGCAGAAGCCGGCAATCAGGATGGTGCAATAGCTGTTTCGGATATTGTTCCGCACGTGCTCCTGAATTCGTCCGCCTTCTACCATGCCTGCAGCTGAAATGATTACGCAAGGCTCGTAATAGTCTTGGAGCATTTCGCTAGAACGTTTGTCTTCGATATACTCCAAATTCGGGAATTCGAACAAGGATCCGTGTTTCTTTAGGAAAGCCAAACTTTCGTCGTTCAGGTATTCCTTGTATTTGCTGTACACGTGGGTGGTGCGTATCGCTAGCGGACTGTCTACAAAGATCTTGACATCCGGTAAAAGTCCTTGCGCATACAACTTATGGAAAGCAAAAATGATGGCTTGGGTACGTCCAACAGAGAAGGCCGGAATTACCAATCTTCCCGGTTGGTTCACGCAGGTTTCAGTGATGTAATGCAACATCTCTTCTTCCGGCGTGCGGGTAGAGCTGTGGAACCTACCGCCGTAGGTACTTTCAGTAACCAAGTATTGGATATCGCGGAAAGGGCGCGGGTCTTTCATCAACTTCGAATCGAAGTTTCCTAAGTCGCCGGTAAAGCCTAGGCGGTGTTCTTTTTCCCCTTCGGTCACTTTCACTACCACAGAGGCTGCGCCCAGAATATGGCCCGCTTCCCTGAACTCTATCTCCAATTCATCGTTCATGCGAAACGGCGAATTAAAAGGAAGAGTCAGAAGTCGATCGAGCGAATCAAGCAAGTCTTTGTAGCCGTATAGTGATTGCTTCGGACGTTTTTTCTTTTTGCCACGGTTCTGCTTACGCTGCTCCGCCTCCATAATCTTAAGGCTGTCCAGGAGTAAAAAAGAGGTCAACTCTCCGGTTGGTGGAGTACACAATACCTGCCCGGCAAAGCCTTGCTTTACCAAAGTCGGGATATTCCCTGAATGGTCTACGTGAGCATGGGTGAGGATAACCGCATCGATTTGTTTGGGATCGAAGGGAAAAACCACGTCGATATCGTGGTGAAACTCCTTTTGTTGCTCGTAATCTAAACCGCAATCGATCAATACCTTATACCCACTTTTCAATTCGAGTAGGTGCATTGAACCGGTTACCTGCCTAGCTGCGCCACAAAATTTAATTTTCATCCCTGTGCTTTCTGGCAGCAAACATAGTCGAATCGCATCAATTCAGCTTCTTTTCGAAGCCAGAAATCAGCTAAACCTATTTATCCAACTTGAGGTCTTTGGCTCCAAAAATGACGGAGCGCATGGAGATGCTACCCATTTCCAATGTATCGTTGAAATAGAGCGGTTTTTCTCCCTTTTTCCTATTCGCTAAAACATAAAGTAGAGGCAAATAATGCTCATTGCTTGGAATCGATAAATTAGCGGAGTTGCCAATTTTGGTGTAGTCTACCAAGGCTTGGTGATTCTCCGTATCGATGTAGTTTTTCACTTTGGTATCGAACTCGACGGCCCAATCGTAGCCCCCTTGTTTGCCCCATTGCACTCTTCCGAGGTTATGCACCACGTTACCGCTGCCCACAATGAGCACCCCTTTTTTTCTGAGCTTTGACAGTTGAGAAGCGATTTTATAGTGGTAAGCAGCGCCTTGTGTATAGTCGAGACTCAGCTGGTAAACCGGGATTTTAGCTTCCGGGTACATGGGCAGCAAAACCGACCAAGTGCCGTGGTCCAATCCCCAAGTTAGGTCTTCTGCTACCTTGGTTGGCAACATCAGCTTGGCTGTTTCTTTAGCGAAAGCTGGAGCGCCCGGTGCCGGGTATTGTTGTTCAAACAGCTTGCGTGGGAATCCGCCAAAATCGTGGATGGTACGTGGTTTCTCACTTACCAAAACCTGCGTTCCTTTGGTTTCCCAGTGGGCCGAAACCACCAAGATCGCTTTAGGTGTAGGCAGTTTGGTACCCAATTTCTTCCACATTTTCGAATACACATTGTCTTCAATGGCATTCATCGGGTTACCGTGGCCTACAAAGAGAATCGGCATTTCTTCGCTGTCGGGCATGCTCAGCAATTCGCTGGTGATGGATCGGGTGTCCATCGCTATACTACTCAGTGCTCCCAGCCCAAGTAGTCTGATAAAATCCTTGCGTTCCAAACTGTATTAATTGTATATACATCAAATATACATATAAGATGCCAGATTGAGAAATAAGGAGTAAGAATGAGGAATAAGAACTGGGGAGCAAGATTGGGGACGCCAAGCTTGGCG
>SBGR01000016.1 GCA_006226545.1 Bacteroidota bacterium | reverse complement strand
GACTCAATTGAGTCGGCTTTTTATGTATAAAATGGTTTTTGCTCTTGTATTCTTATTCTTCAATTATCACGCCAGACTCGCCTTTGTAAGGAGACTTTACGTAATTAATTGATGTCTGCAATTTGCGGTGCTGCTTTTTCAAGCGAGAAGCTGTTTTATTTCTGCGTGCTTTACGTTGCAAAGTAGTTACTGCCATGATCTTGTTTTGTTAAGGGACTGCAAAATTAAAGCAATCCGTGAAAAAGACAAATGTTTCCTAAAAAATAATCTATGAATCTTATGGATTGAATTAGTACCCTAAAATTTGCATCATTTGATCGGCGTTTTGTTCCGGTGCAAACAGCTCGTAGGTTAATTCGCCATCCTCGTTTTTGTTAATCAATAAGTGCTTTGGCGCCGGTATCAAACAATGCTGAATGCCGCCGTAGCCCCCAATGCTTTCTTGGTACGCGCCGGTATGAAAAAAGCCCATGTACAGCTTTTCATCTTGTCCCATGCGCGGTAAGAAAACCTGGTTGGTATGGGTGTCTGAATTGTAATAGTCTTGTCCATCGCAGGTCACTCCGCCCAAATTGATCCGCTGGAAAGGTTTATTCCAATGGTTAACGGCCAACATGATAAACTTCTGTCCAATGCCCCAGGTATCAGGTAGGGTAGTGATGAAGCTGCTGTCAATCATGTACCAAAGCTCTGCATCGTTTTGCTGCTTTTTACCAAGGATGCCGTACAAAATAGCTCCTGATTCAGCCACGGTAAAGGAACCGAACTCGGTAAAAATATTCGGTACCGGCACGCCACGGTCTTCACAGATGGTTTTGATATAGTATACAATCTGGTCAATCATGTAAGCATAGTCGTGCTCCACACCAAGGCTGGTATAAATAGGCATACCGCCGCCAATATCAATTGAATCCAGTTCTTCGCATTGTTGTTTCAGGTCGCAGTAAACATTAATCAAGCGAACCAATTCAGCCCAGTAGTAGGTAGTATCGCGAATACCTGTATTGATAAAGAAGTGCATCATTTTGAGACTATACCTTTCATCTCCTTTGATTTCCTTCTCGTACAATTCCATCACCCGCTTGGAACTCATACCTAGTCTGGAGGTATAAAATGAATAATTAGGCTCTTCTTCTGTTGCGATGCGGATACCAATATTCATCTTATGTTGACTGCTTTTGTATTGCAGAATCTCATCCGGGTTATCCAATACAGCTATGAGGTTCTTTTGTCCTTCATCCAACAGTCCGCGAATATTTTCTACGTAAGCCGGTGTCTTGTAACCGTTACAGACTACAAATCGAGACGAATCAAACTTCCCTTGCGCTTTGAGCTTGCGGATAAGGTTAATGTCGAAAGCAGAAGAGGTTTCCAGGTGAATATCATTCTTCATGCACTCGTCGAGCACAAATGAAAAATGCGAACTTTTGGTACAATAACAATAGGTATAGGTACCTTGGTACTGGTGTTTTTCAATCGCTTGAGCAAACCAGTTTTTAGCCTTCTGAATCTGCGAGGAGATCTTAGGCAAAAAAGAGATCTTCAATGGGGTTCCGTACTCTTCAATCAAATCCATCAAAGGGATATCGTGAAAAGTCAACTCGTCATTTTCTACGTTAAAGCCATGTCGTGGAAAATAGAACGTCTGTTCAATCAGGTCGATATAACGGTTCTTCAGCATAGTGGGGCTTTTTGTACTTTTGCGGCCTATCTTGGCAACAAAGTAATGGATTTCTCATCAAAGGATTGGACGAAGAATTCAGCTAAATAGAATAATTTTTATGAAGTCTAGAAAAATCAAAGTACTCGAAGTAAGCAGTGAGTTGGGAGCAGGTACCAGAGGCTCTAGTTTGGGTCCGTCAGCACTGCGATTTTCAGATATAAACAAGGGTCGGAAAAAGTTAAATCGCTATGATTTTGACTGGGTAGACGACATGAATGAGGTACTTCGTTTCAAATCGAAATATGAGTACGCCCTTAACATCGATACCATCGCTAAAGTATTGCCGCGCATAGCGGATAAGGTGGAGAACTATTTGGTTGATGGAAATTTCCCTTTGGTTGTTTCAGGCGACCACAGCAACGCAGCAGGAACCATTAGTGGGATAAAGAATTTTATTGGTCCGGATAAACGTTTAGGCGTGGTTTGGATTGATGCCCATGCCGACTTACACTCACCGTATACCACACCTTCAGGCAATGTGCACGGAATGCCTTTGGCTGCTTTGTTGGCTGAAGACAACTTGGAATCGCAAAGCAATGAACCCGATGAAGAAACGATTGCACATTGGGAATCGCTAAAACGTATCGGTTCAAAAGAGATTGTACCTAAAATTGAGGCTTCTGATATTGTGTTTATTGATATCCGCGATTTGGAACGCCAAGAATGGGACTTGATCGATGAGTTGGACATTGAGTTTTATACGCCAAAAGAAATCCAGCAGTTTGGCATTGAGACCGTGGCCAAAGAAACCCTCGATTACCTCAAACACTGCGACTACCTCTATATCTCATTCGATGTAGATAGCTTGGATCCATCTGTTTCAACCGGAACAGGTACGCCTTACCCGGATGGCCTAAAACTGCACGAAGCTAAAACCTTGCTTTACCACCTTTTAAAACAAAGCAAAACCATCGCTTTTGAGATTACTGAAATCAATCCACTTTTGGATGAAAACAACAAGATGGCGCGTGCCGTTCTTGAAATATTAGAAGAGGTATTATGAGATTGCTGTTTATCCTGATAGGCTTGGTATCTCTGAGTGCTTGCGCGCAGCCATTGCCTAACGAATTAAGCCCGGTGCAATTCGATTCGGTGCTCAGGGCAGATACCCAGGTTAGCTTATTGGATGTGCGAACCGACGAAGAATTTGGTGGTGGCTACATTGAAAATGCGGTCAATATCGACTTTTATGCAGACGACTTCACGAAGCAGGCTAGCGCATTACCGAAGGATAAAAAAATACTGATCTACTGCCTCAGTGGTGGCCGAAGTGCTAAGGCGGCTGCTCAGCTTCGGGAAAGCGGCTATGAGGTGAAGGAGTTGAAAGGGGGGATGGCAGCTTGGCGTGCAGCAAGTATGCCGGTAGAAGGAGGCATTGCTCAGGTTAAACAACTGGATAAATCGCGCGAGAAATTCTTGAGCGAACTGGATTCCAATGTGCTGTATTTGGTTGATTTCAATGCAAAATGGTGTTTGCCATGCCGTCAACTTTTACCCATTGTAGAGCGATTGGATTCGCTTTATGCGGATGAACTTGTGGTGAAGAAAGTTGATTTTGATACACACCGACAGTTGGCCTCTGATTTCCAGGTGGAGGGATTACCCTATATTATGTTGATTAAAAATGGAATTGTGGTCTGGACTAACTTTGGTTTACCTACCGAAGAAGAATTAAAAAAAGCGATTGAATCGCATCGCTAAGTGTTTTCTTTTAATCGCTCAGCCATAATGCCTATGGCTTGATCTAGCTCGCAGGCAGAAAGCTGAATTTTTTCAAGAATCTCTTCCACTTCCTCCAGGGTTGTGTTCTCGTACATCTTCATCATTTGATACAAGGAGACAAGTCCTAAAATCCGCGCTAATGGCCCTCTAACTTGATGCGAATTGGAAATGGCCATTTCATTGAGCAAAGATTGCCTTTCCTTCAACTTCTCTTCAAAGTCTTTTTGCGTTTGGAAGTCGATGATCACACCCATGATTTGCTGAGGTTCACCGTTTTCATTTCGCTCTGTAACGCGTGCATATTCAACCAACCAGCGGTAGGTATTGTCGCAAACCCTAAAACGGTATTGTCCCTCGTGGGAGTCTGTTTCTCCGTTCAGGTGACGTGCATACGATTTGTTTACTTCTTCTAAGTCGTCCGGGTGGATGCGGCTTATCCATTCCGTATTTACGGGCACATCTTCTGCGCGTTCAACGCCAATGATGCGGGCCAAGGAATCGCTTGAGCTGGTTTTGTTCTCAGGTATAGACCAATGCCAGTAACCGATGTCTTTACTATTGGTAATCAAGTTTAAGAACTCTTTCACCACGCCGGTAGAACGCTCCTCTTGTTTTAAGTTAGTGAGATCGTGCGCTACCAGTACTACTTCAGATTGTGCCGGAATAGGTAAGAAGGTGAAGCGTATAATTTTACCTGAACTGCTGATTTCACGCTCCAGCTCTTCGCCTTCAGTCAGGCAGCGGTTAAAAAGCGATTTGAGGTGTTCTGCGTCTTGGGCTGCACAATTAAATTGATCGAGGTACTCGTCTAGTTTCTGAGCACGTTTTTGAGCCAATTCGCCCCTGCGGAACAGGATGAGGCCATCCTGGTTGAGCAAACAATAATCTTGTCCTGCATATTCCACCACGCGGTAAACCACGTTTTCACGGTGTAAAATCTCTTGCTTTTCCTTCTGTATTTTCTGAGAGGCTCGGTAAAGGAGGTAGTAAACCAAAACTCCGGTCGCCAAAACATAAAACAAACCTTTGAGGGTTTGCCATGGGGTGTGACTGGGATCTGTTTCAACAAAAGAATCGGTGAGAATAATCCACAGACTTCCCGTTAAAATATAAACCAGGGTATACTTTAGGTTGGCACTCATGGGTTTGGGGTGTTCCCGAAGTTACGTAAAATTGATGCTACGCAACTGTTTTACAGAAAATTAATGTGTTAATGCCATCTGCATAATCTCCCATTTCCGTTTCTTGTGTTTTTCCAAATGGAACATGCGGCAGCGGAACGGCAGTCTGGCTGGCAACAACCTGAATCACTTCCCTGTTTGCTTCCAGTTTCGCTAAGGCCTCTTTTTGGTCAGTATAAAACGAATAATTAATACAGCCAATTGGGGCATAGATATCATCAGATTCCTTGAAAAGAATAAAATTGGTATCGAGATGGGCTTGCTGGTTCATCAAGAACAAGGCCTTGTGGTATGTATAGTTGTTCGCGTATTTGTTGTGGTTCACCACTTCGTGCCACGGCAAGATCTGATCTAAGAAATGCGGTGGCTCAAACCCTTTTGGAAATAAGATATGAGTGATGTTTCGGCAACCTTGTCCGTAATAAGTGAAGATGTCTTTGCCTATTTCAGCCAGTTCTTCCGGGGTTTCATTTCCGTTTATCAGGGCAACGCTGTTTCTGTTTTTGCGAATGATATGCGGGATGTTTTTGAAATAATATTCAAAGTAACGCGCGCTGTTATTGGAACCTGTAGCGATAATGGCATCGGGTTTTTCCAATCGCTCTACCACGCGAATGGCGTCTGTAAAGTAAGGATCGTACGATTGCAATTGTTGGATTGCAAACTGCATCAAGGCCTTATCGTCGCTACTCAATTTTACCATGGCTTTATGTCCGCTCAGTAAAACGATGAGTAAGTCGTGAAGTCCAACCATGGGTACATTACCGGCCATAACCAAGCCTATGGTTTTGGGGGAACTTACGAGGGCATCATGTTGTTCTACTTCCAACCACTTGTCCAGCTTAGATTCGTCCAAGGCCTTAGCCCAAGTGTCTAAAGCGAAACGGATATTCGACTCATCAAACCACAGGTTTTCGAAATTGGCTTTTCGGATGGCGCTTTCCAGGGCTGCGTTTTCTGTTTCACCTAATGCTTTTCCCAAACGAACCACGTGTGCTTTGATTGCCGCTAAATTCATGGCGACAAAGGTAAGCGAAAGCCTTTTATTAGTGGCTAAGCTTGAGTAAATTCGCAGCGCTAAGGAAACTGATAGTATGGCTATAATTATCACCGATGAATGTATCAATTGTGGGGCTTGCGAACCGGAATGTCCGAATAATGCTATTTACGAAGCGGGCATTGAATGGGCTTTTGCTGATGGCACAACCCTGAATGGGGGAGTCGCTTACCACGGGTCTGAGGTAGATGCGCAAGCGAAACAAGCGCCCATCTCAGATGAGGTTTACTATATCGTGCCTGATAAATGTACCGAGTGTATCGGTTTCCATGAAGAGCCACAATGTGCAGCAGTTTGCCCGGTAGATTGTTGCGTACCTGATCCGGATCACGAAGAGGCGGAAGAGGTATTGTTGGCTAGAAAAGAAATGCTTCACTTATAAGAAAGCGTATGCTCAAGGGCATTTGTCACCTGTCCTGTATTCCGGTGCGTTCGGCACCCGACAGTAAATCTGAAATGGTTACCCAGCTTTTGATGGGAGAAACCTACTTTGTGGTGGAAGAGGGAAAAGACTGGTTTTTTATTGAAACAGACTGGGACCGCTACAACGGCTGGATCAACCGAACTCAGTTCGAAGAAAACACCAATGCTCCCGATACCAAGGTCATTACTAACTCGGTAGTATCCTATGCTATTGGAGAGCGGAATACGGTTTTAAGCATGGGCTCTGAATTGGGATTTGATGGCGAATCGTATCAACTTCGTCACAAGGGAGGGATACCGGTTCAGCTGTCTGCTCAAAATTCCATTAGTAGCCCGATCATGTTAGCTGAGCATTTTCTTGGAACGCCATACCTCTGGGGCGGACGTACTTTTATGGGTATTGATTGCTCCGGATTAGTGCAGGTGGTGAACAAGGCCTTAGGAATTGCTTTGCCTCGCGATGCGAAAGACCAAGCCTTTGCGGGTGATGGTGTAGCCTTTTTACAGGAAGCACAAGCCGGTGACTTAGCCTTTTTCGATAACGAAGAAGAACGAATCATTCACGTAGGCATTTTGAAATCGCCGGAAGAGATTATCCATGCCCACGGTGAAGTTCGACTAGACCGCATAGATGCGCAGGGCATCTACAATGCGGATAAACAACGTTATACCCACCGCTTACGTCTAATCAAGCGATTGCGGTACAAAGCTTAAAGTAGTTCGTTGGCCAAATTGGCTAATTCCGATCTTTCTCCTTTTTCAAGCGTTATGTGAGCGTAGATGTTTTGGTCGCGAATACGGTCAATCAAATACGATAAGCCATTGGATTGCGCATCCAAATACGGGGTGTCAATTTGATAGATATCGCCTGTGAAAATGATTTTAGTGCCTTCGCCTGCTCGAGTGATGATGGTTTTAACCTCCAATGGTGTAAGGTTTTGCGCTTCATCCACAATAAACATGATATTGGACAAACTCCTACCGCGGATATAAGCCAATGGCGTCACTACGAGCTTTTCGTTTTCTACCAACTCATTTAGTTTGGCGTGTTCCTTATCGTTTTCTTTCCACTGGTTTTGAATAAACTTCAGGTTATCCCAAAGCGGCTCCATATAAGGGTTGAGCTTCGATTTGATATCGCCCGGGAGGTAGCCAATGTCTTTGTTGCTGAGTGGAATAACCGGTCTCGCTAGATAGATCTGCCTGAACTGTGAACGTTGCTCCAATGCGCAGGCCAAGGCAATAAGGGTTTTACCTGTTCCGGCAACGCCTTGAATGGTTACGAGTCTAATTTCCGGATTTAGAATTGCGTCCATAGCGAAAGCCTGCTCCGCATTTTTTGGTTTAATACCGTAGGCATTGCGCTTATCTACACGTTCCAGCGATTCAGTGAACGGATTATAGGTAGCCAAAGCCGATTTGCGGTTATTTTTAAGAATATAGAAGTGATTGGCTAAAGGCTTCTCTTTCTTAAATACCTTTTTAGCCTCAATGTTTCCATTGGTATATATGCTCTCCAGGTGGGTTTCGCTAACGTCTTCAATATTGCTGATGCCACGGTAGAGCGTATCGAGGTTTTTGATTTTGCCGGTCTCAAAATCTTCGGCGGTAAGGCCTAGCGATTTAGCTTTCAGACGCAGGTTCACGTCTTTTGTAACCATGATAACCTTGCGGCTCGGATACAGGTCGCGCATGTGAATGGCAGCATTCAAAATCTTGTGGTCGGCTTTGTTGTCGCCAAAAACTTTGCGTGCATCTACGCTGCTGCTTTCGTCCATTATTACACAGAACTTGCCTTTGGTTGGTCCATTTAAGGGAATCCAATCTTGCAAGGTGTATTGACCGGATAGCTTATCTAAAAAACGAATGAACTCGCGTGCTTCGAAATTGATGGTGTCATTGCCCTTTTTAAAATTGTCTAGTTCCTCTAATACCGTAATGGGAATGGCTACATCGTGCTCTTCGAAGTTGTTGATGGCATTGTGATCGTAAAGGATTACAGAGGTATCCAAAACGAAAATTTTAGTGTCAGTAGTTTTCTTACGGGGCATAAGCTTAGGTCTCACAGTCAAGTTCCACATTCTAGTGGAGATGCGTGCTCTAAACTTTTGCACAGGTGGGGCAAAAAAAATCCGACGTCATTTAACGTCGGATTTACAAAGCGTAGTTTTGTGAGTGAACTACTTAATAACGATGGATTTTGCTTTTTGCTCTTCCATCTTATTCAATTCAAGGTAAAGTACACCGTCTTTGAATTCTGCTTTGATCGATTCTTTGTCTACTTTTTCAGGTAGGTTGAAACTGCGACTGAAGCTTCCATAGCTGCTTTCAATGCGATGGAATTTCTTGTTTTGCTCTTCTTTGTTCAGTTTGCGTTCACCTCTAACTTCCAATCGGTTGTCTTTGATTTCAATCTGAATGTCTTCTTTTTTAATGCCTGGTAAAGTAAGTTCTACAAAGTAGGCCTTGTCTGATTCTGCGATATCCGTTTTAGGATGGAAGAATGCAGAGCGTTCAGTTGAAGATTGATTTTCGAAAAGCTCATCAAACATGGTTTGAAAAGCAGATGGAAAAAGGCGATCGTTCATAAAGCTTTTAGCGGGATTCATTTTAACCAATGTCATATCTCTAATGTTTTAATTTTCAATTTTGATACAATTGGTCAATTCGAATACCAACGCTAAAAAGAAGACAATATGACTTATTATGGATGATATTCATTAAAATACCTTCTTAAATAATGTCATTGTGGCTTGTTTGGCTACTTAAGCGGTTGCCGGATTTGGGACAAGACGTGGTTGAGTGGGTCCTTTATTCCTCGTTGAAATCCCCCAAGTTTTATAAATCGCCTGGAGGAACTTGGCTCTTGAACCTTGGATTTCGTTTTTTGGAACTTGGAGTTTGGTTCTTGGATTTTGTTTTTTGGAACTTGGCTTTTGGAACTTGGATTTTGGAACTTACACAACTATCTCAGCAAGGTCACATTGCCCTTGAGGTTATAGATGGTATCGTCTGAGCCTGTATAGCGAATGGTATACACGTAGACTCCTTCAGGACAGAAACTACCTTTGAATTTGCCATCCCAGAAGTTTGCGGGATCTTGACTTTCAAAGATTAATTCACCCCAGCGATCGTAAATTTTGATGTGGTAAGTTTTAATGGAAGCGAAAGCGATTTCGTATTGATCGTTTAGGCCGTCTCCATTGGAGGTGAATGCATTTGGTACAATCAGAATTGGTTTGAAATCGAAACAGATTTCATTCGACCATGATTCAGTATTGGTGCCGCTTTCTATGGTGCGAATGCGGTAGCATTGACGGAAACTTAACATACCGTCCGAATATTGATCAGTGGTGTCAAGTCCTGCATCATTCATCAATACCCAATCGGCATTGCCATTCTTTCTGTAGACTTCGTAGTTTAATATTGGATTAGACCACCCGAAATACGAGGTCCAGTTTATGTTCACTGCATACTCGTCGTTTTCCGGTTTAAATCCGTTGATCTGAACATGGCGGTGCACTTCTGAATAAAGGCTGTCTCCACAAAGGTTAAAGCCTACAATGCGGTATTCGTATATGTTTGCATCGGTATTCAGCTTGCTGTCTTCAAAGCTGGTACCGTTACCGTCGATGGTGCCAACCGTAGTAAAGGCTTGATTGGATTGTCCTTTCAGTCTGCGTTGGATGAGGAAATTGCTATTGTAGAATGGTGCATTAACCAGGCTCCATTCCATTTCCATTTTGGTATCGTCGCCAGGTTGAACTGAAATTACTTTTAAATCGACACTTGGGCTATCCAATAGAATGGCAGTTCGGAGGGTATCGCCAATACAGCCGTATTCACTTATTTCAACTAAACGTAAGCTTGAATTAACTTGTCCGTTAAAGTCGACAATAATTTGTTCGCTGCCTTGCCCTTGTGTAATGGCACCGCCATCAATACTCCATTGGTAGTTGGAAGGTGCAAATCCGCTTGCTGAATAAACATTGCCTGAATATCGCGGATAACAAATAATCGTATCGCCAAAAATTCCTTGGGTGCTAGGCTTAGGATGTACAATGATGTTTTTACTTACTTCCGGACCTACACAACCAATATTGGATGTTTCTATTAGTTTAACGGTGTAACTACCAGCGGTGTTAATAGTAAGGTAGACGCTATCATTGCCTTGTCCGCTAACTATTCCGGGACCGTCATAATCCCAAGTAAAACTAGAACCTGCATAACCTGTATAGTAGAATAGTTCGGCGGAATCACTTTGGCAAATTTCATCCACACCCATGATGGTATTGGCAACCGGATACGGTCCTAAGTATACGTTTAAGGTATTCGTAAGCGATAAACAAGGTGTATTGGTTACGGAGTCAAACGACTCTTCAAATACGAGTATTCTACCGTTTCCGGCACTTCCCCAATCCACTTTGATGCTTGCGGTACTGTCGTTTTGGGTGATGGTTCCACCCTGAATGCTCCAGTGGTATTTAGATCCATTGGTATAAATAACGCGGTACTCAATGTCTGAGCTGAACTCGCAAAGGCTATCCGGACCCAAAGGCGTCATGCCTTGCAATGCATGGTTAATCAACACATTTAATCGTTCCGGATCGCTAACACATCCGTAGCGGTTGATCTTTTGAACTTCAACATAGCCGTTACTTGGTCCGCCGAAGTCAACGCGGATGCTACTGGTATTTCCGCCTTCGGTTTGTGTTCCTCCAAGTATATTCCAGATAAAGCTAGAGCCTGTCTCGTTAGGTTCAGCCCAGTATTCAACACCTCTGATATGAGGGCATACAGATGGACTTCCGTATAGAGAGTCGATGGTGCTTCGGCTGATGTTCACCGGGAAATAGGTGGTGTCACTTCCGCAGCCCAAGCTATTCACCTGCACTACGCCAAGGCTTGCATCGCCTTCAGCACCCCAGTTAACAGTGACTGCCGGTGTAGTTGCTCCGCTCACGATGGAGCCACCTGTAATCATCCATTGATAAGTGAATCCATTGGTTGGCGGGATGCTATAGGCTTCTCCCATACTGAATTCACAAACGGTATCTTTTCCGCTTACATTTGGCTGGCTAGGAGCCGGTAATATTTGAACAGATTTCAGAACGGCATTTCCAGAACATTGTCCGCTGCTTATTTCTGTTACTTCAACTGAGCCTGTTGGGCCTGCGCCCCAGTCAACACTTATGGAATTGGTGCCTTGACCGCTTAGCAATGTTCCACCGGTTACGGTCCAATTGTAGGTAGAACCCGTAGATCCGTTGGCTGTATAGAGTGAATTAGCATTGGCACAGACTCGATCAGGTCCGTTAAAACTTGTTATTCCTAGGAAGGGCTTGACCAGGATAGAGATATTGGTCAGTTTTCGTTTAGGCGGACAGCCATCGTCTTTAGCTTCTACAGTAAATAAGTAGGAGTCGCCTTGAGCTCTGCCACAAGAAGGTGTCCAGCAGAACTGAGAATTAACGGTGCCTTGACCGGTATTTGAAGTGAAGGTAGCCGTATTTCCAAATCCATTGCCTCCGGTAAAGAGTGGGGTAGTGGAAGTGGCTTCAATCTTAACATTGTCGTTGTCGGCATCTGTTGCGATGATGTCAAAGCAAATTTGTTCCCCTTCGATCACTTCAAAATCAAAGGTGTTTTGCGAAGTATTAATCTGAGGAATTGCGTTTGGATCACATCTAATAACGATGAGCTGAATATCCAAGCGAATACGGGAAAGCAGAACATTATTTCTGTATTCTTCTACGTCTACGGCAATGGAAAAAAGTCCTCGGATAGGAGAGAGCACTTCGGTAATGCCGTTTCGAGGGTCGATGGTTGCGGTACCGTTAAACCCGAAAGGAATATTCACATTGTATCCGGTATTGTAAATGACCGGTGGGAAATTTGGCAATTGGCCGGGCCAATTCGCTGGAAGTCCTGGAATTGGGTCTGAGTTAGATCCGCCGCCCCAAGGTGTTCCTAGTTTGTAAACGAGCGAGTCACCGTCAATGTCGCGGGCAGTATTCACCAAAGAAACTAAGTCGTTTTCGCAGATATACGGTGCCGGAACATCGGTAAAGTAAGGAGAGTTATTGCGTATGCTGGTTGGAGGGATATAGGCGTAATAGGATTGTCCTAAGTCTGAAATGATATTGACTTGATCATTCCGACAGCATCTTTGGTAAACTAAATGGTAACCGTCATTGCTGGCATCCAGAAGAACAGTGCCTTGGTAAATACCTTGTCTCAGACAGGTATTCGGTTGAAAGGCACAATTGCTTCCACCGGCAGGTGGGTCAACTGATTTTTCTTGAATAAGGTTTAAGCGAGTAGGTAAACCATTGGCTAGGTTTTGAAATTGGTCATCGGTATAAGCGCCAACATCAATATAACCATCGAATTGAACTTGAGAAGCGGCACAATCGCGGTACATGTACACGGTAATGCGGTAGGCATATTTGCCGTTGGATTGAAGCCCGAGGTATTCATAACTCATACTGCCGCCTACCAAGTGGGTGGCACTTACGTCTGTCGCTCCGATAAGAAGGAGTAACCCCAGTATAGTATGAATTAGCAGTTTTTTCAAAGTTCTTTTCTAAGATACAAAATGCAATTTGCATTCCAAAGACACATAGCACCTGAGGGCTCCCCTATGTTCAATTAGTTAACGAAGAAATAGATTTGAAAGTTGCAGCTTAGGTTGCTTTCTTTTTTCGAAATTAATTTTACTTTTGCACCTCCTTGGCGGGGTAGCTCAGATGGTTAGAGCGTCGGATTCATAACCCGGAGGTCACGGGTTCGATTCCCGTCCCCGCTACACACTAGAAAGGCTGCAAATTTTGCAGCCTTTTTTTGTTTACGCTTAAGCCTAATCGGGATGTACAAGGTCTACGTAGCAATAGATTTTGGATCAGGAACAAAACCTGTGGGGTTGATTAATAAAAGATGATTTTTGCATGGATATATTTTATGCACGAGTCATTACACATATTACTGGACCT
>SBGR01000021.1 GCA_006226545.1 Bacteroidota bacterium | reverse complement strand
CATCCCGAAGCAAGTTTAGCAGAGCGCCAACGCCCCGGCTATGGTCTATGGTCCATGGTCTATGGACTTGTTTCAAGCAAACGCTCCGTGTCCTCAGTGAAAAACTCTGTGAACTCTGTGGTTAAATAGTGGGCAGCAATATTAGCAGAGCGCCATTGCCTCAGCTATGGACTATCGTCTATGGTCCATGGACTATTACAAAAACGCCGGGAACCTGTTCGGGTCTGACTCACGCATCATATCGTAAATCACCTCGAATACTTCTTCTGCACTTGGCTTGCTGAAGTAATCGCCGTCTGTGCCGTAAGCCGGACGGTGTGCTTTGCTGGTGATGGTGCGTGGCTCTGAATCGAGGTGGAAATAGCCTTTCTGCTTTTCCAATACCTCTTGCATCATGTACGAGGTAGCTCCACCCGGTACGTCTTCGTCGAAGAACACAATACGGTTGGTTTTCTTCAATGATTCCACAATGCTGTGGTTGATATCGAATGGAAGCAAAGATTGTACGTCGATCAATTCTACGCTGATACCCATTTCGCTCAATTGCTCCATGGCATCTTGTGCAATGCGCACGCAAGAACCGTAAGTGACCAAGGTAACATCGCTACCTTCTTCCAGTACTTCCGGAATACCGAGTGGCAAGGTGAATTCACCCACGTTATCCGGTAAGGTTTCTTTCAAGCGATAGCCGTTCAGGCATTCCACCACCAAAGCAGGCTCATCTGATTTCAACAAGGTATTGTAGAAACCTGCCGCCTGGGTCATGTTACGTGGGGTCAAAACGTGCATACCTCTCACCGCGTGGATGATCATGCCCATTGGAGATCCGGCGTGCCAGATACCTTCCAAACGGTGACCGCGAGTACGGATAATCAACGGGGCTTTTTGTCCGCCTTTGGTGCGGTATTGCATGGAAGCGATATCATCGCTCATCACTTGCAAAGCATAAAGGAGGTAATCGAGGTATTGTATTTCAGCGATAGGACGTAATCCGCGCATGGAAGCACCGATGCCCTCGCCAATGATGGTTAGCTCGCGGATACCTTTATCGGTAACGCGCAATTCACCGTATTTCTCTTGCAAGCCGGCAAAGCCTTGGTTTACGTCGCCAATCTTACCTACGTCTTCACCAAAGGCAAAAACGCGCGGGTCGCGGGCCAAAGCGGCATCGAAGCACGCTTGTACTACTTCACGGCCGTCTACCACCGGACTATCATCTGAGTATTGTGCCGGGATAATATCGGCTTTCATAGCAGACTGTGCCGATTGGCTATAGAGGTGTGAGCTGTAGCGATCTGCGTTCAGCTCGGTAAAGTTCTTTTTGTAGTTCACCACGGCTTCGCGGGCAGCTCCCGGAGCATGGATACTCATGCGCAATGCCTTATTGAGGGCAACGCCGATGTCTTTTCTCAAAGGCTCGGTAATCGCTTTTAGCTCATCCGCCAAAGTGCCAATGGTAACGATACCCGATTCTTGAGCCAAGTTCTGCAATACGCCAACGGCTTCAGCTACGTCTGATTTGATTTCATTGATGAAAGCAGCAAAAGCCTCTTTCTTCATGTCGTTCACATCCTTACGCCACTGCTTTTCAAGTTCGTCGAGTTCTGCTGCGCTAGACAGTTCATTGCTGATCATCCAATTGCGCATCTGCGCAATACAGTCGTATTCCGTTTCCCATTCCAAACGCTCTTTGCTCTTGTAGCGTTCATGTGAGCCGGAGGTAGAGTGTCCTTGCGGTTGGGTAAGCTCTTGCACGTGGATAAGCACCGGAGTATGTTGGGTACGGCTGATTTCCGTTGCTTCCAGGTAGGTCTTGCACAAGGCAGCGTAATCCCATCCTTTCACGCGGAAGATCTCGTAACCTTTACCGTGCTCGTTGCTTTGGAAACCACTGAGGATTTCCGAAATATTTTCTTTGGTAGTCTGGTACCGAGCCGGTACGGAGATACCGTAGCCGTCGTCCCAAACCGACATCACCATTGGAACCTGCAATACACCGGCAGCGTTAATGGCTTCCCAAAAGCAGCCTTCTGAAGTAGAGGCGTTACCGATAGTGCCGAATGCTACCTCGTTTCCTTTGTTGGAGAAGTTGGTGTATTGGTGTAAGTCGGGGTTTTCTCTGTAGAGCTTAGAAGCGAGGGCCAAACCCACCAAGCGAGGCATTTGTCCGCCGGTTGGCGAAATATCCGCGCTGGAGTTATAGCGATCGGTTTGCGGCAACCACTCACCGTTTTCGTCCAATAAACGGGTACCGAAGTGACCGTTCATGGAGCGTCCGCCGGAGCAAGGCTCAGCTTCAACGCTGGTATGGGCATACAACTGCGCAAAGAACTCACGCACATTGCTCATGCCTGTAGCGAACATAAAGGTCTGGTCGCGGTAGTATCCGGAACGGAAGTCGCCATGTTTGAAGGCTTTCGCCATCGCTAATTGGGCTACCTCTTTTCCGTCGCCAAAGATCCCGAACTTCGCTTTACCCGTTAAAACCTCCTTACGGCCAATTAAGCTGGCCTGGCGGCTTTGGTATGCTACTTTATAATCGTTCAGTACTTCGGTTTGAAATGCTTCGCGGCTTAGTTCCTTTGTTTGTGTCACCATGCTATACTCTCTACTCAAATAATTCTTAAATCGACTGCAAGGCTTGCAGCGTATTCATTAGATCACTGATCAGGCTATTGTCGTCTTCAATGGCATTTCCCACCACCACAATGTCGGCACCGGCATTCCAAGCAGCTACGGCTTGGGCTGTTGAGCGAATACCACCACCCACTACAATTGGGGTATCTACAGCCTTGCGTACCGCTTGTATCATCGCTTCAGAAACCGGGTTGGCTGCGCCACTTCCTGCATCCATGTACATCAGTTTTAGGCCGAGCATTTCACCCGCCAAGGCTGTACACATGGCAATCTCCGGTTTGTCGGCCGGGATAGGCACGCTGCCGCTGATATACGAAGCAGTGGTAATTTTTCCTCCATCAATCAGCATATAACCGGTGGCGATAAGCTCCAAACCTGATTTCTTTAAATACGGTGCTGCAATCACGTGTTTGCCAATGAGCAAATCGGCATTGCGACCGGAAATCAAAGAAAGTAGGAGGAGGGCATCAGCCTCTGAGCTGATCTGCAATTCATCGCCCGGGAATAAAAGCACCGGTATATCGGTAAGGCTTTTAATCTGACGGATGGTTTCATCTATCGAGCCGGATGTAATGAGGGAACCTCCTAAGAAGATGAGGTCAACTCCGGAGGCATTGCAACGACGAACGCTTTCTTCCAAGTTTTCTACATGGTCAGGGTCAATAAGCACGGCCAACATTTTTTGACCTGCCTGATGCTTCTGTACCAATGAATCGTAAACTCGGATTAGCATGTTCAGTTTTTTGCAAAGAAAAGGAAAAATACGCAAAGCAGGGCGATAAGTTGAGGTTGAGGCTAAGGTTGAGGTTAAGAAATTGTTATGCCTTGAGCGATGCGCTTGAAGACGAGGTAAAAAGGGGAGGCAAGAATGAAATTGCGAATACGTTTAGAGGGAATAAATTCGGCTCTCTTCCCTTAGCTCTCTGCCCTTCGTCCTTAGCCTAGCAGCATCGCACCAATCCCAAAATACAATCCCAAGCCTAAAAGGTCATTGGTGGTGGTGATAAAAGGTCCGGTAGCAAGGGCAGGGTCGATTTTCACTTTATCCAGTAAAAGCGGAACAATCATGCCCAAGAGTGAGGCGAATACAATAGCCGCTAAAAGCGCAATGCTCACAGTATAAGCCAGGCCTTCAGATTGGGTAACAATGAGGTTGTAGAACAAAATCAAGACAGAACATATGAGTCCGTTTAAGAGGGCCACGGTAAATTCCTTGCCCAGCTTGGGTAAGATATTATTGGAACCGAGGGTATTATTCGCTAAACCTTGCACCACAATGGCAGAGGATTGTACACCGGCATTACCGCCCATGGCGGCTACCAACGGCATAAAAAAAGCCATCTGCGGAAAGGCACTGAGTTCGCCTTCGTAAAGTCCGATAACCCTAGAGCTGGCAATACCGCCCAACAAACCGATGAGTAACCAAGGCAAACGGGCTCGTGAGAGAATCCAAACACGGTCGGTGATTTCCACGTCTTCGGCCAAACCGGAGAGGAGCTGGTAATCCTTGTCGGCTTCCTCTTTCATAAAGTCCACCACGTCGTCAATGGTGATTCTTCCTATCAAACGTCCGAGGGCATCCACCACCGGCAGTACGATGAGGTCGTATTTGCGCATCATCTGCGCCACCTCTTCAGCCGGGGTATGGGTATTCACGCTGATGGCGTCTTCGGTATAAATCTTTTCTACCTTGGTACGGGCATTCGCTAAGATGATGGACTTAAGCGATACGATGCCTACCAAACGTTCTAGGTCGTCTACCACATAGGTGGTATATACTTTCTCTACGGTTTCAGCCTGCAAGCGGATTTCATCGGTACATTGGGAGACGGTCCAATTGATGTTGACTTTGATGTATTCTTTGGCCATCAAACCGCCTGCAACATCTTCTTTGTAATGCAGCAAGGAAACGATGTTCCGAGAAGATACTTGGTCTGTCATCATGGAGATGACTTGATCACGTACCTCTAGGCTCAGCTGATTCAACAAATCCACCGCATCATCCGAATCCATCAAGTCAACATAGCGATGGGCGATAATCTCTGAATCGTATAGACCGAGAAGTTTTTCTCGCACGCCGGTATCCATGTCTTTGAGGATATCCACGGCCAAATTTGGCTCTACGGCGTCCATGATGAATTTCACCTCCTCCAACTGCAGATCGTAAGCGAGTTCAGCGATGTCGGCCGCATACAGCTCCGATTCGATAAAGGCCAGCAACTCGGTGGTTTGCTCTGCCTCAATCAACTCGCGCAAACGCAGCAGCGATTCTTTGGGGGTGATGATTTCGTTTTCGGGTGTCACGAATTACGGAACTTGCTAATGATGTCGGTGAGTTCAAAAAAAGCCTCTACAGAGAGCTGTTCTGGACGCAATTTAGCAAAATCATCCCAGCCCTGCAGGCCATCCGGCAGGTTAAATAATCGTAAACTATTGCGCATGGTTTTGCGCCTTTGGTTGAAGGCTGCCTTCACAATTTGTTTGAAGAGCACCGGATCAACCGGGATTTGAAAATCTGCTTTGCGCTTCAGCCTTACAACACCGGACTTCACCTTAGGCGGTGGCGTAAATACATGTTCGTGCACCGTGAAGAGGTATTCACAGTCGTAATGCGCTTGAAGCAAAACACTCAAGATGCCGTAAGCTTTGGTGCTCGGTTTGGCATTGAATCTTTCCGCCACCTCTTTCTGAAACATACCGGCCATCTCCGGAATCTGTTCTTTGTAATCGATCATGCGAAACATGATCTGCGACGAGATATTGTAGGGGAAATTGCCAATCAAGCCAAAGGTGCCGAAAGGCGTCAAGTCCATTTTCAGGAAATCATCTGAGTGAATCCTTCCATGCAAAGCCGGATAATGTTGGTTCAGGTATTCTACTGATTCGCGGTCGATTTCCACCACGTGGGTTTTGAAATCGTTGCGCTGAAGCAAGAACTGCGTTAATACACCCATGCCCGGGCCAATCTCCAAAACGGTATCGTAACCCTCACCGCTCAAGGCATTGGCAATGTTTTCAGCTATGCTGCGGTCGTTCAGAAAATGCTGACCTAAGTGTTTCTTTGCCCTGACCTTATCCATGGGGCGAAGATAGCCAAGAGCAGGCGGATTGCCGTAATGGCCGTTTATCGATAATTTCAAACAAAGCATACTTGTGAAATGGTCGTTGCGTTTATCCCATCGAACGACCTATGAAAAACATCATTTTAGTATTCGCCCTTGCGCTGTTTTTGGTGCAATGTAAAAAGGACAACTCTCCCGTTTCAGATCCAGCCCCAGAATCACCTTCGGCTTACCATCCCATGAAAACCGGAAATTATTGGATTTACCAATGGTACAAAGTAGACATGCAAGGCAATGCTATAGATCAGAATTTCTCCGATAGTGTATACATTGCCGGAGACACGCTCATCAACGGAGAAAAGTATTGGGTGAGGAGAGGTAAATATTTTGGTTCATCGTATGAATATGCCACACACTGGAGAGATTCAGCCTCGTATTTGGTAGATGAATTTGGAAGGATACAGTTTTCCAATACCAACTTTACAGATACCTTGTTCAGTGCCATCCTAGGCAACAACCAAATCTACCAATGGCAAATGATGGTAAAAGACGACAAGAATACTGAAGTTCCTGCCGGCAGCTTTGCTACGTTTAATTACCAAACCACATTACAAGACCTCCATAAACCTCTCCCTTGCGGCGGGTATACCAAGAAATCCGATAAGCAGTTTGCAAAAGGCGTGGGTATTGTTCGCCATACTTTTAGCTATATGTCAGATCCGGCCTGCACGGTTTACGAAGCGAGGCTGGTTCGTTATAAACTGAATTAAGCTTAACTTAGACGTATGAGAATCCCCCTTTTGGCATTTTTCCTTTTTCTGATGCTTGGCGCGGAAGCTAGGTTTGGAAGGGGTTTTAGAGATGTCAGCATCTTAGGGACGCAAAGAGTTTCAAGCGGACAAATACCATTGAGTGGAATAAGTATTCAATTGGATAGGATGAGCAGGGCCTGCACCTACCATAAACGCTATATGGGAGCGGCAATCGGCTATGAGCAAAATGCGCAAAGTCAGTTATGGCATATTTCAGGAATGATTAACCCATTCAATTATTCGATTAACCTTACCCGTAAAATTGGATTTATACCTTATTGTCTTCTTGAATACGATGCAAAAAAGCGTGTGGCGGAAGAAGGGCAATTATCCCAAGCGGTAAATCCGGGTCTTGGATTATGCTCCGCCATCTTCAAAACAGGAAGGATCAGAATAAGGAGCAAAGCCGAGTTTTCTTATGTTATCCCTGTTCAAGGAACACAGCTAAATAAAGGATTTTCTTTCCGGTTTGGTATAGGTTTAGGCTTTAATACTTGGATTACATCGAACAAAACCAAAAGATTGATAACTCCGGCATTTTAAGTTTGCGAATAGCTTTCCAGAAAGTTGGAACAAATAGCGAATCTCTTTTCTTCCCTATCTTCGGCTCGTGAAGCTTTCGCTCGATAAAAAGGCCTTATTCATTTGTATTTTGGTACTGGTCATCATCCGGGTATTTATCGCCCCGATGAAAGACATCCTGACCTGGGATGTGTTTGGCTATTACCTCTACCTGCCGTCTTTCTTTTTATACGACGACCCACATTTGCGCGACCTAAGCTGGGTGAATCAGCTGATGGAGCAATACAAAACCACGGCTACCTTTTACCAAGCGGTTCACTTGGAGAATGGCGATTGGGTGATGCGTTATCCGATTGGTCCTGCACTTTTGAACAGTCCCTTTTACTTCTTAGCGGATGTTTTAGCAGAGCCGATGGGTTATGCGCGTGATGGTTTTTCTACGCCGTATCAGACGGCCTGGACATTGGGAGCCTTGTTTTACGCTTGCTTGGGACTGGTTTTTTCTCGAAGGGTGCTTCGTCACTATTTCAATGAACAGACTACCGCTGCTGTTCTGCTTCTGCTCACCCTTGGAACCAATCTGATTCAGATGGCCACCTACGGCAATCCATTGGCCCATATTTTCTTGTTTGGCTTATACGCTTTAGCGATGCATGAGCTGATTCAATGGAAAGACAAAGTGGGGATTTGGAGTGCGCTGCGGTTTGGGCTTTTCGCCGGCTTGATTGCGATCACTCGTCCCAATGAAATTGTGATATTGTTGCTGCCCATGCTGTGGCCTTTGTACCGCGGATTCTCAGGCGCAACTACATATTACTTGTCCAACTGGAAAGCTGTTGTGGCCTTGGCGGTTGGAGTGGCTTTGGGTGGTTTGCCTCAGGTAGTGTATTGGAAGTGGGCAAGCGGACAATGGCTTTTCTACAGCTACCAAGATCCGGGCGTTGGCTTTGATTTTCTGAGTCCCTATATCACGGAGTTTCTGTTTAGCTTCCGCAAAGGTTGGTTGGTGTATACGCCCATCATGTTTTTAGCGGTCTTTGGATTCATCTTGCTCTACAAGAAACAGCGACAACTTTTTTGGCCATTGCTCGGGTATTTTGTGCTGAACCTTTACATCACGGCGAGCTGGAGCAATTGGTGGTACGCCGGCGGAAGCTATAGCTCTCGTTCACTGGTTTCATCGTATCTGCTTATGGCCTTGCCGATGGGCTATAGTTTAAATTGGCTTGTTCAAAAGGGCAAAGGAATTCGCCTTGTTTCCCTAAGCCTACTTGTTCTGTTAAGCGCTTTAAACCTCTTTCAATTCTGGCAGTTTCAAGCGAAGGTCTTGGATGGTGAAAGAGTGACTTGGGCGTATTATAAAGCCATCTTCTTGCAAACAGAACGTCCGGAAAACGCAGATGAATTGCTCTTGGTAGCACGGCAGGCAGACCCATTTGAAGTGATGCCCGAGCCGAATAAGCTAGTCGCATCTGTTTTGGATAGTATAAATCTAGCGAAGCTTCCGGCAGAGAGAACCAAAATGCTAGATGACGGCACACAGGTATTGGTCCTGTCTGAGGCGGAAATTTTCAGTCCGGCGATGGAACACGCCATGGAAAACATCACCGCTGAAGAATACGCTTGGCTGCGTATCGAAGCCGAAGTATTGGTGCCGGATTCAGCCGAGCTGCAAACGCCTTTATTGGTTGCTCATTTCCTGCACAAGGATCAACCTTATCGCTATACCACCACTGAGACCAAACCCGGGTCGGAAGTGAAGGGCCAAGGTTGGCAGCGCATTTCCCTCGACTTCATGACGCCTGAGGTGCGATCGCTAAAAGACCGTTTTAAAACGTATTTGTGGTACCGCGGAAAAGGGGAGGTATATGTGCGCAGCATGGTGGTGCGCCGTTACGAGCCTAAAGACTGAGCCATTCTTCCAATACCGGAATATCTGCTTCCGCCCAATCCAATGCTTGAAGCTCCTTGGCGTCTGCCCAAACAAAGGTTTTATGTTCGCTTAGGTGCAATGAGGCATCGGCAGTGCTGCACAAAAAGGGATGAAGCACGATGGGAGGTTTCACTACCGGGCTCAAAGCTTGTCCGACGATGATATCCATGTTTAGCTCTTCTTTGATTTCGCGTTTGAGGCATTCTTGCAAACTTTCACCCGCTTCTTGTTTGCCACCGGGGAATTCCCATTTCAGAGGCAGGTTCATGCTTTCGCTGCGCTGTACCGCCAAGACTTTTGAATCGTATTGGATGATGGCGCAGGTAACCGGAATGAGTTGAGAATTATTCATGAATGATGCGTACTCGAATATCGCCTATTCGCGCATTTTCTACCGAAAGGATGTGAAACTCGAACGGCTCAATTACGATGGTATCTCCCTTTTCAGGCAAACTTTCGTAGCGAGCGATGATGAATCCGCCCAAGGTTTCGTATTCCCCTTCCGGGATGTTTAAGTCGTATTCTTCGTTCAGATAATCCACCTCATGACGAGCAGAAAACTTAAACTCAGTATCGCTAATTTTTTCTTCCGTCAGCTGTTCTACATCGTGCTCGTCTTCAATCTCACCGAAGATTTCTTCCATGATGTCTTCAATGGTTACAATACCTGCTGTACCACCAAATTCGTCCACTACAAGAGCGATGCTTTTTCGGTTGGCGGTGAATTTTTTAAGAAGGTCTTGGGCTAACATGGATTCGGTGGCAATCACTACCGGGATTAATACGGATTTGATGGAAGGCGGATTTTTAAACAGCTCCACCTGGTGTACGTAACCGATAATATTGTCGATGTTCTCTTTGTAAACAAGAACCTTGGAGTGACCGCTTTCGATAAAGGTATTCCAAAGCACTTCCATTTCATCGTTCAACTCAACGGCCACCACCTCATTCCTCGGAACCATGCATTCGCGCACCTTCACTTGGTCAAAGTCGAGGGCGTTACGTAGAATCTCCGTATCCAATTCATTCTCTTCCTCGGTATCTACGTTCACACTCTCGTTTAAGTAGTGATCCAGATCGACCTTGGTAAAAAGCATTTCTTCTTCGCGGTCTTCGTGTCCGGGTAGTCTGCGTAAAAATGCATCAGACACCTTGTTGATAGCGAAGGTTACCGGATAGAAGGCATAATAAGCGAGTTGAAATGGAAAGATGAGCGGAGGTAAGATGCTGTCGGCATTGTTGCGGAATATCACTTTCGGTAAGTATTCGGCCACCACTAAAATGACCAAGGTAGAAATCAAGGTTTGAAGCACGATAAGCAGCACTTCGTAACCGGCAAGGGCGCTACCTTGAAACATGGGACCTAATAGTCCTTCCATGTAAATACCGTAAACCACCAGCGCGATATTGTTACCAACCAAAACGGTGGTGATAAAACGAGCAGGGTGCTTTACATAGCGAGCCAGAAGTGAAGCCCAAAAAACACCTTGTTTGTTTTTGAGTTCAATGCGAAGCTTATTGGAAGAAAGGAAGGCAATCTCGATTCCGGAGAAAAATGCTGATAGAATCAGCATGGAGATGATAATGAGCCACTGGTGACTATCCATGTTAGATTACAAAGTTCTAAGATTTTTTCTTTTTTCCGCTCGATTTCCTCGCTTTGTCGCGCTCGAGGTACCAAAAGTAAAATGCTGCCGGGCTGAGCAGGAAGAAAACATAGAATTTGGAATGCAATGTTCCTTCGCTAATAACAACGATGATTCCCACCAGCAAAGAGAGGATTGCGATAAGCAGCCAAGCTATTTTATTGAGTTTTTTCATCGTCTTTGACGCTTACAGTTCCTTTGATATTAAAGATGCGGTATTCGCTAAAATCTTGGTTGGCTTCAAATCCATCTCCGTAGATGATGTCTTCTGCCGTGGTAATTTTAACAAAAGCATCGGTATAGATTTTCTGTTTCTCCTGATCCCAGAAGAGCTTCTCTGTATTGAGCTTTTCTCCTTTGCTGTTTTCCAAACGAACATCGTTTCGCATTTCTACCAACTTTTCCGCGTCTTTGCGGATGGCGTAGTTGCATTTTACGGTATTCTCTACTTCTCCTTTTGGGGTATAGAAGTAGGCGTCGACACCTTTTTCAAAGATGGTATAAGGTTCTGCAGCTGGATAACGATCAAGGATGGGAGCAACCAAACGGGCTTTTAAGGTGCCTGAATCGCTAAAGCGCATTTCTACTTCCTCGGCATGTTCCGGGAAGAGGGTATCGTTCAGCATTTCGCTCACCTTTTCTTGCTCGAGCTTTGTATCGCAAGAGCTAAAGGGCAGGGCAAAAAAAATCCCGAAAATGATGGTCCAAAAGGTTGTGCTTAGACGACTCATTTCCGGGAATTTAATGTTTTTACTGATGGATTAGAAGCGAGCTTTTGTGCTCAGATTCGGCCAGCAGCTTAAGGTATAAGTATCCCCCTCGTTAATGCTGTGGAAGAAGGCTTTACTTTTCTCTGGGAAGTATTTTGAATAGGTAGCGATGCGGCGATTAGCAGCACCTGCAACACCTGAATCAACTGCTTTTGCTTTGATGTACATATCAACGGCAACCCAATAGATTGCGTTAGCGTCGATTTTCACAGTACAGTTACCGGCAGCATAAGTATAGGCATCACCAATCAAGATATAGGCTTCACCTTTGTTCGGATCGATGGCCAATGCTTTGTCTGCGTAGTTTTTAGCTTGTACGTAGTTACGGTTCACCAATGCAGCTTTCGCTAGGTTGATGTAATCGTTCACTTTCACCTTAGGGTCCGTTTCAAGCACGATAGCTTTTTCGAAGTTCTCTAAAGCTTTCGCTCCGTTTTTGGCTTTCTTGTAAGCGTTACCCAAAGAACGGTAAGCAAGTGCGCTCGGCTTTTGTTTAACATAAGCCTCAGATACTTTGATGTAAAGATCTTCTCCGTCGCAACGTGCGTTGTTCAAGAAGAGCAAGATTTTTTCAATAAGATCGATATTGGTAGGATCTGCCTCAAACTTAGGAGAGTAAATCGCTGATAAAGCTTTGCAATCCAAGTAAGGAGCAGCGAAGATGTTCACTGATTCTTGGGTTACGTTCCAGGCTTTTTTCAGGTAGTAGATATCGCTTCCTTCTTCCTCTGTGATATTGGCATTCACCGTAATGTAAATACTATCGATGTTGGTGATTTCGTAACGTGGAGAGCTGTAGCTTGGCTTGAAAGTTAAGATACCGCCTACTTCGTATAATTGAGGAAGCTCAACGGTAAAGGTGTTCTCAACCAGGTTAGCTAGTTTCATTTTGGAAGCGTAGATACCAAGTTTTGCGTCTTCTGTATTTTGCTTCACGTTAAAGTCGATGATCTCAGTCAAGGTTTCGTATACCTTCAAGATATCGTCTTTGGTACGTTCACCTTTTTTCTCCAATCCAATCAGGGCTTGGAAGTAAGGAAGCACAATACTGCTTTCAATTTTAGTGCTATCAAGTTTGATGCTCTCTTCGATCAACTTGATGCCTTTTTCAGTATTGGCACGATCAAGCATCAAAACATCCTTACCCCATTTGCCTTTTACAAAGCCTTCGTTACCGAAGTATTGAATACGGCGTTGGTAAATCAAGTCAAGTGTGTCGAGCAATTCTGCTTTACGTTTTGCGTCTTTGCTGGCTTTTTTAATCAGGGCTTCGTAAATGTCGGCACCGTCAGCATAGGTTTGCTCTCTAAAACAAGGAGCGTTTTCAAACACGTAAATCCAGTCGTGGTGAGCAGATTCGTAGCGTTTCTGACGCACTTCTTCGTGCATCAATGAATAATTACGCAGCGTCATCGCGCTGTCTTTTCCATTTGGGTCACAAGGTGTTGTGTTACCGGTAGTAACAGGTTGTGCCCATGTTGCTACTGCGATACAAAGGCCTGCAGTCATCAACATTCCCTTCAACAGGTCTTTCGTTTTCATAATCTTAGTCCTCAATCTATTTTGCGTTTATTGAACCATTTGTCGTTCAGAGAAACTCCGAACACAAATCGCCAGTAATTTTCTTGCACCAGGTTGTTTTGAAGTGTGCCGCGCTGAACATATTCTACTGAAACATTCAGGCTGGAGAATACTGTTTGGTATTTGAACTCTTCAGTTACGGTTCTGGTACGTAATGGTATTCCAAGGCCAAAACTAATGCCATACTCCGGAACATCTGTGTTATTAATTTGTAAAAGGGCCGTGCTATACCTAGCTCCGATGCGGTATTCCGTCTTTTTTAAGAAGTTCACTTTGTCGTCGTAGAACTTAGTAGAAGGTCTAAACCCGTAGCCAAAACTCACCTGATGGTAATCGTTTAAGGCCTCAGCGCTAAAGCTGTTTTTGTATAGCGAGTTGAGGTTATAGCGGTAGTCTAAGTTGATGCGCCACTTGCCGGAAGCTTGCTCCAATTGGTAACCAAATCCGATGCTGGAAGGCAGACTTATATTTCCTTTTAGATCGTCTACCAACTGAATGGTGTCTTTTATATATTCCCTGCCGTTGGCTTCTAAATAGGTTCTTGAAAACAATTCGCGGGTGATGTTCATGCTGGTGGAGAGTTGGTAATACAATCCAAAGCTGTGTTTGAGGTAGGTGGTATCGCGGCGAAGTGATTTGGTCAAATCGGCATTTTCAATGCTGTCTTTCCGCACAATTCTTCCCGGGAAATAAGCTTGTAATCCACCTTCTAACATGAAGCCTCCGATATAATCGGTTGCACTTTCACGGTAGTTTAAATAAGGCGAACCGCTCGGGAAGGCAAAGCTTCTGCGGTCGCTCAGTTTGCCGAAGATATACGAAGCTTGCACTCCAACACTTATGTGATCTCCAAGTTCTTTACCGGTACCTAAAAAGAAACGGGTTAAATCGCCAGAACCACTCAGGCTGTTTGTGATGCTCCCGAAAGAGGAGTCGGTGGTGTATTGAATGGTATAACCTTTACCGGAATAGGGAAGTGCACCAAAAGCAAGTCCCCAGTCTTTTTTCTTATTCAATTGAAAAGCCAAGGTAAGGTAACGCAGTCCGGCAGAATTGGTAGTGATGGATTGATTTCCTTGTTGAAGTTGCGTGATAAAGCTGGTTGCACCCAACCTGAAATTGGTCATGCGCAATGCACTGTAGGAGGCCGGGTTCAAGATGTTCATGTTTAGGCTATGGCGTTGTGCCAAGCCGGTTGAACCCAAAGCCACTTGATCGCTAAATCCTTGGAAGTATTGTTCTCCCAATCCATACCTGGAATAAGGTGATTGCGTGAGCAATTGTGCGCTCGCGCTCAAGGAGCAGATCAAAGCGACGAGTAGGAGAATTTTGTTTTTACGCATGTAATGCCTGGTTGTATCGTAGTATGTGGTTGAGCCCAAAGAGCACCAGATTAGGCGCCGCAAATATGTTCATTTTAAGCCTTTTCTCAAAGAAGGATGCATCTCCACCGCAGCATAAAACCTGTAAATCACCAAATTCAGCTCGGTATTGTGCGATTAAATGCTCGGCCTCACCCAGCACTCCTTCGGCTACACCGCTGAGCAGGCTGTCTTGGGTATTCTGACCGTAGAACCTGTCAATCGGCGACCAATCGGGTTGGGGAAGCCTACCGGTAAACTGATGCATGGCCTTGAGGCGCATGTGTATGCCGGGTGTGATATTTCCTCCGAGGTATTCCTGTTGGGCTGTCATGAAATCATAGGTAATGCACGTGCCGGCGTCAATCACCAGAACGGCCTTCTTTGGGAAGAGTAGGGCTGCTCCGCAGATACCGGCAATGCGATCCTTACCCAAGGTAGACGGAGTGCCGTAGCGATTAGTTACAGGGAGAGGAGTTTCGGCGTTCAGCTCTTTAAACAGGAAACCCAATTCATCGCTAGAAGGTGTTTTTTGTACGCTGCTCAGTATCCAAGCTTCCACCTGCCAGGCTTCGGCCCATTGGCGGAGTTCATCCCAGTCGCCATAGCCGGTTTTGCCTTGGTCCAGCAATTCATCTCCGCGAAAGGCGGCGAACTTCACCTCTGTGTTTCCAATATCGATTACACCGTTTACCACGATTCCCAGCTTATCTCTTTTAAATTATACGTTTTCTCTCCTGATTCTGTTTCTAAAACGAGCTGACCCATTTCATTCACACTCTGGACCCTTGCATTAAAAAAACGATTATTTTCTGCAAAGGTTGTGAGTTCACCTATTTTCCATACTTGAGCCAAGTATTGTTCATCCAGTTTAGCTAAAGCAAGTTCTTGACCTAATCCATGACTCAGCGTTTGCAAAAGTACATCGCGTATTTCCAAAGGTGAAAACTCGCTATGTAACTCATTTTTTAGCGATGAAGCCTTCGCTAGACCTTCAAAATTCTCTTGGTTGATATTGATGCCGATGCCCACAATGCTGCGGTGGAGCTCATGGCCACTGAGGGTATTTTCTAACAGCATTCCACCAATTTTTTTATTGTTTAGGATTAGGTCGTTGGGCCATTTGATTTTCAGTTCGGGAGCAAACTCACTAATGGCTTGGTGCACAAGACAGGCCAAGCGCTTATTCCAATAAAACTGGAGCTCGATCGGAATTTTGGGGAAGAGTAAAATGCTCAGGTAAAGGTTAAGTCCGGGTTCTCCTTCCCATTTGGAACCCATTTGTCCGCGACCGGCATATTGATGCGTGGCGGAAACCACCATGCCATGTGCGGCTTCTCCGCGGTCTTCCAGCCTTTTCAGTTCGGCATTGCTCGAATCTATTTCAGCATAGAGACGTAACTCAGGCCAAAAGGGAGGGATTGATGGGAAAGTCTTGTTCAAATACGTTTACTTTGCACTTCAAATTACGAGAAGCAAATGGCGAAAAACAACACAGTAGACGCATCCAGAATTTTGGCCGATGTGGTGGTGAAGGGAATGGAGGAGAAAAAAGGCAAGGATATCGTACTCATGGACTTGCGTGATGTGAAAGGTGCAGTAGCCGATTTCTTTGTGGTTTGCCACGGTGAAAGTGACCGCCAGGTGGAAGCCATTGGTAAGTCGATTGACGATGAAGTGTACAAAGCCTTGAAAGAAGACCCTTGGGGTAAAGAAGGTTTTGAAAACTGCGAATGGGTGCTGGTAGATTATATCACCGTTGTGGCTCACGTCTTTCTAGAAGACAAACGCGATTTCTTCGGTATCGAAGACTTGTGGGGTGATGCGGAGATTACGCGTTACTAAATAGGAATTCACTTTCTTTCAAAATATCTTGGTGGTGGAATCGTTTTTCCATTGAACCATGAGAACCACCTTCATCTTTTTGCTCACCTGCTGGGCATGTTTTTCTGCCAATGCACAAAGCAGCAGGGACGAACATCTTTTTTCCATTAATGAAGAACAATATGATTGGATTCAGAAACACCCGAAAGAAGATGTTCCTAAATCATTCTTCTCAAAACCGCTGGACTCAAGCTTTAGTTTGTACAATAGTACAATGTACACCAATGTGCCTGTTGGTTATTATTTGACTTATGAAGGCGATTACCCCAAAGGAAGGGCTAGTTTTTTTGTTCACCATTATTATTTCATAGAAGAGCAGGCCATTCATCCGGATAGTTTCTGTTTCAAGGTTTACGACGGTAATGCCAAACAGTATGTGAAGCAATACCAAGTGGAGTGGAAGAAATCTAGGCTGTCTTCTGATATAAACGGTCAGTTTAAAATCTCGCTTAAGGGATTGAAAAGAGGCAAATCTTATCGATTCAAACTGCATCTATCCGAGGTGAAGCTCCAATGCGAAATCAATGCCAAGGCAAGGAAACGGTATGCATGGGAAAAGAGGAGGTATAGCTCGGACTTCATGTTGCTCGACAAGCAGAAATACCGGCCATACGACACCTTACATTTTGCGGGTTTTATCAGTGATCACGATAAGCCGGGGAAAATAGAAACGATCAATGCGGAAGTATTTGAGCAGCATTATTACAGGCGACAATTCATTGTAGCAGATTCCATTCAGATTAAACTGAATCCAGACGGAAGATTTATTGGTGAATTTGTATTACCCAAAGAGCTATTTCACAACAAAATGCTCACTTTGAAGGTCAGCTATTCCTATGGAAAACATTGGTTCAGCCGGGTTATTGAAGTTCCCCTTGAGGACTATAATTTGAAGAGTTATTCCAACACTGTGCAGCTGGTCAATTTGAATTCGGATACAGCGAGGTTGGAATTTGGTTCGTTTCACTTGAGTGGCAGGGCGGCACCCGAAACGGAGGTGGAATACCATGTAATCATGTATCCTGATATCCTAACCGGTTCAGGAAAGAGCCTATCATTTAAGGATACCTTAATTACGGGTAAAACCACCATTGGTTTAAATGGTAAAGTTGTTTTGCCTTTAAGTTTTGAAGGATACCCTAGCGGTCACTATGGTGTCTATGTGAAGGCTAATGTGAAGAATCCCGGACGAAAGGTAGAATTCGTTTCGGACTACAAAGAGATGGATTGGTTGAAAGAGGGATATCAAATGAAACTGAAGTCCGAACAGGTAGAAATTACAAAGAGAGGAGATTTTATCGATGACCCTTTTCTTATCATCTATTGCCGAGGACACAATGATACCATTCGAAACTTGTCGTTTCCATATCGTGCCGATCTCAGCCCTAAAGCCCAGTCTTACCGCTTCCTTGGAAAGAATACAGATATATGGAATCCGGCTCCTCACACTACCGCAGCAAGGGTTGATTTTTATCAATCAGGAGACTCCATTTTTTTAAGTTGGGATTGCCCGGTTAACTCGAGTCAGCTCTTCAGTATTCTCCAAGATGGGAAAGTGCATTTCAGCTCAAACCTCACAGAATTTGATACGTGCTTTTTATATAATCCGAAATCGAATTGGCAATTGCTGAGACAGCTTGAGGGCAATGATTATGGAAAGCGAGATTATTGGGATTTAGCGATAAACGAATTCCCCTTGCGATTGGATTTTAGCTTGCCGTCAAAGGCAAGACCGGGCGACAATATTCACTATGAAGGAGTTTTGAGGGATGCTAAAGGTAATCCCGTTCCGCATGCCCGCGTAATGGTGCTAGCACAGAATGAAGCTGTTCAGGGTACCATTCAAAAGAACGATTTGGTTCGAGAATCGCAGACTCCGCATCGGAAATATGAACCTACAAGCTATCCATTGGATTATGAGCAAAAGACGTTCGGCCGTGAGGTGGCCATGGATAGCGGATTGCTGACGTACTTTAAACCAAGTCTCGATTCAAACACATACAATTTACTTTCTTCTACCTCAAGCAGAAGCTATTCCATCAAACATGAAGAATTTACGTTTGGAGGAAGCATTCAAGTTTTCCTAGTAGAAAAGGGACTTTACCGACAACCGGATTACATTAAGATCAACAACATCTTTTACCAGATTAAAGGGCGCCCTTGGGCCTTTTCTCCAAGTTCCCCTGAATTGCGAGAAGGGCAATATAAAATTGAATTGGGCTACCGAAAACACAAGTATACCTTGATGGCTCAGGCTACCAAAGGATATCAATTGGTGATTGTGTTTAATGCTAATGAAGAATCAGATAGAATTTTAGTGGAGCACAGAAAAAGAAAATGGACTCGGGACGAAAGAACTTCCATTAACCTGAGCTACCGTTATCTAAAATCTGAAAATGGAAGTATGGAGACGGTTTCCGGCACTTTTCTCGGAAATCCGGTAAGCTATCGTGTGAACGGTTATCAAGCCATGGCCGGGCCATTTGATCAGAATTCAACTATCCACGTGCTGAAACAAAATTATGGTTCTGTCCGGGTCAGTAATGTATTTGAAACCGGCATCTTGCTCCGGGGTGTAACGGACCCCATCTATTTCAACACCCGTTACATTGCTAGAAAAAGGACACGCAATCAGGAGGCATTGCACTTGTATGAAATCAAATATGCTTTAAAAGACAGAGTATACCGTAGACCTATTTTCGAGGATTTCCCTCCATTTGGTCACCTTTCAAAGAAGGCCGTGACAGGGCAAAGTAAGGTGTTCGGCACTTCCCATTGTAAGGTAAACAGCCTGGTGGTTCAAGAAATTTCAAGTGGAATAATCACCTTTTTTAGCGATGTCAATGTTGGCTTTATTGACCCGGGAACCTACAACGTATTCATCGATGTGAACAATACCTGGTATTGGGCAGACAGCTTCAGTATCCAATCGGGTTTCCACCGGCACCAAGTCTTAGATACCCTCAAACGACTCGAGGATGATTCATTCTTGCGATTACATGAGCATAAAGGAGCAGCCAAGTATGAGTTTACCGAAACCCACTGGTTAGGTAAAAGAGCACTCCAAATAGTACTCCGGGAATTACCAAATAACCGACCTGCTTCAAAGGCTATCGTTCGATTGGCCTCCGAATCGGAAGTCAGGACCTTGACTGCCAATGAACAGGGTATAATTAACTGCTACGATTTACAACCGGATCGCTATTCATTAACTGTATACTGGGCGAATATAACGCACTATTCAGATAGCCTAGACTTGCACAAGCTGAGTACAGCCACAGGTCAACTTTATATCCCGCTGAATGGGGATACCATTCAGTCTGTTTATTCCTTGGATCAGTATAGAAAAATTGGAGCGACTCAATTTAGAGAACCGTGGGTTTATACTCCTTATACGAAAGACTTCGATTTCCTTTCAGAGATTCGATATAAGGACTTGGAATGGTCCTATTCTCCGAGAAGAAGGCGAATCTTTTCTTTTGGCCCTCGCCGGTATAAGGCGGCCTATTGTCCTGATTTTGGCTCAGTTTCCGGATGGCGCTCGGAGGCAAGCACCGGATGGGAATTGAATGATTATTATTACGGTGGAGCACATGCATTCAGTCTTCAGTCGGATGAAGATTTTTCAAGTTTCAGAGGCAATATGTATAAATCAGCGCCCTTGTCTATAAATGCTTTGAATGTTTCACCTACTCCTAGAAGCAATTTCAAAGACCAAGGTTTATGGCTGCCGGAACTGAGCAGCGACTCCAGTGGTAAAATTCAATTTGATTTCCCGGTTCCTGATGATCTGACTACCTGGAAAGTGCATTTATTTGCCATGACCGGAAACGAAGATTACTTGCATCAAACACAGGCGGTTCAGGTGAGCAAAGCCTTTCAAGCGGAGCTCGTCTTGCCTCGTTTCTTGAGGCCGGATGATAGGCTGTGCGCACCGGTTCTTTTTCACTTAGAAGATAGTACAGCAAATGCCTTTAATTGGGACTTCCGGATTAACCAAAATCTAAAGCAAAGCAAAGGGGCAAATATGCGTGGAGTCTATTCAGACCGCGTATGTTTTAAGGCCGATACAAGTTTGCTTCAAGTTGAGCTGCTGGCCAGGTCAGGGGAACACCAAGACGGAGTGCAACGCACCATTCCGGTGAAACCCAAGGGAAACTGGATTCAAAGAAACCATTGGATATACCTAGCAGCTAATTCAGACACGGCTTTAAAAGCCAGCTTCCCTTTGTCCAGCTGGTCGGTAAAAAGCTTGCCAAGTGTCGATTCCATTATCGCTCAACTGCAAAAAGAGCTCATAGCGTATAAGTACGATTGCAATGAACAAAAGGCCAGCAAGTTGATGGCTTACATGACCAAATCGAACCTAAACTTCTTAGAACGATTGTCCATGTACCAGTTGCTGAAAGACTTGCACCGGAATCAATCGGCAAATGGTTATTGGTCGTGGTGGGAAAAAGAGACGCCGGATGAATGGGTAACCGGCTATGTCTACTTTGTGCTTGCCCAATTCAGTAATGTGGATGCGCCTAGGCATTACCGTAGAGATAATGAAGAGGCTTTAAGACGCAGTTCTGGAGCAATCTTATTTTCCAAAGGGAAGGATGTTTTGAATTGGAATCTCGCCAATGCCAAAGAAATGTATGCTTACATGGTGAATAGTCCGGAAATGAAGGAAAAAATTGGTCCTTTGGCTACTGCCTATTTTCATTTCAATCACAACTTGTCCCACGATAGTGTTTACCTGCAAAACCTGCTTCGAGGGGAAGGTTATTACAGCCAAGGTTCAACTAAGCTCGAGCTGCTTCGTTGGAATGCATTATTAGCAGATTACGCCTACCGAACCAATTCCCAACACACGGTGAAGTTAAAGGCTTTTCTTCTGTCGCTGCTTCAAGGGCAGGAGCTGAATACCATGGAAAAAGCGCTGTTGCTGTTTAGCTTAAACCAGCTCAATAAGTTAAAACAGGAACTTCCGGGGAAGGGGCATTTTATACAAGACCACACTGCAGGTTTGTTTCATTTGAAAAGCCAAGAATCTGCGGTATGGTTGAAAGTGGAGGAGCGGTATTTTGATAGCACAGAAACGTGGTCTGAAAACAATAAAGTCAAGATTGAGCTGGAGTTTGTTCAATCGAAAGAAATGCCAAGTAGGGGCACCATTAGGCTTAGAATTAAAGCAGATGAGTCGGTACCTTATGCGTTGGTAGAGGTGCCTTTGGCAGCCAATATGATTCTCGATGATGAAGTAAACAAAAAGCCTTGGGTTTCACATACCATGACGCTGCACGACGCACGAACTTATGCCTTCTGGCAGATACCAAAAGGCGTAACTGAAATTACCATGCCGGTGACTTTGGTATTTGACGGAAGCTTCTCTATGCCGCCGGCAAGGGTAGTTCCTATGTATACTCCGGGAGCTACGAGCTTATCCAATCACATTGGAATGATCATGAAACTTCAGGATCCATAGACCTTGTAAATCCACTCAACCATAGCCCAAACCAGGTAAGGGCGCCGTTTACGAGCAGGATTTCATAGCCAAATTCGAAGCCGCTAAACCATACTTTGCTATTGCTCGCTAGAACATAACTCAGCAGCGGAGCGGTAATGGCAATGGCCGGAGCCCAGCTGTCGGTTACCGGTCTTTTGGTAAATAAGCCAAAAGCGAAGAATCCCAAAAGCGGACCGTAGGTATACGAAGCTACTTTGAAGACCGTATCGATGATGTTTTTATTGTCGAGTTGCTTGGCTCCCAGAATTACCAAGATGGTTAATGCAGCAAAGCCGATATGTACAATGCGTCTGATTTTTTCTTGTTGCTCCTGTGGCTTCTTTTCCAAATCGAGCATATCGTAGCAGAACGAAGTGGTTAAGGCTGTCATGGCTGAATCGGCGCTTGAATAGGCGGCAGCTGTTAGCCCGAGCACAAAGAAGATTCCCACCACAGTAGGCAAGGTTCCGCTTTTCACCACGGCAGCATAAAGCTGGTCACCGGTTTCGCTCACGCCAATTTTAGCGGCGTAGAGGTAAAGCATAACACCTAAACCTAAAAAGAGCAGGTTCACAAAAACCAATACCACCGCGAAGCTACTCATGTTCCATTGGGCCTCTTTGATGTTCTTGCAGGTGAGGTTTTTCTGCATCATGTCTTGATCAAGGCCGGTCATGCACAAGGCAATCAGCGCGCCCGATAAAAACTGCTTGAAGAAATTGCTTTTTCCTTCACCCCAGAAAAAGACCTGAGAATAATCCGATTCGCTAATTTGCCTTACGGCCTCACCTAATCCCCAGCCCATGTGCTGAGCGATGAGAATCACGGTAGAAATAACTGCAATCAGCATAAATGCCGTTTGAAGTGTATCGGTCCATACAATGGTTTTCATGCCACCGCGGAAGGTATAAAGCCAAACCAATAGTATGCTACCAATAACCGTAACCGGAAACGGCACGTTAAGGTCGTTGAATACCAAGGTTTGCAGTACATCCACAATTAAAAACATACGCAACGCCGAGCCAAGCAGTCGAGAAACCAGGAAGAAAGCAGAACCGGTTTTATACGATACCAAGCCAAAGCGTTCACCCAAGTAGGTATAGATGGTGGTCAGCTTTAAGCGATAGTAGAGCGGCATGAGCACAAAAGCGATGAGCATATAGCCCGGCAGGTAACCCAGCACCATCTGCATGTAAGCAAACTGTGAGTTATTGACCCATCCGGGCACAGAGATAAAGGTTACGCCCGACAAACTGGCGCCAATCATACCGAAGGCCACCAGATACCATTTCGAACTTTTATTCGCTCTGAAATACGTGTCGTTATTCGCTCCTCTCGACGTGAGCATAGACACCACAAAGAGCAATGCGAAATACGAAATCAGGCATACAAGTATCAGCTGCGAATCCATTGTTAAGCAAATAGGGAAATTAGAAGTAGAACACCAAATGGTGGTGGTCCCGATTTCTTCGGTAGTTGGACTGTAGGACTGTTAAACTGCTTTTGTATAAGGTGAATTGTTTGCTGTATCAATTCCTTGTATGGAATGTCCGTACTGCTTCTAGCCTGGGATGTCATGCTCCATTCCTCACTTTCATTCCTCATTCCTCAACCTTGACCTTATCCTCAATATCTTTTCATAGCTTTGAAGCTCAACTGAATTCCCATGTCAATACACTATAAAAAAGGCGCCGATAAAGAGAAAGTCTCAGCGCTACTCTATTTGTTTTCTGAAAAGGTAAATCTGAAGGATTTGAAACTGAGCGATTCGGAGACCGAATACGTGAAGGCCAAGATCAAGGAAGAGAAAAAGTACTTTACCATTCCACGTGCCGGCGAATGCCTTGCCGTGGTGGTGGCTCCAAAAACACTTACCACACAATCCCGTGAAGAACTCCGTAAACACGGTGCTTCTTTTTGTGACGCGGTGAATGCAGCGAAAGAAAACCGTGCGAAAGTGGTAGACAAAGGTGCCGGAAAAGCAGCTAGCTTAGAGGTATTGGAAGGTTTAGCTTTATCGAACTACCAATTCCTTAAGTATAAAAACGACGCGGAAAAGCTTAAAAACAGCTTACACGATTTGTTCATCGAAAGCGCAGATTTAGACGACGATGAACTGTTCCGTTTCCAGGTGGGTATTGAGGCAGTGTATATCGCTCGCGACTTGGTTAACGAACCACAGAGCTACCTCAGTGCAGTACAGTTAACCGAAGAAATTGCCGGCCTGGCCCTTCGCGGAGGATTCAAAGCGGAGATATTGAACAAAGCGAAAATTGAATCGCTAAAAATGGGTGGTTTATTGGCGGTGAACAAAGGCAGTAATATTCCGCCAACCTTCAGCATCCTCGAATGGAAACCGGAGAATGCTAAGAATAAAAAACCCATTGTCTTAGTGGGCAAAGGGGTTGTTTACGATACCGGTGGATTATCACTTAAACCAACAGCCAACTCCATGGATTACATGAAGAGCGATATGGCTGGCGCAGCAGCCGTTATTGCGTCGGTTTATGCCGCTGCAGCGATGAAATTACCGGTTCACGTGGTGGCTTTGGTGCCGGCTACAGATAACCGTCCTGGACAAGATGCTTACGCGCCGGGCGATGTAATTGAGATGTACAACGGCATGACCGTAGAAGTTTTAAATACCGATGCAGAAGGCCGAATGATTTTAGCAGATGCACTGTCGTATGCGGCTAAATTCAAACCTGAATTGGTGATGGATTTTGCTACCCTAACGGGCGCAGCAGCATTTGCCATCGGACAATACGGTATTGTAACCATGGGTACAGCGAGCGACAAGATTAAGAAAGACTTAAACCAATCGGGTGATGAGGTTTACGAACGTTTGGCTGAGTTTCCATTCTGGGATGAATACAAAGACTTGTTGAAGTCGGAGATAGCCGATATTAAAAACATTGGCGGTCCGGTGGGTGGCGCCATTACAGCGGGCAAGTTTTTAGAACATTTCACATCTTATCCTTGGATGCACTTTGACATTGCCGGCCCGGCCTTCATCAAAGGAAAAGACAGCTACCGAGGTAAAAACGGTACCGGTGCAGGTGTTCGTTTTATCTTAAATTACCTGAAGAAAAGAGGAGGAGTAAAATAAGATGAGTAAAGAGCATATTCGAGTTGGAATAAGCATTGGCGATTTCAACGGTATCGGCGTAGAAGTAGCGCTTAAGGCAATCAGTAATCCGGCGCTTTATAATTTCTGTACTCCCATCTTATACGGCTCACCTAAGGTTATTTCATACTACAAAAAGCAGTTGGGCCTGCACGACTTAAGCCTACATTATTGCAAGTCAGCAACTGAGGCACACGATAAAAAAGCCAACCTCGTAGTATGCTGGGAGGAGGAAACGGAAATCACTCCGGGAACGCCTTCGGCTATGGCTGGCGATTATGCTTTTAAGGCTTTAGAACGTGCTGCAGCAGATGCAGAAGCAGGTCACCTGCAAGTACTCGTAACAGCACCTTTAGACAAGAGCACAGTTAATACAGATGCCCGTCCTTTTAAGGGCCATACAGAATACCTTGCGTCAGTTTCTGGCACCTCACATTTGATGACCTTGGTATCAGATGATTTGCGTGTGGCTTTGGTTACCGGACATGTTCCTGTTTCGGAAGTTGCGCCGCTCATTAAACAAGACCGCGTATACGCGAAGATTGTGGAGTTTGCAGCAAGCTTGAAGAAAGACTTTGGAATCAGTAAGCCAAGAATAGCCGTTTTAGGGTTGAATCCGCACGCAGGCGATTCCGGCTTGTTAGGTAGCGAAGACAAGAAGGAAATCTTGGCCGCGGTAGAACAAGCGAGAGAAGAAAATTACATGTCGTTTGGCCCTTATCCGGCCGATGGCTTTTTCGGCTCAGGTCAATACCACCAGTTTGATGGTGTTTTAGCGATGTACCACGACCAAGGGCTTATTCCTTTTAAGATGTTGGGCTTTGAAGACGGCGTGAATTTCACCGCTAGTTTGAATTTTGTGAGAACCTCTCCTGATCACGGTACAGCTTACAATATTGCTGGTAAGGGAGAAGCCTCAGAGATGAGCCTAAGAAATGCCATTTACCTCGGCATCGATATCTACAAAAGACGCCACATGGATAGTCAGTTGGAGGAGACATTGGCTTTCACCCCTCTGAAACGTGAGCGTTTTCGTATGGATTTTTAAGCATAAGTTAAAACTTTGTGGGTAGTGCCTAGGAATTCTAAGCATCGCCCAACGTATCTTTGATTGGATGACTCAAGGGAATGCACTTTCAGATCGCAGCATGGTGCTGGTGGTAGACGATGCCGAGATGATTCGGACATTGGTTCGTTCATTTTTAGAGAATACACACGAGATTCTGGAAGCCGAAGACGGTGAAGAAGGCCTAGCCATGGCCATGGAGCGCAAACCTGATTTGATCATTACCGATTTGATGATGCCGGAGATGGATGGCTATCAGCTCATCAAAGCCATTCGCGCCAATGATGGGATTAACCATATTCCCGTTATCATGTTAACCAGTGTAGATACGGAGCTGAATAAGCTGGAAGGGTATAAGTTAGGTATCGATGCCTATTTGGTTAAGCCATTTACAGCCGATGAACTTGCCGTTCGCGTTGACAACTTGATTCGCAATAGGCAACTCACCATGGAGCATGTGAACAGAACACATCGCTTGAAAGGGGCGGATTACGATGGGATGTCTATGGATAATGAGTTCATCCATAAGCTGGATCGCTTTATTGAAAAACACCTTTCCAATCCTGAGTTGAAGGTACATGATATAGCGGAAGCCTTATCGATGAGTCTTTCCACCTTTGAACGCCGACTCAAAAGTCTTTTTGGCACCACCCCCAAATTGTATGTGCGTGATTACCGCTTAACCAAGGCCGCTCAAATGTTAAAACAACGTAGAGGTAACGTGAGCGAAATCGCCTCCTTCTGTGGCTTCGATAACAACTCCTATTTTGCTGTTTGTTTCAAAGAGAAGTATACCATCACACCTTCTGAGATGTTAGGCGCGGCGTTGCCTAATTACCGCAAATAAAAAAAGCGCCTACAGAAGGCGCTTAAGGGTTTCACAAAGGCATATTACTAACGGGTAATCTTAATACTCTTTTCTTCTAATGTAGTAGTGGCTTTCAAGATGTACAGGCCATTGTTTGTCAATGAAGGCAAAGCAATCTTTTGTTCTTGGCTACCTTCGCATTGGCCGGTCCAGATTAAAGACCCTTTTACATCGTATAGGCTAAGGCTAGCTTGGGATGCTTCCGGTGTTAATTGGATGTATACCGCTTCAGGCGTTTGTCTCAGCGTTAAGCTGCTTTTAGCTTCAGTTTGAACACTTAACTTCTGGTCTGCTTTAACCACATGCAATACGAAACGATCACTGTACAATTTGGCTTCAGCAGCAGTGAAAGTATAAGCACCCTTGCTGATGTCGTGGGTGGTATTCAGGTAAGTATCTTCCAAAACGACATTCCAATCCTTAGCATTTTCATCTAGCTCTATAGCGATGCTATAGCTGGCTCCTACAGTTTTGCATTCAACTTGAAAGGCATAGAAGAAGTTTTTCTCAAATTCTGGTTGGGTATTTACACTGAACGATTTGGCATCGCTATTTACCGCGTAAACGTTTGGTCTATCTTGGCCGTTGATGAATTTCACTGCATCGTATTCTGCATCAAAGGCAGCAGTAGCGTTGGCATGGAAGCGAAGCACGTGCTCATCTGATTTAGCATTGGATTGGTCTTCTAGCTTGATGCGTAATCCGGCAAATGGGCTTCCGTTTTTGTAGAAGCTGGTATTGTTCTGCGCAGTAACGCGGTGCGTAGAATCGAGGTTGAGGTTGATTGAACCGGAACCAACTGAAGCTTGTGCTTGCACAAATACGGCTTGCATTGGAGCGATATAGCGGCTTCCGCCGTTGGTACCAACTCCGTTCACATAACTTGTATAGGATCCATCTACGGGGTTATAGATGTAGATGGCGTTGTTTAATCCTGAAGGAAGGCTGATGCTGCTCCAGTCCATTTGAGAAGGGAATGGGTTAGCGATAAGGTTCCAACCCGCAGATCCGGCTGCGCCAAAGGAAGCGTTGCTATTGCTGCCATCGTTGTATTTCACCGGTACAGTATACGAACCACGGTTCAAAGTACCTTTCAACCGAATTTTACCGGGAGTTTTAAAGAAGAAGTTATAGTTGGTAGAAACTTCCCCAAAGTAAACGTAGTATCCTCGTCCGGCTTCAAATTCTTGTGTGCTGTCGGCTTTGGTCCAGTTAGATGTGGTCTCGTCCCAGTAGTAGATAGCACCATCGCTATGAAAACCTTGGTTGAGGTCGCTAATTAAGGTAGACACGGCAGATCCAATTTGGTGGTAGCCTTGACTTACGTACATTTCGTACTGCACTTTTCCGTTGATCTGTCCGGCACCGTTAGCCAATTGGGCATAGTCGGTGTCAGAAGTTGCTACAAAGGTTAAGCTGTCGTTTGTATTGAATACACCACTCGCAGGTGTAAATACACCGCTTACCTGCATTTCACTTCCTAAGCTTACTGAGCCATTGTTGCTCACATTAACAAAGCGGTTTGTGCTATCGCTTGCAGTCTTATCGAAGTAAACTGTTCCTGTTGCACTGCTTCCAAATACGATGCTGGAGTTTTTGTTTGAGCTAATGGCTTTGGAGGCTGTCATGCCATTGATTGCGCCGTTGATGGTTAGGGTATTAGAACCAACACGAAGTTTACCATTGGCCATGTTTAGATTTCCATTGATGGTAGAATTACCACCTAGTACCAAACCGGCAGGGTTAGATACGTTTAAGTTTCTGTAGGTATTTGGTGGCAAGCTTTGAGCAGCCGCGCCGTTCAAAGTTGCGGTAGCTGTTGTACCGTAAGTAATGGTTCCTGTATTGTTAATATTACCACTAATCGTTAGGGTTCCGTTCACATTGAGGCTTCCGGAGTTAACCAAGTTGCCATTGATAGTAACGTTTCCTTCGATAGTAATAGAACCACTGTTGTTTAATGAATTGATGGTTAGCACGTCAGTAGCGTTGAGCGTATAAGAACCCGTGCTGTTTACGGTTAGGGTACCGTAGCTTAGGGTTCTGCTACCATTATCTGAGGATAAAGCGCCGGTGCTTACTTCAACCGTTCCTGCCACGGTAACATTGGCTGCATGGGAAACAGTAGAAGCAATTTGCCATACATCTGTCGCATCGCTAAAGTTTAGTTTACCTTGGCTTGTAGGTGGGTTATTGGTCCAGCAGCTTTTCTTATTGAAGGTGCCACACCCATTTGCATTGTTGTAGGTAAAAGTCTGAGCATTCAACGTAGTATACGCCATGCCCATAGCCAGCACCAACGCTGCCTTTAGTACACGTGAAACACTGTTTTTTCTCTCACTCATAGGTGCAAGTTAAGTGCACGTTAAATGGGAGGAAATAGCTCGGCTATTCGCCAAAAGCATTCGGACAATGATACAGGCGAACTATTGTTAAAACGTCACGTATATAAAAAAGTCGGCAGAGAATTCTCCCTACCGACTTGCGTTGTTTTAAGTTATCGAGATTAACGTATGATCTTGATTTCGCTTTCATGTTGGCCACATTGAACTTCTATAACATAAGCTCCATGTGGTAAATTCTGAAGGTTATCAATTTGACCTTTTGTTCCGCTGATTTGTTGGGTAAAGGTTTTAATTTCTTTACCGCTCATATCGGTAATACGGATATTCAATTCTTGCGCTGTGTATTCTCCAAGGTCAAAGTATACTTGAGAATAGTCTTGGCTAAGTCTGAAACCTGTGGCTTGATATTCTTCTACCGAGTTAGGGTCAACTTGTGGTTTAACCATGTGCAAGATTAAACGGTCTTCAACCGGTTGAGTTCCTTGATGTGTGAAAGTGTATACATCGTTGGTAATCTCTTTCCAGGTTTTGGTGTATTTGTCTTCGATGAACAATTTCCAGCCTTCCAACTTATTGGTCTCACCCAATGCGATGGTATAGCTTGTAGCTTGAGCTGTATTGCAGTTGATACCCAGCGGTAAGCTGTAATTGGATTCAAAGATTGGCAAACAGTTGATGGAATACTGAGCTGTACCCAAGGAATACAAGTTAGGCATACCTGCTCCGTTCATAAATTTGCGAGCGTCGTAGTTGCCATCGTAGTTTTCAGTAGCTACATCGTTGAATTGCAAGAAGGTCTCATCGGTTTTTCCATTGGCATCGGTCATGGTCAAATGGAACTCTTCAAACGGGCGACCATTTTTAAAGAAGGTTGCAGCTTGAGAAGTTGTGCGAAGGGTATTGCTGTAAGTGAACAATACACTATCGCCACCCAAAGCATCCTGAGTTTCGATATAAAAGCCTTGTGCAGGAGCAACATAACGTGTTCCGCCATTGGTACCGGTTCCGGCTCCCTTGGTATAAGAGGTATAGCGGTTGTTTGCCGGATCCCAGATATAGATGGCAGAGTTGGTATTGCTTGGAATGGTAGCATTATCCCAATCCAAGTTACTTGGATACGGATTGGCCATCAAGTTCCAGCCTGAGCTGTCGGTAGTTGCAAAAGTTGCGTTGGTACCTGTGCCATCATGGAAAAACAAGTATTTAGTATAATCGCCGTTGTTAGGTGTACCGGTTAAGCGCAATACGTTCGGAGTAACGAAACAGTAAGTATAACCTGGGCCGAGGTAACCGAAGTATACAAAAATACCTGTTCCCGGGATAAAGCTTCCGGTAGTATCGCAAGTCTCCCATTGAGAGTTAGAACCGTTCCAATCCCAAGTAGCACCATTCATCAAGCCACCTTCGTTTAAGTCGTTAACAGTTGTAGAAACCGGAGAACCAACGTTGTGGTAACCTTTATTGATGTACATCTGGTATTCGATGTTTCCGGAAATACTTCCGGATCCAACCGCAATTTGTGCATAGTTTAAGCTATCTGTAGCGATGAGCTTCAAGTTGCCGTTTGTTGTTAGTGTTCCAGCAGATGGATTCAATACACCGCTAACAGCTAAGGTATTGCTAACACTCACACCAAATTCGTTGTTGATGTTTAAGTTTTGAATGGTATCGCTAGTAAATACAGTTCCATCTAATGTTTGAGCACTGGTTCCGGCCATTTCAATTGTACCGTTGGTAGCATCAATTTGTCCGCCATTGCTCACAGAGATATCTCCCGTAATAGTTAAGGTATTGCCGTTTGTTGTTAGTGGGTGCAAACTGCTGTTGGTGATGTTTCCGAAAGTCAGGTCACCTGTCATAATTAAGTCATTGGCTGTGGTGCCATTTAATTCGATATCGGCACCTGAAGCCGGAATTTGGCTATTTCCCCAGTTGCCTGTAATGGCATCTGAAGTATTGGTAGCACCGGTAAATACAGCTGCAGTTACATCGATGGTGGTGGTACCCACTGCACTTGGATCATCAGAGTTGATACAGCCAATGGTAATACCGGTTCCGGCTGTACCCAAAGTAAGGCTATGACTAGCCAAATCGCCAGATACAAAGGCAGAGCTAGGAACATCACCGGCAAGAACCTTGGAAGTACTGTATACTACTACAGTTCCGGTAAACGTAGTGATTACGGAACCTGTGCCGTTAGCCGCACTCATACCTCGAATTCTCAAGTTGAATGGTGTACCGGCTACTTGATTGCCTAAAGCTGTAGTTCCGCCTGGTTGGGTAATGCTAAAGCTCACAACACCTATAACGCTAACTGGCGTCGTTGCTGCGCTGCTCACGCCTTGAGCGTTTACACGAACAAAGGTCACTTCAGCACCATTGTATAATTCGTTAGAAGCGAAGTTCACTGTCCAGTTGGTACCTGCTACCACAGTAGCTACCAGGGCACCGTCAACATACATCTGGATACTATCACCTGCAACAGCAGCACCGGATGTGCCGGAGATGGAAGTTAATCCCACGGATAGTGGTGAGGTAGTTACGGTTGGAGTGGTAGGTGTTGATGCTGCGATGGTTACACCGGTAGAAGCAGTACTCAGGGATTTGCCTGAAGCGTCGGCATAAGCGGTAAGTACTTGTCCAGATGTGAGAGTTAAACCGCCCAATGACCAATTGCCGTACAAGTCTACGGTTGTAGATCCTAGTAATGTTGATCCTTGGTAGATGAATATAGTTGTTCCGGGATCTTCTGTAGAGGTACCTGAAACAGTTTGGCCACTGCCCGCAACATAGGCACCACTGATGGTTGGGCTAGCACTTTGTCCACCTCTACCACTCACAGCAAGCATATTTGAAATAGCAGATAAATTCTTGGTTCCAGTAGAAGCTTGTGCGCGTGCCACAATAGTATCACCTTCATTCAATCCTGAAATTTGGAAATTGGTTGTTGCATTCTGTGCAATAGCGGCTGACGTGCTTTTCAGAACACCGTTCACATAAAGTTGTATAAATGCAGTACCAGCTTCAAGGTTTTGAACCGTGATAGTTCTAGGTCCAATGCTATCCAATACACTGGTTGTAGTGATGCTAGGTGAGGCTGTTACGGTTGATAAGTTGTTATTATGCGTTGAAGGGCTAGAGTATAAAGACACACAACCCGTATTCACGTTTGTTGCTGTCACATAATATACCACACCATTTCCCATACCTGTGATAGCTGTTGATGCCCATGTTCCACCTGTTGTCACAAAAATGGTGGCAGGGGTAACATCGGTAAAGGTTAAAGACCCGTTGGTCTGTTGGTATATGTTAATACGAATAGTATTTGCAGCTGGAGTGCCAGGCCAAGTACCCTCGAGTGTTTTACCTCCATTGCTTCTACTCACAACCACTGGTCGCGCCAAATAACAGCTTGCATCTGTTGCAGTTACACTGGTGCTGGTGTTTGAAATAGATTTTGAAGTAGCCGTAGCAGTTGCGGTAACTACATCACCGGCTGAAAGGCTTGCGCCTAAGGTATAGGTCCAAGCATTGCTTGTAACAGTAGTTGTTCCTACAGAAACACCGTTCACATATACTGTAATAGTGGCTCCATCTGCTTCCAAGCTGGTACCTGTTACAGTTGTGCTAGAAGTAGATAACGGTCCAGTAACAGTTGGTGTGAAACTTTTAATCGGGTCAAAGCTAGCGCCCTCTGTCATATTGCTCAAGGTTGCAGTTGGTTGAGCGCTGACCATCGCTTCGAATATGGAGTTAGCATTATTTCCAAATGCCTGGTCGTCTATACCATTGATATCAGACAAGTTCCCGGTTAATGCAGAGGTTGCATTGATTACCGTAGAAGCTGCCATCCTAACCGGACCGCTAATCCCCAAGGCTGAAAGTGGAACGAAAAAATCATAGAAGTAATCGGCATCGCCATTGATGGTACTTAACGCAATGGAGCGTTGAGAGTAGTTATCAATAGCATAAGTCTGACTAACAGCAGCGCCGCTGCTGCTGTGCGAATAAACTACCACTCTACCATTATTACCGGTTTCTAAAACAACCTCTTTTTCAAAACCTGGATTATAGGATGTTGGATAGTTACCAAAAACACCATCGGTATCAAAGGCCACTGAATAACCCTTGGTAGCTGATGAAGCACCGCCTAAACGGAATCGGATGATGAAATAATCCGTTCCACCCACATTTTTAGTTAATATATAAACGGAGTGGTTGGTTCCGTTGTTTACTAAATCGGTAAAGCCACCCGCAGGACCTCTATCTTGGTCTGTGCTAGGTTCGTTGACGATACCCGGCATGGTAATCATATTTAATTCACTGTTGGTGCCGTAGTCGGTACCAGAGAATCCACTTGTGCTAAGTGAAGTATAACCATCACCGTTGGGATCCAATACACTTGGTCCTATGCCGGAGGATGGCTTGTAAATTAAACCCGGGGTTTGTGCACCAACAAAAGAAGCAACCAATAAAAGTGCTAATGTGAGTAGGTATTTTGTTTTCATGGCGATTTACTTAAAGCACCAAATGTAGATGGCCGTAGTGTTTGCTGAAATAGGCCTACGTGTTATCAAAATGAATAGCAAGATTGTTGTTATAGTGATGTTGCTTAATCGGAGATTGTATTGGTATTTCGGCGCAATGAAAAGGAGTGAAATGGACTTAGGAGACTTGATTCTGACATGAACTCAACCTAAATCAGTAGCTTAGCGGATAAAATAGAGCGGAGTTTCAACTTATCCTCAAGAAGTTATTTTCTTGTTATGAAACTTTGACTTACCTTTGCCACCTTGTTCAAGAAGGGTCGAAATGAAGGCATTCAAAGAGGACGGTATTGCGTTGTTGAAACTGAGGGACGGAAGTCACTCTTACCGCTTTGAAATTGACCACAGCTTCTTTGAGCATTTTGAGAATAGTTCATTAAAGAAAGGGCGAATAGAGGCTGAATTAATCCTCGATAGGAATGATCAAGTTTTCCAATGTTCACTTAAACTTCAAGGCGAAGTGGAAGTGCCATGCGATAATTGCTTGAATGAAATTCCGTTTCCGGTTAGTCATCATCTGGACTTTGTTATCAAGTTAACGGATGTTCCTCAAGAAGATGATGAGGACAGGGAGGTGTATTATGTAGTGAAGAGCGAAGGGCAATTTTTCCTTTCCTCCCATATCTACGATGCTATCTACTTGGCCTTACCTATCCGAAAGGTATGCGACGACCCGGGAAATACTCCATTATGCAACGTGGAAGTCTTTTCTAAAATGGATGAACTCAATGATGAAGAAGATTCTGATCAGGGCACTGACCCTAGATGGGATAAATTAAAAGATTTGTTAAACTAAAGTAAAATGGCACATCCTAAGCGAAAAATCTCGAAAACGCGCAGAGACAAAAGAAGAACTCACCACAAATTGGACGAGAAAGCTTTGTTCGTTGACCCTAACTCTGGAGATATTTCTTTGTACCACCGCGTAAACGTGGAAACTGGTATGTACAAAGGAGTTAAGGTAATGAAGGGAACTAACGAAGACTAAGCTTCTTCATGCGTATCGGAATAGACATTATGGGGGGTGATTTCGCTCCCCTAGAGGCGTTAAAAGGCTGTTTGGATGCCACTAAGACGTTTCCAGAAGTGGAATTGGTCTTGTTTGGCGACGAAGCAGAAGTGAATAAAGCCTACCAAGCTATAGGGGTAGAACCCGGAACACTACAGCTTGTTCATTGTCCGGAAACGATAGGCATGGCCGAACATCCCACCAAGGCTCTTAGCCAGAAAAAGATGTCTAGCATCTCGGTGGGCTTCCATTACCTCAAAGAAAAACAGATTGATGCATTCATCGGTGCTGGGAATACCGGCGCAATGATGGTGGGTTCAATCTTTAGCGTAAAACCTATTGAAGGCGTATTTAGGCCTACCATCACTTCTATCTTGCCTAAGGCAGACGGTAGCATTGGTTTGCTTTTAGACGTTGGGGCAAATGCAGACTGCAAACCGGATGTATTGTATCAATTCGGATTGTTGGGCTCTTTGTTTGCTCGCCACGTCTACAAAATAGATAACCCGAAAGTAGGCTTATTGAACATCGGTGAAGAGCCGGGGAAAGGTAACCTTGCAACACAAGCTACGTTTAACCTGATGCAAGACACCACTGAATATAATTTCATCGGCAACGTTGAAGGGCGAGACTTGTTTGATTCTAAAGTAGACGTAATTGTTTGCGATGGATTCACCGGGAACATCGTTTTGAAGGCATGTGAAACGATGTATTATAACCTCAAGAAGCGTCAAATTAAGGATGAATTCCTTGATCGCTTTAACTATGAAAATTACGGAGGTACGCCAATCTTAGGCGTAAACGCTCCGGTAATTATTGGACACGGCATCTCCAAAGCGAATAGTTTTGTCAACATGATTAGACTCGCTAAAGAAGTTGTTGAAACAGGTTTGATTGAAAAAATAAAATCATCCTTTTAATTTGCCCTCCATGAATTCCACAAAAAAGACGCGCGCTGCCATCAAAGCCGTAGGTGGTTATGTACCCCCTGAAATTTTGAGCAACGCCGACCTCGAAAAAATGGTTGATACCACCGATGAGTGGATTACTACCAGAACCGGAATTAAAGAAAGACATATTCTCGCACCGGGCGTAGGAACATCAGAAATGGCCGTTCAGGCTATTTTACCGATGTTGGAGAAAAACAATATCGACCCATTGGAAATCGATTTTGTATTGTGTTGTACCATTACGGGCGACATGATTTTTCCGGCAACGGCAAATGTCATCTGCGATAAAATTGGTGCAAAAAACGCCTGGGGATTTGACCTCGCTGCAGCTTGTTCCGGATTCTTATACGGAATGGAAGTAGCTTCCAAATTGGTTGAATCAGGTAAATACAAAAAGGTATTGGTTGTGGGTGGCGATAAAATGTCATCTATCATCGATTATACCGACCGCAATACCTGTATCATCTTTGGCGATGGAATGGGTTGTGTTCTTCTGGAACCTGATGAAGAAGGTTACGGAGTGCAAGATTCCATCCTGCGTTCAGACGGTAGCGGTAGAGAATTTCTACACCAAAAGGCAGGAGGTTCACTCAGACCACCTAGCCATGAATCAATAGACGCACGTGAACATTACGTATACCAAGAAGGTAAAACCGTATTCAAATTTGCCGTAACCAATATGGCAGATGTAACGGCTGAGCTTTTGGAGCGTAATGGCATGACCGGCGATAACGTGAATTGGCTGGTAGCACACCAAGCAAACTTGCGCATTATCGATGCAACTGCACAGCGTATCAAACTCCCTGAAGACAAAGTATTGGTCAATATTAGCCGTTACGGTAATACCACCAACGGTACTTTGCCATTGTTGATGTGGGACTTTGAAAAACAATTCAAAAAAGGGGATAACCTTATCCTTTCTACCTTCGGTGGTGGCTTTACATGGGGCTCCATGTGGCTGCGTTGGGCCTACGACCCGAAATAACCGAGCATAATTTAGAAGAATAATTACCTTTGACTTTGTCAGGAAACCCTAAAAAAACAAATAACATTATGGACTTGAAGGAAATTCAGACGCTTATCAAATTCGTATCCGAGTCTGGCGTCGATGAAGTAGATATCGAAAAGAAAGATTTTAAACTCTCTATCCGTAAAGCTGCCCCTGTGGTTGCGCCTGTTGCCCCTCAAGTAGTGCAGGCTAGCATTCCTGTAGCTCCTGCTGCTCCTGCAGCACCGGCTCCAACTGCTGCTGCACCGGCTGCACCTGCAGCTCCAGCGGCTTCTGCTGATGATAAACTCATCACCATTAAATCGCCAATGATTGGAACATTCTACCGTGCAAGCGGTCCGGATAAAGACAATTTCGTGAACGTGGGCGACGAGATTAAACCAGGTACTGTAGTTTGTATCGTTGAGGCCATGAAACTCTTCAATGAAATTGAATCTGAGGTATCAGGTAAAATCGTGAAAATTTTGGTTGACAACGCTACCCCGGTAGAATACGATCAGCCATTGTTCCTGGTGGAACCTAACTAAGTTCGACCCGAAGGGGTTATCACTTAATCCAGACTTATGTTTAAAAAGATATTAATCGCAAACCGCGGAGAAATTGCGCTTCGCGTGATACGTACATGCAAAGAAATGGGTATCAAAACCGTAGCAGTATACTCTACGGCCGATAAGGAAAGCTTGCATGTAAAATTTGCTGATGAAGCGGTATGCATCGGCCCTGCACCCAGCCCACAGTCTTATTTGAGCATGGCTAATATCATTGCAGCGGCAGAAATTACCAATGCAGATGCAATACACCCTGGCTACGGCTTCCTTTCTGAAAACGCCAAGTTCTCTAAAGTTTGTCGCGACCACGGTATCAAGTTTATCGGTGCATCACCGGAGATGATTAACTCCATGGGTGATAAGTCGAATGCAAAAGATACCATGAAAAAGGCGGGTGTTCCTACCATTCCAGGTTCAGACGGCCTTTTGAAAGACGCTGCTGAAGGAATGAAGTTAGCGAAAGATATAGGCTACCCGGTAATCATCAAGGCAACTGCCGGTGGTGGTGGTCGTGGTATGCGTATCATCTGGAAAGACGAAGATTTTGAAAATGCATGGGATTCTGCTCGCCAAGAAGCGAAAGCCGCATTCGGTAACGACGGTATCTACATGGAGAAATACATTGAAGAACCACGCCACATCGAAATCCAGATTGCTGGAGATCAGTACGGCAAAGTTGTTCACTTGAGCGAACGCGATTGCTCCATTCAACGTCGCCATCAAAAACTGATTGAAGAAGCACCATCTCCTTTCGTAACGCCTGAGTTGCGCGAAAAAATGGGTGATGCAGCTATCGCTGCCGGTTCTTCCATCGGATACGAAGGTGTTGGTACAGTGGAGTTCTTGGTAGACAAACACCGCAACTTCTACTTCATGGAAATGAATACGCGTATCCAGGTAGAACACCCGGTTACCGAAGAAATCATCTTCCACGACCTGATTAAAGAGCAAATTTTAATCGCAGCCGGTGTACCTATTTCAGGTAAGAGCTATTACCCGCAACGCCATTCTATGGAATGCCGTATTAACGCAGAAGACCCTTACAAGAACTTCGCGCCAAGTCCGGGTAAAATCACCACTTTACACAAACCGGGAGGTCTTGGTGTACGCGTAGATTCGCATATCTATGCCGGTTATACCATTCCACCGAACTACGATTCAATGATTGCAAAGCTGATTGTTTCAGCGGCAACCAGAGAAGAGTGTATTGTTAAGATGGAACGTGCCTTGTCTGAGTTTGTGATTGAAGGGGTAAAAACTACCATTCCTTTGCACATGGCCTTAATGGAAAACGAAGACTTCAAAGCCGGAAACTTTACCACGGCCTTTATGAATGATTTCAAGCTGGAGTCTTAATCTCCTAGCCTAACTGATACAGAAAGCCGTCTCTTTGAGACGGCTTTTTTATGCCTTGTTCAATCAAATTAACTTGTTCAATTGGCGTTATTGATGGTTCTCTTATCAATCACTAAAAGGGAGAAGGAAGCTTCTGAAAAGGGCATAAAAAAACCCACCGGAAGGTGGGTTTAATATCTTGTTCAAGGTGGATTAGAACTTACGTTTAATCACACGTGGATGATTCCAGTAACGGCGTTTTGTAAAGGTGGTATTGATACCAATAGTTAAGGCCAAGTTACCTGAGTTTTTCAAGGTTGGTGAAACAGCCTCTAGGTTACCGGTATTCTCATTGGTGTAAATATTCACCAAAGCGCTGTCGTTAACGTTTAAGAAGTTCAATGAATAACGAACGTCGAGGTATAAATACGACTTCTTATTCCATTTCCATTTCAAATTTGCACCTACAGCAAAGGAAATATCCAATCGCTTCATACCGGCTTGTGTGCCTACCGATTTCACTTTGTAGGTGGTGTCGATATTGGTTAAGGCGTTTTGCTCGTGGATGGTTTGAGAATAATTCGCTCTTGGATTCAAAAGGAAGTTCACAACTGGTCCGCCATACAATTCAATAAACAAAGGCTTACCTGAATTCTCGTAAGGGTAGATTGGCTTCGGACGGGTTAACTGGAAACGGGTTTTGGCGAGGATAGGTAACTGAAGGTAGTTCAAATCCAAGTTGTTTACCGTTTGGTAGGTGCTCGTACCACCACCTAAGATATCGCCATAGTTGGAGTCAACACTTAAGATGGTTCCTTTTTGAGTAAAGGCCAATTCGGGTTGAAGGATGAAGTAATCGCTAAAAGGCAACTCCAAACTCACACCAAATGTTAGTCTTCTAATTTTCTCAAAAGTTGGTTTTGTATCCAAGGGGTCAGAGGACTGTTTCCACTCGCCCATTCGCATGTTGGCGGTGTTAATTCCTCCGTAGATTCCCCAAAATGCTTGGGCACTGGCGGTTGTTGAAAACAATCCTGCAGCCAGGACTAGAATCAGACTCTTGTAAAGCTTTTTCATTCTCTGCTTAATAGTTGGAATTTTCAAATCTAACGGAAAATAGGCAATTATATTCTGCCTCGCATGATTTTCCGAGCGAATGCAAGGGATTTCTTTTTCATTTAAAAAGTTTCGGATTGTTCTGGTGCCTATCTGAGTCGCGCTGCGTCTTTTTTAGCATGTTCTGCTTAAAGGCTTCTTCCAAATCAATACCACACTGATTCGCTAAACAAATCAAAACCCAAAGTACATCAGCCATCTCATCGCCTAAGGCATCCTTATCCTCACCCTTTTTAAACGATTGGTCGCCATACTGCCGCGCCATAAGACGCGCCAACTCTCCAACCTCTTCCATTAAGATGGCGGTATTGGTCAATTCACTGAAATACCTTACGCCAATGGTCTTGATCCATTCGTCTACTTGATTTTGTGCTTCTTTCAAGCTGATGCTTTCCATGTCATTCGCTATTTTTGCCCACTCAAAAAAAATGCATTTTGAACAGAACAGCACTCATTCAAGCCATTAGCTCCAAGAAAAGTTTCCTTTGTGTAGGTCTAGATACCGACATTAACAAGATTCCGGCACACCTTGGCCGCAACCCGGAAGGTGTCCTGGCTTTCAATAAGGCCATCATTGAAGCGACGCATGAATACGCTGTTTCCTACAAATTAAATACGGCGTTCTACGAAACACTCGGTGCTGAAGGGTGGCATCTCATGGAAGAAACCCTAAAGCTGATTCCAGAAAACATCTTCACCATTGCCGATGCGAAACGTGGTGATATTGGTAATACCTCTTCCATGTATGCGAGAGCCTTTTTTGAGCGATTGCCTTTTCATTCCATCACCATCAACCCCTACATGGGATCCGACTCGGTTCAGCCGTTTTTGGAGTTTGATGGGAAATGGGCCATTCTTCTCGGCTTAACCTCCAACAAAGGAGCCCAAGACTTCCAGATGCAGCAGAGCGGCGACGAAGAGGTTTACAAAAAGGTGATTCGTACCTCAGCGCAGTGGGGTGACGCCTCCAATATGATGTATGTGGTGGGCGCTACCAAAGCCGAATACCTGTCAGAAATACGTCAAATTATTCCTGATCATTTCCTCTTGGTTCCCGGTGTTGGAGCCCAAGGTGGAAGCTTAGAAGAAGTAGCGAAACACGGAGCCAACAAGGATTGCGGACTCCTTATCAACGCTTCGCGCAGCATTCTTTACGCTGCGTCCGACGAATCTTTTGCTGAGAAGGCCGGAGAAGAGGCCTTCAGAATGCAGCAAGAGATGCGTAACTTCTGTTAATGAACGAAAAATTACTCTCTTTCCTCTGGAAGCATCAACTCTTCCGGAAGGAAAACCTATGCACCGCCGACGGCGAAATCATCCAAATTATAAGTCCCGGATTGCTCAATGAAGATGCAGGCCCCGATTTCTTTAACGGCCGAATCAGACTCGGCCAATTGGAATTGGCCGGCAATATTGAACTCCACGTAAAAAGCTCAGATTGGCTTAAGCACGGTCACGAGCAAGACCAGGCCTACGATTCCATTATTCTTCATGTTGTCTACGAGCAAGATACCTCACTCGGACTTCCTTGCCCTGAACTGGTACTCAAAGATTTTATCGATGCGTCATTACTTGAAAAGCACCGGTACCTCGCGGCAAGTCTGGATGAAATACCCTGTGCTTCGCTCCTTGAACCAAGCGATGCACAATGGAAGTTTTGGCTCGATCGCATGTATGTTGAGCGGTTGGAGCGAAAAGCCCGGGAAATGGAAAAGGTGGTATTATTTCATGCCGGACATTGGGAGCAAAGTTTCATGCAAGTGCTCTTTAAAAGCTTTGGCATGCGAGTCAATGCTGTACCGATGGAGATGCTGGCTGCTCAACTACACCACGAGTGGCTAGCCCGCGAATGCCATCGCTTGGAAGCCTTATTTTTTGGAACAGCAGGTCTACTTCAAGGCAAAGCGGCCGATGCTTACCAGCAGGCCTGTATGGAAGAGTTTCGGATTCTTCAGCGCAAATACGATTTGACAGCACTTAGCCCCGGTATCTGGAAATCGCACCGCATGCGACCGGCCAATTTTCCACAGATCAGGCTCGCGCAACTTGCGGCCATCTACAGCCGAACGCCGGCCTTGTTTCAAAAACTACTAAGTCTTGAGGAGCTCACAGAAGTGAGGGCTTTATTCAGAGTAAGCCCTGATCCCTATTGGCAAGATCATCTACGGTTTGGAAAAGCGAGCAGGCATACCGTCGGACAAGTTGGTTGGGACAGCATTGAGCTTATCTTACTTAATGCCGTATTGCCTTTTCTGTTTTTGTATGCCGATCGGAACCACCTGCCGGATGTGCAAGAAAAAGCCTTGGATTGGGCGGCAGAGCTTAAGCCGGAGAACAATAAAATAATCCGAAAATACAAAGACCTCGGACTCAAACCCGAATCAGCCATGGAGACGCAGGGGCTGCTGCAGCTTTACCATCACTATTGTTTAAACAAGCGATGTTTAGACTGTGCCATGGGCTTACGTATGCTGAAACTGGCAAAGCAAGATGAACCTTTTCAGCCTTCATAGGTTTTAGCAGTATTGCCATTTTGCTTGCTGGCGATTAACTTTGTTAATGATGGAGTCAATCAAATTTTTGATGGAAAAGCGGATGTACGGCGTCTGCGCATACCTCGGTGATAAAATCGGAATATCATCAGAGCGTATCCGACTTTACTTCATTTACGCCTCCTGCTTCACCTTCGGATCACCGTTTTTGCTCTACCTCTTTGTAGCGTTTTGGATGAACATCAAGCGTTATATGCAAGAGAAACGCAGCTCTGTCTGGGATCTGGAATAATCGCCAAATCGCTAAACCTGACCCTTGTTAGGCCAGGCTACTAATGCTAAACTCAGGCTAGTTTTCGGTTTCGCCTTCTTGGTACATGCGTTCAATATCGTAGGCATAACGCGTTTCAATCACTTTGCGTTTGGTCTTCAAGGTTGGCGTAATCTCACCCGATTCAACTGTAAACTGAGTGCGCTTCACTACAAAGTTTTTAATGCGTTCAAACTTGGCCAATTTGCCGGAAAGTGATTTCACATCCGATGCAATCCAAGCATGAACTTCCGCCTCGCGGATGAAAGGATCTGCTTCTTCAAAGAAACTTTCATTGAACTTAAAGTTCTCTTGGAGCTCCTCTTTATTTGGAACGATGATAGCCGAAACGAATTCACGTTTATCGCCAATCAAGAAGATCTGGTCTATCTTCATGCTGCTCAGGTATACGTTCTCCACCGGCGTAGGATAGATGTTTTTTCCCAAGGCATTCACCAGCATATTTTTAATGCGATCGGTAATTTTCAAGTTACCCAAATGGAATTTTCCTACGTCGCCGGTATGAAACCACCCGTCTTTATCGATTACAGCCGAAGTTTCTTCCGGCTTATTCCAATAACCTTTCATGATGGAAGGACCGCGTACAATGATTTCGCCTTCGCCCGACTCGAATTTCGGATCAAAACTCTCATTGGTTTGAACAGCGATGATCTCGCCTTCTTCCGACAAGATGCCCACTTCTAACTTTTCTACTACGCGTCCAACGGTACCGTACACCTGACGGTCGTATTCATTAACGGAAATCAAAGGAGCAGTTTCGGTAAGTCCGTAACCTTCTACGGCTACAATACCTAAGTTACCAAAAAACTCTCCCACGTATTGCGGTAAGGCAGCGCCACCCGAAACGAGCAAACGCATCTTACCACCTAATTTTTCTTTCACCTTAGAGAATACCAGCTTTTCAGCGATGGCATGTTGCAAACTTAAGATCGGTCCAAGGCCTTTGCCTTCTGCCTTGCGTTCTCTCGATTTACGGCCTACTTCCAATGCCCAGTAGAAGATTTTGGTTTTTATACCACCCGATTTCTCTGCGTTTTTAATCACCCTATCACGCATACGTTCCAAAAGGCGAGGCACGGCCGTCATCAAGGTAGGTTGAGCTTCTTGGATATTGGAAGCCACTGATTCGATGCTTTGTGCAAAGGCAATCTCAGCACCGATATGCGTACCTAAATAATAGGTTGCCGTTCTTTCATAAACGTGGCATAACGGAAGAAATGAGAGGTAACGTTCATTGGGCGTGAGGATTTTGATGATGTTTTTCGCCATGATCACGTTGCTGATGAAGTTACCGTGGGTAAGCATCACGCCCTTTGGTACACCGGTGGTTCCGGAGGTATAAATGAGCGATGCCAAATCATCGTGGCCAACTTGCTTGAACTGATTTTCTATTTCGGCGTGGTTGGCCTCGTATAAAGTCTTGCCTTCCGCAAAGATGTCTTCAATCGCCACTTGCATCTCGTGTTCCGGCTTCGCTTTGCTCTTCTCAAAATTGAGCAGGATGCTTTTGAGCTGGGTAGTCTCATCCAATTTCTTCATCACTTTCTTCAATAAGAAAGGATTTCCTACCATGATGCACTTGGCGCCGGAGTCGTTGATGATATAGGCAATATCGTCTTCCGGAAGAGTAGGGTAGATGGAAACATTCACACAACCAATTTGCATCAGGGCCTGGTCTACAATCAGGTAATCCGGACAGTTATCCAATAACATCGCTACTCGATCTCCTTTTTGGTATCCTTTGCTGATTAGGAAGGCACTGACCGCATTTACTTTATCGATGATTTCACCGAAGGTAATTGGCTCGTAAGGGCCATTCTTTTTTTGAAGAAGGAAGGTATGGGAAGGAGATTTTATCTGAGTGGCTGCAGTGCGCAACATCTCATGTAGCGAAACGGGTTGTGTCATAATTTTGATTTGACTTTGGGATAAAAATAAAAAAACATCTCAATTGTTCATTGATACGACGGTTTTTGTCGTGCTTCATATTGAAATTTGACGTTAGAATGACAGGCTCAAGAAACTCAGCCCCAAATTATAATCCCTAGTTTTGTAGCACAGATGGAAAGCATACTTTTTTTAGTGATAGGCTTGGCAGCCGGCGCCGCCATTGGTTTTTTCCTAGCGAAACTGAAAGCGGCCGATGCCGGAAAAGCGCAAGAAGAACTCCGAATTCAATTGGCCAGAGCCGAAGAAAATAAAAGTGCCTGGGAAAAGAAATACCTGGAGCTAGAACAAAAGAATGCAAGTCTGCAGCAGGAGTTTCAAACACTTTTGAGCGAAAATGCTTCGCTGAAAGCGGAGGGCCGAGCCCTGAACGAGAAGCTGGAAGGACAGAAGAAAGAGCTGGAAGAGTTGCACCAGAAGATGTCGCTGGAGTTTAAAAACCTGGCTCATGAGATCTTCGAAGAGAAATCGAAAAAATTCACCGACCAAAACAAGGTCAATATTGGCGAAGTATTAAATCCGCTTAAGGAGAAAATCCTCGAGTTTGAGAAGAAGGTAGAAGACAGCAACAAGGAAAACGTGAAGATGAATTCCTCTTTGGGCGAGCAGTTGAAGCAGTTGAAAGAGCTGAATCAACAAATCACCAAAGAAGCGGAGAATCTCACCAAAGCCCTGAAAGGCGATACCAAAACCCAAGGCAATTGGGGGGAGTTTATCCTGGAAAGCATATTGGAGAAATCCGGATTGCAGAAAGGTTCCGAGTTCATCATCCAAGAAAGCACTACCACAGAAAGCGGCAGGTTAAGACCCGATGTGGTGGTGAAATTGCCGGATAGTAAGAACATCATCATCGACTCCAAAGTGAGTTTGGTAGCCTATGAACAAGCGGTAAATGCTGAGACAGAAGAGGAACGCATGGCACAACTTAAGATGCACGTGCAATCGCTAAAAAACCACATCAAACAGCTAGCGGCCAAAGATTACCAAAACCTGTATGGTGTAGAAGGCCTCGACTTCATCTTACTTTTCGTTCCCATTGAACCGGCATTCAGCACGGCCTTGCAGGCAGAACCCGAATTATTTAACCTCGCTTACGAAAAGCAAATCGTATTGGTGAGTCCAACCACCTTATTGGCTACGCTGCGCACGGTGTCGAATATCTGGCGCTACGAATACCAGAATAGAAACGTCCTAGAGATCGCGAAGCAGGCGGGCGACATGTACGATAAGTTTGTCAATTTCTCAGACGATCTAGTGAAGCTTGGTCAGCAGATGGATACGGCCAAGAAATCCTATTCCGATGCCATGAATAAACTGGTGGATGGTAACGGTAATTTGGTGCGCAGAGCTGAACGCTTGAAAGAACTAGGTGCCAAGACCTCCAAGCAGATGAACGATAAGCTGCTGGGCCGGAGCATGGACTAGTCTTCTCGTTTTTTTAGCCCCTTCGGATGATGTAACTTGCGGCCGAATTCGAATACCATGGATAAATACGCCAAAAGAGGGGTTAGCTCCCAAAAAGAAGACGTGCACAATGCCATCAAAAACCTAGACAAAGGTTTATTCCCGAATGCATTTTGTAAAGTGATACCCGATTTTATGGGTGGCGATCCGAACTTCTGCAACGTAATGCACGCAGACGGCGCCGGAACAAAGTCTTCTTTGGCCTACCTGTACTGGAAAGAGACAGGCGATTTATCCGTTTGGAAAGGCATCGCTCAAGACGCGATTGTAATGAATACCGACGACTTACTATGCGTAGGTATTACCGATAACGTCTTGTTATCGTCCACCATCGGACGTAATAAAAACCTGATTCCGGGTGAGGTAATCAAAGCCATCATCGAAGGAACCCAAGAATTTGTAGAAGAGATGAACACCCACGGTGTCAACATGATTTTGACCGGTGGAGAAACTGCAGATGTGGGCGACTTGGTGAGAACTGTAATCGTAGACTCAACTGTTTCCGCTCGTGTGCCTCGCACGCAAATCATCGAAAACAAAGTTCGTCCGGGACAAATCATCATCGGCTTTGCTTCTTATGGGCAAGCTACTTACGAGAAAGAATACAACGGAGGAATGGGCAGCAATGGCCTTACCTCAGCGCGCCACGATGTTTTTTCTAAGCACTACCGCGATACTTATCCGGAAAGTTTTGACCCGGCTTTGGACGACGACGTGGTGTATACCGGTGGATTGCGCCTTACGGATATGTGGGAGGACGCTCCTTTGAATGCCGGTAAAATGGTGCTCTCACCAACCCGTACTTACCTTCCTTTGGTTAAAAAGTTACTTAGCGAAGTAGACCGCAATGCCATAGGCGCTTTAATCCATTGCAGCGGCGGTGCTCAAACCAAGGTTTTGCACTTTACCGATGAGCCGGTGAAAGTGATTAAAGACAATTTATTCGCTACGCCACCTTTGTTCCGTATGATTCACAGCCAATCGCATACCGACTGGAAAGAGATGTACAAAGTCTTCAATATGGGACATCGTCTAGAGATTTACGTAGACCCTTCTTGGGAAGCAACTATTCTCGAATTATCTTCGTCTTTTGGAATAGATGCCCAAGTTGTTGGACGAGTAGAAGATTCTGATTCGACCGGACTTGAGCTCCGCTCCGAATACGGAACCTTCTTCTACCCATGAACCTAAAAACCGCAATTAGCCTCCTTTCGCTAATTATTTCTTCGGTAATCTATGCCCAGCCTAGGTTAGCCGATCCCTGTTTTTCTACCGCTCCCAATGGTGCCAACGTTAAGAGCGCCAACCTCATCACGCTGAACGGCGACGTACTGGAATGGAATGGACAGTCGTGGGATGGAGCGCACAAGAAATCAAAAATTGACAAAACACCCAGCACACCACCCTATTGTTTGAATCCGGTGAAAGCCGTTTGGATGGGCAGTGGAACAGCTTGGAATCAGTTTGGCGAAGGAGTTTCATTCAAACTCACGGAACCCATTCGAGCTTTTGAGCGCTATACCTTTGTCTTTGTCTATGCGAGCAGCGGCGCCGGTAGCGATGGCCGATTTGCTCCTTTTGTTTCAACGAGTATTTTTGGAGATCATATAGGTTACCCGGTAGGCCGATTGAATGCCGCAGATAGTGCCTGGCGCACAGACTCAATCAGTTTTGTGGCCAGCACAAAACAAGATGGCGATTTCTGGATTACCCTCCATACCTTGACAGAAGGAAGCTCTGGAATTGTATTAGCACAATGTCCGCAGCCCACTTTTCAGATTCAACAAGACAAAGAAGCTTGCAATAACCAAGAGGTCATACTTTCCACGTCATTTCCGCTTCCCAATTACAGCTGGATGGATGGTTCAAGCGACGCGCTCACCAAATTGACGGAATCCGATACAGTTATTGTATCGAGCCAAACGGCCTGTGGTTTAGCTAGCGATACCTTGGTTGTTGAATTTAAAGATTGCGGTGGTGGTGTAGGTTTGCCATCCGGTGGCGGCAGTGGAAGCGGTCCGAAGATCAATATTAAGTTTTCCGGGATTAGCTTTAAGCTGTGCTGGTTTGGTGCTTGCGACGACGACGATGATGTTCCCACGGGTCCACCTAGTCCGCCTATCAGAATCCCCAACGTAGTAACGCCTAATAACGATGGCCACAACGATTTCTATGTGTTGGAAGGAGCCATAGAAGGAGTTTGGAAAGTAAGGGTATTCAACCGTCACGGCATGTTGGTATTCGAAGATTTGGAATACAAAAATACCTGGAGCCCTGAAGTGCCACCCGGCGTATATTACGTTGTTATCAAAGACCGAAACAGCGATACCAAATACAAAATGACGTTGACCGTCTTGTATTAATACCGGCTCATCGATTGCTTTTGTAGGCTGAGGGCAATCCGATATCTTCGCTACATGATGAAGAGAATTCTGATGCCTTTATCCGTAATGGCAGCCTTGTTTTGTCATGCCCAAAAATGGGATGTAAACAATCCTCCGGGCAACTATACCGACGTCAATTTTACCGTAAATGAAGGAACCTGGATGAACCTGGATTTGAGTCCGGACGGTAAAACCCTGGTCTTCGACTTACTCGGCGATATCTATACCCTTCCTTCAGAAGGAGGTAACGCTAAACTAATTCGCAGCGGCCTCGCCTATGAAGTGCAACCGCGTTTTAGTCCGGATGGTAGTCGTATCTTGTTTACCAGTGATGCAGGCGGTGGCGACAATATCTGGAGCATGAAAACGGATGGCTCAGACGCGAAACAAATCACCAAAGAAGATTTCCGTTTGCTGAACAACGCAGTTTGGGCCCCTGGAGGCGAATACTTCGTCGCTAGAAAGCATTTTACCTCGGGCCGCTCCTTGGGCGCCGGTGAACTCTGGCTATACCACCATACCGGTGGAAGCGGCATCCAGCTCACCAAACGTAAAAACGACCAGCAGGATTTGAACGAACCTTGCTATAGCCCGGATGGCCGTTATATCTATTATTCGGAAGACATGTACCCGGGTGGGTATTTTCAATACAACAAAGACCCGAACAGTCAGATCTACGTTATCAAACGCTACGACACCCACAATGGAGAGATTAAAACAGTTATCTCCGGACCGGGTGGTGCGGTGCGTCCGCAATGCTCACCGGATGGTAAATACCTCAGCTTTGTGAAGCGCGTGAGAGAGAAATCGGTGCTGTACCTGCATGAGTTTGAAACCGGCTTGGAATGGCCGCTCTACGATTCGCTCAGCAAAGACCAACAAGAGGCTTGGGCCATCTTCGGAATCTATACTGGCTATACCTGGACGCCCAATTCAGAGCGTATCATCATTTGGTCGCACGGCAAGATTTTATCCATTGGCGCTAAAGGCGGTGATGTAAAAGAGATACCATTCACTGCTGAGGTGAAGCAGAAAATCAGACAGGCTATTCGCAAACACCAGGTGGTGGCGCCGGCTGAGTTTGAAGCGAAAATGATTCGCCATGCGCAGACATCACCCGATGGGAAGACTTTGGTATTCTCTGTTGTAGGTTACCTCTGGACTAAGTCCTTGCCAACTGGAGAGCCGCAACGATTAAGCAAACAGAACAGCCATTTTGAGTTTGAGCCGCGGTATTCGAGCGATGGCAAAGAACTGATTTACGTGCGCTGGAGCGATGCTGAAACCGGTTCTTTGGTGATCCGACAAGTGAAATCCGGTAAGGAGGAAGTCCTGAGTCTACCGAAGGGCATCTACCGCACACCAAGCTTTAGTAAAGACGGACAACGTATTTTGTACTGGAAGGAACAAGGCAATGATCACCAAGGTTTTGCTTACTGTGAAGATGCCGGTATATACTTATACAATCGCAAAGCAAAACAGACAGAACGTATATCGGAGCGCGGAGTGAATCCGTTTTTCAGTGCAGATGGACAACGAATCTACACCGAACGGGGCAACGATGTCTTCAGCGTGAACTTGCGCGGGGAAGACGAACGCAAAGAGATTGAAAGTACCTACGCCAAGAATTACAGCATGAGTCCGGATGGCAAATGGATGGCCTTTACCGATTTACATAAAGTCTATGTGGCGGCACTTCCGCCGGCAGGTAAAACACTCGACATCAATGCCGGAACGAAAGCCTTCCCGGTTGCCCGATTTACACCGGATGCCGGTATCAACCTGCATTGGTCTAGCGATGGCAAAACTTTACGCTGGACCTTAGGTGATGAATACTTCGCTCAAGATCTGAACAAACGCTTTTTGCACTTGGAGGGCGCACCTGATTCGCTCCCTGATTTGATGAAGGCTGGGCAAAAGATTGGCTTGAAACTGAAAAGCGATGTGCCTGAAGCGGTGTATGTATTGAACAACGCCCGCATCATTACTGTAGATCAAAATGATAAGGTTATTGAAAAAGGCTACATCATTGTGAGAAACAATAAAATTGAGAAGGTAGCCGAAGGCTCGTATGCGGGAGACATTAGCGATGTGCGCGAATGTGCCGGTAAAACCATTATGCCGGGTATGGTGGATGTGCATGCGCATTTGTGGACGTTCCGTCAAGGAATCCACCCGCAGCAATACTGGCCATACTACGCCAACCTAGCCTACGGCGTAACCACCACTCATGACCCTTCTTCCAATACCGAGATGGTTTTCACGCAAAGTGAAATGGTGAAATACGGCAGCATGGTGGGTCCGCGGATTTATTCCACCGGAACCATATTGTATGGAGCGGAAGGCGACTTCAAAGCCGTCATCAACAGCTACGAGGATGCCCGATCAGCCGTGGCCAGAACCAAAGCATTCGGAGCATTTTCAGTGAAGAGTTATAACCAACCAAGGCGTGAGCAGAGACAGCAGGTGATTGCCGCTGCCGACAGCCTGGATGTGATGGTCTTTCCTGAAGGAGGCTCTTTCTTCTACCATAACATGAGCATGATCTTAGACGGTCACAGCGGTGTGGAGCACAATATCCCGGTGGCCCCGGTTTACGACGATGTGGTGAAACTATGGTCCGCATCACAAACCGGCTATACGCCTACCTTAATTGTGTGCTACGGAGCAGCTAGTGGTGAGAACTACTGGTACCAACACACCAATGTTTGGGAGAAATCGCGCTTGTTAAACTTCACACCACGTAGTGTGGTGGATGCGAGAGCACGTCACCGCACGATGATTCCGGAAGCCGAATACGAAAACGGACATATCCTCGTATCGCAGTCGTGCAAGAAATTGAGCGATGCCGGCGTCAAGGTAAACCTTGGCTCACACGGTCAGCTGGAAGGTTTAGGTGCACATTGGGAGCTTTGGATGTTGACCCAAGGCGGCATGAGCCCTCTGCAAGCCATTCGCAGTGCTACGATGAACGGAGCACATTACATCGGCATGGACGATCAGATTGGTTCCATTGAAGAAGGGAAGTTGGCCGACTTGGTGATCATGGATAAGAATCCGCTAGAAAGTATCTACAATACCGAGTTCATTTCCAGCGTGGTAATGAATGGAAGGATGTACGATGCCGAGACCATGCATGAGTTCAAGGGTAAGAAGCGCAGTCCATTCTGGTTTGAACAGAACAAGTACGCCACAAAATTCCAATGGCATGAAGAGAGCGGAAGTTTTATGTTACCTAAGTGTCATTGCGGACGGCACTAGGGCTTGAGCTGGCCAAAATGGAGTTTAAGGTGTCTGATAATCAGTAAAGAGTAAAATATTTTAACTTTTTTTCACATTACGGGCAACATTCGGTCACATTCAGGCATCAATATTGTGAATGGTTTAACCAACCATTTACGTTCTTTATAATATTCTCTTCATAGAGTTTTGGTTTGGTTTGGTTTTACAAAGGCGCACTTCGGTGCGTCTTTTTTTTTGCCCTGATTTTTCTACAACCGAATCAAAACGTAATTTCAATCCATGAAAACCTTTCTTGCGCTCCTTTTGTTTGCTTTCACCTCCATTACACAAGCTCAAACCATCATTCACTTAAATGAAAAAACAGCACCTGATTCGCTAGAGAATATCAAGGTGGAGAAGCTGGCCGGCGATTCGTTGGTGAGCAGCTTTCTGATATGGATTAAGGTGGGTATTGCAGCCCATTTTCATGTGAATCATTCAGAGCATGTGATGATGCTGGAAGGAGAAGGCACCCTAACCATGAATGGAAAGCACTACGAGTTGAAGAAGGGGGATATGGTTTTTATACCGAAAGGGACGGTGCATTCATTTGCCAACACCACGGATGTTCCTGCTAAGATTTTATCTATTCAGGCGCCTCAGTTTGACGGGACGGATCGGCATTTTCCGCCTTCTGCGGATACACCAACAGGCTATTAGTCATTGAAAAATGTTTTTGAAGGAGCAGTCCTTCATAATCTTGCGCTTTAAGCTGTCGTATTTTTCGGTTTGGAACGGAGGTAAGCAAGATACAGGGGCCTTTACTCGTGTCTAAAACAAGTTCATACCAGGTAGAATCTAACCTTGGAACATCCAATCCTGCTTTCCTCAGGTATAGGTTATGGGTCGGCCAGTCTATCAAATCAGTGGCGATGATAGGATATCCGGATTCTTTAGCGCGTTCAATATCCCTTTGAGGCTGAAACTCTGCATCCAAATAATAGTTTCGGTAGAGGTCTTGTTTCACGTCATCATGCTCTACAAGCGCCGGTAGGGTTGCCGTTCTGAGCATGGAAATTTCAGAAACCAACCCAAAGTATAAACTGAGTAAAGTCAGGTAGGCAAAGGTTGAATGGAACTTTTTAAGCTGCCTCCAAGATACATGCAAGGCAAGGGCACTGTAGAGCGCAAAGAAGGGAACAAGCGGCATAAACACCCTACCGAATGGTCTGCTCTGGTGAAGGAAAGCAAAGACAAACGGAAGCAGTATGAGCAGGAGCCATTCACGGTACTTTCCTAGCCGCTTTTGTTTTGTCAAGACATAGCTGGCAATAACCCAAGCCGGAATAAGGATAAAGCGAGAGCTAATGGCCGATTGAAACCAGATGAGTATAAACTTAAATACAGAAAAGGGATGTCTAGGCTTCGCTTCTGAGAAGTCATTGTGCAGCACCTGGTCTAGAATGGGTAAGTAGGCCAGAAAAGCCAAGGTCAATCCCAATCCTATCGCTAAGCCTAATTTCAATTCAAGCTTCCCTCCGGCTCGTGTCTTTTTAATCACCTGAATGAGCCAAAGCATGCCCAATGAAGCCACAGCATAGGCATTGGACGGGATGGCATAAAGCAGTATGGCGATACAGAATGCCATCGCTAAAAGTAAAAAATCCTTCTTTTTCACTTCCCAAAGCAGCTGTAGGTAATAGGTCAGACTCAATAAGAAGGTACTCAGCATATAACCTCTAATCTGCAAGCTGAAATTCAGAAACAGCACGCTGCTAAACAGAATAAAAACAGGCAGCCAGGCAGGTACTTCCGGCATTTTTATCCGAGCGATTTTGTATACCAGCCAACCGGTAGCGAGGCTGAGCAAGAGCTCGAAGCTTCGAAAAACCCAGACGTATTCCGCAAAATCAAATTCACCACGGAGTCCGAAGACCCGGCTAATCAACTGCAGTAATGCATTGTGAGCGATGTGGTTATTGGGAAGGGCATAGTCTAAAAATGTGGTAGACCAGGGCTTTATCACGAAGTGTTCAAAGGAATATACTTCATCGTACCAGAGGTCGGTAGTGAGGTAAAAAAGGCTCCAGATGAGCAGTGGTGATACCGCAAATAGAATCAGCCCTGCTTTTTTCATGCTTCACTCACGTTTTGAATCTTTTCTTGGATTGCTTGCAGTTCATCACGTAGTCGGGCGGCTTCCATAAAGTCCATCTCTTTGGCTGCTTTGAGCATCGCTTTTTCAGTTTCCTTAGCGGCTTTCTCCAATTGGTCTTTGCCCATGTATTGGAAAACCGGATCGGCGGCCACGGTAGCGCGTTCTTCCGGTTCTACATAGATTTTACCCGGGCCTTTCATATCGGCTACCGAAGTCTGTTTTAGAATGGCTTCTCTCGACTTATTCACCGTTCTCGGTACGATGCCGTGTTCTTGGTTATAGGCAATCTGTTTCTCCCTCCGACGGTTATTCTCGTCGATGGTTTTTTCCATGCTATCGGTCATGGTATCGGCGTACATAATCACCTTACCTCGCTCGTTACGCGCAGCTCTACCAATGGTCTGGGTTAGTGAACGGGCGGAACGAAGGAATCCTTCTTTGTCGGCGTCCATAATCGCTACCAATGACACCTCCGGTAGATCAAGGCCTTCCCTGAGCAAGTTTACACCCACCAGTACATCAAACTCGCCCAAACGCAAGCCGCGCAGAATCTCTACCCGATCAAGGGTTTTCACCTCGCTGTGAATGTATTGGCAGCGGATGCCTAGACGGCCCATGTATTTGGTCAGCTCCTCGGCCATTCGTTTGGTCAAGGTGGTTACCAGCACACGATCGCCCATCTTGATGCGCTCATCAATTTCTTCTAGAAGGTCGTCTACCTGGTTGGTGCAAGGACGAACCTCAATTACCGGGTCAAGCAAGCCTGTTGGGCGAATAATCTGCTCCACCAAAACCCCTTCCGATTGTTCTATTTCGAAGTCGGCAGGCGTTGCGCTCACATAAACCGCCTGATGCACCAATTGGTAGAATTCATCAAATTTCAGCGGACGGTTATCCAATGCGGCAGGTAGTCTGAATCCGAAATCCACTAAATTAATCTTGCGGGAGCGGTCGCCGCCATACATGGCTCTAATCTGCGGTACGGTTACGTGACTCTCATCTACAAACAGTAAAAAGTCTTCAGGGAAATAATCAATAAGGCAGAATGGACGGTCGCCGGGATTACGTCTATCCATGTACCGGCTGTAGTTTTCAATGCCAGAGCAGTAGCCCAGTTCCCGCATCATTTCCAAGTCGAATGTGACCCTTTCTTCCAAACGTTTGGCTTCCAGGTGGCGTCCGTTTTCGTTGAAGTATTTCACTTGCGCCACCATATCATCTTGGATTTGGTTGATTACGCTGAGGAGTCGGTCCTTCGGTGTTACATAGAGGTTGGCCGGGTAGATGGCGATATCGGTTTGACGGGCATGGTCACCACCGGTAGTGGGATCGAATACCGTGATTTCTTCGATTTCATTACCAAAGAAACTAACACGGTACGCGTAGTCGGCATATGCCGGATAGATGTCCACCGTATCACCCTTCACACGGAAATTGCCTCGCTTAAAGTCGGCTGTTGTTCTGGAGTAGAGCGAGTCCACCAAAGAATAAAGCAGGGTGTTTCTGCTGATTTTTTGTCCTTCGCTAATGCGAATAATACTTCCTTCAAAGTCTTTGGGGTTACCTGCACCGTAGATGCAAGAAACAGACGCAACCACAATCACATCACGCCGACCGGAAAGCAATGCCGAGGTCGTGGCCAGACGCATTTTCTCAATCTCGTCGTTGATGCTGAGGTCTTTTTCGATATAGGTATTGGAGGAAGGAATAAAAGCCTCCGGTTGGTAATAATCGTAGTAAGACACGAAGTACTCTACCGCATTATTCGGGAAAAATTGCTTGAACTCACCGTAGAGCTGCGCCACCAAGGTTTTATTGTGACTGAGTATCAGCGTTGGCTTTTGCGTGTTTTGAATCACGTTGGCCATGGTGAAGGTTTTTCCGGAACCGGTCACCCCGAGTAAGGTCTGTGCATGATCGCCACGAATCACCCCTTCCGTGAGTTGTTTTATGGCCGTGGGTTGGTCGCCCGACGGCGTAAATTCAGATATTAATTCAAATTTCAAAGCCTTTCAAAGATAAGCGGTATCTTGGTTTTATGGGTTTTGAAATTCAACACGAAGAGCAGGGAACCAAGGGTTCTTTTTATATCGAAGTAGAAGGGGAACGTTTAGGCATGATGACCTATGTCTGGGCTGGGGACGATAAAATCATCATTGATCACACTGAGGTCGATGATAAGCTACGCGGTACAGGTGCAGGCAAGCAGTTGGTAGATGCCGGCGCTGATTGGGCCAGAGCGAAGGACATTAAAATACTACCTCTTTGTCCTTTCGCTAAACGCGTAATGACCGGAAATAGAGAAAAGTACGGGGATGTGCTGGCTGGCTGAGGCCAGCCTGTGGGATTGTTATAGCCGCTTAAGGGTTCAATAATCCCAGAGTCCCACATTTTTGGTACCTTTGGGTTAGCTTAAAAAGTATCGCTATGGCTTTGAATATGCATATGGAGAAACTGGAGTTGATACAGTTAATAATGGACACGAAGAATGAAGCTCTTTTGCACCAAATCAGAAGTTTGTTTAACAGCTATCAGGTGAATGATGATTTTTGGGATGAGCTTCCGAATGAAGTTCAAGAGGCCATTGAAACAAGCTTGAAACAGTCTGAATTGAATCAGTCCATTCCGCATGAAGAAGCTGTTAAAAGATTAAATAAATGGGACTAGAGATTCGCTGGACAGAAAGAGCCATTGAATCGTATAATCAAGTGTTAGCCTACCTTAATGAAAATTGGCCACCATCTGTAACTGAAAAGTTCATTCAAAATCTAAAGGAAAAATTAGAACTGATACAAAAGGGGAATGTTCAATTCCGGTATTCACCTAAGTTGAGTGTGCATCAGGTTCTTATAACTAAACACAATTTGCTCTTTTACCGTGTATACCCGAAGCGAATTGATTTGGTCCTCTTCTGGGATACTCGCCAGAACCCTGTGAAAAAGAAAGTTTAACTAAATGATTCCATCGGATTCATGTCCTTTGTCTTCTTGCTTATTTAGCCCGACTTTCATCAAACCCAATTCTAGAATCAAACAGTCCCACAGTCTAACCTTCTCACCGCTACCGCATAAACTGAAAAAACCCTCCGAAGAGGGTTCTTTGTAGGGAATTATTAACTGAACACTAGTTTTTGGATGCTTTGAAAGAGTGTTTCTGACCATTCACCGTGATGGTACCAAAGAGGATTCCACTAGGGAGTCCGCTGATATCCAAGCTGGCGTTTTCAGTATAAGCGTCAAGCTTTTTAGTCATCAACAATTTGCCGCTGATATCGAACAATTCAATCTGAGCTGATTGAGCTGAAGTCTCTGCCAAGCGGATGTTAAGGGTATTGTTTGCCGGAACAGGGTAAACTTGTCCGTTGAAGGTTTTTGCATCGCTAAAGATAGCAGTTGTGCCACCGCCTGAAGTAACAAACTTCAATTCATCAACTGTCAAAGTTGTTCCATCGTGGATGTCTTCGTTGCTGGAGCTGAGAATGGTGATGCTCGCGCTATCCGGCATATCGTTAGAACCAACATAGTCGATGTCTAAGCTGAAAGACGACAAATTGGAAACTGTTTGGTTATCGCTCATTTCTGCAACACCTACGACAGTTCCGTTTTGATACAGTAATACAACAATGCTGAAGGTGTCTCCTTGAACGGGAGCGAAGGAATAATACCCTTCAAATTTGCTTGGCTTACCGCTTATGGCAAATTTATTATCGAAGTCGCCGGTAAGGGATAGTTGTCCTTTGAGCGACATCATCAAGCCGGAAGTAGGCACCAAGGAGCCATCTTCATCTGCAAGGTGGGTCTTGATTTGAGCAGCTTTACCACCGTTTACACCCGTTACTTCAGTTACCGAAGGATCAGATCCTTGAAATACGGTGAAGTTACTGGTTAAGAATCCTTCCGGGTAATCGAATGTCATGGGTCCAAAACCAAAGGTCTTCCATGATTCAATGTTTCCATTTGGAATTTGAGCTACCGCCATCCCGGCCAGCAGCATAAATAAGATAGGTAATGTAATTCGTTTCATGATCTGTGATCTGCACCTGAGACAAGACAGAAAAAAAGAACCCCTATGTACTTTATAAATATTTCCACGGGGTCCTCTCATCATTACGCCGAAGCGCCTTGAACGAATGCTTGAGGTTTAAGTTTAATCTCTCTGATGAGCAACCAAATAGATACTACCCCGCTAAAGGCTTCAGTGAAGAGCCAATTCGTTACAAATTCATTCGGCATACCGTCTACGGCCAAGCTGAAGCTGCGGCCTACCACAAATCCCATGGTATACAGGATTACCAAGATGAGTCCTTCTCGCTTTAGCTTGAAAGAACCAAAAGCTAAGAATAGTCCGAAGAAGAGGTTAACTGCTCCATAGTATGCCCTGATTGAGCTCATGGCGCTGGGGTTTTCTAGTTTGACATCCACAAAACTCATGATGCCTTCCGGATTGAGGAGTGCTTGAACTCCGACGTTTGCATAAGCCAGGCCCATCAAGATAAGCCAGGCACTTGTACCATATTTCTTTAGCATAATGTGATGATTTTATGCTACAAAGGTCCCGGCTAATCAAAGATGCTTCCTTGATGTAGATCAAGAAACACGGGATAAAGACGTGGGGTAGATAACATAGAATTAAGGCAAACTTAACAATAGAAATGATGATAAAGCACACTAAACCAAGGCATTAAGAATTCAATGGATAAGTATTGCCTCGAATCTTAACATTAAGATAACAATCAATACATCTAGACTTAAGAATGGTAGCGGAGTTTTGTAGACGAAATTAAAGATAGACACCAATAGCATGAGACTCGGAATCGTAGCACTTTTTATATCCCTTATTACGTTGAGCGCCAATGCTCAGCAAATAAGCTATGAATATGGCGAAGGTTTGACTATTCAATCTAAAGATTCCAATTACAAGCTGTTGCTTTCCGGGCGTATACAAACCTTATTCGTTTCTGAAAAGCCGAGCAATGTGGGAGAGGCATGGGTGAATGAATTGAGTATCCGTCGGGCTCGTATAAAAATGGATGGACATGTTTTCAGTCCGAAATTGGTGTACAAACTAGAATTCGGATTATCCGAGCGCGACCGTATCATCAGAACGGATCAATACGATTCGAAGAAAGTGCCTAATTTCATCTTGGATGCGGTATTGAAATACAAACTTACCAAGAACCTCGAGGTTTGGGCCGGTCAAACCAAACTTCCCGGAAACCGTGAACGCGTTGTATCGTCTCAATCCCTGCAAATTGTTGATCGTTCCCAAGTGAATAGTATCTTCAATTTAGACCGGGAGATTGGAGTGCAATTGAGAGCAAAGCAATCCTACGGGAAAATGGTAGTAAAGCAAATTGGTTCTTTGTCCTTAGGTGAGGTGCGCAACTCGATGTTCACAAATTTGGGAGGTAACCATTATGTAGCTAGGGTTGAATTTCTTCCTTTTGGTGAATTCAAGTCGAAGGGCGATTACTTTGAGAGTGATCTTAAAAGAGAAGCAAAGCCAAAACTCTCTTTTGGTTTAACCTATAGTTATAATGACAAAGCCGTTCGGCAAACTTCTACCGGCCGCTACTTGATTAATTCCAGTGGAGCCTATATGCAGCACGATTTAGCCACAGTATTGGTAGATGCTTTAATTAAGTACAAAGGCTTTTCTACCACGTTTGAATATGCAAACAAAACGGCAGTGGGAGATCACAGCAGCATAGCTGAAAATGTGGGAAGTTCCCTCATTGACTCCAGTGGTAGAACCTATTTTACCGGACAGGGAATTAACCTGCAATCGGGATATTTATTTAAGAATAACTTTGAGGTAGCAGGACGATATACGCGCGTTACTCCGGATAGGGCCAAAAGCTTCAAAGCACAAAATGAATACACCCTGGCGCTTTCAAAGTACATAGTTGGTCATACCTTGAAAATGCAAGCCGACGTTTCTTACATCGATTTTGATGGCACCCCGTCCGACGAGATACGTTACCGTATCCAGCTAGAAATTGGGTTTTAGCGATATCAAGCACTTAAAGCCTCTGCTTCAGCCATCTGGCGGAGGGGTCTTTCAACTAATCCCGGGTTCTGTGCGTTAACTTGCTCCCGAATATGCAGGTAAGTTCTGTACATCTGGTGCATCATGAGACCAAAAGAGAAGGCTTTATCGAGGTGCTTGCGGTGGTGCTTATAGGTCCACCAAATCAGTTTCCAAAAGTATTTACGTTGTGAATCTGCAATCCCAATGCGGTAAACAGCTTGAATGGTGAGTAGAATTTCTTTGAAGCTAACCTTCTCCGGCACCTTCACCTGGGTTTTTGGAGATCCATAGGTATTGAAGAATTGCTGGAATCGCTTGAGTGAATTAGAAGGATGGTAAATACCGTAGGCTAGACTTAAGAATCCTTCAAAGAGCATTTTTTCATCCATCACCGGAATGATATTGGTTTCACCCTCTGAAAAAGCAAACTCCCTACTCAGCCTGCCTTGACTTTTGATTTTTTCAAAAAGTTCAGTTCCCGGAGGCGCCTTTAGAATATTTACAATCGGAAGGGGTATGCCGCTCTCTTGAATAAAATTAACCTGTTGCTCAAAGATGCCGGGGCTATCCGTATCAAAGCCTACTATGAATCCGCCGGCTATGATAAATCCGGTATTGTGCAGTTTCTGAATGGTATCCAGCTGATTTCTGCGCAAGTTTTGAGTTTTCCTTGAAGCCGCCAGTCCTTGCTCATCCGGTGTTTCGATACCAACAAATACGTGTCTGAATCCGGCGTCGATGAGCATTTGCATGAGCTCTTCATCGTCGGCAAGGTTGATGGTGAGCTGCGTAGCGAAGAAGAAACTTGGGTTCTTTTCTTTACGCCATTGAATCAGACGAGGAAGCAAATCCTTCTTTAAGATCTTTTTATTACCAATGAGGTTATCGTCGGCAAAAAGCACCAAACGCACACTCTGGTATTGCATCAGCTTTTCCAGTTCGGCTATAATCTGATCACTGCTTTTAACGCGCGGCACTCGGCCATACAAAGCCGTTACATCGCAGAAGTCGCATAGGTAGGGACAGCCTCTTGAATACTGCACAATGGCATACAGGTATTCGTCCATTTTCGCTAATTCAAAAGCAGGAACCGGAGACAGGCTTATATCGGCAAAGGCCTCACTTTGGTAAATGCGCTGTGGATTGCCGGCTTCAAAATCGCTTATAAACTGGGGCAGCGTAATTTCTGCTTCATTCAAAACGAAATAATCAATTCCCGGGAAACGCTCATGCTCATGTGTGAATAGCGAGCCACCCGCTACGATGGTCACTCCAGCGGCTTGGCATTGTTTCAGAATATCACGAACGGCCAGTTCCTGCACGTTCATAGCAGATAAAAAGACCATGTCTGCCCAGGCTAAATCAGCTTGTGTGAGTGGCTTTAGATTGGTGTCTAGAAGTCTTTTATTCCAATGCGATGGAAGCATTGGTGCAATGGTGAGTAAGCCTAAAGGCGGGTACGCGCCTCGTTTACCGACGGCTTTGAGTAAATGCCTCATGCCGTAAAGGGTGTCTGGCATCTCCGGGTAAACGAGCAGGATATTCATGCCTGCAAGATAATTTCAAGATGGAAGTTGGGCAAGCCCAAATCAGGCTTGTTTCCTTTTATAGAAGATATAATCCGTTGCCAAAGGTTCAAAACCAGCTTTACGAAGGCCGCTCATGATTTGTGCCCGATGGTGGCTGTGATGGTTGGCTGCGTGGAAGAGGATTTCTTGAATGCTATTGACAAAGCCGGTGCCTTGGCTATTGGTGTACGCGATGGTTTCAGCAAGGTCGCGACTCTCTAATATCAACAAGCTGTTTTTGAAATTGGCTTCATCAATGGAGGCCCAGGTCTGCGGCAAATGGTTTTGATGCACGCCGAAGCTGGGAGTTTGCAGTATGCGCGAATTCCAGATTTGGTGGGCGTTCAACATGTGAGAGAAAAGGGCAGGAAATTCTTCAGGGATTTGCTCCAAATGCGCACGCATCAATAGGCCTGTTTCGGTATTGAAGTGATGGTGGTATTCAAAGAGGTCGGTGAAGAAAGCTTTCATAACACAAAGCTAGACTATTGCCAGATTAGGCAGAACAGCACCACCTTGAGGTAAGGTAGCAGTTCCTTGCGCATGATCTGTAAGGCTTTGGTCATCTGGTTTTCTACCGTCTTAACCGAGATTTCCAAGGTATCGGCAATCTGTTGGTAGCTCAGTCCCTCAAAACGACTGAGTTCAAAAACTTGTCGGCATTTTGGCGGAATAGCACTCAAGGCATGCTTCAAGCGTACTTGTAGGTCGCGGTCTACCATGGTATTGAACGTCGATTCTTCTCGTGGCGCCAAGGCTTCCATCTCGCTTTCTTCGTTCATCCATTGGATGCGTTCTTCTTTGCGCAGCACGTTGATGGATTGATTCTTCACGGCCATGTAGAGGTAACTCTTTATTCGGGTTTCATCGGCAAGTGCGGCGCGCTTTTCCCAGATGCGAGCGAAAACCTCTTGCACCACGTCGCGGGCTGCGTCTTGGTCTTTTAAGATAGGCACAGCAAAGCGCACCAAGGCATCGTAGTAGCGCATAAAAAGTTTATGCAAGGCTTGTTCACTACCTTCCTTGAGGGCGAGCAATAGCTGCTCATCGCTTTGTTCCGCTGCGCGCAGGTTCATTAATGGCAGTTTCCTCCTTCTATGATCCAAGTATTATCGCCGGTCTGTTTGAATATTACTCCGGTAGAAAGCTCGATGGAATGTTTAACGTCTTCCCAGCTTTTGTTTTCAAACGGACTGGTAAACGGACATTTCGCGCTGGCGTCATCTACGCTGATGTTCATTCCGAAGTATTCACTTAAATCGTGTGCTACAGTTTCCATTGGGGCATTTTCGAAAACAAGGCGGTTTTCAAACCAGCGAACACGGTTGCCGGTTCCGAATGCAAGATTAGCTACTTCTCCGCTGCCTTCATTGTAAAAAGCCGACATCCCCTTTTCCAAGATCAGTTCATTGGATTCTTTTCCAAAACGGACTTTTCCTTCTTTCACGTGGATTTCCACTTTGTGGTAGTTTTTGTCTTCGCGGATATTGAATTGGGTACCTAAAACGGTAGTCATGGAACCTGCAGTTTCCACTTGGAACGGATGAGCCGGGTCTTTGGTTACAATGAAAAAGGCTTCACCTTTCAATTCCATTTCGCGGTGGCTAGCGAATTGTTTACGGTAGCGGAGCGTGCTGCCTTCTTTTAATATCACCTGACTCTGATCCGGTAAAGTATATGCTAGGTTACCGGCAGTTGCTTCAATGGTATCGTAGGCAAATGGCCCATAAAAATTGGCGGCAAAGCCGATGAGTAGTATCAGTGAGGCGGCGATGCTCATGGGCATCAGATAACGTTGAAGCAATGATTTTGGCGGAGCGCCTTGTATTCTTTGCTGCATCTTAGCCCAGTCGGCTTCGGCAAAGGTGTCTTGAGTATATTCAGAACTCACCTTCCAGGCAGCCTCGAGCTCTTCAAAGGCTTTCTGCATCTCCGGATCTTGCAGCATCAGCTCCAGCTCTTGCTTTTCGGCAGGGCTGGCTTCGGCCGTGATGCTCCGGGTGGCTAGGTGTAAAAACTTCTCGTTCATTGTAGCTTAGACAGCTGGTTTCGAAAATACCCCTATTCGTGAATTAAAACTATCAAAATATAAATGGAGAATGGTGAAACGAAACAGCGGTTTACAGATCGAACACACTACTATCCTGTAGCCGATAGCCGAGGCATTGCCGCTCTGTTAGGTGAGTTTCGAGAAATAGCAAGGAGCAGAGGGCTGAGAGCGGAGGGATTGTCTAGGGAACCCTTCTATCAGCAGCACTGGAATTCCAGTCCAGTGAAAGCGGAACAAGGTTGGTTTCGAGTTAGCGAGTTGTGGGTTTCGGGAAATAGCAAGGAGCAGAGGGCTGAGGGCGGAGGGATAGTCTAGGGAACCCTTCTAATCAGCAGCACTGGAATTCATTCCGGTGAAAACGGGAACAGGCTTAGTTTATATCTGACGGGTTTGAACCTGGCCCCGAAGGGGTCTAACGCTGGTAGCAAAGGAAGCACCCAGCAATTCAGAACCCCGAA